>JAANMP010000012.1 GCA_011250595.1 Bacillus sp. MM2020_1 | reverse complement strand
ATTATGTGTTTTCTTCTGATAGAAAGTGGAATAATAATAATAAAAAGTTATGGTAAAATGATAATAAATGTACTATAATAAAAAATTGTGATAAAAATATTTCTTTTTAGGTTTAGACTTGCTTGTGAACGAATAAACTATTTATTGTTAGATGTCAAGGGAACCCCCTAAAAAGAATTCGACATAAAACCTTTTATAAAAGTTATTACTTAAAGAAGGAATATGCGGAGAGATGTAGAATTAATACTTATGTGAAAGGCAATCCGACTATTTATGTCGATGCAGATTCATGCCCGGGGCAGAGATTGTCGAAATAGTATCCAAGTTTGGTACCACTTTTCTCTCTTTGTCGCTTCCTAGAATTACCATATGAAAGAAGAAAATTCTACATATGTACACAGAAAATATGGTAGCGATGGGAAGGGAGATATAACGGGAAAGGACCAAAACCCTATCAAAGGGAAGGTCGATCAAGATTTACGCCAGAATTAACAAAAATTTTGTCGAAATTTGCAGGAATTTAAGGATTGCCTGCCGAATACCTGATAGTACAAATGGAGTTGTTTTCATGGCAGAGCGCATTGCCGAAGAAAAGATTGATCAAATTCGTCAGGCTGTTGATATTGTCGAAGTAATCAGCGATTATGTTCAACTGAAAAAACAGGGGCGAAATTACTTCGGATTATGTCCATTCCATGGAGAAAGTACCCCATCATTTTCAGTATCAATTGATAAACAAATTTTCCATTGTTTTGGCTGTGGCGCTGGCGGTAATGTTTTTTCTTTTTTAATGGAACTTGAAGGTATTTCCTTTCAGGAAGCAGCCCTTAAACTAGCTTCAAAGGTAAATATTGACCTTGAAATTAATTTGTCTGGGGGGCATGGTGAGAAAAAGGTTTCTAAAGAGCACCAAGCTTTTCTTGGGGCTCATGAGCTATTACAGAAATTTTACCATCACTTGCTTGTAAATACAAAAGAAGGCGAGCACGCTTTGGAGTATCTGCTAAGCCGAGGATTTACACGAGAATCGATTGATAAATTTCAAATTGGGTATTCCCTAAATTCATGGGATTTTGTTTATAAATTTCTGTCTAAAAGAGATTTCCCGCCTGAATGGATGGAGAAAGCCGGATTAATTATCAAACGTGAAAGGGATGGGTCTTTCTTCGATCGATTTAGGGATCGGATTATGTTTCCAATTTTTGACCGAAATGGTAATACGGTTGCGTTTTCAGGCAGATCACTAGGGGCCGAAGAGCCCAAATATCTAAATAGTCCTGAAACACCAATCTTTAATAAAAGTAAAATTTTATATAATTATCATAATGCCAAGCCAAGTTTAAAAAAATTGCAATACGCTGTTTTATTGGAAGGATTTGCTGATGTCATATCCGCAGATCGTTCGGGTGTGGAAAATGGCATTGCCACGATGGGGACATCCTTGACAGATGAACATATAGCCCTTTTAAGGCAAAGTGTCCAATCCGTAACCATTTGCTACGATTCAGATAAGGCGGGAATTGAAGCTGCTTTTCGAGCTGGGAATCATCTCAATAATGCAGGCTTTCAGATAAAAGTTGCGATGATGCCAGATGGCATGGATCCCGATGAATATATTAAAAAGCACGGCCCCGAAAAATTCCGTAATGAAGTTATCGGTGCAAGTCTAACGTGGATGGCGTTCAAATTTCTTTACTTTCGCAGAGGTAAAAATCTTCAGCAAGAAGGAGATAGGCTTGCCTATATCGAAGTGATAATTAAAGAAATTAGCAATTTGAATAAAGCGGTTGAAAGAGATCATTATTTGCGGCAGCTTGCAGCAGAGTTTTCACTTTCATTAGATGCATTAAAACAGCAGCAAATGCAGATGTTCTTTGCTGATAAAAGAAATACATCCGGAAAAAACCAGCCTGTTAATAAACCTATTGTAATCCCTAAAAAAGAAAGTGAGCTTAAACCGAAACATTACACAGCGGAAAGGCGATTAATCGCTCATATGCTAAAAGATCGAGATGTTGCTTATAAAGTGCAAGATTTATTACAGGGAAACACGTTTAATATCGATGAACATCAGGCAATAATAACTTATCTGTTAGGATTTTATGAGGATCATTTCGAACCTGATTCAAGTACGTTTTTATCTTATATTCAAGATGATAATCTTAGAAGAATGGTTGCCAATATTGAAATGATGTCTATAAACGACGAGCTAAGCAGTCAAGAATTAACTGATTATATCAAACAGGTGTTGAATTATCAAAAATTGTTAAAGATAAAAGAAAAAGAAGTGGAACTAAAAGAAGCGGAGCGACAAAGTGATCATGGCAAAGCTGCTGCAATTGCAATGGAAATCATTCAATTGCGTAAATCTCTATAGATTCCATTTTACTGTCTTTGATTCTGGAAGGAGGGGCACATATGGCTGCTGAAAAATCAGCCCGTTCAAAAGAAGTGGAGAATGAATTCACTTTTGAACAAGTGAAAGACCAGTTAACGGCACTGGGTAAAAAAACCGGCGTCCTTGCCTATGATGATATTGCTGAGAAATTGGCTAATTTTGAACTAGACTCACACCAAATGGACGAATTTTACGAGTTCCTCGGTGATCAAGGTATTGAATTAGTTGGTGAAAGTGAAGAAGATCCAAATCCTAAGCAAATAGCTAAAGGTGATGATGATGAATTTGATCTAAATGATCTTAGCGTCCCACCCGGGGTTAAGATTAATGATCCGGTTCGTATGTACTTAAAAGAAATCGGCCGTGTTGATTTGCTTTCTGCTGAAGAAGAAATTAAACTGGCTAACCGAATTGAAGCAGGTGACGAAGAAGCAAAACGACGTCTTGCTGAAGCAAACCTCCGACTTGTAGTAAGTATTGCAAAACGGTACGTAGGTCGTGGAATGCTGTTTCTTGACCTTATTCAAGAAGGTAATATGGGTCTAATCAAAGCTGTTGAGAAGTTCGATTATCGAAAAGGCTTTAAATTTAGTACCTATGCAACATGGTGGATCCGCCAAGCAATCACACGTGCGATTGCAGACCAAGCAAGGACCATTCGTATTCCTGTGCATATGGTTGAAACCATAAATAAACTGATTCGTGTTCAACGTCAACTACTTCAGGATCTTGGCCGCGAGCCAACACCGGAAGAAATTGGTGAAGATATGGATTTAACGCCTGATAAAGTTAGGGAAATATTGAAAATTGCCCAAGAGCCTGTATCACTGGAAACACCTATTGGTGAAGAGGATGATTCCCACCTCGGTGATTTTATTGAAGATCAGGATGCAACCTCACCATCAGAGCATGCTGCTTATGAATTATTAAAAGAGCAGCTTGAAGATGTCTTGGATACTTTGACAGATAGGGAAGAAAATGTCCTTCGCCTCCGTTTTGGACTGGATGATGGCCGTACTCGTACACTCGAAGAGGTAGGAAAAGTCTTCGGTGTTACTCGTGAGCGTATTCGTCAAATTGAAGCAAAGGCATTGCGTAAGTTACGGCACCCTAGTCGCAGCAAACGATTAAAGGATTTCTTAGAATAAAATATTTGCTTGAATAGTCTATTTCATAACTGAAGTAGGCTATTTTTGTTAACTTCTTAAAAGAGTATAACATTTGGACTAATTAAGTAAATGTAAGCACTTTCTCTATTTGAATCCATTTTACTGAATTGTCTCTCATTTTGCAAATAGGCATATCAATTTAGTTTGTTTTCTCCTTCGTGTTAAACCTGGTTGATGATTTCCGCTTCAGGCGCTAATACAACTTTTTTTATTAAGATTATAGTGATAAAATAAGTTTAGGGCTTTTCCTTCTGTTCATTTTCAAGTAAAATAGTAGTTGTTTGTAGACTTATTCAATAATTAACAGACGTTCGTACATAAGGGAGGTTATATCATGAAGCGAAATCCAGTTATTCCTTACATTCTCATCATGGCATTTGGAATTGTGCTAATTCTAATTTTGTCTTTCAAAGGTCTTGGTGATATGAAAGAAGTTGCTAAGGAAAATGGGAAAGGCACTGAGAAAACAGAGGTTGCCGCATCAAAGCCAGAAGACATTTACAAGCAATCTTGTATTGGCTGTCACGGCGATCAGTATCAAGGGGTAGTAGGACCTACATTAAAAGGTGTCGGCAGCAAGTATTCTAAAAAAGAACTTATGACCTTTGTTACAAAAGGTAAGGGTACAGGCATGCCAGCAGGTCTTGTTAAAGAAGAACAAGCAGCAGCAATGGCAGATTGGTTAGCGACACTTAAATAATTAGAAAACTGGAAGTGCCCGTTTAACTGCGTATGGACTGGAGCGCTTCGACTGAGATAAAGGAAACACGGAGAGCGTTAGCGCATTCGTGCTTGACTTATCGTAGGGAGAAGAGCGAAGTCCACTAGCAGTTGGGCACTGGAGCTGGACAGTTACCTAAGTTCAGTGTTTTACTCTCATATCTTTAAGAAAGTCCTTTGCATTTGTAAGGGACTTTTTTTATACTTAGTAAATTACATATAAAAGTGGTGGTTGGATTGAATACAGATAAATTGTCAGCAAGATTGGCTGCGGTTTCTAAATATGTTCCGAAAGATGCAAGACTTGCAGATATTGGCTCAGACCATGCCTATTTACCTTGTTACTTAGCTAAAAACGAGAGGTTACCATTTGCTATTGCTGGTGAAGTGGCCATGGGGCCCTTTCAGTCGGCTGAGAAGAATGTATTAGCAGAAGGGTTAGCAGGGGTTATTTCCGTAAGATTGGGTGATGGACTGGAAGTTATTGAGCAGGGAGAAGTCGATTGTATTACAATTGCGGGAATGGGCGGAGCCTTAATCGCAAGTATATTAGATAATGGTAAAGATAAGCTGGCCTCGGTCAAGCGTCTTGTCTTGCAACCCAATATTAGTGCGATTTCAATCAGGAAATGGTTGATTGAAAATAACTGGGAACTTATTGGCGAAGAAATACTCGAGGAAGATGGGAAAATCTACGAGATTTTGATTGGTGAAAGAGGAGACCCTCATAGGCCTTATAAAAAAAATCTTGATATGGGGCTGTTATTGGGACCATTTCTTGTACAAAAGCAAGATCAGACTTTTAAGAAAAAGTGGACAGCAGAAATGAAAAATTGGTTGCGTATTTTTGAGGCACTTGAAGGTGCAGCCCATTCGTCTGAAACGAATGAAAAAAGGAAAGAGATCATCGCCAAAATTAAGCTTGTAGAGGAGGCTCTTAAGATTGAAGATTCCTAATGGACACGAAATTATTCACTTATTTGAACAGTTTTCACCCAAAGGTTTAGCGATGGAAGGGGATAAGATTGGCTTACAAATTGGCCGCTTAAATAAAAAAGTTGAACGAATCATGATTGCCCTTGATGTTCTGGAGAATGTAATTGATGAGGCAATTGAAAAAAATGTTCAACTCATTATCGCCCATCATCCGATTATTTATCGTCCTCTTAAGAATTTGCTAACTGATACGGTTCAAGGGAAAATGATCGAAAAATTAGTAAAACACGATATTGCTGTTTACGCAGCACATACAAACCTTGATGTCGCAAAAGGCGGGGTAAATGACCTTCTTGCAAATGCTCTAGAGCTGCAAGATGCAGAAGTACTAGTGCCTACTTTTGATACAAAGCTGAAGAAATTAGTTGTGTTTGTACCAGTTAGCCACGCGGAAGTTATTAGAAAAATCCTTGGAGAGGCAGGAGCAGGATTTATTGGAAACTACAGCCATTGTTCATTCTCCGCCAACGGGACCGGGAGATTCTTGCCTGGTGAATATACCAATCCTTTTCTTGGAGAGGCAGGCAGGTTAGAAGAGGTAGAAGAAGTGAGACTTGAGACCATTGTTCCGGAACCGCTTCTAAAGAAGACGATTACCGCGATGATCAAAGCGCATCCATATGAAGAAGTGGCCTATGATGTCTACCCGCTTGAGAACACAGGAGATGTGCTCGGTCTTGGTCGAATCGGGAAAGTTCCAGAAATGACATTAGGAGAATTTGCGGAAAGAGTGAAAACAGCATTTGAAGTTTCAAATGTCCGTGTCGTAGGTGATTTAAGTACTAAAATTAAAAAAGCAGCAGTTTTAGGCGGAGATGGCAATAAATACTTCATGAATGCCAAGTTTCAAGGGGCAGATGTTTATGTTACAGGAGATATTTATTATCACACAGCCCATGATGCGCAGATGCAGGGCTTGAATATGATTGATCCCGGTCATAATGTCGAAAAGGTTATGAAAAAGGGCCTGACAGCAACATTACAAAAGATGTGCCAAGAATCGGGTTACACCGTCGAAATTTTTCCTTCGGAAGTAAATACAGATCCATTTCAATTTGTATAAAAGCAAAGAACCGGTCCGTGGACTCGGTTCTTTTTGATTATTAGTATTTTAAGCTTCATTTTTTTTAACCTTAGGCAATATTCTGCTTAATTGGACCTTTTTACGGCGTTCCCAAGTAGCTTCATTGTTTGGGTTAAATTGTTCAAGGAATGTGATAACTTCCTTTGTTATTGGTGTTGGTGTCGAGGCGCCAGATGTGACAGCAACATTTTTGGCATCTTTAATCCAGTCAATGTCTAACTCGGTAATATCGGCGATGCGATAAGCCTTTGTACCGGCAATTTCCTCTGAAACCTGTGCAAGACGATTGGAATTATTACTTTTCGGATCCCCAACCACGATAGTTACATCAGCTTCTGTTGCTTGTTCTGCAACTGCTTCTTGGCGTATTTGCGTGGCATGGCAAATTTCATTATAAACTTCTGCATGAGGATACTTTTCCTGAACTTTTTTCATTGTGTCAGCTACATCCCATTGACTCATCGTAGTTTGATTTGTCACAAGCAACTTGTCACAGTCGATCGTTAATGCTTCGACATCAAGTGGAGTTTCAACCAGGTGGACCATGTCAGGTGCTACACCAACCGCACCCTCGGGTTCTGGATGACCTTTTTTTCCGATATAGATTACTTGAAAGCCTTCTTTTGTTTTTTCTTCAATTAGATCATGGGTTCTCGTCACATCAGGACATGTCGCATCGATCGTTACTAGCCCTTTCTTTTTCGCCAGTTCTCTAACTTCTGGGGATATTCCGTGAGCAGTAAATATTACTGTCCCTGATTCAACTTTATCGAGTATATCTTTACGATTCTTACCGTCAAGGGTAATAATCCCCTCTTCCTCAAAAGCATCTGTAACATGTTTATTATGAACAATCATCCCTAAAATGTAGATTGGGCGTGGTAATGTTTTATCTAAAGCAGCGTTTCTTGCAATAACCATGGCATCGACCACACCATAGCAATAACCGCGTGGTGAAATTTTGATGATCTGCATATTAAAAGTCCCCCTAAAAAGAACATTGATTCATAGATTTATGTACTTATTATATAAAACTAATATAAATAATACAAAGATACATTTTCCCTTTTCCGTTTTCGAAGAAAAAATAAGAATGCTGTTTCCAGCATTCTTATTTTAAATATACATTTTTGGAACTGAACTGCCTTTTTGGGATGAATTCCTTTTTGACGGCGTCTGCTGTTGATTATTCTTACGTTTCTCCTTGTTTTTGGGAGTTCTATTTATAGGTTCTTCATTATTAGATGATTCATCGGCAGCTACAGCCGTTGGTTGGTTATTTTTTTCTTTTGTTTCATCCGTTGCTTTTGAAGCGTTTTTGAATCCTTTATAAATTTTCCACATCGCAGGGAGATTTTTTATCATGGGGCCATACTGCTGAATCATTGGTCCAATCGATTGGGCGGTCTTTAGCACCTGCTGCGTATTGTTCAACATGCTAGTTAGCCCGCCTGGGTTACTCAAGGTTTGGAGCAATCCACCGCCTCCTGATGCTGCTTTTCCTGCTGCTTGCATTCCCATAAGGCCGCCAGTTTGGCTTCTTCCTCCGAGGAATTTCGAAAGTAATCCCCCACGGCCTGTGTTCATAGGATTAGGTCTTCCCATCATTTGCCCCATCATGGGGTTGTTTCTTCCTCCAAACGGATTGGAAGGAGCACCCATCATTGGATTCCTACCGCCAAATGGGCTAAACCCAGGGTTCATCATCTGACTACGAGGTCCAAAAGGTCCTGAGCCCATACCCCCCTGAAAAGGCATTCTTGGTCTTGGTTGCATCTCTTTGCCTCCTTTCAATTGCCTCATGGTTTAAATTATGCATTTATCATAAATTGGTTTAGGTATTATACACAGGACAAAGACTAAATTTAGTTGTTTAAAAGTCAGCAGAAAGTAGAAAATGATATTAAAACGAAAGATAACTGGAGTTTTGCCGTGTTATTGACTATAATTGCAGGATGGAATAAAAAGTGTGGCTCTTGCTAAAGTATGAAAACTACTCCAAAGTCATTAGATTTTAAATATAAGGAGCAAAAATATGAAAGAAAATCGTTTTGAGCGTTTTAAGTTTCAATCATTTATCTTTGAAGCCGTTAAGAAGTTCGGTTTTTCTGAACCGACTGAGATTCAGGAACGGATGATACCTATCGTTTTAAAGGGAGAAAGTGCTATTGGTCAGTCACAAACAGGAACGGGGAAAACGCTAGCCTATGTTCTTCCAATCCTCGAAAAAATTGACCCTGCACGACATGAAGTACAAGCTGTCATTACTGCTCCTACAAGAGAACTGGCCTCTCAAATTTACCACCAAATTTTAAAGGTAACCGAGCATTGCAGCCCAGAGCAAGCCATTATGACTAGATGCTATATTGGGGGAACAGATAAGAATCGGACGATTGAAAAATTAAAGGTTCAGCCCCATATAGTAGTAGGAACTCCAGGGAGAATTAATGACCTCATGAGTGAAAAGGCACTTTTTGTTCATACTGCGGGAATACTTGTTGTGGATGAAGCCGATATGATGTTAGATATGGGATTTATTGAGGATTTGGATAGAGTAGCAGCAAAAATGCCGGAAAACCTGCAAATGCTCGTTTATTCAGCAACGATTCCAGAAAAACTAAAACCTTTCCTTAAAAAGTATATGGAAAATCCAAAAACTGTTCAAATCGAACCAAAAAGAAGAGCGGCAGAGAATTTAGAGCATTATCTTTTGCCATCAAGACACCGCAGTAAAAAGCAGCTTGTTCATGATGCCCTTCTTGCTTACAATCCATATCTAGCGATTGTATTTACCAATACAAAAAAGATGGCTGAAGAAGTGGCTTACTTCCTAAATGAAAAGGGGTTAAAAGTTGGCCGTGTGCATGGTGACTTAAATCCTCGAGAACGGAAACAGATGATGAAGCAGATTCAGGATTTGGATTATCAATATATTATTGCAACGGACCTTGCTTCAAGAGGTATTGACATCGAAGGGGTCAGCCATATCATCAACTATGAGCTTCCGTCTGACTTGGATTTTTACATTCATCGCGTGGGGAGAACTGCACGTGCCGGAAATTCAGGTATTGCCCTCACCATTTATGAGGCATCGGATGAAGATGCATTAAACCGATTAGAAAAAATGGGGATTCAATTTAAGAATGTGGATCTAAAAAATAACGAATTTGTTACCGTCGATGAACGAAATAAAAGAAAGACGCGTGTAAGACAAGAGGATAAGGCTGATCAAAAAGCGAAGTCCTTGGTTAAGAAGCCAACCAAAGTAAAACCAGGTTATAAAAAGAAAATGCAATGGGAAATGGATAAAATTAAAAAGCGTGAACGAAGGATTGAGCAAAGAAAAAAATAAACAAAACGGGGAGAAAAAAGGTATGCTTAAATTAGGATCACATGTTTCGATGAGTGGGAAAAATATGCTGCTTGCCGCAAGTGAAGAAGCAGTTTCCTATGGTGCAAACACGTTTATGGTCTACACGGGCGCACCGCAAAATACAAGACGAAAAAAAATCGAAGATCTAAACATTGAAGCAGGGCGCAAGCATATGGAACAGAATGGAATCTCTGAAATTGTCGTCCATGCTCCGTATATTATCAATATTGGAAATACAACGAACCCGGATACATTTGAGTTGGGTGTACGGTTTCTTAGAACAGAAATTGAAAGAACAGAGGCCATTGGAGCAAAGCAAATCGTCCTGCATCCCGGTGCGCATGTAAGTGCTGGTACGGAGGCTGGGATTAAAAAAATTATTGAAGGATTAAACGAAGTGCTGACGGGTAAAGAGCAAGTACAAATTGCTTTGGAAACAATGGCTGGAAAAGGCTCCGAGTGTGGGAAATCCTTTGAGGAATTAGCAATGATTATGGATGGAGTAAATTACAGTGATAAGCTATCCGTTTGTTTTGATACATGCCATACCCATGATGCTGGCTATAATATTGTCGAGGATTTTGATGGTGTATTAAATGAGTTTGACAAAATCATTGGCATCAACAAACTGAAAGTACTGCATATTAATGATAGTAAAAATGCAGTCGGGATGCGAAAGGACAGACACGAAAATATCGGCTTTGGTCATATTGGGTTTAAGGCGCTTAATTATATTGTCCACCATCCACAGCTTACGGATATTCCCAAAATTTTAGAAACTCCCTATGTCGGTGAGGATAAGAATAATAAAAAAGCACCATATAAATTTGAGATTAATATGCTTAGGGAACAAAAGTTCAATGAGGAACTGCTTGATTTAATAAGTCAATCATAATAAAAAGCTGTGCAAAGTGCACAGCTTTTTAGTTTTTAGTCAACTGGATAAATAACTTATTCACTTCTCGTGCCGTTGCTGGGCCAGCTGTTTTAGCAATTTCCTTCACTAATTGAGCTCGCTCGGAATCATTAAATATATTAACATTTTTTCCTCTTAAGTATTCGGCAATTTTCACTGCCTGTTGCTTATTCACTGATATATTAAATTGATTCGCATATTTTATCAGTTCGTCAGCAGTTATCGTGTTAATTTTATGATTAATGATGCTTTGAAAAATTGTCACTCTCACCACTCCTCACCTTAATGTATGAAAAAGCTCCGAGAGTGTGATTAGAGATTTTTATGTATCAAATGTATGATTACAAGTGTAGCGGCTTTACAATCAAGATGACCTATTGTATACTACTTGAGGTAAATCGGAATGATTCTTATAATTAAAGGTGATGCGCTGATTATGCAATCAATTATAGAAGTAAAAAAACTTTCCTATCGTTATGAAAAAGATGTGGTCCTTGAGGACATCAATATCACCATTCCCAGTGGATCCTTTTTAGCCATTGTCGGCCCGAATGGATCTGGGAAATCGACACTATTGAAGCTGATCTTAGGTTTATTAAAACCCCAAAAAGGGAACATCTTTTTATTCGGTAAGGAAATCAATAAATTTAAAGATTGGCAAAAAATTGGCTATGTATCTCAAAAGGCTAATTCCTTCAACACAGGCTTTCCTGCCACCGTTTTTGAAGTTGTTGAGAGCGGCCTGACGAAAAAGCTTGGGATGTTTAAGTTTTTCAAAAAAGAACATGCTCAAAAAGTAATCGAAGCATTGGATGCAGTCGGTATGAAAGGGTTTAGCAACAGAAATATTGGTGAACTTTCTGGAGGTCAGCAGCAGAGAGTTTTTATTGCACGTGCCCTTGTTAGTGAACCGAGTCTTCTTATTCTAGACGAGCCGACAGTAGGTGTTGATGCTGAGAATGTCAGCAATTTTTATCAAATGCTGAGTGATTTAAATAAAAGCCGTGATATTACACTTTTATTAGTTACTCATGATATTGGGACGATTTCGGATAAAGTCTCACATGTTGCCTGCTTGAATAAGCATTTGCATTTTCATGGGGAAACAAAGGAATTTGAGCAGCATCGAGCGGATGATATGTCTAGAGTTTATGGCCATGATGTGCATATTATTGCGCATAACCACGAACACGGAGGCGTTGTAAAATGATTCAAGGAATTTTCCACTATGAATTTTTACAAAATGCCTTTTTAACCGGGCTTATGATCGGAATTATTGCTCCGTTATTAGGTGTGTTTGTCGTTGTCAGAAGACTATCATTAATTGCAGATGCCCTCAGTCATGTTACCCTAGCAGGGATAGCAGCGAGTTTACTTCTGGAAAGAAATGTAGCGATGATGGCTGGTGTAAATCCATTATACTTAGGAATGGTTTTTTCTGTTGGGGGCTCACTGTTTATCGAAAAACTTAGAGGCGTTTACAAGCACTATCAAGAACTTGCGATTCCAATTATTCTCTCTAGTGGTATTGGATTAGGGGTCATCTTCATCTCACTCGCCAATGGGTTTAATACAGATTTATTCAGTTATTTGTTTGGCAGTGTCTCGGCAGTTAGCAGAACTGATTTATGGGTCGTATTTACAATCGGTCTCTTGGTAATTTTGGTGATTATTTTATTATATAAAGAGCTTTTTTTATTATCCTTTGATGAAGAACATGCAAAAGCATCAGGAATTGCGGCGAAAAGCATTCATTTCATTTTTATTGTGATGGTGGCCTTGGTAATTGCAGCGTCGATGAGAATTGTCGGAATTTTATTAGTTTCATCGCTAATGACTTTACCAGTAGCAGCCAGTATCCGACTAGCTAAAGGATTTAAGCAAACCATTTTTTTATCTGTCCTTTTTGGGGAAGTGTCAGTACTTGGCGGCTTGTTTACAGCGTATTACTTAGATTTAGCTCCCGGTGGGACTATCGTGATGATTGCGGTTCTCATCTTAATTTTTTCTATATTTTATAAAAAATTATTAATTCGGAAGGGGGCGCGAGTCAGTTGAACGTAAATGAGGCGATTCAATACTTAAAAGAAAAAGGGTTTAAACAAACAGGTAAAAGAGAAGATATGCTTCAATTGTTTGCTGACAGTGATAAATATTTAACCGCTAAGGACGTACTGGATGAACTTAAAGATGATTACCCTGGTTTAAGTTTTGATACGATTTATCGAAATCTTTCCTTGTTCGTGAATATGGGGATTCTTGAGATGACAGAACTATCAGGAGAGAAGCATTTCCGCTTTACTTGTTCACGACATCATCATCATCACCATTTTATCTGTTTGACGTGCGGAAAAACGAAAGAGATTGAAACCTGTCCAATGAACGACTTAAGTGAAAATTTAAAAGGATACGATATATCAGGTCATAAATTTGAGATTTATGGACTGTGTCCTGAATGTCAATAAAAAACAGCTTGTCTGCAGACAAGCTGTTTTTTATTGGTAAATTTAAGTAAGAGAACCTACCATTTCGCGGCTGAGTTTTTGTTGCCTTGCCCAGTTTTCTACCCATTGATATGCTTCACTCCAGTTATTCACTCGGATCACACCGTTTGGAAGAGGGTCTTGATTATATGGTGTATCAAATAATATGACTGGAATTTGACACTCTTCATGGATCATCACCGCATTATCATGCTTATCTTCAAAGAAGATATCAACACCGTGCCTTTTAATGGAAGCGATTTTGTCATGGGATCCAATTAATTCAATGTGATCAAATGTTAATCCATTATCGATAAACCAATCAATTGTAATATCAAGTAAATGCGAACTACGGGCACTGATAAAAAACAATTCATGCTCGTTTTCCCACTTTTTTAGAACTTTCCCTGCTCCATTAGCAAGTGGGGAATTAGCATAAATCACAGGCTCATTTTCTGTGAACCATTTTGCAAACTCTTTTTCAGAAACATTTACGTATGGAGTATATTCATACTGGGTAACGTCTTCATACAAAATGTTAAGCCCAAATGCTTTATTAAT
Source organism: Bacillus sp. MM2020_1 (assembly GCA_011250595.1). GTDB lineage: Bacteria > Bacillota > Bacilli > Bacillales > Cytobacillaceae > Neobacillus. Next base: position 103,837 of record JAANMP010000012.1, on the reverse strand, counting down.
AAAAGGAAGGATGGATTTTGGGCAGGTGACAGTTCCGTCAATATCGATACCAAATCTTTTCTTCATGTTTTTACTCACTTTCTTTTGTCTTTGCAGTATCTCTATATATTTTACCAAAGTATCGACTTCAATAAAGTATAATTTTTTCGGTAATAGAAATAAAAGACTAATTTTAGCAAACATTAACATACTAAAAAGCAATCAAAGGCGAACAATAATTAATGCTCCTATTACTGAAAGTGAGGGATTAGGATGGCAGACGAAAGAGACACGAAAGTGCAAGAGGCTCTTCGAAGCTCGACTATTGGTCAAGATATTCCCAATTCTCCTACATCATTTAGGGAGGAAACTTCAACAGAATTGACTGAACCAATTAAGGCTCACTACACGTTGAAAAAAGATGAGTCTGCACCAAGGATTGGTGATTCCGTTCCGATTCGCTCTTCTCAATATAAGGAAGAAACAGCTGCTGAGATTGCTGCACCTGTTCCTCTTATCCACAGAAGGGAACAGTCAGACGAAAGGGAAAAAGCTGCTGGCGGTACCGGTTTAGGTACACTTGCGTTAGTTCTTTCGATTTTATCATTGTTTGTAATGCCTATTCTTTTTGGTGCTGCAGGGATTGTGTTAGGTTTTGTTGCCAGAAGAAAAGGGGCCAATGGGCTAGGTGCTTGGGCCATAGGTATCGGTGCCATATCGATTGTTATTGGTATCTTTATTCTACCGTTCTTTTAACACAACCTGCATAGGAGCAAAAAGAAACCCGGTAAAATTACCGGGTTTCTTGACGTTATTATTTAGTGACCTTTTCTTCTTCAGCTTTTTTCTGAAAATATTCTTCTGCAATTTGGTCGATTTCCTTTTTTAATTCTTCAACCAATTGTGCTTCAGGCACCTTACGGACGATTTCACCTTTCCTGAATAACAATCCTTCACCACGAGCCCCGGCTATACCAATATCCGCTTCACGGGCCTCTCCAGGTCCGTTAACAGCACAGCCTAAAACAGCTACTTTAATTGGTGCTTTAATTTTTTCAATGTATTCTTCGACTTCATTTGCAATACTGATGAGATCAATTTCAATCCGACCGCAAGTCGGGCAAGAAATCAAGGTGGCTGCGTTAGAAGAGAGGCCGAACACTTTTAAAAGTTCTCGAGCCACTTTTACCTCTTGAACAGGGTCTGCACTTAAGGAAACTCGAAGTGTGTTCCCAATTCCCATGTGTAGAATAGTCCCTAAACCTGCTGCACTTTTTATGCTGCCTGCAAATAGGGTTCCAGACTCAGTAATCCCAAGATGAAGGGGATAATCAAACGCTCTTGATGCCTTTTCGTAAGCTTCAATTGCAAGATTAACATCAGATGCCTTCATGGACACGATAATATCATGGAAATCTAAATCCTCAAGAATCTTAATATGGTGAAGAGCACTTTCGACCATACCATCCGCAGTTGGATATCCATATTTTTCTAAAATCCTTTTTTCAAGCGAGCCGGCATTAACGCCAATTCTGATCGGAATCCCTTTTTCTTTCGCAGCATTTACGACAGCCTCGACTTTTTCCCGCTTTCCGATATTACCCGGATTGATTCTGATTTTATCTGCTCCACCCTCAATTGCTTTCAGAGCTAATTTATAATCGAAATGAATATCGACAACAAGTGGAATGTTGATTCTTTTTTTGATTTCAGGAATGGCATTTGCAGCTCGTTCATCTGGACAAGCTACACGAACAATCTGACAGCCAGCTTCCTCAAGACGTTTTATTTCAGCAACAGTTGCTTCAACATCATGTGTTTTGGTTGTGGTCATACTTTGAATAAATAATTCGTTACTCCCGCCAATCGTTAAGTTCCCTACTTTAATTGGTCGAGTTTTTGTGCGGTGTATTATTTCACTCACGTGTAATTCGCTCCTTCAAAATGGGATTCGAATAAGGTATATAAAAACAATTCGACTTTATTTTATCAGCCTTTCACTTATTTTGACAAGAAAAAGCATTATCCTCTTTATTTTGAGTAATCAGGGAAATGATATGTAGACCCAATTTGTATTTTTTCTGGTGATTCCCCGGGGTTTAATTTTCGAAAGTCCTCGATTAAGTCTTGAATTGATACCGGAAGTGATTTATCCAGTTGATGCTCCACGATAGATATTACGGTTTCACCAGGTTCAACTTTTGCTTCAAAAGCAGGTATGTCTGTTTTCAGTTGGGTATTTTGTGTCTCGATTTTAGCATCCACCTGCTGCGTAATTGAAGACGGCAGAGTACCTACAGTTAAGTCAATATAAATCACATATATGATTAAAACTGCTAATAAGAAACCAAATAATTTTTTCATCGGACAAGCCTCCAAATGGACAGTTTGTACATAGGTATGCTTGTCCAAATGTAAAAAGAACGAATGTATTAAAAAAAACGCCCGGGATGGGCGTCTTCTAGTTCACTTTTTTTGGTTTCGGTACTTCGTTTATGGCTAGGTATAAGACGATAATTACAACAAACCAATTAATCATGAAGCTGTTAGGAACGGTTGTTTTAATTGTCGCCATAATGGTGAAAAATAGTGTGGGTAATGTTTCGCTGTAAGCCGCCATTCGCCACAATTGCCGGTAATTCAGCTTCCTTCCTAAAAGGTTCTTTAATAAGAGACCAATTAGAGCCAAAACCGTTACTTCGATAAAACTACCCGCACTTGCAAACAAGTAGAGAATTACAGAAACGACAGGTATGATTACCCATTTCATTCCACCGATTGCATTAATAAAATCGAGAAGATCACCCTTTGCAATGTTTAGCCCCTCTAACATAGAATAGGGATATGTATCCATCCTGCCACCTGCGCTTAGGGCAAATTCATCTTCCAAAAGTGCAAAAGCATTTCCTTCATCTTGAACATCCTCAGATGAAATCGCTCCTGTTGGGTCAAGGATAACGGTAAAATCTTCCTTATTTATAGTTATAGGCACTTTTGTTTCTGCTGTTAAATGGCCATCTTGAATTGAAAAATCAGGTAATTCATCATTAATAATCGTTCTAGCCGTATCGATACCTGTAGTAAGCGTAGTGCTTAAGTAGATAACTGATGGCAAGATCGAAATTAATGTTAAGAAGAACACATATAATATTGTTTTTCCTATCCCTTGAAATCGAAATAAGGCAATATCTTTTGGCGAATAAATGCTTTTATACAATTGCTTGAAAATATTCATAATGACCACCTTTATACATTAAATCACAAATGATTGCTTCCGCATCTATTGTATCTTTAGTAAAGGTTATATACAAGAATGACAACAACTCATTTTTTTTTTTTGAAACTTAATACAAGTTATAATCGTATGAAGGGAAGTGTAAACTGGAAAAATATTGAGAATTCATTTATGAGGGATGAATCAAATGGAATTGATTTATTGGAGTATCATTATTTTGTTATTTATTGTTGCATTTGTTGGTCTGGTGTATCCGATTGTTCCAAGTGTGTTATTTTTACTGGCGGGGTTTTTATTATATGGAGTCTTTTTTAATTTCCACCCCTTTCAATGGTATTTTTGGTTAATTCAAGGTTTGTTTATCGTTCTTCTGTTTGTTGCAGACTATATTGCCAATATGTTTGGAATCAAAAAATATGGAGGATCAAAGGCAGGAATCTGGGGAAGTACGATTGGGATAATCGTAGGTCCATTTGTTATCCCCTTTTTAGGAATTCTTATTGGTCCATTTATCGGAGCTATCGGAGCTGAATTAATCTTCAACAAAAGAAATTTCACAGAGAGTATTAAAATTGGTTTTGGCTCGGTGATTGGATTTATAAGTAGTGTCATCACAAAAACCATTATACAAATTCTAATGATTGTCTATTTTTTTATATTGGTCATGTAAAAAAGCATCTTTATGTATGTCCTTGCTATGTGGCCTGTTGATTTCCGCTCCGGGCACTCGCTTTCCGCGGGGAGGTCCTTGGAGCCTCCTCGGCGCTTTGCGCCTGCGGGGTCTCCAGTGACCTCTCTATCCCGCAGGAGTCGAGTGCCCTACGCTCCAATCACCAGGGAGGCAAATTAACTTAAAGCATTGCAACATACTTTTTTTCTAGCACTACTAATTCAATGAGCGAATTTTAGAGTTTTATGAGCGAATCTCGTGTTTTTATGAGCGAATTTATGAAGCAACAATCTTATAGAAAAGAGCGTATTTTTTTGATGAGTTTAAGAGCTTAAATTGAGTACTACACAGTTGATTGGAGCGGAAGGCGCGAAGACTCCTGCGGGAGTACGGAGCAGGGGAGACCCCGCAGGAGCGAAGCGACGAGGAGGCTCCCCGCTACGCCCGCGGAAAGCGAAGCGCCTGGAGCGCAAATCAACAAACAATTTAACAAAGACATAAAAAAGACTGCTGGCAAATCCAAGTTTTTCGAATTTGTCGACAGTCTCAAGCCACCTGTCTTGGTGGCATTTCATATTAATTTAATCCGCAAATTTCAAAGGAACAATTTTGGCAATCCACTTCTACTTTTAAATAATCCAGGTTTTTTATGGTAAACTTTTGATTTTCGTACGTAATAATATCTTTCTCGCGAAGTTCTTTTAAGGCTCTTTGGATAACTTCTCGTGTCCCGTAGGTCAAATTTGCTAATTCCTGATGTGTTAAGGGAAGGTCAATAAGAATTCCATCTTCTGTCCTAATGCCATAAGAATTACATAAACGGATGAGGATCGAATATAAACCGCCTTTTTTTCCATTCATAATTAGGTCTTGGCATTTCATTTGTGCCTTTAAATAACCGGTACTTAGCCAAGTAACAAGAGCACCCATTGCTTCAGGATCATTTTTAACGAATTGTTCAAATTGGTCCTTTTTAATAAGAATCATTTCACAATCAGTCATCGCTTTTGCGTAAAATTGATAATGAGGATTTTGTTTGAAAAGTTGATACTCTACAATTAATTCCTGATCATTTAGGATTTTTAAGATAAAATCCTTACCGCGTAAATGAACTCTGCCAAGTGATATACTTCCTTTAAGCAATAAGTAGACATATTCAACCGAATCCTTCTCTTGAAAAAGAACGGAACCTGCTTTAATCTTTTGAATTGGTTCTTTTTTTTCGAAAAAATAAACTAATAAATTATATATAGAAAAACTACTTGTCTGCATAGAAGATCACTCCTTTAACTCCCTACACTTTGATTAAAATAAATTATTAACATGGTGTCAATATAGCCTTAACGGGAATTGGGAGTGACAAAAGTCGGATATGACAAAAATCGTTGACAGATTGCCCTTTAGGTTAAACGTGACAATTTTTCGAAAATTGTTAAGAAACGGTTTTGAATTACCTTTTCAATAAAAATGAATAATCTCATTGATTTCGGGAATGGTATTTATGTTAAGTACCTAAGCATTATATTTGAAACAATGATGTAACTTTGGTATCTTAAAATGGAAAGCTTTAGAAATATTCAAAATTCTAAAGCCGAATAAACTACATATACATAGGAGGAATAATAATGGCATTTGAATTACCGCAATTACCTTATGCAGAAAATGCACTCGAACCACATATTGACAAAGAAACAATGAACATTCACCACACTAGACATCACAACACATATGTAACTAATTTAAACAACGCTTTAGCTGGTAATGAAGAACTACTTTCTAAATCCGTTGAAGAAGTTATTTCTAATTTGGATGCGGTTCCAGAAGCTGCTCGTACAGCAGTTCGCAACAATGGCGGTGGTCATGCGAACCATTCTTTATTCTGGCAAATCCTTTCTCCAAATGGCGGCGGTGCACCTGCTGGTGAATTAGCTGATGCCATCAGCAGTAAATTTGGCAGTTTCGAAAGCTTCAAAGAAGAGTTTGCTAAAGCAGCAACTACTCGTTTCGGATCTGGTTGGGCATGGCTATCTGTGTCTAACGGGGAATTAGAAGTTTCAAGTACACCTAACCAAGACTCTCCATTAATGGAAGGCAAAACTCCTATTCTTGGTCTTGATGTTTGGGAGCATGCTTACTACTTAAAATATCAAAACAAACGCCCGGATTATATTTCCTCTTTCTGGAATGTTGTAAACTGGGATGAAGTATCAAAACGTTACAGCCAAGCAAAATAATTGCGATGATAAAAAGGCAGCCTAGGCCTAGGCTGTCTTTTTTTGTGCATAAGAAAAACCTGCTTGTTAAAGACTACCCATAAGATAAAGGGGAGTTTTTTATGGTTAAAAAATTTAAGATTCTAGGTGATGTTAAACTAACAAAAGATTTATCACTTTTGCTAATTATCGGGGGGTTATATTCATTAAGCGTCGCTTTATCCAACACATTTGTAAATATTTATCTATGGAAACAAACGGGTAAGTACTCAGATATCGCCCTTTATAACTTATCGATTGTTGTACTGCAACTGCTCACGTTCATTTTAGCAGGGCGATGGGCAAAGAAAATCGACAGGGTGATTGTTCTTAGAATTGGTGTGATTTTTTTAGCGCTATTTTATGTAATGGTGTTAATATCGGGCACAAGTGCATCTACTTACTTACTTCTATTAGGGAGTCTGTTAGGAGTAGGATATGGTTTTTATTGGCTGGCTTTTAATGTGTTAACCTTTGAAATCACCGAACCGGATACGAGAGATTTTTTTAATGGTTTTCTAGGGATATTATCGTCTGCCGGTGGAATGATTGGACCAATCGCTGCCGGGATTATCATTACTAGGTTTGAACAGTTCACTGGTTATACGATTGTCTTTGGGCTGTCTCTGGGATTGTTTGCCCTTGCAGTTTTTATGAGTTTTTCATTAAAGCCTCGACCATCGGCAGGAAGCTATTGTTTTAAAAAGATTCTAAATGAAAGAAAACAAAATGAAAACTGGCGTCTGATAACGAACGCTAACTTTTTCCAGGGCCTCCGAGAAGGGACTTTTGCATTTGTCATCTCAGTTCTTGTTTATCTTTCGACGGGGAGTGAAATGTCTTTAGGTACATTTGGTCTTCTAAATTCAGGAATATCATTTATCGCTTATTATCTGGCCTCCCGGTTAATTAAACAAAGGTTTCGAAAAAAAGCGATACTGATTGGCGGACTACTCCTATATACTGCCGTGCTTATTATTGTTTGGGACGTAAATTTTGTTAAATTGTTAATCTATGGCGGGATCATTGCAATTGCCTATCCGCTATTGCTCGTCCCATATATGTCAACTACATATGATGTGATTGGAACAGGATGGAAAGCAGCAGAAATGAGAATTGAATACATAGTAGTTCGAGAAATTTTCTTAAACTTGGGAAGAATCATTTCGATATTATCCTTTTTAGCGGCAATCACTTGGTTTAAAGCAGAAACTAGTATTCCAATTCTCCTTCTCATTTTAGGCGCTGGGCACACATGCATCTATCTTTTTCTAAAAAGAGTACAATTACCAACTACCTAACGCGTTGAGTATCTTTTTTTACTCAGCGCTCTTTTTTTCTTTGACGCTATGACCGGATAAATTGGTAAGGGTTTTTCATAGAAAAAAGCTGACATATCCTATAAAATAGAGAGAGTTAGCTTAAACCGTGAAAAAAAGGAAGTGTTTTTATCCCTTGAATAATAAAAAGAAAAAAAAGAAGGAACATGTGCCATTTCGTTTAAATATGTTATTTTTTGTCGTGTTTTTGTTATTTTCGATCCTTATTCTTAGACTTGGTGAATTACAAATCGTGTTTGGTGATGATTTTAAACGTGAAATCGAGCGGACTGAAGATATTACTGTTAATAACCCTGTACCAAGGGGGAAAATGTTCGATCGAAATGGGAAGATTATTGTTGATAATAAGCCATTGAACGCAATTACTTATACAAAATATCAACAAACCACTCAAAAGGAAATGTTGGAAACAGCGGGTCGTTTGGCAAAAATAATTGATATGACAGGAAAAAAAGTTCCTATTCGTGACAAAAAGGATTTTTGGATATTAACAAATCCAAAACCAGCCAAAGCGAAAATAACCGAAAAAGAATGGGCATCTTATAAACAAAAAAAATTGACCGATAAGCAAATTTATCAACTTCAATTAGATCGAATCACTGAAGATGATCTAAAAAGTATTTCAGGTGAAAAACTAGAAACTCTTGCTATTTACAGGCAATTTAATAGTGGGTATGCTTTAACCCCACAAATTGTTAAAAATGTTAATGTAACGGACAAAGAGTACGCTATTGTTAGTGAAAACTTAGAAAACCTACCTGGTGTAGATACAACAACCGATTGGGAACGGAGCTACGTTTTTGGTGATACTTTAAAATCAATTTTAGGAGATGTCACTACATCCGAATCAGGAATCCCAAAAGAGCAATTACAAAAGTATATGGCTCGTGATTACAGCCGTAATGACCGTGTTGGCAAAAGTTATCTTGAATTAAAGTATGAGGATGTACTCCATGGTCAAAAGGCAAAAGTGAAAAATGTAACCGATAAGACGGGTCATATCCTTTCGACAGAAGTAGTTTCGGAAGGGAAAAGGGGGAAAGATCTTGTTTTGACCGTCGATATGGATCTTCAGAAGAAGGTTGAAGATATCATCGAGGAAGAAATGTGGAGTGCCAAGCAAAAACCCAATACTTCCCTTCTAGATCGAGCCTTCGTCGTTCTAATGGACCCTCATACCGGTGAAGTCTTATCACTGGCTGGAAAACAGATTGGTAAAGATAAAAAAGGGCACACAGTCATGAATGACTTTGCCGGCGGAAATATTACGACTTCTTATAATGTTGGGTCAGCAGTAAAAGGGGCAACGATTTTAACCGGCTATAAAACCGGGGCCATACAACCAGGTTCCACACAACTAGACGAGCCGCTCCGAATTGCTAGCTCACCAGTAATGTCTTCATGGAGAACCTTTGGCCGGATCAATGATTTAAGGGCACTACAGGTTTCTTCCAACGTATATATGTGGAAAACCGTAATCGCAATGGCAGGCGGTCAGTATAGAGCAGGTCAACCATTACCGCTTGATTATTCAGCCTTTGATACTTTGCGGCAGTCATTCAGTCAATTTGGTTTAGGTACGCGTACAGGGATTGACCTGCCTAATGAAATGAGCGGTTTTCCAGGTCCTGAGCGAACTCCTGGTTTACTTCTTTTCTTGGCGATTGGTCAGTATGATACGTATACGCCAATTCAACTCGCACAGTACGTTTCCACAATAGCAAATGGTGGGAATCGTATCCAGCCGCATATGGTTAAGGAAATTCGCGAACCGGAAATGGAAAATAATGAATTGGGCCCGATTGTCGAGGAAATTCAGCCGAAGGTCTTAAATCGTTTAGATATGAAGGAATCTTGGATTAAAAGGGTTCAAGAAGGTTTTCGAATGGTTATGCAGGTTGGTGACGGTACAGCTGTAAGTCACTTTAAGAACAAACCATATAATCCTGCAGGGAAAACGGGAACCGCCCAAGCATTCTATTACGGTTCCGATAAATCAAAATATGGCACACCAGTCATGAACCTAAGTTTGGTAAGTTTTGCACCCGCTGATAATCCAGAGGTGGCCATGGCGGTTGTGGTCCCGTGGGCATATCAAGGGAATAGTGGTCCAAGTCTTAATAATTTAATCGGCAAACGAGTTTTGGATGCTTACTTTGACTTAAAGAAAGAACGTCAAGCGAAAGAAAAGAATACAACGGAACAATAATATGTAGAAAACACTTGTCACAACTGTGGCAGGTGTTTTTTATTTTAGTAAAAGATCTCGTCTGCATATTACTATTATTATAAGGTGAAAATAAGCTTGTCTATTTACAAAACCTCAACATATCTTTACAAAACCTTTACAATTAATTAAAACTCAGTTAACAGTCGAGGTTTATTCTTAATCATGTAAGGCAGAACAAATAACTAACAAACCAAAATTTACAGGGGGAATTAAACCAATGAAAAGTTTCAAGAAAATTAGCCTAGCACTTGTTCTAGCAGCGTTAATGGTATTTGTTGCTGCTTGTGGTGGAGGAACAACTACTGATAAAAAAGAAGGAACTTCAAATAAAGATAATAAAACAGCAGAACTCTCTGGCTCATTAAGCGTTTCTGGTTCTTCTGCAATGCAACCATTGGTGGCCGCGGCGGCTGAAGAGTTTATGGCGGAAAATCCAAATGTCGATGTTCAAGTAAATGCCGGTGGATCTGGTACAGGCTTATCACAAGTGGCTGAAGGATCTGTACAGATTGGTAACTCCGATGTATTCGCTGAAGAAAAAGAAGGCATCCCGGCCGATCAACTTGTTGACCATAAAGTAGCTGTTGTTGGTATGACTGCAGCTGTTAACCCTAAAGTGGGTATTAAAGATATTAAAAAAGCAGATTTAATTAAAGTATTCACTGGTAAAATTACCAACTGGAAAGAACTTGGCGGTGCAGATCAAAAGATCGTACTTGTTAACCGTCCGGACTCATCAGGAACTCGTGCGGTCTTCAACAAATTCGCACTTGATGGGGCAACGCCAGCTGAAGGAATTACAGAAGATTCATCAAACACAGTTAAAAAGATAATTAACGAAACTGAAGGTGCTGTTGGTTACCTTGCATTCTCATACTTCACGGACGAATCTGTTACACCGCTTTCAATCGATGGAGTAGAACCAACTGATGAAAATGTACAATCTGGTGAATTCCCAGTTTGGGCTTATCAGCACTCTTATACAAAGGGTGAGGCAACCGATCTTGCTAAAGCGTTCCTTGACTACTTAATGTCTGACGATATTCAAAACACTTTATTAAAGGAACAAGGATATCTACCTGTAACAAAAATGAAGGTAGAACGTGATGCAAAAGGCAATCAAAAAGATCTATAAAAAAGGTTGAATAATGAAAGGGTAAATGCATATATGCATTTACCCTATTATGACGTATTTTAGGGGTGTTTGGTGCATTATGGAAAAGTTAGTTCCTGCAAAAGACAGATTGTTAAAGTCTAAGAAAAATTGGCTGGATGGTGAATTGCGCGGGAAAATTCTCGTTATCTTGTGTGCTGTAATTATGATATCAGCAACAATCTCGATAACCATTTTCCTGGGTACGAAGGGTTTACAATCCTTTATAAAGAATGGTGTAAGTCTTATTGAGTTCATAACCAGTACCCACTGGAATCCTACAAATCAAGCGAAGCCTGAATACGGGGCGTTACCGTTTATTTTTGGTTCCTTTGCAGTAACCTTTCTTGCAGCAATAGTGGCAGCACCACTTGGGATTGGCGGAGCGATTTTTATGACCGAAATTGCACCCTCATGGGGAAGAAAGATATTACAGCCTGTCATCGAGCTGTTGGTCGGAATTCCATCTGTAGTTTATGGCTTCATCGGGCTTACAGTGTTAGTACCATTTATCAGGGAACAGGTGGGCGGACTTGGCTTTAGCTTGCTCTCAGGTACAATTGTATTATCCATTATGATTTTGCCGACAGTAACGACTATTGCAACCGATGCTATGAGTTCACTGCCTAAAAATCTTCGCGAAGGTTCGTATGCTTTAGGTGCTACTCGCTGGCAAACGATTAGAAAAGTTTTAATACCTGCTGCATTACCTACTTTGTTGACTGCTATCGTCCTTGGGATGGCAAGAGCATTTGGAGAAGCTCTTGCGGTTCAAATGGTCATCGGTAACGTAAGAGACTTACCAACAAGCTTATTAGACGCTTCAGCAACATTAACGACAATTATTACGCTAAACATGGGCCATACCACCTACGGTAGTGTAGAAAATAATACTCTTTGGTCAATGGGCTTAATTTTATTAATCATGTCGTTTGCGTTTATTCTCCTCATTCGCTACCTTTCGTCAAGGAGGAAAATGTGATGAACAGTAAAACTGCAGATCGTATTGCTACAGGAGTATTTATCGCAATTGCAATTATTATTATTTCTATATTAGTTGGTTTATTTTCATATATTTTAGTTAATGGACTTAAACATATTTCTCTCGACTTTTTAACTACGCCGTCGAGCAATGTACGTGCGGGTGGAGGAATTCGTGACCAATTATTCAATTCGTTTTATATATTATTTATTACGATGCTAATTGCCCTTCCATTAGGTATTGGCGGTGGAATATATATGGCAGAGTATGCAAAACCGGGGAAAATTACAGACATTGTTCGTTCTTGTATTGAAGTTCTGGCATCACTGCCCTCGATAGTTATTGGGATGTTTGGTTTATTAATGTTCGTTAATTTGACAGGCTGGGGCTATACCATTTTAGGAGGAGCTTTAGCATTGACTGTTTTTAATCTGCCTGTAATTGTGCGTGTTAGTGAGGATGCTATCCGTGCTGTCCCAAGTGATTTGAAAGAGGCTAGTCTTGCCTTAGGGATTACCAAATGGCATACGATAAAAACGGTTTTATTACCAAGTGCATTTCCGACGATTTTAACAGGTGCAATTCTCGCTGCAGGTCGTGTATTTGGTGAAGCTGCCGCACTATTATTTACTGCAGGTCTTTCAACACCAAGACTCGATTACGCAAACTGGAATCCATTTTCGCCTCAATCACCGTTAAATATATTTCGACCAGCAGAAACGCTTGCCGTTCACATTTGGTCTGTAAATACACAAGGGTTAATTCCAGATGTTGAAGAGGTATCCAATGGGTCAGCTGCTGTTTTAGTATTATCGGTATTAGTATTTAACTTATTAGCCAGGTGGATTGGAAGTATGATTCACAAGAAGGTAACAGCATCAAAATAAAGGCGGGGAGATAGGATGGTTACAGCATTTATGGAAAAAACGACTGAAAACCAAGCTGTTCAATCAAACAGCCAATTGCATAAAGAGCCTATTTTAAGGGTAAATAATTTAGAGATATTCTATGGGGAAAAACGAGCAGTAAATGGGATCTCAATGGATATTGAAAAGAAATCCATAACAGCACTTATAGGCCCTTCAGGCTGTGGTAAGTCAACTTTTTTAAGAAGTATTAATCGAATGAATGATCTCATTCCAGGAGCAAGGGCAGAAGGAGAAATCATTTACGAAGATCTCAATATCTTGTCTGAGCAAATCAATGTTGTTGCTCTACGTAAAGAAATCGGCATGGTTTTTCAAAAACCCAACCCATTTCCAAAATCCATTTATGAAAATATTACACACGCACTTAAATTTGCTGGAAGCAAAAAGAAAAGTAAATTAGATGAAATTGTGGAAGAGAGTCTGAAAAAAGCAGCATTATGGGAAGAAGTAAAGGACAGGCTTCATAAATCTGCCTTATCCCTATCAGGCGGACAGCAGCAGCGTCTTTGCATAGCAAGGACAATTGCGATGAAACCTACTGTCATGCTTCTTGATGAACCTTCTTCGGCACTGGACCCGATATCCAATGCTAAAGTGGAGGATTTAATCGTTGATTTAAAACAGGAATATTCAATAATCATTGTCACCCATAATATGCAGCAGGCATCCCGTATTTCTGATAAAACAGCCTTCTTTTTGAGCGGAGATATTATTGAATATGATAATACGGAAAAAATCTTTACCAACCCAGCTGTTAAAAAGACAGAGGAATATATCTCAGGAAGGTTTGGATAAGGGGGAAGAGTAGTGGCTATACCAACATTAACCAGACAAGTATTTGATATTAAAGACCTAAATTTATGGTACGGTGATCACCATGCATTAAAGAACATCAACTTTCCGATTAACAAAAAAGAGGTTACCGCTATCATCGGTCCCTCTGGCTGTGGTAAATCTACATTTATTAAAACACTTAACTTAATGATCAATATGGTACCAAATGTAAAAATGACAGGCGAAATTAATATTAATGGGCAAAATATATTAGATAAGAAAGTGGATCTCGTCGACCTACGTAAGCAAGTGGGAATGGTTTTTCAGAAGGGCAATCCGTTTCCACAATCTATCTTTGATAATGTTGCCTACGGCCCAAGAGTCCATGGGATCACAAAAAAGAAGCATCTTGATGAAATTGTCATTAAATCATTAATGGATGTGGCACTCTGGGAAGAAGTAAAGGATCGGTTAAATACTCCTGCTTTAGGACTATCTGGTGGACAACAGCAAAGGTTATGTATTGCAAGAGCACTTGCAACCAAACCTGAAGTGTTGCTAATGGACGAACCCACATCAGCTCTAGACCCAATTTCTACCTTAAAAATAGAAGAAATGATCTTAGAATTAAAAGAGAAATATACAATTGTTATTGTTACCCATAACATGCAGCAGGCATCAAGGGTTTCAGATAAGACTGCATTCTTTTTAATGGGTGAATTAATCGAACTTGATTCAACTTCGACAATTTTTTCTAATCCAAAAGATTCACGTACTGAAGGATATATTACTGGAAGATTCGGATGATGAGGTGACGTATATGAGTACTAGAACAAATTTTGATAATAATCTAACTGAGTTAAAAGATTTGCTATTAAAAATGGCTGAAAAATCCGAGTATGCAATCAAAGAGGCAATGATTGCTCTTATTAATCAGGACATGGAAAAAGCAAAGCAAGTAATTGATGGGGATAATGAAATCGATGATCTCGAATATGAAATTAATGATAAAGCATTATTATTAATTGCAAGACAATCACCTGTAGCCACCGATCTTAGGAAAATAAGTGTGGCCTTAAAGGTTTCATCAGAAGTGGAAAGATTTGCGGATATAGCAGTAAATATAGCCAAATCGGCACTTCATATCGGTAATCAAAAGCATTTTAAAGAAATAATTGATATACCGAGAATGATGGGGATGGCCTTAGAAATGGTTTCAGACTCAATACAAGCCTATTATTCTGAGGACATTGAATTGGCAAAAAAGAGCGCTGAGAAAGATGATGAAGTTGACAAAATGTTTGGCAGCTTGATACAAGAGCTGTTGAGCTATATTCCACAAAATCCAAATGCAACCAACCAAATTATTCAATTATCATTTGTATGTAGATATATTGAAAGAATCGCTGATCATTCAACGAATATTGCCGAGAATGTGATCTACCTTGTGACAGGTGACCGTGTTAATTTGAATGCATAATGAAAAAATAGAGTTTATTCAAGATGAGGAGTTTTTTTCCTTATCTTTTTTTTGTTTACAGTGATGTGTCTTGGTAATTTAATCCTAATTCCTTCCAAGAAACGACAATTTGCGTTTATTGTGTGCGGTTGAATCTGGTGGTACCATTAAATTATCAATTAATGAGAATAATTCGCAATTTTGCGCATATAATGATTGTTTGTAGAAATGGAGGAAGAAATGAATAATGAGGTTTTTAAATTAGAAGGAGATGGAAGAACCATAACCTTAACTGAAAAACAAAAATATAAACAGACTCCTATCGAACAACAGCCACTGGATACACTGCTATTCATTCCAGGTTTATGGATAAACGGAAAATACCTTTGGCTCCATGATTGTACAGAAAAGGTTTTTAATCAGGAAGAAATAATTATCAGAGTGAAACAGGAGCAGCCGCACTCTAAAATTCGTTTTTCAAGCATTTATATCAGTAATCACAGCAATGAAGCGAAACAGCTTAAAATGTTGGCCCTGCATTACTATCCCAATGTTATTCAAGACAATATTGCTTTTGTATCACCGACGGATAATAGAATCTTTCACCTCGCCAATAATAATATTTTCATGGTGAATGGAGACTACAATGGAGTAGGAATGAAGGAATATACAGCTATGCCGCAATGGAATGTTTTTACAGACCGAATATGGAGTTCAGTTCAAAAGGGGAATTTAAATTATTATCCAATGGTTAAAAGTCCTGCAGCAAGTATTTTTACTTTAAACATGACATTAGGTTCTCATGAAATTGGAAAAATGAATACTTGGACGATTATTGGATCCAACAAAACCGATATACTTTCCATGGAGCAAGCCCTTTTAAAGCAGATCGAACGAAGCCGTTAATTATCTAGAAAAAACATACTAGCATTTCCTTTTAAAAAATGATATCATTGAAAAGTCGTATGAAAGAAATGCTTAATTGTTTGGAGGGAAATAACATGCGTGTGAATATTACATTGGCTTGCACTGAGTGTGGAGATCGTAACTATATTTCAACAAAAAATAAACGTAATAATCCAGATCGTCTTGAGCTTAAGAAATATTGCCCAAGAGAAAAACGTTCAACAGCACATCGTGAAACAAAATAAACAGTAGGGGCTTCCTGCTGTTTTTTTTGTGCCTAAAAATTAGGAGGCTTCCTGAAAATGAATAATAAGAACTCTATTCGTAAACAAATGAAAGAAACACTTTCAAGGCTAACAAAACCTCAATATGAAGATTATTCTTATAAAATTGCTTGTCATCTTTTTGAGGATGATGCCTGGAAACAGGCGCAAGTTATTGGATTAACGGTTTCAAAACAGCCGGAAGTTGATACATTTCAAATTATACGCAAAGCCTGGGAATCAGGAAAACAAGTGGTTGTGCCAAAATGTGAACCTCAAGTTAAAAGACTATCCTTCCGTACAATAAATGAATTTTCACAACTGGAATCAGTATTTTATGGTCTATTGGAGCCCATCGAGGAACTAACCAAGGAAGTAGATGCACGTAAGATTGACCTTATGATTGTTCCAGGTTTAGCTTATACCAGAGAAGGCTATCGTTTAGGTTTTGGCGGAGGCTACTATGATCGTTATTTACAAAATTACCATGGGGAAACCATTTCACTTGCCTTTAACGAACAATTAGTCCCTTATTTTCAGGTTGAGGAGCACGATATCCCGGTCTCAAGAATTATTACTAACCATGGAGTTATCAAAATAAAATGATCGAAGCATTCTTGATTTTCCTAGTCATTCTACTGACGAGTGCAGCAGGTTATCTCCGCAAATCTTTGACGATCTCAGGGTCCATAGCTGCCATTTTCGTTGGACTTGCTGTATATGTAGGCTTTGGTGGGAATGGTCTTTTTCTGCTTGGAGTATTTTTTGCCACATCCAATTTTTGGTCAAAATTTAAAAGTGGTGATAAGAACATAATAGAAGATAAGCTTGCAAAAGGGGCAACGAGAGATTGGCGTCAGGTAGCAGCAAATGGAGGTGCAGCAGGGCTTTTCAGTATTATTTATTATTTCAACCCTGATATGACCTGGTTGGTCGGCTTTGCAGTATGTCTGGCTAGTGCGAATTCTGATACGTGGGCCTCAGAAATTGGTAGCTTAAGCAAACAAGAACCATTATACATACGAACCTTTAAACGGGTCGACAAAGGAACATCAGGAGCAATTAGTTTATTGGGAAGCCTTGCTTCGCTTGCAGGTTCATTCCTTGTCTCCATCATTGGGTTTTGGCTTTTTGATTTAGGTTATTTCTTAACAGCGCTCGTTTTTATATTTGGTTATTTGGGAAATGTTATGGATACGTTGATTGGAGCATTTTACCAACAGGTTTATGTTTGCAAGGAATGTGGGATAGAGACTGAAAAAAAGAGGCATTGTGGTTGTCCGGCAACTAGAATAAAAGGGTCTATCTTTGTAGATAATGATATGGTGAATTTCCTTTCAGGTTTATTTGCTGCAATGGCAGCGATAGGAGTCTTATATTTATATAATTAATTTTATCCATCCTTTTAGGATAATATGATACAGCCCAAATACGTTCACATGGAGGATTGGTTATGTTAAATCGCGTGAATAGAGTTGCTCTCATTGGAACAGGTTTTGTTGGTTCAAGCTATGCTTTTGCTCTATTAAATCAAGGGATAACAGAGGAGCTAGTCTTGATTGATTTAAATAAGGAAAAGGCTGAAGGAGATGCAATGGATTTGAATCACGGCCTTCCATTTTCTCCATCCCGGACGAAAATCTGGTTCGGAAGTTATCAGGATTGTAGTGAAGCAGACTTGGTTGTTATCACAGCCGGTGCAAATCAAAAGCCTGGGGAAACACGACTTGACTTAGTGGAAAAGAATACAAAGATCTTTAAAGGAATTGTCGAAGAAATTATGGCAAGTGGGTTTGATGGTATTTTCCTTGTTGCCACAAATCCGGTCGACATTTTAACATACGCCGTATGGAAATTTTCAGGTCTGCCAAAAGAACGGGTAATTGGTTCTGGTACGATTCTGGATACAGCTCGTTTCCGCTTTTTGCTTGGCGATTATTTTGATGTTGACACCCGGAATGTCCATGCCTATATTATTGGAGAGCATGGCGATACAGAACTTCCTGTATGGAGTCATGCTGATATTGCCGGTACATCTATTAGTGAATGGTCAAAAAATAAAGCAGGGTTTAAACAATCGGACCTTGATCAAATCTTCTTAAATGTTCGTGATGCTGCTTACCATATCATTGAGAGGAAAGGTGCAACATATTATGGAATTGCAATGGGTCTAGTAAGATTGACAAAAGCAATTCTTGAAAATGAAAATTCTGTTTTAACTGTTTCCGCTTATTTAGATGGGGAATATGGACAGAATGACATTTTTATTGGTGTGCCTGCTGTAGTTAATCGAGAAGGTATTAGGCAAGTCGTGGAATTAAAATTGGATGATGAAGAGCAAGGAAAGTTTGTTAATTCTGTAAATGTATTGAAGCAAACAATGGAACCGGTCTTTAAGAAATATTAATATAAAGGATTGAATTCTTAAAGTGAGAATTCAGTCCTTTTTTATGGATAATATAATGGTCCTTCATACAAAATAGTAGTAGGAGGGATTGATATGTCTCGTATGTTAACTTCCATATTGATGATTGGCTCAATTGGATATTTTGGTTTCCGATACAGATACCGTCTTATCAATGTACTACTAGCATCTAGTTGGATGCGCCGGCTGGCTGTTGGCTCAATCATGAGCTTCCCTGGTGTAAAACAGAAAATGATGCAATCTGTTTTTGGAAGACCATCTGAAAGGTGAAAACCACAGATGGTTTTTTTTGTTGAAAAAAACAATCTCCACAAAAATTAAGCTGTTTGATTTTTGTAGTTAGAGATTTCGTTTATAATGAAAGATAATAAGGTAATGTTGAATTAAATTATCATCGGTTAAATTGTGTGCTTATTTTTACATAGGAAGCAGGGGGGAAATGAATAGTAAGGAGAGTTACGTTTTTTGGAAGCTAGCATATTCATTTATTTCAGATCACGGTTACCGGATTATACAATTATTTGAGAATCAAAAGGAATTATGGCTAGAAAAAATAGAGAATAAAAAAGAACCGATCATTCGTATTTTGCTTCATAATTTGGATTGGAGTAATGCGATGCAGCGGGATATCGAGTTTACTGCTGCAAATGGAGAGAGAGTCCGCAAGCAAATTGGTCGACAGCAGTTAAATGTTGTCAACATTTATGTTAGTCAATTCCCGCCAGTTGATGAATATGAATTTCGTCTCGTGAAACCTTTTGTCTATTCGGAAGGAAATAAAACGATGGTAAGTTCTTTTCTTTTTGCACAGGGGATATTCGAAACAGGTTTTCAACGAATTTCAGAGAGACTCGGGACTCATCTTCATTTTACAATCAATGAAGAATACTCAGAAGAGGATGTTGAGGCTGTTAAGAAAGCAACTTTGGATTATGCGATGAAGAAGGTAAAGACGGAAAGAGCTGTTCTGATGAATGGTAAACCCTTCTTCACTTATGTTTTCATTGCTATCCAGATTGCTGTTTTTCTCTGGCTTCAGCTTCATGGAGGAAGCACCAATACTTCTACCTTGATAAAATACGGGGCAAAGGTTAACCAACTAATTGTCGAAGGGGAATGGTGGCGGTTTATTACACCAGTTTTTCTTCATATTGGTTTTACCCATCTAGCAATGAATACCCTTGCTTTATACTTTCTCGGGACTGAAGTGGAAAGAATTTTTGGCAATCTTCGTTTTCTTTGGATATACATGTTTGCTGGAGTCACGGGGTTTATTGCTAGTTTCATCTTTAGTGCTAACTTATCAGCGGGGGCAAGTGGTGCTATTTTCGGCTGC
Source organism: Bacillus sp. MM2020_1 (assembly GCA_011250595.1). GTDB lineage: Bacteria > Bacillota > Bacilli > Bacillales > Cytobacillaceae > Neobacillus. The sequence continues at coordinate 83,904 of JAANMP010000012.1, read as the reverse complement.
TTTGGTGCGTTACTTTATTTTGGAGCTATTTTCCCTAAATTGTTTTTTCGGACCATGGGAATGAATTTGATTGTCGTTCTTGGAATCAATCTAATGATCGGCTTCTCAGCATCTGGAATTGATAATGCGGGACATCTTGGCGGTTTGGTTGGGGGGTTCCTTGCAGCTGGTCTTGTCCATTTTCCAAAGAAGAGGAAACTATGGCTGCAACTGCTATTTTTCATCGCGTCTGGAGCACTCCTGTGGGGTTCTTTAACTTATGGATTTAGTTCTCTTGGAAAATCACATGATGAAAATTCCAATTTATTAATGGCTCAGGAATATATAAAACAAAACAACTATGATAAAGCCTATAATGTTTTAAAGGAATCCGAAGATAAGTCAGTCAATCTATCAGAGAAAACGTACTTTCTTCTCTCGTTTGTTGAAATTAAAAAAGATATGCTTTCAGAAGCAAAAACACATTTACAACAAGCCATTAAGCTAGATCCTAGTTTTGATGAGGCGTTTTTTAATTTAGCACTTATTAATCTTGAACAACACGATCTAGAAGAGGCAAAAGGAAATGTAGAAATGGCTATTAAGCTAAAACCGAAACAACAGGATTATTCTGAATTACTTCGCGAAATCAATCGTCAGCTCCAACCATCCGGCGGAGGAGAGTAGAACACCCCATTATTTTCTAAATAAAAAATTAGCTTGTACTATTAGGTTTCTCTCAATTAAAATACAAGGAGATATAGATGAAAACCATTTATGATATTCAGCAATTTTTAAAGAGTTTTGGAACAATTATTTATATAGGTGATAGAGTTGCAGACCTTGAATTAATGGAAATGGAGTTAAAGGACCTTTATCAATCACAGTTGATAGAGCCAAGGGAATTCCAAACAGCACTTTTAATTTTAAGACATGAAATACAATTTCAAAAAGAAAAAGTCATAAAAAAAGATAGGTGATTCGATTGTCAAAAAAATTGATTGTTGGCGTTGACCTTGGTGGGACAACTACTAAATTAGCCTTTATAACTACTGATGGTGAGATCGTCCACAAATGGGAAATACCAACTGATAACACAAATGAAGGACAAATGATTACAGTAAATATTGCTAACTCAATTGATGAAAAGCTAGTTGAACATAATCAAACAAAAAATAATATCCTAGGAATTGGTATGGGTGCACCCGGGCCAGTAAACTATGAAGAGGGTATCGTTTTAAATGTTGTTAACTTAGGCTGGCCAGATCAATATCCTCTAAAGGACCGTCTTGAAGCAGCAACCTCACTTCCGGCTGCAATTGAAAATGACGCAAACTGTGCGGCATTGGGTGAGATGTGGATTGGAGCGGGGGATGGAGCGAAGGACCTTGTTTGTGTCACACTCGGAACGGGTGTCGGCGGCGGCGTAATTGTTGGCGGCAAGGTTGTTCAAGGCATTAATGGTGCAGCAGGAGAAATAGGTCATATTACAGCCATTCCAAGCGGTGGAGCACCATGCAATTGCGGGAAGACAGGCTGTCTGGAGACGGTCGCTTCTGCAACAGGAATTGTTCGTTTAGCTCGGATTGAACTTGCTAAAGGGGGAAAAGGCAAATTGTCTGAAAAGCTTGCTGAGAATGGCAGTATCACTGCAAAAGATGTCTTCGATGCAGCCCGTAATCATGACGAAGTGGCCCAATCTGTATTGAATGAGGTTTCCTTTCATTTAGGTTTCGTATTAGCTAATATTGCGAATACGCTTAACCCTGAGAAAATTGTTCTTGGCGGTGGTGTTTCAAAAGCTGGCGATATTTTATTAAATCCTGTAATAAGTCATTTTGAGAAGTTTGCTTTTTCAGCCGTAGGTGATTCCACGAAACTTGCTCTAGCAACATTAGGGAATGATGCAGGTGTACTTGGTGCTGCTTGGCTGATTAAGAATAAAGTAAATCAATAGATAACTTAGGAAAATCCGCAGTCATGCGGCTTTTTTCCTATTTTTATTATTTATAATAAAAGCTGAAACATTTTTATTAAAAAATCGTACTAATTTAAGAGAGATAAATGAGAGGAGGAAATATTGATAAATTGAGCCGGCAAAAAAGTAATGATCCTATTTTTCTTATCCTCCGTTTATTTATTTTGGTCCTCATTTTAGGTGCATGTGCCGAAAAAGAGCAATTAAATCAAAAAGTTACTCCTAAAAATGAAAAGCCTAAAACACATGCTGCTCTAGGAGACGAATGGAAGTTACCCATTTCTATCCCAGCAGGTGAATTTTACAAACTTGTCGGCTGGCTTTCTGATACCCAGGTCCTCTATATTACCAATCTAGAACAAACTTCAAGTGTTTTTCGATACGATCTGCTTACAGGTAAAAGTGAATTTATTTATAAAAGTGAACATCCGATTGTCAATGTAGAAATTAGCCCTTCAAAAAAGAGGTTATTGATTCATTCCTCTCCTTCATCCTACGAAGGGGAGGTAACAATCATTGATACAAAAGGAAAGGAACAATTGAAAAAATCATTTGCTTCCTATGAATTAGCATTTGAGTGGAATCCTTACAAGGAATCAAAGATTCTTGTCACAAAATTTGATGAGGATTGGACCTTTCAAGTATTTTTACTAGATTTGAAAAGGGCTAATATCACTGAACTTAACTTGCCTCAGCCCTTTATAAAATGGACAAATGCGAGTGAGGTTGCCCTGATTACTTGGGATGAAAATAGTCCATCCTTATCTGCACCCCTAATCGAAAAAAATTTAGATAATGGGAATGAAAAGACTCTATATCCTTCTGTGATCAATTTTTCTACCTCACGTAATCTGTTCATGACAGTCGCTGTAAATGAAAAAGATCAATCAATGGCAAGTTATTCATTTTTTGATAAAGAAATGAAAAGGCTATTTACGTTTTCTATTCCACAACTAACCAATTATTCAGATTGGTTAGTTCCTTACAATGATTATAATGAGAAGAAAGGACAATTTATTACTTTTAGCCCTTTAACCAGTGGTGAAGCAGATTCCTATATTGATGGCTTTCAACTTCTAGCCTACAATCCTAAGAATGGCAGCAGAAACTTAATATACGAAGGACTAGAAAATGAGCCTATCGCTATATCCCCTTCAGGTAATGCACTTTTGTATGGGAATCAGTTTGAAAAAATTATTGATATTGACAGCAAGAAAATATATGAACTAATAAAAGAATGACAATACGGTTGTCATTTCAGGCTGTCGACAAATCCGAGCAACTTGGGTTTGCCGGCAGTATTTTTTTGTCTTTGTTAAATTGTTTGTTGATTTGCTCTCCACGCGCTTCGCTTTCCGCGGGCGTAGCGGGGAGCCTCCTCGGCGCTTTCAGCGCCTGCGGGGTCTCCCCTGCTCCGTACTCCCGCAGGAGTCTTCGCGCCTTCCGCTCCAATCAACGGTGTATTATTCAATTTAAGGTCTTTTACTCATCTAAAAAATTGGACCTTTTCTAAAAGAATGTAACTTTTTAAATTCGCTCATAAAAACACGAGATTAGCTCATTGAAGCACATTATTCGCTCATTGAAACCCTATATTCGCTCATAAAACGTTAAAATTCGCTCATTGAAGGGAAAAACTTTTAATATATCATAAATGTTCAAATGAAAAAGTGTAATTTTACACAAAATATCCTTTTAATGATTTGCTCATTGATTTATAACAACATTATTTTCGAATACAGCAAAAATATTAAGAATAAGTGTGAAAATCAATGTTTAAGCCAAAAGAGTTTTACCAAAGTGACTATGAATTTGTGTCTATTGATGAACTTGTTCCAAAAGAATTAGTAGGGCCAGAAAAAAGGTATGTTGCAATGCTTTAAGTTGATTTGCCCCCCTGTTGATTGGAGCGGAGGGCACTCGACTCCTGCGGGATAGAGAGGTCACTGGAGACCCCGCAGGCGCAAAGCGAGTGCCCGGAGCGGAAATAAACAGGCCCGTTAACAGGGACAATCAATTAATAAAAATCGGGATTTATTGATTCGTGGAAAATAATAAATGCAGAGAAAATGACCTTGCACGACATATTGGAATGACAATACGGTTGTCATTTTTTTATTTGATCTTCGATTATGTTAAAATCACGTTGTTATGAAAAATGATGAGAGGAAGGTAATATTTAATGGCTATCGTGGATGTAACAGTTATTCCCATAGGTACAGAAACTCCAAGTGTTAGTAAATATGTGGCAAGTGTTCAAAAGGTTTTGAGAAAATATCAAGAAGAAGGGAAGATTCGGTTTCAATTAACACCGATGAATACCATAATTGAAGGTGAATTACCGATTCTTTTTGAGGTAATTCAAGAAATGCATGAGGCCCCCTTTTCTGAAGGGATACAGCGGGTCGCTACAACGATTCGAATTGATGAACGAAGAGATGTTAAGCGCAGTATGGAATATAAAGTAGAGCGGGTAACAAGCCTGTTAAATGAGGAGTAAGATTCCTCCCTTAACAATAAAAAAGACTGCCGCCTGGCAGTCTTTTTAAGTTCTTAGTGAGTTCCTGTAGGAAATCCAGAATGAACAATGGTCATCACTGTAAACCAACCAAAAGTCAGAAATGATGCTACACCCCAAAATGCGCCTAAGAAATTTTTATTCTTGAGTGCAGAAAATCCGCCGTAAGCAGCAAGGATGGTTACAAGAGCAAAAATAATTACTAAACCCATGGAAAATCCCCCTTATTCGTCATATGCAGGCAATACAACAAAAATTCCAAAAAAATTATGTACCTATATTATATACATTCGATACTTATTTTATATTTTTTTCTTTCATTTGTCGAGTCCAAAAAAGGAGATGATTGAATAAGTATGCTTTAACTCTACTACCTACTTAGTGTAAAATAATTATATCGCAATTTTAATTGGAGGTACAAAGAGAATGAAATGGCAGCAAATCCCCTTGGGGGCACTTCAAACGAACTGTTACATAGTAGAAAATTCAGATCGCTCGTGTTTAATCTTTGACCCAGGCAGTGAAGGGAAAAAGCTCATTCAGATGTTGAACAATAGAAAAATAAAACCACTTGCCATTTTATTAACCCATGCCCATTTTGATCATATAGGGGGTGTTGATGAAGTAAGGGACTTTTATAAAATTCCAGTTTATCTTCACAAACAAGAGGAAAAATGGTTGGGTGACGCCTCATTGAATGGATCGCAATATTTTATGATTCAAGAATCAATTTCAGTAAATCCAGCTGATCATATTATTAAAAATGAAGGGGAAATGAACTTAGGTGGTTTTGAGTTTACCATTTTTCATACTCCTGGACATTCACCGGGAAGTGTTTCTTATTATTTTGAGAAGGCTGGGTTTGTTCTCTCTGGAGATGCCTTGTTTCAAAGCAGTATTGGTCGAACAGACCTGCCAGGTGGAAATGAAACACAGCTACTAAAGAGCATCCATGATAAACTGCTTGTTTTGCCTGAGGAAACGTATGTCTTATCAGGACACGGCCCTGTAACAACCATTGGTGAAGAAATGGACAGTAATCCGTTTTTAAATGGATTTTAAGACTGAGGAGACGATACTATAGAAAAACCCTTCTCCAAATTGAGAAGGGTTTTTCTGGGGGATATTTTATTCTTATATGGGAGGGATAAAAGTTAAGCTACTATCCTTACAATATTATAAAGTTTTCACTATGTCAATAGTGTTTATTTGAAAAAGGAGCATATATGAACACATTTTTAAAGAGTTTAATTACAAATTCATCCAATGAGTTGATTTCCTATGCGGATTTTATCGGGGCCGCATTATATCATCCTGATTACGGTTATTATATGAAAGATAAACAGAAAATTGGCCGACTGGGTGATTTCATTACAACCAGCAATATATCTGATCTATACGGTAGAATGATGGCAAAATGGTTTTCTAATATCTGTACAAACGGACAATTAGACCCAGTATTTTGTGAAATTGGAGCAGGAAATGGACGTTTTGCCGAGGCGTTTTTACAGGAATGGCAAGAAACGATAAAAACCCCCTTAAAATATATTATTGTTGAAAGCAGTCCCTATCATCGGAAACTGCAAAGGGAATTGCTGACTAATTTTTCAATTGTCCAAGTAGAGAGTCTTTGTGAAGTTGAGCCTTTTGAGGGAATGATCTTTTCCAACGAACTATTTGATGCACTGCCAGTTCATGTGATTGAAAAGGTAAATGGGAACCTTTTTGAAGTAATGATTGGGATTAAAAATAATGAACTGTTTGAGCAAAGAGTGCTGTTAACAAATTCAGACATCCTGTTTTTTTTACAGGAATGCAAAATGGAATTAAGGGAAAACCAGCGGATTGAGGTACCTTTAGCAATGGAAAAAATGTTACGGGAAATTTCTCAGTCCTTAATAAAAGGAATTGTTGTAACAGCAGATTATGGCTATACACTTGAGGAGTGGATGGACCCGAGGAGGGCGAAGGGGAGTTTAAGAGGCTATTTTCAGCACCAGATGATTAATGATGTCCTACAGCATCCTGGTGAAATGGATATTACCACGCATATCCATTTTGATTATCTCATTCAAAAGGGTGAACAAGCAGAGTTGGAGTTAATTTCCAAACTAAGACAAGATGAATTTTTATTAAAAGCCGGTATTCTAAAAGAATTAGAGAACCATTATGACCCCAATCCATTTTCAGAGGTTAGCAAACGGAATCGGGCAATTCGCAGCTTAATCATGCCCTCTGGAATGAGTTCTTATTTTCATGTGGTCATCCAGCAAAAAGGGATAAAGTTAAATGAAAGGAACGTTTTCGTAGAATAAGAAAAACGCCGGAGTTTTCCGTCGTTTTTCTAATTGTTCTTACTCTGCTACACCAGGCACCATCATGAATGTTGTCCAATAAGTGAAGCCAGCGAAGAAAACTGTTAAATATGCTCCGAAGACCCACAAATACATGCGTTCGGATAATTTAAGATAGCTAAGCAAAACGAAAAAACCTGTTTGGGCTAAGAATAACATTGCCGTTTTATCCAAATCTCCTAGATAAAACATTACTGTAAAAATGCCCGTCCAGAAACCACAAACTCTGAACATGCGATCCATATGTATCCCCTCCTTTTACCCTACGATACCATCATTACAATATTATAAAGTAAAAGGAGGCATAATGTAAATAATGGTTTCGAATTAGTTTGTTACCAGTGCTTGATAAGAACAAGTTTCGCAGCCGGAAATAATATTATCCTTCTCAATCAACTCAACGGATTCAAAAAGTGCTTCAAACATGCCCTTTAGAAATTCATGATGCATACTACAAACTGTTTCCGTATGTTCTTCTGCCACTTCTTTAAATGGACAATTGAATATTTGGAAATAGATTTTTGTTTTTTCACCGTTTGCTTCAAATTCCGGATAAAAACCTGCAAGTGTTGCAGCACTTTTTAATATTGTTAGCTTTTGATCAAATTCTAATTCCTCGCCAAACGCTCTTTTTGCCTTTTCTTGTTCAATCACTTCAGTACCAAAACGTTTTCCTGTTAGGTAAAGGGCTTGCTTTCCTGCTTCTCCAAGTGAAATCATTGTTTGAATGGCGACTTTGGATAAGAGCATATAGTCACGGAATGGGAAATGAAGCTGGATTACATCGTCAGATAAACGATACAACCTACTTGGCCTGCCGCCTTTTCCAGTTTTCTTTGTTTCCGATGCTAACATATTTACATCTTCTAATTTTGATAAATGCAATCTTGCTACATTCGGATGAATATTAAAATTTTCCGCCACCTCTTGAACTGTTACTTCTTGATGACGTTTGGTAATGTATTGATAAATATAGTACCGTGTTGGATCTGACAAAACGTTTGTTATCTTTAATGTTTGTTCCATCACTGTTCACCTCGGACCCCCATAATTTATTCCATTATAATACAGCCAAAGGAACATGGGAATGAGGTTAACAACGTTAACACTATAAGTTTAGAAAATGTTCACAATTTCAGACTTTTTATTGTAACAATATAATAAAAAATTAGCTAAATCTAATAAACTACTTCTATTGTCAATGGCCAAAATATAGCTAAATTGGAAAAGTATCAAAGAATGTTCATGCAGGATTGCCTGTTACATTTTTCGTCTTTTTTTAACTTCATAATAGAGAATGTAGGGTAGTATTCCGAACCAACGATACCAAAAGGATGCTTTTGATTCCTTGCGTACTGTCCGAAGACGTCTTCGTTCATCCTTCGGTTGGTCTGCATATTTTACGATGGTTTGGGTCATGTATTTAACATAGTCATTAGTTTTCATGGACACACCTGCCTTTAATTTTCATCATCAAGTATGTCCAAGTTTGTTTACTTCAATTCAATCCATTTGGTTAATTTTTTGGTTCTAGTATCAAAATATCCCCTACCGATATACGCTTTGTCACCTGCATTAAGGAGAAGTGTGAAATTGACTCTTTGGATATATCCAGTAGGAGGGTCAGCTTGGTAATTCATGGTGCCTTTAACAAAAGTAAATGCTCCTTTAGAAGGTAATGTCCCACTCTTTTGAAAATTCACTTCAACTTTTTTTGCCGACGATAGAAAATAGTACTCCTCTTGCAGGATGATATCTGTTTCATGTGCCATTTTTCTTACGGATAATAATTGTTCAATACGTAACGAGAAAAATGATAAAAAAAGGATGACCAAACATAAGGTAAGTGGGTAAGTGAACCCTTTCTCATTATTTTTCATGGGACTGGCCCCCAATTAACGATTGGAAAAGCTGTCACTGAGTATTCTCTTCCCCGTAGGTCCGTTACGAAGACTTTGACGGCATTGTTTAGAATAGTAAAGGAAAATTGTGAAACATTTTGGAGGATTATTTCATGTCCAGTAGAATTCACACGTCTCCTAAGGTTAGTGCCATATCTTTCATATTGAATTGTTTCTATATCCTTCGTTAGAATTAGTCGTCCGGAAACCACTTCTGCTCGAGTAGACAGTCTTATTTCTTTTTTTATTTGGCTGGAAAAGACTTCCCACTCCATTGCCTGTAAGGATGCCTCATTATCCTTATTCGTAAGGATAATTTGAAAAATAGGTGACATAAAGAAAATAATCGTCGTAAAGATAGAAAAAGCAATGAGTGCTTCGATGAGCGTAAATGCTTCTTCATTCCAGTAAACCGCATATTTCGGTTTCAGGCAGGAAAGAATTTTTTTCAATTCTTACACACACCTCCTTTTGGTCAACTGTTTCATTGTTTTTCCAAATGATTTGGTACTCAACTCCATTCAGAATGGAAGTGTAATTTGAAAATGATTTATTATTGATTAATTGGGTCTGGAGTTCCTCATACATAAGCTGCCTTGCTTTACTTTCCAATTCCAATTGTCGAGATTGATCCCTTAGCTCAATCAATAAAGGAAGACAAAATAAGCTAAGCATTAACCAGGCCGATAGAGAAAGCAGCAATTCCAGCAAGAAAAAGCCTTTAGTACTCCTTAACATAGAATCGCCCCTTTCCAATTAAAACGGTTAAAACATATCTTTTATTGTTTGTTTGGATATAGATCGTGCCAAATTTGTTTACATTGCCGTCACTTAGAAATTTGAAATATAAGGTAAGGGAGCCCTCAGTGAGAGTAATATTTTTTGAGTAATTGCGATGGACGACTGGTGGCAGGTCGGGCAGCAAAAAGATAGAGTACCGATTCTGGCTTGGAAAAAAAACAATTGAAACTTCATCCTGATGGGAAATAGCATATTGTTGTGCATAGTATAGGTCGGCTTTTAATTGGGTTAAAAAGGCCTCATCCTCCATAACTGTGTGCTGTGGCTTTAAGGAGAAAACCGTAATTGAGGAGATAATTATGAAGATGGAGAGAACTAACAAGGACTCAATTAAAGTGAAGCCTTTTTGATGGTTATTCATTATGGGTTGGTTACTAATGCAACAGCTGTAACAGTACCTTCAGAGTCTATTTCAACCGTCTTACCGTTTGGACAGCCTTTAGCGTCCGTCTTTATATATCCTTCCGTTTTTAGTTCCGCGATGGTGGGAATCTTATTCTTATCCATTTCATAAGCTTGAACTTGAGCTTGAACCATTTTAACGTAGGCATCGCAGCCTTTATTGTTTATATTTGAATTATGTTTAGCAACGTTGGGAATTGTGATTATTAACAGCACAGATATTATTAGCATGACAATCATCATTTCAATTAAAGTGAAGCCTTTCTCATTGTTCATCATTTTAATTAACCTCCATTTTTTATAAGATAAAAAGTATTAGTTTTTGAACTTAGATAACTGTCCAGCTCCAGCGCCCAGCGGCTAGTGGACTTCGCTCTCCGCCCTACGATAAGTCAACATCGAATCGCTCCGCTCTCCGTGTTTCCTTTATCTCAGTTGGAGCGCTCCAGTCCATACGCCGCTAAACGGGCGCTTGCGCTTTCTTAGATTCCATCTAATAAGTGAAACATAGGTAAAAGAATAGCCAAATACATAGAAACCACCATAAATCCAATAAAAAGGTAAAGAACTGGCTGAATGGTTTTTAAACGTTTTTCTATCATTTCCTCCATGGTAGTAACACAATGCTTACTAAAAAATAGTAATTCCTGCTCCAATTTTCCATTTTCTTGGCCATGTTTTACAATCATCGGAAATTCTTTTTCGAAAAACGATAGTGATGCTAAGATAGTCTCCAATTTTTCTCCGGTCATTAACTTACTTTTTATTTGATTAGCTAAGTGACTATAAAAAGGATGTCTATGATTCTGTTCAAATAGTAATAAGGCTTCGGAAACTGATAATCCACCGGACAAGAGGAAGCTTAGTTGAATGGAAAAGTAGTGGGTAAACAGTAGCTTGAGGATCCTGCCAACAAAAGGGATTCGAACAAGTAGAGACCTTTGCTTAAGGACGGAGAGTTTTCGAAAAAATAGAAAATAATAAACTGCTCCCATCGTTAGTGTAAGAAGTAAGGCACCAATAACAATTGGGAAGTAATGATCAAAAGAGTAAATGACATTCGTGAAAAAATTTGCTTCCAGTCCAAGCGATGAAAAAAGGGTTGTAAACCTTGGAAGTAAAGTATTTTCTATAAAAATAAATAGAAATCCTGTGATAACTAAAAGTACCATTGGATATTGAAGCAACTTGAGTAATTTGTGTAAATCTTTATCTTTTAATAGGGCAAGATCACTTCCTTCTAACAGAGCATCTGCAAAGCTGCCGTGCTGCTCGGCAAAATAGACATAACCGACTAAGTCTTTGTGGAAACCAAGATTATTTAAAGCATCATGAAACGGTAAACCTTTTTTCAACTCATCTAAACACCCATTTAACTCCTCCTTACGTTTTGTTGATAATTGTAATGCTATGGATTCAATTGCTAAGGCAATTGGATACCCCCTTGCTAATAGTTCACCGGTCCTTCTCAGGAAATGAGCTTGTTCATTCACAGTCCATTTATGACGATTCATCATCATACACCAAACGTTCAAATTCAGATTCTTGAATATACCCAAGGGCAATGCCCTTATTAATTACATCCTTTAACATTCGGTAACGTATCTCAATTTGTTCTCCTTGAGCAGCTTTCATTACTGCATGTAAATTTCTTCCTGATAAAAGTTCAAACACACTGGCGCGTTTCCATCTGCCGTAGGAATAACAAATAGGTGAACAATCTCCTTCACAAAAGGGGCAGGTTAGTTCAACTAGCCTTTGAGCGGTTATCGCAATGAGCGTCTGCTCGACCTCTAACCAATTGACCCCAAACTCACGTAGTCGATAAACCGCGCCCTTAGAATCACGGGTATGCATCGTCGAGAGCACTAAATGCCCAGTTAATGCTGCTCTAACGGCAATTTTCGCTGTTTCAGCATCTCTTATTTCACCCACCATAATAATGTCAGGGTCATGACGAAGAATAGCCTTTAATCCGGCTGCATAAGTTACGCCTGCTTTTTCATTCACTTGAATTTGCAAGACGGAGTCATAGTTTTTTTCAATGGGATCTTCGAGTGTGATAACGTTACGATGAAATAAGTGGGCGGTTTCGTTTAATAAAGAATAGAGTGTTGTGGTTTTGCCCGAGCCCGTTGGCCCGGTGAAGATAATTAACCCATGAGCATGTTTGAGAAGAGCAAGTAGTTTTCGGGTCATTGATGGGAAAAGTGAAAGTTGGTGAAAAGGTATCTGTTCTTGCTGTGGTAACAGCCGGATGACAAGGCTCTCTCTGTTATTAGAAGGGAGAGTGGAAAGTCTGAGACCCATTAAATTTCCATCGACTTCGCAAAAAAAAGCTCCACTTTGTGGTCGTCTTCTTTCTCCGATATCCATATTGGCTGTGAATTTAAAATGTGAGATTAATCTGTCGCATTCATCTTTTGGAAGGGATAGTCGAGGTATGAGCTTGTTGGTTAATCGGATTTGGACGAGCGTGTCTTTCTTCCTAGGGATAATGTGAATATCTGTTGCCTGGTTCCGTGCTGCATCTGTAATGATTCGATTTGCTAAAATTTCTATCTCGCTAACAATAGGTACCACCACCTTTTTATTTTTACTTGGAATTAAATTCGACAGGTTTCCACCGTATCCTTTTTTATTCTCGTAAAAACTTATCTTTTTCGGCAAATAATTTATTTGTTGTCAAAAAGTTGTCACAAAAGGGTGTCAGGCACCATGTGAAAATTTCACATGGTGCCTGACACCCTTTCCCTTATAGTGCTTTTTCGGTTAGATAAAAGAGGCCTCCATTGATGAAGGATATGTTGATTTTGGGCTCGTATTGTTCTTTTAGGGCCATTTTTTCGGTCTCATAGTTTTCATTTTCATCTTCCATATCTTCGTAAAAGTGATGTAAGAGACGTAAATCTTGATCCCAACGCTCTCTAGCCTCGAGAGCCCAAGTGTGGTCTTCCTTGTCGATCACGGATGTAAGATAGGTTTCAATTCTTGTCATTCCGCTCTGAGGTTTCACTAAAGGTGACAAAGTAAAGGAATAGTCAGGTATTTTTGGTGTTAACTGTATTTCAAGCAGCCTGTCATGGAAATCCTCGACCATTTTTCCGTTAATAAGCTGTAAGCCGATTGATTTAAAAATATCCCGCTTACGGTCACATTGATAAGAAATCTTAACATTTAGACATAGCCAAGGAAGTAAGGGAGTTTGCTTGTTTTGATTACGATGATTTTCATACAGCCGGATATAACTGGCTAAGTTTTTTGTCGATGCAAAAATTTGATGAAGCCGAGGGGAACCAAAATGGATGATTTCCCCTTTCATATTTTCAGGAGCGGCATCTTGGTTCGTAATAAAAGTTAACTTCATTGGGTTGGGAACTCCGCCCGTTTTTTCTAAATAGTGCCAGTAAAAAGGCCGGTTCATTAATTCTTTGTCAAGTTCTACTGTCAACTGGACGGTTAAATATCCAGGACCATTTGCCACAATCGTACAATCATTGGCCTGAAAGTAGTTCAATAGAAAGTTATGAATTTCCTGCTGCTGCATGGGATTCTCCTTCCTTCATATTTTGAGCAAATTCGATCATCGATGATAAATTCTCCATTTTAATGCGCATTTCACCTTCTGAAGCGGATTGTCCAAAAATATCGATTAAATGATCTTCAATATTGCCAAATTCCAACTTTGTTAAAATATCATCGAGCTCGCCGATAACTTTTTCAAATAAATGTATTTTTTCATATAGAAGCTTTAAAATATGTTCTTCGACCGTATTTTTTATCGCAAAATTATAAATCATTACATCCTTTTCCTGTCCGAGACGATGGATACGTCCAATTCGCTGTTCTAGCCGCATTGGGTTCCAGGGCAAATCAAAGTTAATAATATGGTTGCAAAATTGAAGGTTAATTCCTTCGCCGCCTGCTTCCGTTGCAATGAGGACTTGAGCATGCTTTTGGAATAATTCTCTCATCCAGTCCTTTTTTCCTCGCTTAAAGCCGCCTCGAAAGGGGACAGATGAAATTCCATGTTGTTTTAAATACCATTGCAGGTACATTTGCGTGGCCCGATATTCGGTAAAAATAATCACTTTATCATTCACTTTTTGAATTAATTCTAAGGCCTTTTCCGCTTTTGAATTTTTCTGGACGGCTTCGACCTTTTTTATTAAATATTGAATTTGTTCTTCGAAGGCAGGAGTTGGATTTTCCTTTTTTTGAAGCATATTTTTTAAAGTGTAAAAAACTGCCTCTCTGCTGCTGCATGCCTCACGCTGTAATGTCATTACGGAGAATGAACTAGTCTGGACCCAATTCCCTTCACTTTTCAAATCAGTGATTGACTCATAAAGAACTTTCTCCTCTGTGGTACATTCAATCGGAATGGTTTCGACATGTCTCTTCGTCCACTCAATTCCTGTATCAGCACGTCGATTCCGAATCATTACCTTGTTAACTAATTCTTTTAAATGCTCATTGTCATTTAATGACCGTGCATCTCGTTTGTACTTTTCAAAAAAGGCAGTTTCGCTCCCTAGATGACCAGGTTTTAACAATGAAACCAGATTAAATATTTCTTCGACCCGGTTCTGAATCGGAGTTGCTGTCAGAAGTAAACAAAATTTCTTTTTCAGATTTTGAACAAATTCGTAGTTTTTTGTTTTATTATTTTTAAGTTTATGTGCTTCATCGATGATTATAAGGTCATAATCTTGCTTGAAAATTATGTCTCGATGTGGATTTCGTTTGGCTGTATCAATCGACGATACGACGACATCACACTGTTCCCAAACATAGCTTTTCCTTTGTGAGATAGCTGGAATAAAAAATTTGCTATTCAACTCCATCGACCATTGAGTAACTAAGGAAGCAGGGACAAGAATTAATACCTTTTTCACCAAGCCGCGAATCATATATTCTTTAAGTATTAACCCAGCCTCAATCGTTTTACCAAGTCCTACTTCATCAGCAAGTATGGCTTTCCCATTCATGTTTTCAATGACTTGTTTAGCTGTTTCAAGCTGGTGTGGGAGGGGGGTTAGATTGGGTAAATGACCAGGTGCCAATAGACCCTTGAAATCCGGAATGACGAGATGTTTTTCAACATTAATAGCTAGTTTAAAAAGCTCCCAATTACCCCATGGACCATCGTTTTCAATTCTATGTAAAAAATCATCCTTCCAGGAGGAATCAAATTCAATTTCGATCGACATGGTTCCAACTCCTTTTGTGCAATCTTCTGCTTTATATTTTTCTAATAAAGTTATTGCTCAATGTATTCTGTTAATGGTAGGATGATAATAGCTTTAATGTTTAAAATATTTTAATAAGGTAATTTATTTTATTAGTATAATTAGTATGACCACTTTGGATAATATTATAATGCGAATGATAACAAGGGGAGAGACTACGTATGTAGCGCCGAAGGAGCAAGCAGAAAATGTGAATCTCTCAGGCAAAAGAACTCTTGTTTGACGCAGCTCTGGAGAGCGCTGCTAATTTTAAGCAGCCACCAAAGGGGAAAGCCTTTTTAGGTAAACTTTCAGGTGCAAGGACAGAGACCTTCTTACGTTACATAGGAGGTTTCTGTCCTTTTTTATGTTACCCATTGTATAACATGTGCCAAAGATTGAAGGGGGATTAAGGATGTCTGAATTAAAACGAACTCCGCTTTTTGAAGTGTATAAGGAATGGGGAGGAAAAACGATTGATTTCGGAGGTTGGGCACTACCGGTCCAATTCTCAAGCATCAAAGAAGAGCATGAAGCTGTTCGTAAAAGTGCAGGATTATTTGATGTTTCCCATATGGGTGAAGTAGAAGTAAAAGGCTCTGATAGCTTAACATTTTTACAAAAAATGATGACGAATGATATTTCAAAAATAAAAAATGGAGGTGCGCAGTACACTGCCATGTGTTATGAAAATGGCGGAACTGTCGATGACCTGCTGGTATATAAGATTGAAGACAATCATTACCTTTTAGTGGTCAATGCATCAAATATTGAAAAAGATTACAAATGGCTTGAAGACCATTTAACCGGCGATGTCACTTTAGAGAACTTATCAGAAAAAACCGCTCAACTGGCTATCCAGGGACCTCTTGCAGAAAAAGTCCTGCAAAAGCTTGCAGGAGAGACTGATCTAAGTAGAATTGGCTTTTTCAAGTTTCAACAAGAGGTAAACCTAAATGGGAAAAAGGCACTTGTATCCAGAACGGGTTATACCGGTGAAGATGGCTTTGAAGTTTATTGCAATGCAGAGGATGTTGTCGACATTTGGAGAGATATTTTAACTGCAGGTCAAGAAGATGGAGTGATTCCATGTGGATTAGGGGCACGCGACACCCTTCGCTTTGAAGCAGTTTTAGCTCTTTATGGGCAGGAACTATCAGCTGAAATTTCACCACTTGAAGCAGGAATTGGCTTCGCTGTGAAATTAAAGAAAGAAAATGATTTTATCGGGAAAGATGCGTTAATCCAACAAAAAGAACAGGGCCTAACCAGAAAATTGGTAGGTATCGAAATGATAGATCGCGGGATTCCTCGTCATGGATACCCTGTTTATATAGGTGATCAATTAATTGGTGAGGTTACAACTGGTACACAATCACCAAGCTTAAAGAGGAATATTGGTCTTGCCCTTATTAATGTAGAATATACGGGCCTTGAATCCGAGGTAGAGATCGAAATTCGTGGCAAACGCTTAAAGGCTATAGTAGTTCCAACACCTTTTTATAAAAGAGAACAGTAAAACATGAAGGGAGTTAGGTTTATGAAACATCGCTATTTACCCATGACTGAACAAGATAAGAAGGCTATGCTTGAGGCAATTGGTGTTTCCTTAATTGATGAACTGTTTAGCGATATCCCTGAAAAAGTAAGATTTAAGGGTGAGTATAATATAAAGGCCGCAAAGTCTGAAACAGACCTGATGAAAGAGCTTTTTAATATGGCTAGTCGGAACGCTGACCTGAAAAGTAATGTATCTTTTTTAGGCGCAGGTGTTTATGACCATTACATGCCAGTGATTGTCGATCATGTTATTTCTAGATCAGAATTTTATACAGCCTATACACCTTATCAGCCGGAGATCTCCCAAGGTGAACTTCAAGCGATCTTTGAATTCCAAACGATGATTTGTGAATTAACTGGAATGGATGTTGCCAACTCTTCCATGTACGATGGCGGAACTGCACTTGCTGAAGCAGCGATGCTTAGTGCAGGTCATACGAAAAGAAAAACAATTGTAGTATCCGATGCCGTACACCCTGAAGCACGCGATGTTCTTAAAACCTATGCAAAAGGTCAGAACCTTACTGTCGTTGAAGTACCAGTTAAAGATGGAGTTACTGATCTTGAGACATTAAAAGGGCTCGTTAACGAGGATGTTGCAGCCGTTATCGTCCAATATCCAAACTTCTTTGGGCGAATTGAGCCGTTAAAAGAACTTGAGGAAATCATTCATGCCAATAAATCAATGTTTGTTGTATCAAGCAATCCATTATCCCTTGGAGTGTTAACACCTCCAGGTAAATTTGGTGCTGACATCGTTATTGGTGATGCACAGCCGTTTGGAATTGCAACTGCCTTTGGCGGACCGCATTGCGGCTATTTTGCAGTCACAACTAAGTTAATGCGTAAAGTTCCTGGCCGACTTGTCGGACAGACAACGGATGATCAAGACCGTCGAGGGTTTGTATTAACATTGCAAGCACGTGAACAGCATATCCGAAGAGATAAGGCAACATCAAATATTTGCTCAAACCAAGCATTAAATGCTCTTGCTGCATCAGTTGCAATGACTGCTCTTGGTAAAAAAGGCGTACGCGAAATAGCTGCCGCCAACTTACAAAAGGCCAATTATGCAAAAAATGCATTCAAGGAAGCTGGCTTTGAAGTCGTGTATGACGGTCATTCATTTAACGAATTCGTTGTGAAATTAACTAAGCCTGTTAAAGAAATCAACCAAATGCTTTTACAAAAAGGAATAATCGGCGGCTATGATTTAGGGCGTGATTATTCAGAACTGGCATACCATATGCTGATTGCTGTAACAGAACAAAGATCGAAGGAAGAAATTGATACTCTAGTGAAAGAATTGGGGGATTTGCATGCATAATCAAGACCAGGCACTCATTTTTGAACTTAGTACACCAGGACGCATCGGCTACAGTCTGCCAGAAATGGATGTACCGGAACTAGATTTAAGCGCCCTTCTTCCTGACGGTTATCTTCGTACAGAAGAGCCAGAACTTCCTGAAGTTTCGGAGCTTGATATTATGCGCCACTACACGGCTCTCTCGAGAAGGAATCATGGGGTCGATTCAGGGTTCTATCCACTTGGCTCTTGTACGATGAAATATAATCCAAAAATCAATGAAAATGTTGCGCGCTTTAACGGCTTTGCTCATGTCCACCCGCTTCAAGACGAAAGCTCTGTTCAAGGTGCCCTTGAGCTTTTATACGATTTGCAGGAGCATTTAATCGAAATTACAGGAATGGACGAAGTGACCCTTCAGCCAGCAGCAGGTGCCCATGGGGAATGGACAGGGTTAATGATGATCCGTGCATACCATGAGGCTAACGGTGATATGAACCGGACAAAAGTAATCGTGCCGGATTCTGCTCATGGTACGAACCCTGCTTCAGCTACGATTGCAGGTTTTGAAACCATAACGGTTAAGTCCAATGAGCATGGTCTGGTCGATCTTGAAGATTTAAGACGCGTTGTTGGGGAAGATACTGCGGCATTAATGTTAACCAACCCGAATACGCTTGGTTTATTTGAAGAAAACATACTTGAATTGGCTGAAATTGTTCATGGAGCTGGCGGAAAACTTTATTATGATGGTGCAAATTTAAACGCCGTTCTTTCGAAGGCTAGACCAGGAGATATGGGCTTTGATGTGGTTCACTTAAATCTTCATAAAACCTTCACAGGCCCACACGGTGGCGGCGGACCTGGTTCCGGACCAGTTGGTGTTAATGCAGATTTGATTCCATTCCTGCCAAAACCGATTATCGCAAAACGGGGAGAAGAGTTTGTCCTTGATTATGATCGCCCGCAGTCAATTGGCCGCGTGAAGCCATACTACGGAAACTTCGGAATCAACGTTCGTGCCTACACATATATTCGCTCGATGGGTCCAGATGGCCTAAAAGCGGTAACAGAGTATGCTGTATTAAATGCGAACTATATGATGAGAAGGCTTGCTGAATATTATGATCTGCCATTTGACAGACATTGTAAGCATGAATTTGTCCTTAGCGGCAGGCGCCAGAAGAAACTAGGGGTTCGCACCTTGGATATTGCGAAACGTCTGCTTGATTTTGGCTACCATCCGCCAACCATTTACTTCCCATTAAATGTGGAAGAGTGCATTATGATCGAACCGACTGAAACTGAATCTAAAGAGACCTTGGACTCGTTCGTCGATATCATGATCCAAATTGCAAAAGAGGCTGAGGAAAATCCAGAAATCGTTCAAGAAGCACCACATACGACCGTGGTCGGCCGTATGGACGAAACAAAAGCAGCACGGAAACCAGTTTTAAAATATCAACAAGCTTAATAAACGGAAAGGTCAGATTCATAAATCGAATCTGACCTCTCTTTTTGCGAAACAATTTTTTCAAAATAAAAAAGGCTCCGAAATCCGGTGCCTTAAAGATTTTCTTATTTCTTCGTTTTAACTTTACCGGACCATTTTTTAAACCCGCCTTGAAGCTGGGTTAATTCTCTATAGCCTTTTCTGTGTAAGAACTGGGCTGCGCGTCCACTGCGCATTCCACTTTGGCAATAGAGATATACCGGCATATCGGAACGAATTTCTTTCATACGCATTTTCATTTGTGACATTGGGATATTACGTGCTCCTAAAATATGGCCGCCTTCGAATTCGTTTGCTTCACGAACATCTATTAGTTGTGCCTTTCTGTAACCTGCACGGAACTCTTCTTCTGTTACCGTTTTAACAATCCTTTTCTGATAGAAAAAAGTGAAAACGGAATAAATGATAACTGCGACGATGATGATTAATAATGGATAAAGTGAATTCAACTTCTTTTTGCCCCTTTCAAGCTATGCTGCACTAATATTTATTATATAAGTCTATCCTATAAAGATAAAGATGAATGCAAAAAAACTTTTCAAATTACGTTATTAATTATAGCAGAAACATCTTATTTTGAATCTATATCAGATTTTGGTAGACTTAAACACGAAATAATTATAAAAAAATGAGGTTTTATAATGAAAAAAGAAGTTTGGCGTTTTATTGATACTGGAAATAGTTCACCATCTTTTAATATGGCTTTAGATGAAGCGTTACTCGATTGGCATAGTGAAGGGAAAATTCCTCCAGTGATTCGATTCTATGGTTGGAATCCGGCGACGCTGTCGGTAGGATATTTTCAAAAGGTTGAGAAGGAAATTGATATGGACGCGGTCAAGGCTCATCAACTTGGTTTTGTCAGAAGACCTACAGGAGGACGTGGGGTTCTCCATGAACACGAGCTTACTTATAGTGTCATTGTTTCTGAAGAACACCCCGAAATGCCTAATTCGGTGACAGAGGCGTATCGAGTTATTTCTGAAGGGATTTTAAAAGGATTTCATCATTTGGGACTTGAAGCTTATTTTGCTGTCCCAAAAACAGCAGAAGAAAGGGAGGCTTTAAAAAACCCTCGCTCTGCAGTTTGTTTTGACGCTCCAAGCTGGTATGAACTAGTGGTGGAAGGCAGGAAGGTTGCCGGGAGCGCACAAACAAGGCAAAAGGGAGTCATCCTACAGCACGGCTCTATTCTGCTAGATCTAGATGAAGATAAGCTCTTTAGTTTATTTAAATATCCGAGTGAGAGAGTTAAGGAACGAATGAGAAAAGCTTTTAAGGATAAAGCAGTTGCGATTAATGCTATTAGTCCAAGGAAAATATCACTTGAGGAAGCAAAGGAAGCTTTTTATAAAGGCTTTGCGGAAGGTCTAAATATTGACTTGGAGCCTTATCAATTAACTCAGGAAGAAATAGCATACGTTGAAAAAATTGCAAAAGAGCGCTATGAAAGTGATGAATGGAATTTTAAGAGATAGTCTGAAGCGGCGGATTCGTCGCTTTTTTCTTGTAAAAAACTATAAATGTAAAGAAGCAACCTGCGAATTTTGTTAAATTTTCCTGAATTATGCCGGAAATCATCTAATAGCTTTGGTTTACTTTTAATTCTATTATTTTTTGCGTTTGACAAAATGATTATTACTGGTTCTAAATACAATATATAGTGGTGTCGAAAATATTTTCGGTACTATATATTGATTTCTTCGGGTGTGCTATGATAACCTAAAAATACAAACCAACTAGATATAGCGTAAACCTGCTAGATTTAGCACAATAGGTAGATTTTATAATTAAGGAGTTGTTCTCATGTCTGTAGTTTTTAGACAAACAATGAATATTGATTTTGAAAGGTTGAATGAGGATGTTCACTTATTCCCTCAGGTACATCCAGTTACCCCAGATATGAAAATAACTCACAAGGGTGTTTCCCGTTTGGTCATGTTAGACCGCTATACTTTTAAAGACACTGCAAAAATTACTCTTACTAACGGTGACTTTGTTGTTTTGACTATTAAAGAGGATCCAAAATTTCCAGCACGAGGTCTTGGATATATCAAGGAAATCGACTGGGAAAAGAAAAGAGCGAAAGTTTTAGTAGAAGAGGAATTTAGGGGAGTGCTCGATGATCCTGAAGAAGCTGCAACTGGTGTGATAGACAGGTCATTAGATGTCATTGAAAAGCCTTTGGAGCTCTTCTACGAGCAAATCGCGAAGCGGAATGCAACTGGTCTTGCTTCGGTCGAAGAGACGGAAGAGAAGCGAAGAGAATGGACAGAACGGTTTTATCAAGAGCTTGTTAATATGAACTTCATTCCTGCAGGACGCGTTCTTTACGGTGCCGGGGCAGATACGGATGTTACTTACTTCAATTGCTACGTAATGCCGTTCGTTCCCGACTCACGAGAAGGCATCTCGGATCATCGTAAGCAAGTGATGGAAATCATGAGCCGCGGCGGCGGTGTGGGAACAAATGGTTCGACTCTGAGACCTCGTAATACTTTGGCTAGAGGCGTGAATGGGAAATCATCTGGTTCGGTTTCATGGTTGGATGATATCGCGAAGTTGACGCATTTGGTTGAGCAGGGTGGATCAAGACGTGGAGCTCAGATGATTATGTTGGCTGACTGGCATCCAGACATTATTGAATTTATTATTTCAAAGATGCAAAATCCTAGAATTCTTCGATTTTTAATTGAAAATACAAATGATGAAACAATAAAAAAACTTGCTAAAGATAAGTTAAAGTTCACCCCGCTAACTCTAAGAGAAACTGCAATGTACCAGGGAATTGTAAATTATAAAAACATTCCTGGCTTCGGTGGCTTTGATGCAAACATCATTGCTGACGCAGAAGAAAAATTATTAACGGGTGGTAACTACACTGTCCATAATCCTGAGTTCCTTACAGGGGCGAACATTTCTGTCTGTTTAACCAAGGAATTTATGGAAGCTGTTGAAAACGATAGCGACTATGAACTTCGTTTCCCATATGTTGAACGATACAATCAAGAGGAAATGAAAGTTTATAATGAAGAATGGCATAAAGTTGGTGATGTCCGTGAGTGGGAAAAACTTGGATATAAAGTACGAGTGTACAAAAAGTTCAAAGCGAAAGAACTCTGGAACTTAATCAATATTTGTGCAACCTACTCAGCAGAACCGGGAATATTTTTTATCGACAATGCAAACGACATGACGAATGCAAAAGCCTATGGACAACAGGTTGTCGCAACAAACCCATGTGGAGAACAACCTCTTGCACCATTTTCCGTCTGTAACCTTGCAGCAGTTAATCTGGCAGAAATGGCTGATAAAGAAACAAAAACGATTGATTTTGAAAAGCTTAAGCGAACAGTAGCTGTGGGCGTAAGGATGCAGGATAACGTTATTAATGCTACTCCATACTTCCTAGAAGAAAATAAAAAGCAGGCTCTTGGTGAACGACGTGTAGGGCTTGGAGTAATGGGCTTGCATGACATGCTGATTTATTGTGAAACGGAATATGGCTCACCGGAAGGTAACAAACTCGTTGACCAAGTATTTGAAATCATTGCAACTACTGCATATAGAACATCAATTGAATTGGCAAAAGAGAAGGGAAGCTTCCCATTCTTGTCTGGTGAAACACCAAATGAAACCAATCGATTACGACAAGCATTCATCGATACAGGATATATGAAGAAAATGCCTGATGATATCCGCGAATCTATATTAATAAACGGAATTAGAAATTCACATTTACTAACTGTTGCACCAACGGGATCCACAGGGACCATGGTTGGTGTTTCCACAGGGCTTGAACCTTATTTCTCATTCTCTTACTTCCGAAGCGGACGTCTCGGTAAATTTATCGAAGTAAAAGCGGATATCGTAAAAGAATATCTAGAAAAGCATCCAGAAGCAGATCCAAACAATCTTCCAAATTGGTTTATTTCATCGATGGAACTCTCGACGGATGCACATGCGGATGTTCAATGTGTCATCCAGCGCTGGATTGACAGCTCCATCAGTAAAACAGTCAATGCACCAAAAGGGTATAGCGTAGAGCAGGTTGAAAAGGTATACCAGCGTTTATATCGCGGCGGTGCAAAGGGTGGAACTGTTTATGTTGATGGTTCACGCGATTCTCAGGTGCTAACACTTAAAGCAGAAGAAAATACCACTGAACAATTATCAATTTTTAATGAAAAACCGAAGCAGCACGTTGTCCTTGTTGATACCATCAGTGAACTTCGCTCAACAAGTGTAACAATCGGATCTGAAGTAGGTAATACTTGCCCGGTCTGCCGAACTGGGAAGGTAAAAGAAATGGGTGGCTGCAATACATGTACAAACTGTGGTGCCCAATTAAAATGTGGTCTATAATACGTTTTACTTAAAGGGGGAGAAAATCCCCCCTTTTTTTGTTGTGTGCCAGGCATGGCATCTATCTAGGTGGTGAAAGTCCACTGTGGGGGTACACATCGTCCAACCACTAAGGAAGCGCAAGGTACTTACCGTGAGGTAAGGGCTAGAGGAAGCGTGGAATAAAATCTTGGCTCGACGAACAGAAATCTGATACTAAGGCTCTACAAAGGGATAAGGCTCCAACACAAGTCAAAGTCCAAAAGATGTGCGTAACTTTGTAGGGTAAATCAGGCGAGTAAAAGAGGAAAGATAGTTGCCTTACCCTGGGAGGACTTGCGGATGTACATAGGTACAGTCGAAAAAGGTTTGCCGCAAGAAGTCAGCAGAAGTCATAGTAATGAAGTAATTCATGAAGGGCTGAACAATTTATAGTGTTTCAACACCACGAATGCGCAAGTGACGTACTCCGAATGTATTAATGGTGAAAGTATGAGCGTATCTCAAAGGCTAACCAGAATGGAGCTATCACTTACTACGTGAGAGGGAAGGAGAAACGAGTGTGGAACTTTTAGAACAGATTCTAAGTAATCAAAATATGAACGAAGCCTACCTGCGTGTCTATAAAAATAAAGGTGCAAGTGGAGTCGATGGAGTAACAGTCGAAGAACTAAAGCAATATCTGCGTGAGAACAAGGATGAATTACGTCAGCGCATCAGGACAAGAAAATACCAACCACAAGCTGCCTTAAGAGTGGAAATCCCAAAAGAAAATGGCAAGATGCGCAAGTTGGGAATACCAACAGTAGTGGATAGAGTAGTCCAACAAGCCATTCATCAAGTTCTCAGTCCGATATTTGAAAAGCAGTTCAGTGAATTTAGTTACGGCTTTAGACCAAAAAGAAGTTGTGAGATGGCAATTATAAAAAGCTTGGAATTTCTGAATAACGGACACGATTGGGTAGTGGACATTGACCTTGAAAGATTCTTCGACACAGTCCATCACGATAAACTCATGCGAATCATTTCTAACACAATAGATGACGGAGATGTCATTTCTCTAATAAGAAAATATCTTGTCAGTGGAGTTATGGTGAAAGGGAAATATGAAGAAACACCTGTTGGAACTCCGCAAGGAGGGAATCTAAGCCCACTATTGAGTAATATTATGTTGAACGAACTGGATAAGGAACTAGAAAGTAGAGGGTTCCAATTCGTGAGATACGCTGATGACGCCCTCATTTTTGTGAAGAGTGAGAAAGCGGCAAATAGGGTGATGGAATCAATCGTGAGATTTATAGGAAAGAAATTAGGGTTGATAGTCAATGTGGAGAAGAGCAAAATCTCTCGCCCAAAAGATTTAAAATTCTTAGGTTTCGGGTATTATTACGATACTAAAAACAAGAGGTATCAAGTAAGACCCCATCCCATGTCAATACAGAAGTTTCAAAGAAAGCTTCGAAAATTAACAAAGCGAAACTGGAGTGTTCCGCTAGACTTCCGAATTTTAAAACTGAAACAAGTCATACTTGGGTGGGTTAATTACTTTAGAATCTCGAATATGAAAACAGCAATGAGTGAGATAGATAAGAAGCTTCGCTCCAGAATTAGAGTCATCATCTGGAAGCAATGGAAGGTACCAAAGAAACAAATAAAATCGCTTATCCAATTAGGGATTCCTGAGGAAGAAGCGAAAGGATTAACCTTCTGCCGGAAAAGGCTATCGGTTCATTGGACTATCAAAAGTAGTCCAAAGAGCAATCTCAAACAAAAGACTAAAGCAGAGGGGACTTCCCCCCGCTTTAGAACATTATCTAAAAGTACACACTGTAATATAAATTGAACCGCCGTATACGGAACCGTATGTACGGTGGTGGTGTGCTGTGAAAGGCACATCAGAGATGAGGGAAGGTCCCTCGATGGAGATTGTACCAGGCAAATCCATCAAACAACCCTAAGCTGCTGCAATAAAGAGTTGTGGTAGTAAGCGTCTAGGGAAAAGGTTGTATTAAAACAATCATGTAAGATATACAAAGATGAACGAAAGTGAATCGCTGAAGAAGTATCGATAACGTAAAGCTTTGTCAAAACTTGTTGTTCACCACTAGACAAGGATAAGAGCAGAAGATAACCTGGAAGGCTGACTGTTCGGCAAACGGTATTAAGGCGACATGAGTGTATATCAGGCTCTGATGTGAAACACAGGAACCTGCATCACGATGTTAAGCGAAAAGTCACAAGCTACAGAAAAGCAAGGTCGAAATAGCGAAGCGTGGTACAGGGGCGGAGGTGCTCGTAGTAGTAATGAAGTTGTTGTAATGACAATGGAGCGAAGGGGCACCATCATTCAACTCAATATCTGATAACAACTGTGGGAACAGGAGGATTTGATGAAAGAGAGTAAGCCATTTAAAATCTCAAAACATGTTGTACTAACAGCCTTTAAAAGAGTAAAAGCGAATAGAGGTAGTGCGGGAATTGATGGACAAGACATAAAGGAATTTGAGAAGAATCTCAAAGGAAACCTTTATAAAGTTTGGAATAGAATGAGTTCCGGTAGCTATTTTCCCCCACCAGTTAAGTTAGTTGAAATACCCAAGAAAACTGGAGGGAAACGAGGACTTGGTATTCCAACAGTCGAGGATAGAGTCGCACAGATGGTAGTTAAAATGTATCTAGAACCAAAGGTTGAACCGATATTTCATGTAGACTCTTACGGATACCGTCCAAATAAATCAGCCATTGACGCTATTGGACAAGCAAGAAAAAGGTGCTGGAAATATGACTATGTCATTGAGTTCGATATTAAAGGATTGTTCGATAATATTGATCATGAATTATTAATGCGAGCTGTTCAAAAGCACACAAAAGAGTCATGGATAAGGATGTATTTCGAAAGATGGCTCAAAGCACCATTTATGGATTCGGAAAATCGTAAGATTGAAAGAAGTTCGGAAACACCGCAAGGTGGAGTAATAAGTCCAGTTCTTGCGAACTTGTTTATGCATTATGCGTTCGATGTGTGGATGGTGCGAACAAATCCACGAGCGCCATTTGAACGGTACGCAGATGATGCCATCATACACTGCAAATCGGAAGAAGAGGCTCGGGACATACTGAGAAAACTCAATCAGCGGTTAAAAGAATGCAAACTGGAATTACATCCGGAAAAGACAAAGATTGTCTACTGCAAAGATAAGGATAGGGTAAATGAGTATCCAGTTACGGAATTTGACTTCTTGGGCTACACTTTTCGAAGGATTTTCATCAAAGACAGGTTAGGAAGACTACAATTTAATTTTCTTCCATCAGTTAGTAAAAAGTCCGGGAAATCTTTCCGTAGCAAGATAAAGGCAATGAATATTCATAAGTATACTGGTTGCAATATCGAAATCATAGCAGAGATGGTAAATCCAATGATTAGAGGTTGGCTCAACTACTTCACTAAGTACAATCCATCAGCAGTTAAATACTTAATTGATTGTGTAAATCGGAGACTAACCAAATGGGCAATGTGTAAATATAAGAGATTTAGAGGACATCGAAAAAGAGCCGAAACATGGCTTAAAGCACTTGCGAAAAGAGAACCCAGCATGTTTCCACACTGGGTTCTTGGAATGGTTCCTTAATGGCTGAATGATATGAGCCGTATGAATCGAGAGATTCACGTACGGTTCTGTGAGAGCCTCTGGGTGAAACTCCCGGGGGCTACTCGACTGAGAGGGGCGAAAATAATCAATTTATTTTCCCTCTACTCGATTAAAATTTATATTCTGTCCCTAAAGATACATAATCCTCCATTTAAGCGTTGCATATTATGCTAGTTTTCCTAAAATAAAGTCGAAAATTGTAATATAACTGTAATCTGCCTGTTACTTCGATGTTATGCTATTTTTGTATATTAATAGTATCGAAGCACACAGGGGGATTAAACAAGATGTTGAAAAAAATCATGACAGCCATGATGGCTATGACAATTATTCTAAGTTCATTGTTTACCACTATGGGTGATAAAGCGGAAGCAGCCTATTACCATACAAAAGCAATCTCAGTAGCAAAAGCAAATCTCGGCGTACCATATCGATGGGGTGGATTAACACCTAGAGGATTTGATTGCTCTGGTTTAGTGAAGTATTCTTTCGGCAAGGCTGGCAAAGTATTGCCACGGACGGCAGCTGAAATGTTCTACAACAAAGGATACCGTGTTAAATCTTTGAGAAC
The DNA here is from genome assembly GCA_011250595.1 of Bacillus sp. MM2020_1. Taxonomy (GTDB): domain Bacteria; phylum Bacillota; class Bacilli; order Bacillales; family Cytobacillaceae; genus Neobacillus. The sequence goes on along the minus strand of JAANMP010000012.1, from coordinate 55,796 downwards.
TGGAGACTTAATGTTCTTTGCACAAAATAAAGCAAGCAGACCTAGTCATGTTGCAATATACATAGGTGGCGGAAAAATGATTCAGTCTTCATCTTCAAAAGGTGTTTCAATTGCTTATACAAGCAACAGTTATTGGAAACCAAGATTCATTGGTGCCAAACGTTTTTAATGAAAAGTTAAGCGGTTTCAATATCGGTAAATAAGGAAAGGACATCGCTTAAGAGCGGTGTCCTTTTTACTTGTAATAAATTTTCTTCTTGTCCACCGTACTATTTATAATAAAAACTGCTTAAAGATGTAAAAATGAGTTCATCTTTAGGAGTGGCTACTATGTATATAGACGGCGTTTTTTCTGGAGGAGGAATAAAAGGGTTTGCGTTGATTGGAGCGTGCGAAGAAATAGAAAACAAAGGATTACGATTTGCAAGGGTGGCCGGTACGAGCGCTGGGTCGATCGTTGCTGCTCTAATTGCTGCCGGCTACACAAGTAAAGAAATCTACCAGTTGCTTGACGAGATTGATCTTTCAAAACTTATGGATGCACGTAAAACAATTATTCCCTTCCCCTTTGCAAAATGGTTGTTTGTCTATTGGAAGTTAGGGCTTTATAAAGGCAATATGCTTGAAAAATGGCTTTGTGAAAAACTTGAAGCCAAGGGATTAAAGACATTCGCGGATTTGCCCCCACATGCACTTCGAGTGATTGGATCGGACCTTTCGAATGGGCAAATGATCGTTTTTCCTGATGACCTACCAAAATACGGGATTTCACCTGGCTCCTTCCCGATTGCAAAAGCAATTAGAATTAGCTGCAGTATCCCCTATTTCTTTGAACCTGTTAAAATGCACTCAAGGGACGGTATCAATATTTTAGTTGATGGCGGAGTACTAAGTAATTTTCCAATGTGGCTATTTGACAAGGATAATGCACAAAAAATAAGACCTGTTCTGGGTATTAAATTAAGCTCAAGTGAGTATGAACGTGAAAAACATAAAATAAAGAACGCAATTCAACTTTTTGGAGCCCTTTTTGAAACCATGAAGGATGCCCACGATTCGAGGTACATTTCAAAAAAACATGTAAAGAATATCATCTTTATCCCCACTGAAGGTTTTTTATCCACTGAATTAAATTTGACAGAGGAAAGGAAACGTGCCCTTTACGATTTAGGCCGAGAGAAAGCAAAACAATTTTTGAAAACATGGGGATATTAATTGCGATTAACCACATATAAAAGTTTACATGAAAAAATCGAGCGCCTATAAAGACGCTCGATTTTTCTTTTTACCCTTTTTGCCGTCGATAACGGTTAAGTGAGCAGGAGATTTCTTTTTTGTCTTGTTGCTTTTCTTTAATGATGCAAGAGTCCCAAGAGAGGAGGTCTTTACAGCACCGTCTCCACCCTTTTGCTGTAATCGTTTTTTTGATTTTTTGGCGGCCTTAAGAAATGCACGCTGCTCTTTTTTCTGAGGGCTTGATTTGGAAAACTTTCTCACAAAGAGATAAACAGCTAAAACAATCAATGCGATGACAGCTATTCTCTGAATGAAACCGGCAGGATTAGCTGTAAATGTACCAACAAGGCCAAGTAAAGCAAGAATGATAAGTCCCCCAACAACAACATTAACAAATGTCCGATTTTTCAAGAAAGCCACCTCCCTAAGAGCATCTTAAGCATTTTTTAAATCTTTTAAACACTTTAATACAAAAATTTAGACAATTTCTTCACTTTTAACAGAGTACTCAGATTCTTTCTCTCTTCTTAATAATTCGTTAAAAGAAAGTATTGCCACTTCTACTTGATCATTTTGTGGTTCCTTTGTTGTTAATAGTTGAAGCCAAAGTCCCGGGAGACCTAAATACTTCAACACTGGAACATCTCTTAGTTTGTTTGTTACCTGCAAAACTTCAAACGCTATTCCCAGCACAACAGGTATAAGGAGAAGCCGGTCAACAATCCGTAACCAAAGTGGGGATGTGGGAACCAGCATATAAACAAAAACACCAACAACGACTGTAAAAAGGATGAAACTACTTCCACAACGGTAATGAAGACGGGAATGAGCCTGCACATTTTCAACCGATAACTCGACTCCGGCTTCAAAAGTATTAATTACTTTATGTTCAGCACCGTGATATTGAAACACTCTTTTTATCAATGGAGTAAGTGAGACAAAATAAATATAGGTTATTAATAAAATCAGTTTAAAAAAGCCTTCCACTAACACTTGAGCAAAATCAGAAGGGAAAATTGGTTTTGTCAAAACAGCAAGGAACACAGGAATCAGCGTAAAAGCAAATTTTCCAAATAAGAATGAAATAACACCAATGGCAGCTACACCAAGATACATGGTCAATTTAGAGACTTCTTTTTCTTTTATGATTTCATCTTCTTTTGGATCGATATCAAATCTTTCCGTTGAGAAGTTTAAATGTTTTGATCCATTTGCACTCGACTCAATAATAGCGATAATCCCCCGAAGAAAAGGGATTTTTTTTAGAATTGTAAAATAAGGATTTGCCTTCCGAGGCAAATGAAAATATTCAACAGATTGATCCTTCCTGCGTACCGCGGTAACATAATGATGTTTTCCGCCAAACATAACTCCTTCGACAACCGCCTGGCCGCCATAAACGGGTTTTTGAGAATTGGACATATACTTTACACCAACCTAATCTATAGTTGCACACCAGCTGAAAAGAAAAATCTGTATGTACTTAATTCTATTCTACTAGAAAAACGAAAAAACCTCTAGGAATGACATAATATTTCCAATTAAAAAGTTTTTTACCACGTAAGGGATTGAAATCAAGTGGGCATAATAAAAAATGGATTTTATTTTGGCCATAAATGTTGCTAAGTATGGGGCAGAATAACAAGAATATATAACATTAAAGGTCCTTCCCGAATGACAGAAAATAGATGGAGGTTGTTGCTATGATGAAAGAGCATAATCCGGGAAATTATCCTGTACCTATGTCTTTTCCAGTAATGGTATTTTGGACAGGGTTATTTGGAGGATTGTTTTGGGGATTGATTGGCTGCTTGGCTTCCTACTTAAGTTTTACAGAAATTCGTCCAAATGTCATTCTTGAACCATGGGCACTAGGGAATTGGAAGTACGAATGGCTGGGTACACTCATTTCCATCATATTAATTGGAATATGTTCAGTAGTTGCAGCATTTATTTACTATGCTGTGCTTAGAAAATTTACCGGGTTTTGGTTTGGTATGGGTTATGGCATTTTATTGTTTTTGGTGGTCTTCTTTATTTTAAACCCACTTTTTCCAGGTATGAAACCAATTTTTGATTTGAAAAGAGATACACTCATTACATCTGTTTGTATTTATATCGTATATGGAATCTTTATTGGTTATTCCATAAATTATGAGTATCAAAATACTAATGAGCAAGAGAATGAGGAAGCCACCTAAGTTTCGAATAGTCGGATTAGGCAGGTTATGATAAAATAATTTTGTCCTCATTGGATTTGAAAAGGAGAGTGGAGAGCAATGGAAAAAATAGAAAAATTAAGATCTAATTTTGCAACACTAGGAATTGATGGGATTTTAATCACTAGCCCATTTAATCGACGCTATATTTCAAACTTTACCGGCACTGCCGGCGCCGTATTAATTAGTGCTGAAAAGGCACTTTTTCTTACAGATTTCCGCTATATTGAACAAGCGACTAAACAATGCCAAGGTTTTGAAATAATTAAAACTTCAGGAACAATTCCTGAAGAGGTAGCAATACAAGTAAAAAATCTAGGAGTTCAAAAGCTTGGATTTGAAGAGGATTTTCTATCCTACTCCTCCTTTAAAGTATATGATAAAGAAGTTGAAGCTGAACTTGTTCCGTTTTCCGGCGTTATTGAAAAGTTACGCTTGATAAAGACAGATGCAGAGATTAAGATATTAAAGGTAGCAGCTGATATTGCTGATGCTGCATTTAAACATATTTTAGACTTCATTCGTCCGGGAAAAACAGAATTAGAAGTATCCAATGAATTAGAGTTCTTTATGAGGAGAGCTGGCGCTACTTCCTCTTCATTCGATACAATTGTTGCTTCGGGTTATCGCTCTGCTCTTCCACATGGTGTGGCAAGTGACAAAGTCATTGAAATAGGGGACATTGTAACAATGGACTATGGTTGTTATTACAATGGATATGTTTCAGATATTACAAGAACAGTTGCTGTCGGAGAACCTGACGCAAAGCTTAGAGAAATTTATGATGTGGTACTTGAAGCCCAATTACGTGGAATGGCTGGGATTAAACCAGGTTTAACAGGTAAGCAAGCAGATGCAATAACGCGAGACTACATAACAGAAAAAGGATATGGTGAATACTTCGGTCATTCGACTGGACATGGGATCGGTCTTGAAGTACATGAGGGTCCTGGATTATCCAAGAAGTCTGATATCATCTTAGAACCTGGAATGGTGGTAACATGCGAACCAGGTATTTATATCCCGGGTCTTGGTGGCGTTCGGATTGAAGATGATACATTGATTACGAATGACCTTAATGAAGCACTCACACATTCTACAAAAGAACTAATTATACTGTAATGATTTTAGGAGGATTTTATTATGATATCTGTTAATGATTTTAAAACAGGATTAACAATTGAAGTTGATGGCGGGCTATGGCGTGTCCTTGACTTCCAACACGTAAAGCCTGGTAAGGGAGCAGCTTTTGTTCGTTCCAAGCTTCGTAACCTTCGTAATGGAGCAATTCAAGAAAAAACCTTCCGTGCTGGTGAAAAAGTAGAGAAGGCTCAAATTGATAACCGTAAAATGCAATATCTTTATGCTAGTGGTGATAATCATGTGTTTATGGATATGGAATCTTACGAGCAAGTAGAACTTCCTGCTTCAAGCATTGAGTATGAATTAAAGTTCTTGAAAGAAAACATGGAAGTTCAAATTATGATGTTTAATTATGAAACTCTTGGAGTTGAATTACCAAACAATGTAATCTTAGAGGTTGCTGAAACAGAACCGGGAATTAAAGGGGATACATCTTCCGGCGGAACGAAGTCAGCTACGCTTGAAACAGGCCTTCATGTTCAGGTTCCGTTCTTCATCAACCAAGGTGATAAGTTAATCATCAACACTACCGATAGTTCATACGTATCGCGTGCATAATCAATTTCAAAAGCCTTAGTCCGAATTTTGTCGGATTAAGGCTTTTTTTAATTGTCCAGCTCCAGCGCCCTAGCGGCTAGTGTCCTTCGCTCTCCGCCCTACGATAAGTCAAGCACGAATGCGCCACCGGCTCTTCGTGTTTCCTTTAGCTAATCAGAATTTATTCCATAAATTCTGAACGCATAAATTCAACTATACCTCTGTCTGCGCCTTACGGCTTGCCAATCGGCAAGTTTACATTTATCTCAGTTGGAGCGCTCCTGGCCATACGCCGCTGAACAGGGCGCTTGCGCTTTTCTTAACAAAATCTCCATAGTTTCTCCTAAGTTTCTGCACACTTTTTCAATATATTGAGTGTGTAGAAAAAATAAAGGAGAAGATAAACATGAACATGACACATTATATGGGATTACTTGCTGACAATCAGCCTTGGAATTTGTTAATTTTTATGGCCGTACCAGTAATTTGTGCTGAAATCCTAGCTATTTCGGAAATAGCGATATTATTTACAAGAAAATTAGACGGTGCTTTGAAAAAATTGAATAAAGTAACAGGCATATTTGCCGGCTTTTATTTTACAGGAATATTCATTTACTTAATGAAAAATGCTTACATCCCACTGACAGTAAACGGAGAGTGGAAGGGCTGGATTGATGTTGTCGCAGTAACTTTCTATTTGCTAGGAATTATCCCATTCCTTGGCATGGCTCTGCTTGATTTAGGTCTTATTTATAGAAATAAAACAGAAGAAGAAAAGTTAAAAATACATGCAATTTTTGTTAGTATTTTCCTAGTGGTTGCCCATATTGCAATGATTTTTGGAATGATCGATCCTGCGCTAGGAACAGGCTCCAGTACTAGCCATGATATGATGAATATGTAGTTCAAATCCAATTTCTTTGCCTAATGCAAGGGGATTTAAGCTAATATGTCACTATAACTTACTTGAAACTTCACTAAATAGTAAGAATTAGTTACTTATTGGCTAATTTCTTTTTGCTAAACTGAAGTAGTAGAAAAAATTAAAGGAAGGGGTGCACAGAAAATGAAGCGAATTACATCTCTCTTGTTCCTTGGCATTTTGTTTGTCATTGTGGCCGCTGGCTGCAGTTCGAAACTCAGTGATCAAAGTTGGAAACTTGATAAAAAACATTCGCCACTGCCTGATTTTGTTCTAAATACATCAGAAAAAATTCAAGAAACGTATGTTATGGCTGCAACTTACCCAGAGGTAGTTGCGCAGGTTCCTTGCTATTGTGGTTGTGTAAATGATGGTCATAAAAGTAACCTTGATTGTTTCATTAAAGGAATGGGACCAGAAAATGCTGTTGAAGAATGGGATTCGCATGGTATAGCCTGAGATACTTGTGTCAATATCGCCCGGGAGGCGGTTGAAATGCATCTTGATGGGAAAAGCCCTGCGAAAATTTATGATTTATTAACAAGAAAATATGAAGATATTGGGGAACCAACCCCAACACCTGAACCGAAGTAAGGGGTAACCCATGAAGAAAATACTAATCGGATTTTATATTTTGATTATTATTGGAATTATTGTTTGTTTAAGTAATAGCAATATATTCGATAGTAAGAAATCAGAAGCTATTGCGGCAGGTGAAAAAATTTATAACAAGAATTGTATATTTTGTCACGGGGATACAGGAAAAGGAGAAGGCTCAAAAGCAGGGACAGCTTTAAGCAGTCAGAATTTTTTAAGTTCCGTATCCGATAAAGACCTGTATAACTATGTGAAATATGGAAGAGAAGGCACAGTCATGCCTGCTTACGGTCCAAGAATGTCCGATAAAAATTTAAAAAATCTTGTTGCTTTTATTAGAGATTGGCAGTCAGAAGAAATCAAGTTGGATGCACCAAAAACGATTTCAGGCGATCCTGAAAATGGAAAAGCACAATATAATTTATATTGTCTAAACTGTCATGGCGAAGCAGGGGCAGGTAAGGATAAAATGGGAACCGCTCTCGCTAATCCGCAATACCTGAAATACACAACTGATAAGCAACTATGGATCGGTGCGGCATACGGTCGTGAAGAAACACGTATGGGTCCTTCGTTAAAGGGTCTTGAAGGTGCACGGCAGCTCAAAGAAAAGGATATTACCGATATTGTTACCTATATTCGATCTTTGGAGAAGAAATAAATTGAATACAACATGAGGGCCTGAATCTTTCAATTGGTTCAGGTCTTTTTTGCGCATTAATGAAAGGTGAAAATCCAGCTATGTCAAGCGCCATAAACACAGTAAGGGAAGGATTTCAAAATAAGTTTTTTGACTATTTTTAAATTGTGAACATTCTGTGGTGGTTTTTTGACGAAAACGCAACGATTTTAATCCTTTAACAAAATGTTCAAGAGTGATTCAACAAATAGGGGCGGATAACGATTATATTTATTTCTAAGAGGACTATAGTGAAAAATAGTACTTACTAGGTATAAGTTTTTCAAGTCAAGGAGGATTAAAATGCTTAAAAATAAGTTGTTGGCATTATTCGTAATCGTATCATTCTTAACGAATTTCATCATCCCAAAGGCTAGTGCTGAAGCAGCCTTTCAGGCAGAAAAATTTCCTTTTAAGGAAATGCAAGTTCAAGTAATGCCAGAGTTTGATTATCCTGAAGGTTGGTCGCGTGAAACCCCTTCCTTACTAGTTGGTCAATATGGAACGATTACCAATAAAAGTGGTCAAGATTATGATGGAAAAATTGAAATTCCTGTACCAGCATCGGAAAAAGGCTTTGAGGCCTTCTTGGTAGCAGAATTCCCAGAAAAAGATAAGCCTGAAGTTCAGCGCCCATATGATGTCGATAAAGAAAACGGGATCATTACATGGAAGCCAGCTAAGGCGATTAAGAATAATGAAACCTACGAATTTGTAATTGAGTACTATACTAAGTCAATTGACGTAAAGGACAACAAGGCTTTTACATATGAACTTAAAAATAAAGCTGACATCGGGCTTTTAGATGTTATCTTCTATGCCCCAATGGATGCTAAAGAAATAAAAATTGAGCCAAAAGCAGAAAACAATTCGAAGAATGAATACGGAGAAGAGCTCTATTACTACCAATACAAAAATGTAAAGGCAGATGCAGGCTTAAAGTACTCTTTCTCATATAAAAAAGATGGCACGGAATCAACAATGGAAGCGATTAATAAAAAGCAGCCGCCAAATGATGAAAATCATAGTGGTGTAAGTGCAACAGACCAAGTTGTTAAAAACGGAGCAGCCACCAAATCTACAAAGCAGCCAATTATCGGACTGGGTGGTGCGTCGATCATCGGAATAGCGATTATCATTGCCGGGCTATTTGTCTTCCTAGGTTTAAAAGGGAATACTCAATCATCAACTAAGAGCACTAAACAAAATAAAAAACAACCAAAGAAAACAACTTCAACGGTTAAAAAAGACAGCAAAGTAGCAAATTCTGATGAGAAGAAGGAGCTGCGGAAAAAACTATTAACTGGAAAGATAGACCAAGAAATGTACGATGAAGAAATGAAAAAATTAATCTAATGAGGTGAGAAGAATGAAAAAAAATACGATTATCATGCTTGGCGGGTTTATTATTGCAGGGGCTATTGTTTTCCTTCTGATGGCAGCAACTCCGGGGTCAAGTGGTGTAGAGTTAACCTTGAAAGAGCTCATCGCAACACAGAATCAGCATAAAGATGATTTTGTTACTGTAGAGGGGTTATTAATTGAAGATTCAATTAAATGGAATCCAGACAAAATTGAATTGAAATTTGATGTAAAAGATAACGACGGTAATCTAATGCATGTTATTCATCATGGGACCAAGCCAGATAACTTTGCAGAAGGTGTGATAACTATTCTCCAAGGGGCTCCAACCGAAAAGGATACATTTGTGGCTGAAACAGTTAAAACAAGATGTCCATCTAAATATGAAGGAAAAGATATCAAAGATTATGATCCTGCGACACATAAAGATAAGTTAAATAAAACACCGCAAGAAAAATAACAGGCTAACTTAAGAAGGTGACGAAATGTATTTATTTGCCAACGCGACAATTTATATAGGCTTAGCCGTTGCAATTTATTCTCTCCTCATAATCACATTGGGGATTAGCACAAAAAATCAAAAGTTCGTTAACAGTGGAAAAGGCGGATTGATAGCATTATTAGTCTGCTCATCATTTGCAATGCTAACCTTGTTCTACCTGTTAGCAACATCTCAATTTCAATATGAATATGTTCATGATTACACAAGTAGTGAACTGCCAGTTATATATAAGCTAACTGCACTATGGGCTGGTAACGCTGGTTCGTTGTTATTGTGGACCTTCTTCCTAACGCTTTATTCATGTATGATTGCTTTTTCAAGGAAGTTAAAAGGCAATCCGATGGTGCCATATATTTCTGCAATTTTACTTGCAAATGCGGTTTTCTTCTTCTTTATTCTAGGTTTTGTGGCGAAACCTTTCATTCTATTAAATGAAATTCCAATAGAAGGAAAAGGATTAAATCCAATGCTACAAAATCCAGGAATGATTATTCATCCTGTCACACTTTATCTTGGATATGTGGGGCTTGCCATTCCATTTGCTTTTGCAATGGCGGCACTTATCTTAAAAAATGTGGATGATTTCTGGATTAAAATGACAAGACGTTGGACAATAATTGCTTGGTTATTTTTAAGTCTTGGAAATATCTTTGGCGGTCAATGGGCATATGTTGAACTTGGCTGGGGTGGTTACTGGGCATGGGATCCAGTTGAAAATGCCTCATTTATGCCATGGTTAACCGCAACTGCGTTCTTACATTCCGTAATGATTCAAGAGCGGAAAAACATGTTGAAAATTTGGAATATCAGCTTAATCATTGTTTCATACGCACTTACCTTATTCGGTACATTCTTAGTGCGAAGCGGCGTCTTGACTTCTGTCCATGCCTTTGCGAATTCAAACCTGGGATTATACTTCCTAATCTTTATGGGTGTGGCAGTAATTGGAGCACTTTATGTGTTAATGAGCCGTTACAACCTGCTAAAACGCAGTGCTGGGGAATTTAATTCCTTCGTTTCCAAAGAGAGTAGTTTCTTAGTTAACAATTTACTACTAGTTGGAGCAGCCTTTGCTGTATTTTGGGGAACAATCTTCCCGTTAGTATCTGAAGCAGTTCGCGGTACTAAAGTAACGGTTGGATTGCCATTCTTTAATAAAGTGGAAGCACCAATTCTATTATCTATGATGTTTGTTATGGCGGTTTGTCCAATGCTTGCTTGGCAGAAATCCACCGTGAAAAATCTTAGGAAAAACTTCATGATCCCTGCTATCCTTGCTGTTCTTGGTATGATTTTGATGGTCGTGTTAGGAATTCAAAAGGCATGGGCAGTCATTGGTTACGGAGTAATCATTCTATTATTAATCACCCACTTCTTAGAGTTTTATAGAGGTGTAAAAGCTAGAAGAAAGATGACGAAAGAAACGCCATTAGTGGCACTGTACCGCTTAATGATTCGAAACCGCCGCAGGTATGGCGGGTACATCGTTCACCTTGGAATTGCCTTCATTACAATGGGGATTATTGGTTCACAGAATTATGATTTACAAACAATGAAAACAGTTAGTTTAGGGCAATCGATTGAATTGCAAGATTATCGAATCAACTATGATCGACTTGATCAGAAAAAAGAAGGCATCAACGATATCGTCTATGCCGATGTAACAGTTTTTAGAAACGGTAAAAAACTAGGTACTTATCAACCTGAGAAGGTGTTTTATGGTAACTGGGAACAGCCATCTTCCGAAGTGGCAATTATTTCTTCACTTAAGGAAGACTTATACATCGTATTAAGTGCATGGGAAGATGACGGTAAAGCTACATTTGTTGTAAAAGTAAATCCAATGATGAACTGGTTATGGATTGGTTCTTTCATGATTGTTATTGGTGCCCTCTTCGCAGTTTGGAACGGAAAATATGGAAATGTCACTCCGAGATACACAGGAGTACGCAGAGAGGTGTCTTAATATGAAAAATAAACTTTATATTGGCCTTCTCATCATAGCGTTTATCTTTCAGGGATCATTCCTTCGTGTTGAAGCAGCAAAACAGATTGACTATAAGTCTCCTGAATTCAAAGCTGTTGCTCAGCAATTTGCCTGCACTTGCGGCTGTGGTCAGGATCATTATGAATGTGATCCCAATACATGCAACCTTACTACTGAGTTCAAAGCAGACTTAGTAGATATGATGAATAAGGGCTGGGATAAGGATAAAATCCGTGCCTATTATGTCAATATTTATGGTGAAGAGATATTAACTTCGCCTGAGAAAAGTGGTTTTAGCTTAACTGCTTGGGTCCTTCCGTTTGTTGTACTAGGAGTAGCTGGAATTGCTGTATTCTTCATTATCCGTAAATGGGTTAAGAAGAAGGGGACAGATGAACCTGTTGCTGAATACCAAAACACAGAGGATGAAGTAGAAGGAGAAATTCTATCATCCATGATAGATGAAGAACGCAAAAAGTATCTTTAGGATGTGAACGTAATGCAAGATATCACAGTCATTTCGATGATTTTTACTACCATATTGGCATTGGCTTGCCTATTTCTAATATTATCACCGTTATTCAAATGGGATACTTATTTACAGGTTAGTTCAAAAGGTCAGGATATAGGGGCTTCGAAAGAAGCACTATTAACAACTCTTAATGAAATAGAATTTGAGTACAAGATGGATAAAATCTCAAATGCTGATTATAAAATTTTAAAGAAACAATACGAAACAGAAGTTGCCATCATCATGAAGGAAGAAGAACAATTAATGGAAACAAATGTTGATAAAGATCTAATGGACGAAGTAGAAAAAGAAATTGAAGCTCAAATGAAATCCTATAAGAACAAAAAGGGGGAAGGAAAGTGATCAAAAAAATCACAGTTTTCTTCCTCGGAATAATGCTGTTAATCCCGTTTCACGGATTAGCAGCATCTGATTCGAAGGTTTCAATTGATATGCATTATCTCGTTGTCAGCCCGGGTGAAGACGGCTCAACAAATATGATGAATATGGTTAACTACACAAATACCGCTGCTAAGGAATATAAAGGTGACGGAAAAAGTGAAGCAGTACTAAAGGTCACTCTACCTGAAGGAGCAAAAGATCTAAATTTTTTAGACAATCAAATTGCTTTTAAAGAAGTTGACAAAGGCTTCATTACAACGACGCCAATTCCATCCAATCAGACCCAGGTATTGCCATACAGTTATAGGATGGCTAAGGGAGAAAAAATTAATTTTAAATCTGACTATCCTGTTCAAATGATGCAAATCCTCGTTCCGGAAGGAAGAGGGAGCATTGTAGTTAAGGGTGCTGTGGCTACAAGTCAAGGTAGTTTCAAATTTGATGACGAAAATTATTTTGGATGGAGTATTGAAGGGATAAAAGCTAACCAGGCGTTTACTCTTGAATATAACAAAGATGTACAGCCCGCAGCGAATGAGACAAAAAAGTCTGAAACAACGAATGAGAGTAATAGTTCAGTTACACACACTGCGCCTGCTTTTCATAATCCCGGTCATCTTAGGATTTGGGCACAGTCACCATTACATCGATTTAATCCACATGTCTTTATGATTATTTTATTAGCGATAGTAATTGCGGGAATCTCCTACTATATCTATTTTAGAAGGAAAGCAAGGCTGGAAGAAGAAAGACTGGGAGCAGATAAGGAAGAGAATGCCTTTAAACTGTTAATGACAAAGCAAAAAGCAATCATGGATAAGATTATTGAATTGGAAGAATCCTTCGGTGATGGGAAGCTTTCAGAGGATGAATACCATGCAAAGCTTGAAGCATATAAACAGCATCTTGTCCAAGTAAAAATAAAATTACGTAATTTTGTTGAGTAGTAGCTGGGATGGGAGAGACAGCAAATGATAGAAATAAAAAAGCTAACGAAGCAGGCTGACAATAAGCTCATCCTTCGTGGTGTAGACCTCTCAATCAAAAAAGGAGAAACGGTTGCCATCCTAGGACCAAATGGTGCAGGAAAAAGTACGCTGCTTAAAGTGCTTGCAACCTTAGTCAAGCCTACATCAGGAGTTATTAAGATTAATGGTATGGATTTGAAAAAGAATCATATCGAAATAAAAAAAATAATGGGTTATTTACCCCATTCCAGTTTGCTTTACGATCATTACACTCCGTTAGAAAATCTTATTTTCTTTGGGAATATCTATGGTGTTAAAAATGTTGAACAACAAGCGGTTGCACTTGTCAAAGAGGTAGGATTGTCATTCTTTTTAAATGAACCGGTCAAGAATTTTTCTCGCGGAATGATTCAAAGAATTGCGATTGCACGAGCGATTGTCCATGATCCGGAGATTCTCCTTCTGGACGAACCGCACACAGGATTAGACCAAGGAGCAATTGTAATTCTTAACAACGTTATTCTATCCATGAAAGCTAAAGGTACGACTACCCTAATGGTTACACATGATTTTAAACAGGCAGCAGAAATCTGTGACAGAATCATTATTGTGAAAAATGGAAAAATCGTCGATGATTTTAGAATTGAAAATCACAACTTAGGTTTTGTTTCTGAAAAGTATGAGCAATTAGTGGAGGGAGTATCATGAACATTTTTCGAACAGCCCTCTTACTAGCCCAAAAGGATTTATATTCTGAATTAAAAACGAAACAAATTATGGTGACACAGATTATTTTCGCAGGTCTTGTGATTGTTGTTTTTAGCTTTGCTTTTGACCCTGCTAATAATACAACAAAAGCAGTTATTCCGGGAGTCATTTGGGTAATTATCGTCTTTGCAGGGATATTAGGTCTAAATAGATCATTTATTTCCGAGCAGCGTAATGACACGATGCAAGGTTTATTGGTAGCTCCAATGGAAGCAGCCAGCATTTATTTAGGAAAGTTCATAGCCAACTTCGCAATGATGTTGATTGTAGAACTTGTTTCAATCCCGTTTTTGTTTTTATTGTTTGATTTCAAATTCTATGGTAGTATTCCATATTTTATTTTAGTAGTTTTCCTAGGCAGTTTTGGATTTATCGCGATTGGTACATTCTTAGCTGCTTTGGCAGCCAATTCTAAAAGCAGTGAAATGCTGCTTCCACTATTGCTGTTTCCGATTACAACGCCAATCCTAATTGGTGTAGTTCAAGCAACACGAATTATTTTAACGAATATGGAGAAATTTTCAAGCGCTGTAGCATGGATTCAGTTGGTCACAGCGTACGATATTATCTTCTTTGTTGTTTGTTTCTTATTAATTGATTATGTGCTGGAGGTTTAAGTGATGAGTATGAATCTCGAACGAGAGAAAGCAGTGCTTCCTGGATCTCAATTGACTGTTAAAAAAAGCCTAGATCTTTCTAAGATTTTGTTTGGTGCTACAGTTATATCCATGTTGGTTGCCCTTTATTTTATCTTTATCTTTGCTGCTGAAGAAGTGACGATGGGAGCAGCCCAAAAAATATTTTATTTTCATGTTAGCTCTGCATGGCTGGCATTTATGTCGTTTTTTGTAACATTTGTGTTTAGTATATTGTTTTTAATTAAGCGGAAAAGGATATTTGATACGTATGCTTATATTTCTGCTGAAATCGGTGTTGTCTTTACAGTCATCGTATTAACAACCGGCCCTATTTGGGCAAAATCATCTTGGAATACTTGGTGGGTTTGGGAACCGCGCTTAATTACTACGTTAATTCTGTTTTTTATCTATATTGCCTACATTATGATTCGTCAAATGGATGGTGTATGGGATAAAAAAGCTAGACTCGCTGCTGTATTTGGAATTATTGGGTTTGCGGATGTTCCGATTGTATTTTTCGCGATTCGCTGGTGGCAAACAAAGTTTCATCCAATCGTATTTGGTGAGGGTCCTTCTCAAAAAGGCGGAGGCATTGAGGGTACGATGCTAGTGGCACTGTTTGTTTCACTTGCTGCATTCACTATTCTTTATTCTTATCTTCTCCATAAAGGTGTATCTTTTGAAAAAATGAAAATAAAAGTCGAGCGTTATAAAGAAAAGTTAAGAGAAGACTTGGAAAATTAGGAGGAATTGATCATGGGTTTTGAATTTATGTATGGTGCCTATTCTGTTGCATGGGTAGTTATTTTTGGATATATGGTAATTCTCGGCAAAAGACATACCAAGCTTAAGAAGGAAATTGAATTCCTAAAACAACTAGAAAAATAAACTAGTATTGATAATTAGGCCTGTGAAGTATTAACAGGCCTTTTGCATAGAACTTTACTGGTGTCAGGAGGAAATACGATGAACAATCGGGTCATCAAATTACTCGTATTGATTCTTATTGTTGGTATGTTTGGTTTCTTTGGTTATAGTATGGTAACAAAAGGCAAACATACAGATGTAGGAGATAAGGCATATAATTTTTCGATGCCAAATTTGGATGGAAGTACAACCAAACTCACTGATTTTAAGGGAGAAATAGTTATTTTGAACTATTTTGCAAGTTGGTGCGCTCCATGTAAAGAAGAGTTACCCGAATTAGAAGCTTTCCAAAAAGAATATGGTGATCAATATCATTTTCTTATGATTAATCGTGGTGAGACCATGGATAAGATTAACAAAGTAACAAAGAATAATAAAGCTGGAATGAACTATTTGTTCGATTATAATGCGAAGGTTTCAAAAATGTATAATGTGACAGGGCAGCCTGAAACATTTGTGATTGATAAACAAGGAATTATTAGAGAGCACTTTAATGGCCCGGTTACAGAAATGCAATTATATAATTGGGCAAAGAAATACGATAAATAGAACAAAAAGGATTGAACCTGATTTCAGGTTTAATCCTTTTTTATTAAACTGGTTTGAAGTGAAATTCTGCGATTACTTCCGCTTTGACTATTATTTGTCCTGGTTCAATTTGTGTGGAAGCAGCGCTTTTCACGAATGCCCCAGGCTGGTTAAAAACAGGCTGGATATTACTACTTCCTTCAACGATTAATCGCGGAGTGGCTATTAACGCTACATTTAAGGTCCCTGCAATAGTTTTTGCTTTTTCAGTTGCATTATTTACTGCAAGCACCAAGGCCTGCTTATAAAAGGCATCCTTGTTCTTCACGGTAAATTGGACATTTGAGACATAGTTCACACCGTTTTGTACAGCGGTATCCACTATTTTCCCAATGATTGATAAATCCTCTAGTTTTATCTGCAAGATATGAGTAATTTTATAGCCGCGAAAAATTTGTTTCCCTTGATCATAATCGTACACGGATTCAATTCGATAATCAAAAGTCTGTATATTATTTTTAGAAATTCCCAGTGCAGTAAGAGCGTCGATTACTTTCGTTACCTCCAGCGAATTCTGCTGCTGGGCTGCAATTAACTGCTTGCCATCTGTGATAACTCCTATGTTTACCGAAGCTGAGTCAGGTGGGATGGCCAATTCTCCTTCACCTGACACTTTGATTAAATGATCCTTGGGAGCCAATCCGCTTCGGATTAATGGATGGTAATTGTACACTTCTCTCTCCCTCTTTTACGATTATTCTTTTCTATAAAATACGACTGACACCTCAAAATGTTCCAACCCCAAAAGTTTAAACCTATCTTATTTGTTCTAGTAATAATCCCAAAAATAGAAAAGAAATGACAGATTTGAAAGTCATAATGTGACCAAGCAGGCATACATTTTAAATAATGAGAAAGGCAAATACAAGGAGGATACTTTCATGGAATCAATCCTAAACTTTTTACCTAAAAATATTGCCGACCTAATCAGCACAATCCCTCCTAATCAAAAAGAAGAATTAGAAGAAATCCGTATACGCATTAATCGGCCGATTGAAATGACCTTGAAGGGTGCACCCAAGTTTTTATCGTATATTATTCAACCAGATGATGCGTTTCACCTCATGAATAAAATCAGTCATTTCTCCATTTATACTCTCGAAGAGGAACTTAAGCAAGGGTTTATAACGGTCTCCGGTGGCCATCGGATTGGGCTGGCCGGCAAGGTTATCCTTGAAGGTGGCAAGGTCAAGGCAATTAGGGATATTTCCTCATTTAATATTCGGATAGCAAGGGAAAAAGTAGGGATAGCTGAGTCAATTATTCCGTATATCTATCAGGGGAATTGGATGCATACAATGGTGATTGGTCCGCCGCAAACAGGAAAAACAACATTACTACGGGATATTGCAAGAATCGCCTCGTCAGGTTTGTTAGTGAAAGGCATACAGGCAAGTAAGGTTGGGATTGTAGATGAACGCAGTGAGATTGCCGGATGTGTGAATGGAATCCCGCAATTAACGTTTGGAGACCGTTTGGATGTACTAGATGCCTGTCCGAAAGCTGAAGGAATGATGATGATGATTCGCTCGATGAGCCCTGATATTTTGGTTGTTGATGAAATCGGCCGGAAAGAAGATGCTGAGGCCATCCAGGAAGCGGTTCACGCGGGGATAAAGTTAATGATGACCACCCATGGGACGAGCATCGAAGAAGTAAGGAACAGACCCTCTTTACGTGAGATTCTTGATCAAAAAATCTTTCAACGGTTTGTTGTCCTAAGCAGGAAATCAGGACCTGGAACGGTTACACATATTTTAGATGCAAATGGTATAGAAATGAATCAAAAAGTGAGAGTGACATAAATGATTAAGCTTATAGGTGCTGTATTCATTATTGTCGCAACCACATGGATTGGATTTGAGATTTCCAGGCGCTTTAGCGAGCGACCAAGGCAGCTTCGTGCTTTAAGAACTGCCCTGCAATCACTTGAAGCAGAAATTATGTACGGCCATACACCGTTACATGAAGCTGCCAGGAGGTTAGCAGAACAGCTTTCAAAGCCGCTTTCAACCTTTTTTGAGTCCTTTTCTAAGAAATTAACGGACACCGAGACAACCGTTAAAGAGGCATGGGAAACTTCATTAAGAGAAATATGGAATTCCACGGCTTTAAAGCAGGGCGAATTTGAAGTCATGAAGCAATTTGGAGAAACCCTTGGTCGACATGATCGTATCTCCCAGCAAAAACATATCATGCTGACGCTGACACATCTTGAAAGAGAAGAGGCCGATGCGATTCAAGCCCAAGTAACTTATGAAAAAATGGTCAAGAGCCTTGGATTCTTATCAGGATTATTACTGATTATTTTATTATTTTAGGGGGAAAAGCAATGGGTTTAGAAGTAGATATTATTTTTAAAATTGCTGGTGTGGGAATCGTTGTTGCTTTTTTGCATACAGTTCTTGACCAGGTAGGGAAAAAGGAATACGCACAGTGGGTTACATTGTTTGGGTTTATCTATATTTTATTTCAAGTAGCATCCATTGTGGATGACCTCTTCCAAAAAATCAAATCAGTATTTTTATATCAATAGAAGGGGGGGCCCGAAGATTGAAATCATAAAAATAGTCGGAATAGCACTTGTCGCAACCTTTCTAGCATTAATTGTTAAAGAACAGAAGCCAAATTTTGCTTTCCTCTTAATCGTTTTTGTTGGCTGTGTTATTTTCCTTTTTTTAGTGGATAAAATTTATGAAATCATTCATATGCTAGAAAAACTGGCAGTGAATGCGAAAGTTAATATGGTCTATATTGAAACGATTTTAAAAATTATTGGAATTGCTTATATCGCTGAATTTGCCACCCAGATTACGAAGGACGCCGGCCAGGGAGCGCTCTCCTCTAAAATTGAATTAGCAGGAAAAATTATTATCCTTGCAATGGCAATCCCGATATTAACTGTTTTAATTGAAACAATCATCAAACTTATTCCGAGCTAATGAAAGTCCGTAAAAAGAGGTGTAAAAATGAAGCAGCGAATGCAGTTTATTCCCATTATGATTCTTGTATTCTTTTTTTTATCATTTTCAGGTGTACAAGCTGCTGACGAGACCAAAGACCCGTCAAACCCACTTTCTCCGCAGGAGTTAGTGGATGCCCAGCTTAAATCCCTCGATATGACAGAACTCAAACAATTTTGGGAGGATATTACTAATAAATACGATGGATTTCTTCCTGAAAGCCAAAAGGGAAGCTTGTATGACTTTGTCAGCGGTGAAAAGAAATTCTCGTTTAAACAGTGGGGATTGGGAATAGTAAAGTTTGCTTTCCAAGAGTTTGTTTCTAACGGAAAATTACTAGGGTCGTTGATTATGCTAACCATATTTAGTATGTTTCTTCAATCCATGCAAAACGCGTTTGAGAAAAGCACGATTAGCAAGGTTGCCTATTCAATTGTGTATATGGTCTTAGTGATTATTGCCCTGAATAGTTTCCATATTGCTATCAGTTATACAAATGAGGCAATTGGATCGATGATCTCCTTTGTACTGGCACTTGTCCCACTCTTACTTGCGTTAATTGCAGCTTCCGGCGGGCTGATCTCAGCAGCTTTTTTTCATCCGGTGATTTTATTTTTAATGAATATAAGCGGTATGTTTATGCAGTATATTATCCTGCCTCTTCTTTTCTTAGCAACTTTGTTGAGTATAGTAAGCACGATGTCAGAACAGTATAAGGTTTCACAATTAGCAGCGCTGCTAAGGAACTGGTGTATTGGGTTAATGGGCCTCTTCTTGACAGTGTTCCTAGGTGTTATATCCGTTCAAGGGGCATCAGCTGCTGTAACAGACGGTATAACCATCAGGACAGCAAAATTTGTGACTGGAAACTTTATACCAGTTATCGGCCGGATGTTTACAGATGCCACTGATACGGTGGTTGGTGCATCGGTGCTATTAAAAAATACAGTCGGCATCGCCGGGGTTGGGATTTTGCTTATCATTGTCGCTTTCCCGGCTATAAAAATTTTAATGATTGCCTTTATCTATAAATTTGCGGCAGCTATCTTGCAGCCATTAGGCGGAGGACCAATTATTACCTGCTTGGATATTATCAGTAAGAGTGTCATTTATGTGTTTGCAGCTTTAGGGATTGTTTCATTGATGTTCTTTTTATGTATAACGGTTATTGTTGCGGCAGGCAATCTGACAATGATGATGAGATAGGGAGGATTCATATGGGATTTTTAATAGAGTGGGTAACGAATATTATTTTATTTATCCTGTTAGCCACGGTAATTGATATGCTCCTCCCCAATTCAAGTATGCAAAAGTACACAAAAATGGTTACAGGCCTCCTCTTAATTGCGATTATTCTGACGCCAATCTTTAAATTGATCTCTAAGGATTTTGAAACAGCATTGGGTTCAATCCCTTCATATCAAGCCCCTGGAGAAAAAAATATGAAAAATTCAATAGATTTAAAGAAAAAAGAAATACAAGCCCAACAACATGCATATATTTTAGAAGAAATGGCTGTCCAACTGAAAAAGGACGTGAAAGAGGAGTTGATGGAACAATACGGATTGGAGATAGCAAAAATTGATCTAGCTACAAATGAAGAAAGCGACCAAGCATTCCCAGACAACCTCCAAAAGGTTACGGTTCTTCTGAAACAACCAGAAAATGAAGTGAAGACAGTCGAAGCAATCAAACAAGTCGTAATTAACACAGAAACACCTCTTCCATCCAAAAGCTCAACAGAAGAAGCTGAAAAAATAGCCGCTTTTCTTTCGCAAAAATGGAATGTGACCGAAAAAACAGTTGAAGTTTCGATTGAAGGGGGGATTAAAAAGAATAATGGATAACAACCAAGGACCATTTTCATGGCTCAAAAAGGTGCTCAAAATAGAAGGTAAATCTGATAAAAAACCAGGGAAATACCAGTATATGCTCGTCGTTTTATGTATCGGAGCCGCTTTAATGCTTGTGGGCAATATTGTATTTAAAACAAACTCGAATGCAGCAGATACACCTGTTACGACGAGCGGGAAGGTAGCCACCGAAGATGTCCCGGCATTTGGGTTAAATAAGGGCTCTGGCAATAAGGCAGTAGATAAATATGAAGAAAAATATGAAAATCAGCTGAAGAAAGCCCTCCAACAAATGTTAGGGGTAAACGATGTGACAGTTGTTGTCAATATTGATGCTACTGATAAGAAAGTTCTTGAAAAAAATAGGGTTTCTAAATCACAAACGACGGAAGAAACAGATCGCGATGGCGGGCAGCGTAAAGTACAGGAAGCCTCAACAGATGAACAACTTGTGATTATACGCGAAGGCGAAAAAGAGGTTCCTATTGTAGTAGAAACGAAAAAACCTGTCATTCGCGGTGTCTTAGTGGTTGCGAAAGGCGCAGAGAATATACAAGTGAAAAAGTGGATTGTCGAAGCAGTCACGCGCACTTTAGATGTACCAAGCCACCGCGTTGCAGTCATGCCTAAAAAATAAAAGGGGTGTTTTTATATGCTATTGAAAAAACAAACAGTTTGGTTATTAACGATGTTAAGTTTAGTGGTTGTATTATCTGTTTATTACATTACTTCACCCGAGCAGAAGAGCAATGATTTGGCGGCCATAAAGCAAGATGCGAAGGAGCAAAATAAAGGGAAAACAAAAACGGAAGCTAAAGAAGATAAAACGATTGTATCAACCGTGGCGGGTGATGAGCAGTTTGAAGAATTACGAATGAAACTGAATGACCTAAGGAGTGAACAGCAAGAGGAATTAACAACTGAGTTAGCCTCCACAGATCTACCTGCCGTCGAGCGATCGAAGGTAAAGGACCAGATGGATAAATTGAATCAAACTGCTCAAAAAGAAGAAATTCTTGAAACCTTAATCAAAACCATGGGTTATGAAGATGCTTTAGTTAGAGCAGATGGTGAAAAAGTCAGAGTTACAGTAAAATCCAAAAAGAAGCCTTCAGCCACTGAGGCTAATAAAATTATCTTACAGGTAAAAAAGGAAATTGGCGAAACCAATTATGTAGCCGTAGAATTCCAACCAACAAAATAAATATATGAAAAAAGGAAAGTCGGCGACTTTCCTTTTTTGATTGTTTGCTATGAAATAGGTTAAAATAATATGTTGAACGACTGTCACTGTAAAAATTCCCTTTTGTTAAGAAAAATATTATGATAAAGGTGAAAGACGAAAGGCGAAAATTTAAATGGGGATTATATCCATCATTGAACTTTCACTAGGTATTATCGTATAGTATTAGTAGTTAGTCTTAAGAAAAGCAAAAGCACCGTTTCTTTAAGTCATTGGGTGCCGAAGCTAAACAGTATGCTCAGTTAAATAAAATATAATCTAGTAGTACGAGGGGTGTAACACAATGTTAAAAGTACAAGAAATTCGCGAATTGATAAAATTGGTGGATCAGTCAAGTATTGATGAATTTGTATATGAAAACGAAGGTTCAAAAATCAAAATGAAAAAAAATGTTGCTGCTACATATGTTTCACAACTAAATACAGTTCCACAAGAAGTTGAAACTGTATTAACGCCACAACCGGTTTTAACGACAGCGACACCTTCTGTTACCATTCAAGAATTAAAGCAGGAACTTCAGGAAGCAGAAACGGCTAACCAAGCAGACACTACAAATCTTCATAAAATTGTTTCTCCGATGGTTGGGACATTCTATGCTTCACCAACTCCAGACGCTGACGCATATGTTAAAATTGGTTCGACTGTAACAAAGGATTCAATTGTTTGTATTGTCGAAGCAATGAAATTATTTAATGAGATTGAAGCGGAAATAAACGGCGAAATTGTTGAAGTTCTTGCTAAAAGTGGACAATTAGTAGAATACGGACAGCCTTTATTTTTAGTAAAGCCTTAAGTTAGGAGCGATAACAGCATGATCAAAAAACTGTTAATTGCAAACAGAGGGGAAATTGCAGTTAGAATTATTAGAGCCTGCCGGGAAATGGGAATTGAAACAGTTGCCGTTTACTCGGAAGCGGACCGTGAAGCATTGCACGTCCAACTTGCAGATGAAGC
The DNA here is from genome assembly GCA_011250595.1 of Bacillus sp. MM2020_1. Lineage (GTDB taxonomy): Bacteria > Bacillota > Bacilli > Bacillales > Cytobacillaceae > Neobacillus. Next base: position 32,797 of record JAANMP010000012.1, on the reverse strand, counting down.
CTATTGCATTGGTCCTACCTCATCAAAAGACAGTTATTTAAACGTTACAAATCTGATTAGTGTCGCAAAGCTTACAGCTTGTGATGCGATTCACCCAGGATATGGTTTCTTAGCCGAAAATGCTGATTTCGCAGATCTATGCCGCGAATGTAACATAATATTTGTTGGCCCAAGCCCAGAAGCCATTACAAAAATGGGTACAAAGGATATCGCAAGGGAAACGATGCGGAAAGCGGGCGTCCCAATTGTTCCAGGTTCAACCGGTATTATTAATGATATTGATGAGGCATTTGAACTTGTGAAAAAGATCCAATACCCAGTGATAATAAAAGCAACAGCAGGCGGTGGAGGCAAAGGGATTCGTGTTGCCAAGAATGAGCAGGAATTAATTAAAGGTATAAATATCACCCAACAAGAAGCGATGACTGCTTTTGGTAATCCTGGAGTATATATTGAAAAATATATTGAAGATTTTCGTCATGTTGAAATTCAGGTTCTTGCCGATTCCTTTGGAAACACCATTCACTTAGGAGAAAGAGATTGCTCGATCCAGCGCAGGTTGCAAAAACTTCTTGAAGAATCTCCTTCACCAGCATTAGATGGAGAAATAAGAGAAGAAATGGGAGATGCCGCCGTAAAAGCTGCGAAAGCAGTTGATTATTCAGGTGCGGGAACAGTAGAATTTATATATGACTACCGCAATAGAAAGTTTTATTTTATGGAAATGAACACGAGGATTCAGGTGGAACATCCTGTTACTGAGATGGTCACTGGAATAGATCTTATTAAAGAACAAATCCGAGTGGCTTCCGGAGAGAAGTTAAAGTTAAAACAACAAGATGTTACTTTTACTGGATGGGCAATCGAGTGTCGGATTAATGCTGAAAATCCAGAAAAGAATTTCCTCCCTTCTGCTGGGAAAATCAACATGTACCTTCCACCAGGTGGATTTGGTGTACGTATCGATTCAGCAGCATATCCAGGGTATACGATTCCGCCTTATTACGATTCCATGATTGCGAAAGTCATTGCATATGGTGCAACCAGGGAAGAGGCAATTTCAAGAATGAAACGTGCATTAAGTGAATTCGTTGTTGAAGGGATCCATACAACGATTCCGTTCCATTTAAAACTGTTGGATCATGAAAAGTTTGTCGAGGGCGGATTTAATACGAAGTTCTTGGAATTGCATGATGTAATGAAGTCTAATTAATATCTGGAGGTGTTTTGAATGAGTGAGTTTAGTGTCTTGGAAATGGAACAAGGCAGTAACGGTCATGGAAAAGTTGAAATTGCTCCTGAGGTCATTGAGGTCATTGCTGGCATTGCTGCCTCTGAGGTAGAAGGAGTAGCTGCGATGCGTGGGAATTTTGCAACAGGTGTGGTTGAGCGCTTAGGGAAAAAAAACCATGGCAAAGGCGTTAAAGTTGAACTAACTGAGTCGGGAATTAAAGTAGATGTTTATTGCATGATGAAGTTTGGAATTTCTATTCCATCTGTCGCTGGAAAAGTACAGGATAATATTCGTCAAGCTTTGTTAAATATGACTGCTTTAGATGCCGAAGAAGTAAACATTCATGTGGTTGGAATTCAATTTGAAAACCATAAGAATGAACCGGAGATCGTGGAGTCAGAAGTCTAAAAGTTGGAAACCAAAGGAGCACATCCTTTGGTTTTTCTTTTTCGAATAAGAAGTTTTAAATAAAAGTGCTTACATATTGGAAAAATATTAACCTTAGAGTGCGAATCGTTTTTAGTTATGCTATTATCGTTTATGTGCAACCTATATGAATATTTATTACTTATAGAAGCTTCACCGTATGAAAAATAGACAAAAATAAATCAATTTCTCTAAAGGAGTTAAAGGTATAATGAAAAGAAGAACAGCAAGGGAAAAGGCATTGCAGGCACTTTTTCAAATCGATATCAGCAACACTGAGCCGTCTGCAGCGATTGAACATGTGTTACAAGGAGAGGCGGGTGACGAGTATCTATCTAGACTTGTTCTAGGAGTAGTCGAACAAAAATCCTTAATAGACAAGTTAATAGGTGAAAATCTCGAAAAATGGACCATAGACCGGCTGGCAACGGTTGATCGAAATTTATTAAGAATAGCTACATATGAAATGAAGTTTTTTCGGAATGAAATTCCAGAAAATGTTATTTTAGATGAAGCCATTGAGATTGCAAAAATATTCGGTGACGACCAATCAAGTAAGTTTATTAACGGAGTTCTTTCAAAGGTAAAGCAAAAGGTTCTTAACGATTAATTGATTAGGTCCTCACAAAGAACAAAGGGAGAAGAGAAAATGACCGCTATTATTATTAATGGAAAAGAAATTGCTGAAAAGAAAAGAATGGAAATTGCTGAAGAAGTCAGCAAACTCAAAAAGCTCGGGGTAACTCCCGGACTAGCCGTTATTCTTGTCGGAAATAACCATGCTTCTCGGACGTATGTAACCAATAAAGAAAAAGCCTGCAAGGAACTTGGGATGAATTCAGTATTAATTGAATTGCCAGAGGAAATTTCTGAACAGGAATTATTATCAAAAATTGAAGAATTAAACATGGACAATCAAATCCATGGCATTTTAGTTCAGTTACCAATCCCCAAACACATTGATGAAAAAAAGGTAATTGAATCAATCTCTCCTTTTAAGGATGTGGATGGATTTCACCCGATTAATATCGGCAGGATGATGACAGGGAAAAATGCCTTTTTACCATGTACACCATACGGCATTATGGTACTACTTGAAGAAACAGGGATTTCAGTTGCAGGGAAGCATGTGGTCGTGGTTGGAAGAAGTAATATTGTCGGAAAGCCGGTCGGTCAATTATTTTTAAATCAACATGCAACTGTAACTTATTGTCATTCTAAAACAAAGGATTTAAAAATGCATACAAATCAAGCGGATATCCTTATAGCAGCTGTTGGGATTCCGAACTTTATTACGGCTGAGCATGTTAAAGACGGTGCAGTGGTTATTGATGTTGGTATCAATCGTAATGAAGCCGGAAAGCTTTGCGGTGATGTTGCTTTTGCTGAAGTAAGTGAAAAAGCCGGATACATCACTCCAGTTCCAAAGGGAGTTGGACCGATGACCATTACGATGCTAATGTTCAATACATTAAAATCAGCAGCAGAAAGCCTTAATCGCAATTAACTACGATATTGTCCTTATCTTTTATCAACTTTAATAGATAAGGACAGTTTTTCGCTAATCAAAGAGTTTTCATTTGACTTAGTTGGTCAAAAAAGGAGTTACCTATGCAAGAAAAAAGATACTTATCTGTGAATGCTCTAACCAAATACATAAAAAGAAAATTTGATGCAGATCCACATTTACGGGATGTTCATGTAAGAGGTGAAATTTCAAATTATAAGCAGCATTCGAGCGGTCATATGTATTTTACCTTAAAAGATGAAAAAGCCCGTATTCTGGCAGTTATGTTTTCGAGTCAATCAAGGACAATGAAGTTCACACCGGAAAACGGCATGAAAGTAATTGTCCGCGGAGAAATTTCCCTCTATGAACCAAGTGGTCAATATCAGATATATATTAAGGAAATGAGGCCGGATGGCATAGGTGAATTGTTTTTAGCTTATGAACAGCTAAAACAAAGACTTGAATTAGAGGGATTATTTGCGAAAGAAACAAAGAAGACGATACCTTTATATCCCAGAACTGTTGGTGTGATTACCTCACCAACAGGAGCAGCGATTAGAGACGTCATCACGACAATTAAAAGACGTTATCCTATTGCAAATATTCTTGTTCTCCCTGCCCTCGTACAAGGTGATAAAGCAGCAACTTCGATTGCGAGCGCTATTGATAAAGCGAATCGCATGAATGAAATTGATGTGCTTATTGTCGGACGCGGTGGAGGGTCAATAGAGGAATTGTGGGCTTTTAATGAAGAGCTCGTTGCCCGTGCAATATTTACTTCAGAGATCCCCATCATATCCGCTGTCGGTCATGAAACCGATTTTACCATTGCAGATTTTGTGGCGGATTTACGAGCGCCAACCCCGACAGCTGCTGCAGAACTGGCGGTCCCACAAATTGATGAGTTATTCGAAAGAGTATTACAGCGGCAATCTCGCCTTCTTCTCACGATGAAGGGGAAATTCCAGTTTGAAAAAGAACGATTGATCCGAGTTCAGAAATCATATGCCTTTCGCTATCCACATCGACTTTATGAACAAAAGCTTGAGCAGGTTGATAAATTAACGGAACTGCTTGTTCGCGGGGCGTCTAGATTGTCACTAATAAAAAAAGGACAACACGAAATCCTATCTAAACGCTTGCAGAGAAATCATCCAAGCGAACTATTACTTGAAGCTCAAAAACGTTTAGACCTAACCAATAAAGAGATAAAACGGGCGATGCAACAAGTTCTTTCAAAAAAACAAACCGATTTTGACCGGATTCTTTCGACTCTAGGGGCATTGAGCCCATTGAAAATTATGGAGCGTGGATATAGTCTGGCATATTCGGAAGAAAACCGGCTGATTAAAAGCATAAATCAAGTTAATATGAACGAGCAAATCCAGATACAATTAACAGATGGAAGTCTTTTCTGTAAAGTTGAGAATATTAAGGAGAGCGAAGAACGTGACGAATGAAAATAAAATTTCCTTTGAAGATGCTATGACAAAATTAGAGCAAATCGTAGATAAGCTCGAAGAAGGAGACGTACCTTTAGAAGAAGCAATTATCTTCTATAAAGAAGGTATGGAATTATCTAAACTTTGCCATGATAAATTAAAAAGTGTAGAGGAACAATTAACACAAATAATACATGAGGACGGGCGAACGGAGAGTTTTACGATTGATGAGGAGGAATAAGACTTGGGAACCGAGTTACTAGATGCATTTGCACAAGAATATAAACTTCTGCTTGATTCGGAGCTTCGAACTCTGGTTAATAAGCTGAATGCCCCTCCTATCATTAAGGAATCCATGGTTTATTCACTTGAAGCAGGCGGCAAACGAATTCGTCCTCTTTTACTATTTGCTACTTTAGACGCATTTGGGGCTGAACCCAAAAAGGGGCTACTAGCTGCTTCAGCGATTGAGATGATTCATACGTATTCCCTAATCCATGATGATTTGCCAAGCATGGATAATGATGACCTTCGGAGAGGAAAACCAACCAATCATAAAGTTTTTGGTGATGCCATTGCGATATTAGCTGGTGATGGTTTATTAACTTATAGCTTTGAGGTAATTGGAAATATCCCGTCTGAATTTGCTTCTGCGGAAACAAAACTAAAATTAGTGGTTGAGCTGGCAAAGTCTGCAGGGACAGAAGGAATGGTTGGCGGCCAAGTGGCAGATATGCTAGGAGAGGGGAAATCCTTAACCCTTGATGAGCTAGAGTATATCCACATACATAAAACGGGTAAGTTGCTTGGATTTAGTGTTCTTGCTGGAGCATTGTTAGCAGATGCAAATCGGGAACAATTAAAAAGTCTTTCTTCCTTTGCCCATCATCTAGGTCTCGCATTTCAAATCCAGGATGATATTCTTGATTTGGTAGGGAATCAACAATTAATCGGGAAACCTGTTGGCAGTGATACCACAAATGATAAAAGTACCTATCCACAGTTGTTATCGTTAGACGGAGCTATTGAAGCATTAAATAAACAAATAAACCTATCGAAGGAATACCTGGGTATGACAGGCTTGAATACGGGCCTACTTATGGAAATAACGGAATTAATTGCTTCAAGAGATCATTAGAAAATGGTGTTTGAGGCATTGAAATAAGTGTGTTATAATTGTTTTCATTGTAGAAAATGTTGTCAATGCCGTTATCACTCGCGTGTTAGCGGCTATTTTTTAATAAAATAAAATTTTGAAAATGTGTATTATAACACGGCAACAAAAAGAAGAATGCATAAAAGTATGAAAGCGAGTGATCCAAACATGGATCTATTATCAATAAAAGACCCATCCTTTTTAAAGGGCATGTCGAATACTGAATTGGAGGCTTTAAGTCAAGATGTTCGCAAATTTTTGATTGAAAAGCTATCCGTTACTGGAGGTCATATTGGACCGAATTTGGGTGTAGTCGAGTTAACCATAGCCTTACATAAATGTTTTAACAGTCCCTCTGATAAGATTATCTGGGATGTAGGTCATCAGTCCTATGTTCATAAAATTCTAACTGGCAGAGCATGTGAGTTTGATACATTGCGGCAATTTAAAGGGTTATGCGGATTCCCTAAACGGTCTGAAAGCAAGCATGATGTATGGGAAACAGGCCATAGTTCCACTTCTCTTTCAGCTGCAATGGGAATGGCAATTGCTAGAGATTTAAAAAAGGAAAAATCTTTTGTCATTCCAGTAATCGGTGATGGTGCGTTAACCGGTGGTATGGCATTGGAAGCCTTAAACCATATTGGGCATGAGAAAAAAGACATGATTGTTATCTTAAATGACAATGAAATGTCAATCGCTCCTAATGTAGGTGCAGTCCATAATATTCTTGGCCAATTGCGGACAGCTGGAAAATATCAATGGGTGAAAGATGAACTGGAAGTCCTATTGAAAAAAGTACCTGCAGTTGGTGGGAAATTAGCCGCAACCGCTGAAAGAGTGAAGGACAGCCTTAAATATTTATTTGTTTCAGGAATGTTTTTTGAAGAATTAGGTTTTACTTATCTAGGTCCCATTGATGGTCATAACTTTGAAGCGTTATTTGAGAATTTCAGCTATGCCAAAAAGACAGAAGGTCCGATACTTCTTCATGTAATTACTAAAAAAGGAAAGGGCTATAAGCCTGCCGAAAGTGACAAAACAGGTACCTGGCATGGAACTGGCCCCTATAAAATGGACACGGGTGCATTCCTAAAACCCTCAAAAACACCACCACCTGCATGGAGCAGCCTTGTTAGTGAAACGGTTCGTAAGCTTGCTAGGACGGATGAACGAATTGTTGCCATTACACCAGCTATGCCTGTTGGGTCTAAACTCGAAGGCTTTGCCAGCGAATTCCCTGAGCGAATGTACGATGTAGGGATAGCAGAGCAGCATGCAGCGACCGTAGCAGCAGGTTTAGCTACACAAAATATGAAACCTTTTTTGGCTATATATTCAACTTTTTTACAGCGTGCATATGATCAGGTAGTACATGATATCTGCCGTCAAAACTTAAATGTCTTTATTGGAATAGACCGCGCGGGGCTAGTTGGTGCAGATGGTGAAACACATCAGGGAGTCTTTGATATTGCTTTTCTTAGACATGTTCCAAATTTAGTGTTAATGATGCCAAAGGATGAAAATGAAGGACAGCATATGGTTTACACCGCACTAAATTATGATGACGGTCCAATTGCCATGAGATTTCCACGTGGAAATGGCCTTGGTGTTCCAATGGATAAGGATTTACATGCCATTCCAATCGGTACTTGGGAGGTTCTTAAAGAAGGTGATGATGCGGCTATTTTAACTTTTGGAACGACCATTCCAATGGCTTTAAAAGCAGCGGAAGTGCTTGAAACAAAGGGGATATCCGTTAAAATTGTTAATGCCCGTTTTATTAAGCCAATGGATGAGAAAATGCTAACGAATCTTCTTGAGAAAAATATCCCGATTCTTACCATTGAGGAAGCCGTTTTACAAGGGGGCTTTGGGAGTGCAGTTCTCGAGTACGCACAGACCCAAGGATTTTATCACGCACACATCGACAGAATTGGAATTCCTGATCAATTCATCGAACATGGAGATGTTGACTCCCTTCTTGAAGAAATCGGTTTAACGAAAGAAGAAGTTATCAAACGGGTATCCATTCTTGCAAGAAAAAAACAACAAAGGGCTTAAGCAATGAAAAATAAAGAACGTTTAGATGTGTTACTAGTCGAAAGAGGCTTGATTGAAACAAGAGAAAAAGCGAAGCGAACCATCATGGCAGGGCTTGTTTATTCAAATGAAGAGCGATTGGATAAACCCGGAGAAAAAGTAAAAACGGATATTCCACTGAATATAAAAGGGAAGATTCTTCCTTATGTAAGCCGCGGTGGTTTAAAACTGGAAAAGGCATTAAAGGTATTTGATGTGAACGTAACAAACAAAGTGCTTCTCGACATTGGATCGTCCACTGGGGGATTTACAGATTGTGCATTACAGAATGGCGCGAAAATGTCATATGCTTTGGATGTGGGCTATAATCAACTTGCTTGGAAACTCAGGCAAGATGAACGTGTCGTAGTAATGGAAAGGACAAATTTTCGTTATGTCACACCAGCTGATTTAATTGGAGAAATGCCAAATTTCGCAACAATTGATGTATCGTTTATCTCATTAACGCTGATATTGCCTGTCTTAAAAACACTTTTAGTCACTGGAAGTGATGTTGTCGCTTTAGTGAAACCACAATTTGAAGCCGGGCGTGAACAGGTTGGTAAAAAGGGTATTGTTCGTGAGGAAAAAGTACATTTGCAAGTGATTGATAAAATCATTAATTTTGCCTTCCAGCAAGGGTACACAATAAAAAACTTATCCTTTTCACCCATTACTGGCGGGGATGGGAATATTGAATTCTTGCTCCACTTAAGATGGGAAGGTGAACGAGAAATTGGAGTCAATCAATTACTTGTTACCCCCATTGAAATCGTAAAGGAATCTCACTTAGAATTTAAAACAAAACAAAATTCGGAAGGGTAGGCAAATGCTTATCCTTTTCTTCATTTTCTAAAGAAAAAATGTACAAGCTTGATAAAATCGGCTAACATATGGGTAGAAGAGAGAGTTTAGACCTATGACTTAGAGGTTTTCAACAATTTACGGGGTGAAATAATGAATAAAGGCCAACGCCATATTAAAATAAGAGAAATTATTGCAAGTAATGATATCGAAACACAGGATGATTTAGTGGATGAACTAAAAAGTGCCGGCTATAATGTAACGCAAGCAACCGTGTCAAGGGATATTAAAGAACTGCATCTTGTTAAGGTTCCATTAAGCGATGGACGATATAAATACAGCTTACCTGCCGATCAACGATTTAATCCATTACAAAAGCTAAAAAGATCATTAATAGATGCGTTTGTACGGATTGATTCTGCAGGTCATTTGCTTGTTATGAAGTGCTTGCCCGGTAATGCAATGGCAATTGGTGCCTTGATTGATAACCTTGATTGGGAAGAGATATTAGGAACGATTTGTGGTGATGATACGATGTTAATCATTTGTCGAACACCGGAAGATACTGAGGTCATTACAAACCGGTTTCTAGACATGCTTTAATGGGGGGAGTGTTTCTTGTTAGCTGAATTATCAATTAAAAATTTCGCTATTATCGAAGCTTTGTCAGTAACGTTTTCAAAAGGATTAACGGTTTTAACCGGGGAAACCGGTGCGGGAAAATCAATCATCATTGATGCGATTCACTTATTAGTTGGCAGCAGAGGGTCCGCAGAATTTGTTCGTCATGGCGAGGAAAAGGCGGAAATAGAAGGACTGTTTCAGGTCGATGATAATAAGCATCCAGTAATTGCGAAAGCTTTAGAATTTGGGATCGATGTTGAAGAAGGAATGGTTATACTAAGAAGGGATATTTCCCAAACAGGAAAAAGTGTGTGCCGTATTAATGGAAAGCTTGTGACAATCTCTACGCTTAGGGAAATCGGGGCAACCCTCGTTGATATTCATGGCCAGCATGAGCATCAGGAATTAATGGATGACTCAAGGCACCTATCCCTGCTGGATCAATTTGGGGCCGATAATATATTGCCTTCACTAAGTGAATACCAGCAAGTATTTCGACGTTATGAGCAAACCTTACAAAAGTTAAAAGCATTAAGTGAAAATGATCAGCAAACTGCCCATCGCCTAGATTTAATTCAATTTCAATTGGATGAAATTCAAAAGGCGAATTTAAAACTTAATGAAGATGAAGAACTTTTTGAGGAAAAAAGAAAACTAAGTAATTTCGAAAGAGTATTTGAATCTTTGCAATCCGGCCATTTAGCACTGCAAGGTGAACAAAAAGGGCTTGATTGGATTAGTATGGTTATGGGGCACCTTGAAGATGCCGCTGCACTTGATACGGCTTACAAGGGCATCTACGAAGCTGTGTCGAATAGCTTCTACCAATTGGAAGATGCAGCAAGTGTTTTAAGAAATGAATTAGATGAATTAGAATTCGACCCACAGCGGTTACATGAAATCGAAGACCGCTTGACTGAAATTAACCAATTAAAGCGGAAATACGGAAAAACAATCAATGAAATCGTAGAGTACGCTGTGAAAATCGAAGAAGAAATTGAAACATTACAAAATAAAGAAACTCATATAGGGGAATTAGAAAAAGAATTAACTTCTATAAAAAAGGACTTAATTCTCGAAGCGAAGCAGTTAACTGAAATTCGTCTGAAATGGGCTGAAAAACTTACAAAGTTAATACATAAAGAACTTAAAGAATTGTATATGGCGAAAACTGTTTTTGAAATAAGATTTGAATCAAATTCACAGCAATTTGCAAAAAACGGTGTCGACCATGTTGCATTCTATATTTCAACAAACCCCGGTGAACCATTGAAACCCTTATCAAAGGTTGCATCTGGAGGGGAATTATCAAGAATTATGCTGGCATTAAAAAGTATTTTTTCTAAACATCAGGGAGTTACATCCATTATTTTTGATGAAGTCGATACTGGTGTTAGCGGCAGGGTTGCTCAGTCCATTGCGGAAAAAATATATAAAGTGGCTGCCGAATCACAGGTCTTGTGTATTTCACATTTACCTCAGGTAGCAGCAATGGCTGATACGCACTTATTCATTTCAAAGATCATAAAAGGGGGAAGAACGAAAACTTCTGTTACTCCCTTACAGATGGATGAAAAGATTAACGAAATAGGCCGGATGATATCCGGGACAGAAATAACTGACCTAACTAAAAAACATGCGGAAGAATTATTATATTTAGCTGTAGAAAACAAAAAAAGTGCAAGTGCCTTGACAAGGCAATAAAGTGAGATATTTGCTTTTAAAAAGGCTAAAATTTCTATATTTTTAATAAAAATTGTAATGCTATCCATTTTGGGTAGCTTTTTTATGTAGAACGAAGTTATAAATGATTGTCAAGGAGGCAAAATTAAAGATGTAGCCATTTTTCAATGTAATGAAAAGAAGCGAGGAGAGTGAAGAATTTGAAGTTAGAAATAATTAGAAAGATTATTGGTGGAATTCTCCTTGTTTCATTAATTAGCCTAATATTTTTTCAGCCTATACAGCAATACCTTGCAATACCTAAGACGATTACAGTTTTTGAAGGACAAGACTATAGTTTTCAAAAGGCTGCATCGGTATCAGCCGCTTTGGGTTCTCACCATTCAAATATCACACTCAATCAAGAATCACATACGGTTTCAATGAAGGCATCTGAAAATGGCAAAAGTGAAATGCTGTTAGAATTTGCGGGGATTCCGATAAAAAAGGTCGATGTGCATGTCTTAAAGGATTTTAGGGTTATTCCAGGCGGCCAGTCAATCGGTGTAAAATTAAACACTGTGGGCGTTTTGGTTGTAGGTCACCATTTAATCAATACGATATCGGGAAAAAAGTCCCCAGGTGAAATTGCAGGAATAAAAATTGGGGATATCATCACAGAAATTAACGGTAATAAAATTGAAAAAATGACAGATGTAGCACCCTTTGTTCAAGCTGCCGGACAAGAGGGTAAACCTCTTGATATGGTTATTAGCCGAGAGAGTGGAAAAATTACAACAAAATTAACCCCCTTAAAAGACAAAGGGGAAAACATTTATAAGCTTGGTTTGTATATTAGAGATTCTGCAGCAGGAATTGGGACAATGACCTTTGTCCATCCACAATCTAAAAAATATGGTGCCCTAGGGCATGTAATTTCAGACATGGATACAAAACAGCCTATCGTTGTTGAAGACGGACAAATTGTTCGGTCTACCGTAACTTCGATTGAAAAGGGAAGTAATGGAGACCCTGGTGAAAAACTTGCCCGTTTTTCTTCGGACCGTGAAATTGTTGGCAATATCCAAAAGAACAGCCCTTTTGGAATTTTTGGTGAAATGGCAAAAGAATTAAAAAATGGTGTTATGGATAAACCGCTTCCTATAGCATTATCACATCAAGTAAAAGAAGGACCAGCAAAGATTTTAACGGTTGTTAATGATGACCGTGTCGAAGAATTTGATATTGAAATTGTTAGCACAATCCCGCAAAAGTTTCCAGCAACCAAAGGCATGGTAATAAAAGTAACCGACCCTAAGCTCCTGAAGAAAACAGGAGGTATTGTTCAGGGGATGAGCGGTAGCCCAATTATCCAAGATGGAAAACTAATTGGAGCTGTTACACATGTTTTTGTTAATGATCCAACCTCAGGATATGGGGTACACATTGAATGGATGTTAAATGAAGCTGGAATTAACATATATGAAATGCCGAAAAATAAAGCAAGTTAGGACCATTTGGAAGCAAAATAGGAAATTTCCCTATTTTGCTTTTTATTTAAACATTTTTCGACAAAATTAACCCATATTTTGGAGAAAGCGCGATTTACGTCGAAAAGGTGAGAAAAACAAAGAAAAGTTGAGATTTTATCACTATTTTAAGAAATATTAAAAAAATGAGAGGAATTTTTGTTGCATTGTCGAATTTCTAATTTAGAATAGAATTAAGAGATTAAAACTGATAAGAAATGTAAGTTTTGAAATAGAGCTTATGATTTAAACCTGAGGAGGAACTCGAAGTGAAGAAAATTAAAGTTTGTGTAGTTGATGACAATCGGGAACTAGTTGGATTATTAGAGGACTTTATTTCGTCCCAAGATGATATGGAAGTTGTAGGTATTGCTCATAATGGACAAGAATGTCTAGAAATGTTATCAACAACAGACCCTGACGTTTTGGTTTTGGATATAATAATGCCTCATCTCGATGGTTTGGCTGTGCTTGAGCGCCTCCGTGATCTAAAAAAAGGAGTACTTCCTAATGTTATTATGCTAACTGCTTTTGGCCAGGAAGATGTGACGAAGAAAGCCGTTGAACTTGGTGCATCCTACTTTATTTTGAAACCATTTGATATGGAGAATCTAGGAAGTCATATTCGACAAGTTAGCGGAAATAGCAATACATTTACACGAAAATCAACATCAACTTCTTATCGTTCTCAATCAGAGCAAAAACCGAAAAATTTGGATGCAAGTATCACGAGCATCATTCATGAAATTGGTGTCCCGGCACATATTAAAGGATACCTCTATTTACGGGAAGCGATCTCAATGGTTTATAATGATATCGAACTTTTAGGGTCAATTACGAAAGTGTTGTATCCAGATATCGCTAAAAAATATAATACTACAGCGAGCCGTGTTGAACGAGCAATCCGTCATGCGATTGAAGTGGCCTGGAGTCGTGGAAACATTGATTCCATTTCAAGCCTATTCGGATACACAGTCAGCATGTCTAAGGCAAAACCAACGAATTCAGAATTTATTGCCATGGTTGCTGATAAGCTTCGTCTTGAACATAAGGCATCATGAAATGAATGATAAAAATTGTAAGCCTTCATCGTAAGAAATGAAGGCTTTTTCTTTTCCATATAAGCTAAAGGAGTTTTTTACTTTTAGGAATTTGTTAATTCTCCTTCTCTTTTTCCAATTCCATAAGTTTTTGGATGAGAATATGTTGGGGCATATGCATAAGCTGTTCTAACGGCACATTTAACTTTTTGGAAAGCTTTATTGCTGTTTCCGTTGATAACTGTAATGGTTTCATTAAAAAATTCCTCCAATTTTGTAGTTGGGAAGTGAAAATATGACTCAAATTTTTGCACACCGTGGCTACTCGGCTTCATTTGCAGAAAATACACTTGGCGCCTTTCTTGAAGCGGAAAAAGCCGGTGCAGACGGGGTAGAATTAGATGTTCAATTAACAAAAGACGGCGAATTAGTTGTCATTCATGATGAAAAAGTTGACCGAACAACAAGCGGGAACGGGTTGGTAAAAGATTTTTTATTTAAGGATCTTAGGAAATTGAATGCCAATAAAAAAAGTACCAAAAAGGAGCCAATACCTACTTTAACGGAAGTTTTTGAGTGGCTTACCTCCAATAAATTATTATGTAATATTGAATTAAAAAACGCGTTTTTTCCCTATAAAGGTATGGAAGAAAAAGTGATACATCTTATTCGTAAATTTGATTTAATGGATCGGATTATTCTTTCCTCTTTCAATCACTATAGTATAGTCTATTGTTATAGTCTGGCACCTGAAATTGAAACGGCCCCGCTCTTTCTGGAAGGCATCTACATGCCTTGGATCTATTCCCAAGCCATTCGAGCAAAGGGAATACATCCTAGATACTCGACCATGCCCGATGATGTGATGATAAATACACTAAATAGCGGGATTGCCGTAAGGCCCTATACTGTTAATAAAGAGGACGATATCCATCGCCTTTTTAAGATAAATTGCACGGCAATTATTACTGATGACCCAATAAAGGCGTTAAAATTACGAAAACAATACGAAAAGAGACCCTAGAGGCCTCTTTTTATTTTGTATTTTTAAACCTTTTTTGTACCTTGCTTCTTTTCCGGTCTCGATGAAAAATAAATCCTGCCACAAAGCCTAGACCGCCAACAAAAAAGATTAATCCAGATAGAAATTGAAACAATAAGTTAGGGAATGGGGGTTGCAAAATCCCGAATAACATATCACGCATTAATTTAATACCAACAGCAGCCAAAGCACCGGGAATCAATACGATGATGAGGGCAATAATTCGTTTCATACTTAATCCTTCCAATATCAAATTTTACTGTAATATCAGTCATATTTAGATTATATCTCATGAAAATATAATTACCTAGATATTATTTGTCAAGGATTGTGTTTTGGATATAAAATAGAATTGAAATAAGTTGCATATTTTTCTTAAGATAATATGAAAAAAATTTCTTAAAGGGGTAGAAAAAATGCAAAATGTCATGATTGTTGGTGCTGGAAAAGGTGGTACGGCAATCTTAAAAATCTTAAAAGAATCAGAGGTATTAAAGGTTGATGCAGTTATTGACCGGAACCCGGAAGCGCCTGGAGTCCTATTAGCTAAAGAAGAGGGGATTCAGACGGGAGAAGATTGGCACCCTTTTTTAGCTGAACCTTTTGATATCATTATTGAGGTAACAGGTGATGATACTGTTTTTCAGGAGCTTAGAAAAGCTAAATATCAAAATACAATTCTAATTCCAGGAAGCGTAGCATTTCTAGTCGCAAAGATTATGCAAGAAAAAGAAGAACTCATCGAAAAGCACAAAAATGAATCCTACCAACAGGAGCTAATTTTTAATGCTGCAAATGATGGGATGTTTGTAATTGATAAGGATGGAAAAGTCATTTTATTCAATAAACGGGCACAAGAAATAATGGGAGTAAAGAGAGAGCAAGCGATTGGGAAATATGTCGTTGATGTTATTCCCACGACAAGGCTACCTTTAATTCTAGAAACAAGGAGAATTGAAGCCAATCAAGAAATGATTTTAGAAAATGATCGAAAAATCATAACTACCCGTATTCCAATTATAGAGGAAAATGGGACCTTGATAGGTGCTTTTGCTGTTTTTAAAGATATTACTGAGGTTGTTAATCTTGCTGAAGAACTTACGGATTTAAAGGAAATTCAAACGATGCTGCAAGCGATTATCCATTCAAGTGATGATGCCATTTCTGTTGTGGATGAAAATGGCAGAGGGATTCTTATTAATCCAGCATACTCCCGTATTACAGGACTTACACATGATCAGATTATTGGTCAACCAGCTACAGCTGATATCTCTGAGGGTGAAAGTATGCATATGAAGGTGCTGCAAACTAGGAGAGCTGTCCGCGGTGTACCAATGAGAGTAGGGCCAAACAAACGTGAAGTTATTGTAAATGTGGCTCCAATAATTGTAAAAGGGAAATTAAAAGGCAGTGTTGGTGTTATTCATGATATGTCTGAAATCAAATCACTGAATCGAGAATTGAACCGAGCCAGGGAATTGATTCGCAAGCTTGAAGCGAAATACACCTTTGAGGATATTATTGGTCAATCAGAAGAAATGATGCTTGCAATCGAGCAAGCCAAACTAGGAGCAAAAACACCTGCTACCGTCCTTCTTCGCGGGGAATCAGGTACAGGGAAGGAACTGTTTGCTCATGCTATACATAATGCGAGCGACCGTAAATATAACAAATTTATCCGGGTCAATTGCGCAGCTATATCAGAAACATTGTTGGAAAGTGAACTATTTGGATATGAGGAAGGCGCTTTTTCCGGTGCAATGAGAGGCGGAAAAAGAGGTTTTTTCGAAGAAGCCAATAATGGGAGTATCTTTCTGGACGAAATTGGTGAACTTCCAGTTAATACACAAGCAAAATTGCTTAGGGTTCTTCAGGAAAAAGAAATTGTCCGAGTCGGTGGGACAAAGCCAATTTCCATTAATGTTAGGATTATTGCGGCAACTAATGTCAATTTAGAAAAGGGTATTGCTAAAGGCTCCTTTCGGGAAGACTTATATTATCGTTTAAATCGTATGCCAATTCACATTCCGCCGTTAAGGAAACGAAAAGAGGAGATTCATCTTTTAAATGAGAGGCTTATACAAAAAATCAGCCAGGATTATGGAAGAAATGTAGAAGGAATTACACCAGCTGCACTAAAACAAATAATGGATTATGACTGGCCAGGAAACGTACGGGAATTGGAAAACATTCTTGGCAGAGCGATCATTTTTATGAAGTATAATGAGACCCTTATTGATGTACAACACTTACCAGAATTAAAAAATAAAAAAACCACAAGTGAGTCTTCTGTAAGCCATAGTAATGATTCCTTTGTGCTAGACCGTTCCTTATCAGATTTGATGGATGAATTTGAAGGGAAAATTATCAAGCAGACACTATTCAGATTAAAGGGAAATAAGACATTAACAGCAAAAACGCTGGGATTGTCCGTTAGGAATTTATATTATAAGCTTGAAAAATACAATATTGAAAAGAATAGCATGCAATAAATTTCATGGTGGGAAAAAAATTGCGCGTTATAAAATGGATAATAAAGCGTTTTCATAAGGATTTAGTTTGGCACGGGAATTGCATATTACATAGTGGGAGTTGCAGTAATAGGAGAAAGGGTTGATGACAACTTGTTGCTTGATTCACTAATTAAAAAAGCAGCCCAAGGAAATTCAAGCACTGTGGCAGTTGCTGCTGCTGAAGATATAGAAGTTATTGAAGCTGTAATAGCTGCATTGGACCAAAATCTCGCCAAATTTATGCTGTATGGGGACGAAGAGAAGATCAATTCTATTATTGAATCAAAAAAGCATCAAAACATAAGCGGTGATTGTTTAAAAGTTATCCACGCTGATTCGAATGCTGAAGCGGCAGAATTAGCTGTGAAGGCAGTTTTTAACAAAGAAGCGAGTGTCTTGATGAAAGGGAACATTTCAACCAATACTTTCTTAAAAGCTGTTTTGAATAAGGAGTATGGACTTAGAACTGGAAATGTTTTATCACATATTGCTGTATTTGAGGTCCTTGGCTTCAATCGTTTTACGATTATAACTGACGCAGCTATGAATATTGCTCCCGATTTAGAACAAAAAGCACAAATTATTAGAAATGCGGTTTCCCTTGCGAGGTCAATCGGCATAGATATACCTAAAGTGGCCCCCATTGCTGCAGTGGAAGTGGTTAATCCAGCTATGCAAGCTACTTTAGATGCAGCGGCATTAACTGTAATGAATAAGCGAGGACAAATCTCAGACTGTATTGTAGATGGACCGTTAGGCTTAGATAATGCCATATCAACTCTTGCTGCTGAACACAAAGGGATTCATAGTGAAGTGGCAGGAAATGCAGATATTTTATTAGTACCAACCATCGAAGTAGGCAATGCATTATATAAATCATTAATATATTTCGCAAATGCAAAAGTTGGGGCGGTAATTGCCGGGGCAAAAGCACCAATTGTGTTAACATCCAGGGCTGATACGGCTGAAAGTAAGCTTTATTCTCTTGCACTAGCGTTATGTTGTACAACAAAATAGATATTCACTATTCGAGGAGGAATTACCCATGGAAATTTTCAAGTACTTAGAACAATACGATTATGAGCAAGTGGTATTTTGTCAGGATAAACAATCAGGATTAAAAGCAATTATTGCGATTCATGATACAACATTAGGTCCTGCGTTGGGCGGAACTCGTATGTGGACTTATGCTTCTGAAGAAGCAGCAATTGAGGATGCACTTCGCCTAGCAAAAGGAATGACCTATAAGAATGCAGCGGCAGGATTAAATCTTGGCGGTGGTAAAACCGTAATTATCGGTGATCCGAGAAAAGATAAGAATGAAGCAATGTTCCGTGCCTTTGGCCGTTATATCCAAGGACTAAACGGCAGATATATTACAGCAGAAGATGTAGGTACAACCGTTGCTGATATGGATTTAATTCATGAAGAGACAGATTTCGTAACCGGGATTTCTCCAGCCTTTGGTTCTTCAGGCAATCCTTCCCCTGTAACTGCTTTCGGGGTTTACCGCGGAATGAAGGCGGCTGCGAAAGAAGCGTTTGGAACCGATTCGCTTGAAGGAAAAGTTGTGGCTATTCAGGGTGTTGGAAATGTAGCCTATACCCTATGCGAATATTTGCATGAAGAAGGAGCTCAACTCATTGTAACTGACATTAATAAAGAGGCTGTAAACCGTGCGATAGAAGCATTTGGTGCACTTGCGGTAGATCCTGATGAAATTTATGGTGTTGAATGTGATATCTATGCTCCATGTGCTCTTGGTGCAACAATCAATGATGAAACGATTCCGCAGCTAAAGGCAAAAGTTATTGCCGGTTCGGCTAACAATCAATTAAAAGACACTCGTCACGGTGATATCATCCACGAAATGGGAATTGTTTATGCACCGGATTATGTAATTAATGCGGGCGGGGTAATCAATGTTGCGGATGAACTCTATGGTTACAATCAAGAACGGGCAATGAAAAAAGTGGAACAGCTTTATGGAACGATTGAAAAAATAATCGAAATTTCAAAACGTGATGGCATTCCAACATACGTCGCAGCGGACCGGATGGCAGAAGAAAGAATTGCAAGAATCCGTAATTCACGTAGCCAATTCCTCCAAAATGGCCACCATATTCTCAGTCATAGAATATCAAGATAAGATAGGAACTTTTTTTCAAAAATAGACCTGCAGAGCGCTGAATGGGAATTCAGCGTCTTTGCTTTCATAAAGCGAATTTCCTAAATGGAGGTCAATGCGTTGCAAGATAATGAATATCGAATTCTCGTCATCAACCCCGGCTCGACATCCACTAAGATTGGAGTCTTCGATAATGATATTTCGATCTTTGAAAAGACAATCCGCCATGAGGCAGAAATAATTAATACTTTTTCAAATATTATTGATCAATATGATTTTAGAAAAACCATAATTTTGGAAATACTGGATCGTGAAGGGATAAATATATCCAAACTATCGGCTGTATGTGGACGCGGGGGGTTGCTCCGACCAATTGAAGGTGGGACCTATCCGGTTAATGATGCGATGTTAAAGGATTTGCGGTCGGGTTTTGCCGGACAGCACGCTTCTAATTTAGGCGGAATCATTGCCTTCGAAATCGCATCCAGATTAAATATTCCCTCTTTTATCGTTGATCCAGTTGTTGTGGATGAGCTTGAACCACTTGCAAGAATTTCCGGATTTTCCTTAATTGAAAGGAAAAGTATCTTTCACGCCCTGAATCAAAAAGCAGTCGCAAGAAGGGTAGCAAAGGAATTAGGAAAAAAATACACCGACTTAAATTTAATTGTGACCCATATGGGTGGTGGGATTACTGTTGGTGTCCATCAGTATGGTAAAGTCATTGATGTTAATAACGGTCTTCATGGAGATGGGCCTTTTAGTCCTGAACGGGCTGGAACCGTACCGGTAGGGGATTTAGTAGCACTTTGTTATTCTGGTGAATATTACCGTGAAGAAATAATGAAGATGCTTGTTGGTAAAGGTGGTCTTGTTGGTTACCTTGGAACCAATGATGCGGTAAAGGTAGAACAAAGAATAGCAGCTGGTGATGATGTGGCAAAGCTTGTGTACGAGGCAATGGCCTATCAAGTAGCAAAAGAAATCGGGGCTGCTAGTGCAGTATTATCAGGAAAAGTAGATGCAATTATTCTGACTGGCGGCCTTGCCTACGGGAAAGGATTTGTGAAATCAATCACCGATAGAATAAATTGGATTGCAGATGTTATCGTTCAGCCGGGAGAAAACGAACTACAAGCGTTAGCTGAAGGCGCACTGCGAGTTTTACGTGGTGAAGAAGAGGAGAAGGTTTATCCCGGGAATTTTAAAATAGCGAAAATTTAAGGTATATGGGGAGGAAAAAAAGTGGCAGAAGAATATGATTTAGTCATTCTTGGCGGGGGAACCGGTGGTTATGTAGCGGCTATCAGGGCCTCCCAGCTGGGATTAAAAACTGCAATTGTCGAAAAAGGAAAACTTGGCGGTACATGTTTGCATAAAGGATGTATTCCAAGTAAAGCGCTCCTTAGAAGTGCAGAGGTATATGCAACAACCAAACATAGTAAAGATTTTGGAGTTATCACCAGTGATGTATCGGTTGATTTTCGTCTAGTACAGGATCGGAAAAATAAGATAATTGATCAACTTCACAAAGGTGTTCAGCATTTAATGAAGCAAGGAAAAATCGATGTCTACGAAGGATTAGGCAGAATCCTGGGACCATCAATCTTTTCTCCTATGCCGGGTACAATCTCTGTTGAAATGAATAATGGGGAAGAAAACGAAATGCTCCTTCCGAAAAATGTAATTGTTGCGACAGGTTCCAGACCGAGGACACTTCCAGGGCTTGAAATTGATGGCGAATATGTAATGTCCTCTGATGAAGCGTTGCAACTTGAGTCACTCCCCGGTTCCATTATTATTGTCGGCGGGGGCGTAATTGGGATTGAATGGGCATCTATGCTTTCTGACTTTGGGGTAGAAGTAACGGTTATTGAATATGCTGACCGTATAATTCCAACGGAAGATAAAGAAATCTCGAAAGAAATGCAGCGCTTGATGAAGAAAAAAGGAATTAAGCTTGTGACAAGTGCAAAAGTGCTTCCGGAAACGATTGTGAAGGATAATGGGGTTGGGATTTCTGCAGAAGTGAAGGGTGCTTTGAAGGAGTTTAAAGCAGAAAAACTTCTTATTTCGGTTGGACGTCAAGCAAATGTAGAAGGAATTGGGCTTGAGAATACAGAAATACAAGTAGTGAAGGGGTTTATTGAAACAAATGAATTTTTCCAAACCAAAGAATCACATATTTATGCAATTGGTGATGTGATTGGTGGATTGCAACTTGCCCATGTTGCTTCACATGAAGGTATTGTAGCGGTTGAACATATCGCCGGGAAAGATCCTTCTCCATTTGACTATCATTTGGTTTCTAGATGCATCTACAGTAACCCCGAAGTTTCAAGCGTCGGGATTACAGAAGATCAAGCACTTGAAAAAGGGCATCAAGTGAAAATTGGTAAATTCTCTTTCCGTGCAATTGGTAAGGCACTTGTTTTTGGAGAATCTGATGGATTTGTAAAAATTGTTGCTGATGAACAGACCAATGATATCCTAGGGGTACATATGATTGGTCCGCATGTAACAGATATGATTACAGAAGCAGGGCTTGCGATGGTATTAGATGCGACACCATGGGAAATTGCGCATACGATTCATCCGCACCCGACATTGTCAGAGGCAATTGGTGAGGCTGCACTTGCTGTTGATGGGAAAGCAATCCATTCTTAAATAATTTTTTTATGCGAACAAAAGGAGGTAAGAAATAAATGACAGAAAAGCGTCATGATGCTTTAGGATTAAGCGACGGAAAAGTATTGGAAATGTATGAAACAATGCTTTTAGCCCGCCGAATTGATGAACGGATGTGGTTATTAAACCGTGCCGGTAAAATACCATTCGTTATTTCTTGTCAAGGTCAGGAAGCGGCACAAGTAGGAGCCGCATTTGCGCTTGATCGTGAGAAAGATTATGTTCTTCCATATTATCGTGATATGGGTGTCGTGTTGACTTTTGGGATGACTCCAAGGGAACTGATGCTTTCAGGATTTGCAAAAGCAGAAGACCCCAATTCAGGCAGTCGTCAAATGCCCGGGCATTTTGGTCAAAAGAAAAATCGAATTGTAACTGGTTCTTCACCAGTAACAACTCAAGTTCCCCATGCTGTCGGAATTGCCCTTGCTGGGAAGATGGAAAGAAAAGACCTTGTTACTTTTGTTACATTTGGAGAGGGGTCCTCTAACCAAGGTGATTTCCATGAAGGTGCAAACTTTGCAGGTGTCCATAAACTTCCAGTAATCTTCATGTGTGAAAATAACAAGTACGCCATTTCAGTGCCTATTGAAAAACAATTAGCGTGTGAAAAGGTATCTG
The DNA here is from genome assembly GCA_011250595.1 of Bacillus sp. MM2020_1. Taxonomy (GTDB): domain Bacteria; phylum Bacillota; class Bacilli; order Bacillales; family Cytobacillaceae; genus Neobacillus. The sequence continues at coordinate 10,296 of JAANMP010000012.1, read as the reverse complement.
ACCGGGCAATCGGATATGGTATGCCAGGCTTCACTGTTAATGGGAATGACCCATTAGAAGTTTATAAAGTAGTGAAAGAAGCAGCGGAACGTGGCCGTCGTGGGGAAGGACCATCATTGATAGAAACCATTTCCTACCGTCTGACACCACACTCTTCTGACGATGACGACCGTTCCTACCGTGCTCCGGATGAGGTTGCAAAAGCAAAGACACAGGATCCGATCATAACTTTTGGTGCCTACTTAAAGGAAACGGGAGTTATGGATGACGGGTTGGAAAAGGAAATCAATGACCGTGTAATGAAGCTCGTAAACGAGGCCACTGACTATGCAGAGAACGCTCCATATTCTGCACCTGAAGACGCGCTGAAATATGTTTATGCGGACATGTAAGGGGGATGAAACATGGCGATAATTTCATATATTGATTCAATCACAATGGCAATGCGAGAAGAAATGGAACGAGATCCAAGGGTGTTTGTTCTTGGCGAAGATGTGGGCCTAAAAGGCGGTGTTTTTAAGGCGACGCAAGGATTGTACGAACAATTTGGAGAAGAGCGGGTGATTGATACTCCGCTTGCCGAATCAGCGATTGCGGGGGTAGGAATCGGTGCAGCGATGTATGGGATGCGACCGATTGCTGAAATGCAATTTGCCGACTTTATAATGCCTGCTATAAATCAAATTATCTCGGAAGCAGCAAAAATCCGCTATCGTTCCAATAACGACTGGAGTTGTCCGATGGTTATTCGCGCTCCTTACGGCGGCGGTGTCCATGGTGCACTCTACCATTCACAATCTGTTGAAGCTATATTCGCTAATCAGCCCGGATTGAAAATTGTAATGCCATCCACACCATATGATGCGAAAGGACTGTTAAAAGCAGCTGTTCGTGACAATGATCCGGTATTATTTTTCGAACATAAACGTGCCTACCGATTAATTAAAGGTGAGGTTCCGACGGAGGATTACACTGTTCCAATCGGAAAGGCGGATGTAAAGCGAGAAGGCGATGATATTACCGTTATTACTTATGGTCTATGTATTCATTTTGCCCTTCAAGCTGCTGAAAAATTAGCGAAGGATGGAATTTCTGCGCATATTCTTGATTTGCGAACGGTCTATCCCCTTGATAAAGAAGCGATTATTGAGGCTGCTTCAAAAACTGGAAAAGTCCTACTTGTTACAGAGGATACAAAAGAAGGCAGCATTATTAGCGAAGTCGCTGCGATAATCGCTGAAAATTGCTTATTTGAGTTAGATGCACCAATTATGCGCTTAGCCGGACCAGATGTACCAGCAATGCCATATTCTCCAACAATGGAAAAATTCTTTATGGTCAATCCGGATAAAGTTGAAAAAGCTATGCGCGAGCTAGCTGAGTACTAGGAAAAGGAGGGTGAAAAAGTGGTAATTGAACAAATCAAAATGCCTCAGTTAGGGGAAAGTGTCACCGAAGGTACGATTAGTAAATGGCTCGTATCGGTTGGCGATAAAGTAAATAAATACGACCCACTTGCAGAGGTAATGACAGATAAGGTGAATGCGGAAGTCCCATCCTCCTTTACGGGTGTAATTAAGGAGCTAATTGCGGAGGAAGGCGAAACCTTAGCAGTTGGTGAAATAGTTTGCACGATTGAAATGGAAGGTGGAACGGCCCAAGATGCACCTGCAGCAATAACAAGTGTTGCCCCTTCAACAAATAGTACAGAAAGTGCAGAACCAGTAGACCAAGGAAACAAGGCTCGGTACTCACCTGCTGTTCTAAAAATTTCTCAAGAACATGGCATTGATTTAACTAAGGTGTCAGGCACCGGGGCTGGTGGACGGATTACCAGAAAAGATCTCTTGAAATTAATTGAATCAGGAACTATTCCGGTTGCAGGACAAATTGTAGAGGCTGCTATAGAACCAGCTGTCGTGCAGGCCCCAAAACAAGAAGCGGTTCAACCGGTTTCTACTCCAACAACCCCTGCACCTGCAGTCAATATCCCGGTTGCAGTTGGTGATATTGAAATCCCTGTGACAGGCATCCGTAAAGCGATTGCTGCGAATATGCTGCGGAGTAAACACGAAGCACCACACGCCTGGACAATGATTGAAGTCGATGCCACTAATTTGGTGGAATATCGTAACTCTCTAAAAGACGATTTTAAGAAAAAGGAAGGCTTCAATTTAACTTTCTTTGCTTTCTTTGTTAAAGCCGTTGCACAAGCATTAAAAGAATACCCACAAATCAATTCGATGTGGGCAGGAGATAAAATCATCCAAAAGAAGGATATCAATATTTCGATTGCAGTGGCAACAGATGATGCTCTTTATGTTCCTGTGATTAAACAGGCAGATGAAAAAACAATCAAGGGAATCGCTCGTGAAATCTCTGAACTTGCCGGAAAAGTGAGAACAGGTAAGCTAAAATCAGATGATATGCAAGGCGGAACCTTTACTGTAAACAACACAGGTTCTTTTGGATCAGTGCAATCAATGGGGATCATTAATTACCCTCAGGCAGCTATATTGCAAGTGGAGTCCATTGTTAAACGTCCAGTTGTCATGAATAATGGAATGATTGCTGTGCGAGACATCGTGAATTTATGTATGTCACTAGATCACAGAGTATTAGATGGGCTTGTTTGCGGCCGATTCCTGCAACGTGTGAAGGAAATCTTAGAAAACACTTCAAAATCAACTACTTCGATTTATTAACACATCACAACCGCTTCCAAACTTGGCAGCGGTTGTTTGTTTTTGATTGCTAGAATTGTATTTGTACCATAAAATAGTATTTAGTAGAATTATTCGAATTTTGTTTTAATTAGTACAAGGAAGGGGGATGAACAGTTTGGAAACAATTAAAAATCAGGCTTTTCCTTCATGTACCACACTTGAATGGAAAGCAAAAGCCGAGCAATCATTAAAGGGAAAAACGGTTGAATCCTTACAAACTACTACATATGAAAACATTATTTTGAAACCGCTTTATACAGATCAAGATGAGAATCCAGTATCTGATTATCCGGGTGGTTCAGATTTTAGAAGAGGGATCTATCCGTTAGGTTACTTGACGAATGACTGGGTGGTCGCCCAACAGCTTTCCTATGAAACGGTGGAAGAGTTGCAGCAAAAACTCAATCAATCGTTTGATAAAGGCCAAACAGCAATAACATTTGATGTCTCAAAGAATTTGTTAATTACGGAAACAAATCTAGCGAAAGTGTTAGCTGAATCCTATCGCAAATACCCATTTTCGATTAACGCAAAAGGCCGGCAAATTTCTTTTCTAGCTGAATTAGAAAGAATAGTTGAACAAGATGGGGCCTTTGACAAAGTCAGTGGATATATTGGAGCTGACCCGGTTGCCATTTTTGCTGAAGAAGGGTGTATTTCTGAGGAATTTATAAATGATTGGGTTAAGAACATTGCCCGTTCAAATGAGAAGTTTCCTAACTTGCGTACCATTCTAATTGATACTGCTCCTTATCATCGTGGCGGGGCAAGCGCCGATCAAGAACTTGGTATCGCAATGGCCGAAGGATTATTTTACCTTGAGAACATTCAGGATGTGGGACTGGAACTCGATGAAATTTTTGAAAAAATGATTTTTCAATTCTCGATTGGCGGAAACTTTTTCATGGAAATCGCAAAACTTCGTGCGGCACGAATCCTTTGGAATCGAATTAGCAATGTATACGGAGCTCCTGATGATAAGAGCAGGATGCATATTGCTGCTGAAACCTCATCATTCACCAAAACAATCAATGACCCGCATGTAAACCTTCTGCGTGCCGGAGATGAAGCTTTTGCGGCTGTTGTTGGGGGCATTCAATACTTACATGTGAGTCCATTCGATGAGCTCACCGGGTCCACTTCAGTTTCGGAAAGAATTGCTAGAAATATTCAACTTCTTTTGAAGGAAGAAGCACATCTCAAAAAAGTTATTGACCCTGCAGGGGGTTCTTGGTATGTAGAAGAACTAACCAATAACTTGGCCGAAAAAGCATGGGGATTTTTTCAAACAATTGAAGCCAAAGGCGGCATTCTAGAAGTTTTAAAATCTAGTTGGCTGCAGCAAGAGATTGCTAAAGTTTATCAAAAAAAGAATCACGATGTTCAAACAAGAAAGAAAAGCATTGTTGGAACGAATGTCTACGCGAATCTGGATGAAATAGTTACGTATCAAAAAACACAAGTGAAAAATTCATATTTTACTCAAAAGGAATATTCGTTTGTAAAAGTGGAGGCCATCCCGGACCTTAGATTGTCGGTACCATTTGAAGAGTTGAGAAGTAAGGCTTCTTATCTCGAAGGGAAATTTGGCTCAAAGCCGACTGTAGGGATGATTTGTCTGGGTGGTTTAAAGCAGCATAAAGCAAGACTGGATTTTATGAAGGGGTTTCTTGCAGCAGGTGGTTTGAAAGCAGCCGAAAGTAAACCTATTTTGTCTATAGATAGTGCCAGACAATTCGTTTTAGAACATCCAACGAAGTACTATTGCTTTTGTGGAACGGATGACCAGTACGAAATCATCGGTTATGAAATCCTAACGGCGCTAAAAACTGAATTCCCTGAGCTGACTTTTTACTTAGCGGGCCTTCCAGAAAAAGAAAAACAAGAGCAATGGCTAAAGGCAGGTATTAAAGAGTTTATCCATATAAAAAACAATTGCTACGAAACGCTTACAGCAATCCTTAACGAGTTGGAGGTGAGTAAGGTTGAAGAAACAAACGCCTGATTTTCAAAATATCGCTTTATTTGATGAACAAAGATTTATGACCAAAGAAGAGTGGCAGCAAAAAGTACAGCAAGAAATAAATACCACCATTGCAGATTTATTGTTCGAGACTAATGAACAAATCAAGTTAAAACCGCTTTATACAAAAGAAGATCGTGAAGAACTTGAGCATATCGGTAATCTTCCGGGGCTGCCTCCTTATACGAGAGGTCCTTATCCAACAATGTATGTGAAGCGGCCGTGGACCGTTAGACAATATGCAGGCTTTTCGACGGCAGAGGAAAGCAATGCCTTTTATCGAAGGAATCTAGCGATGGGGCAAAAGGGATTATCGGTTGCCTTTGATTTAGCCACCCACCGTGGCTATGACTCCGATCATCCGCGAGTGGTTGGTGATGTCGGTAAAGCAGGGGTGGCCATTGATTCGATCCTTGATATGAAGACGTTGTTTGAGGGGATACCATTGGATCAAATGTCCGTTTCGATGACCATGAACGGGGCGGTTCTGCCGATTCTTGCTTTTTTCATCGTGACAGCTGAGGAACAAGGGGTAAGTAAGGAGAAACTCGCCGGTACGATTCAAAATGATATTTTAAAAGAATATATGGTCCGAAATACTTATATTTATCCTCCAGAAATGTCGATGAAAATAATAGCGGATATTTTTGAGTATACGTCCAAATACATGCCAAAGTTTAATAGTATTAGTATTTCCGGTTATCACATGCAAGAGGCGGGAGCACCAGCAGATTTAGAACTGGCTTACACGCTTGCGGATGGCTTGGAATACGTACGGACGGGACTTATGGCTGGAATCGAAATCGACTCATTTGCGCCAAGATTGTCCTTTTTCTGGGCAATTGGGATGAATTACTTCATGGAAGTAGCAAAAATGCGTGCCGCTCGTTTAATTTGGGCAAAAATGATGAAATCTTTTCATCCAGCCAATGAAAAATCATTAGTGTTACGGACTCATTCGCAAACATCCGGTTGGAGTTTGACAGAGCAAGATCCGTTTAATAATGTCACCCGTACTTTGATAGAGGCACATGCTGCCGCGATGGGACATACCCAATCCCTGCATACAAACGCCTTGGATGAAGCCATTGCACTGCCAACAGATTTTTCGGCACGGATTGCCCGGAACACGCAACTGTTTTTACAAGAGGAAACGGGGATTACCAATGTCATTGATCCGTGGGCAGGCTCATACTACGTTGAAAAGTTAACGGATGAATTGGTTAAAAGAGCATGGACACACATCGAAGAAATTGAAAGTCTCGGTGGGATGGCTAAGGCAATTGAAACCGGACTGCCAAAGATGAGAATTGAAGAAGCAGCTGCGAGAAGACAAGCACAAATTGATTCCGGGAAGGAAACGATTATCGGAGTGAATCGGTATCGATTAGAAAAGGAAGAAGCAATTGATATCTTAGATATTGATAATACAGCTGTACGGTTAAAACAAATTGAAAAATTAAATGCATTAAAAGCAGACCGAGATGACCAGAAAGTTAATGAAACGCTAATTGCATTAACGAAAGCTGCAGAAACCGGTGAGCAGAACTTATTAGAATTGGCTGTCCAAGCAGCAAGAGCGAGAGCGACACTTGGAGAAATTTCCGATGCAATTGAACAGGTTGCGAGTAGACATAAAGCCGTGATTCGTTCGATTAGCGGCGTGTATAGTACCGCTTTTAGCAACGAAGAAGAAATTGTTGAAGTGAAAAAAATGACCGATGAATTCCTGGAAAATGAAGGCAGAAGACCAAGAATACTGATTGCAAAAATGGGTCAGGATGGCCATGACCGCGGCGCCAAAGTAATTGCGACGGCTTTCGCTGACCTTGGGTTTGATGTGGATATTGGACCATTATTTCAAACACCTGAAGAAACTGCTTTGCAGGCGGTTGAAAATGATGTACATGTTATAGGCATCAGTTCGCTTGCGGCTGGACATAAAACGCTTCTTCCGCAATTAGTAGAGGAATTAAAAAGACTGGATCGAGAGGATATTTTAGTTGTCATTGGCGGCGTTATCCCTGCGCAGGATTACCAATTTTTATTTGACCACGGTGCATCTGCCATCTTTGGACCGGGTACGATTATTCCAGTAGCGGCTCAGAAGGTAGTCAAGGAGATTTATAGCAAACTCGGCTATGAGGAAGTGGACCAATAATGGCCACTGATCACAAGCCGGAATGGAGCGACCCGAATCAACCAGATAAATGCTCCAGTGTTGTCAGAAAAGGTCTTGAGCATGATGACCAGAGCGCTTCCATTCAAAAAAATGTACGCTTTCAAAAACGAAGAACACTCGAACCAACTGTCGATGACCTCTATGATGGGGTGTTAAAGGGTGATAGGAGTCTTTTAGCAAGGGCGATTACACTAGTAGAAAGTAATGCTGAACATCATTTTCAAAAAGCTCAGCAGCTTTTGCAGAAACTCTTGCCTAAGAGCGGTAATGCCATCCGAATTGGAATCACAGGTGTACCAGGTGCAGGGAAAAGTACATTTATCGAGACCTTTGGAATGTACCTTTGCAGTTTAGGACATCGGGTAGCCGTATTAGCGATTGACCCAAGCTCCAGCCTTAGCGGCGGCAGTATCTTGGGTGACAAAACAAGGATGGAGCAATTGTCAAGGAACCCAAGGGCCTTTATCCGCCCTTCACCTACAGCAGGAAAACTGGGCGGAGTTCATCGGAAAACGAGAGAAACCATGTTAATTTGTGAGGCGGCTGGTTTTGATGTCATCTTAATCGAAACCGTCGGTGTGGGGCAAAGTGAAGTGATTATCAGAGATATGATAGATTTCTTCATGCTGCTGGTCCTTACGGGTGCAGGGGATGAATTGCAGGGGATGAAAAAGGGGATTATCGAACTTGCGGATGCCATCCTTGTTCATAAGGCAGATGGAGCAAACAAACAGGCAGCAGAACAAACTAGAAAAGAGTATAACCGAATCCTTCATTTTCTACATCCTGCAACTAAAGGTTGGGCACCAAAAGCCTATACATGTTCATCATTGACAAGAGATGGGATTGATGAGATTTGGGATATTATACAATCATTTGAAAAGGCAGGGAAATCCTCAGGGACCTTGGAAGAAAGGCGTAGTTCCCAAGCAAAAGAATGGCTTCATGGTATGATTTCTGATCGGTTGCACTATCATTTTTATCACCATCCTGTAATTATGAATATGCTTCCAAAATCAGAGAATGAAGTTATTATAGGAGAAAAGACGGTAGCTTCTACTGTTGAAAGTCTATTTAATATTTTTTTAAATAAAAACTAACAAGGCTACTTCTTTAAACTATGGGCGGGAAGGATTTCCGTCTTTTTCTTATTATTTAAAAAGTTATTAAAAAGTAGTAAATTTGCCAATAAATACACTTCCTATTCTTGCGAAAAATGGTAATATTTATAGTGTGATATGCTAGTTTACTAAACATAAAAAATAGAATGGTGGAATGATAAGATAGGAAGATGATATACATAGGGGGAAATTCAAGAGTAATAAAAAAATGAATCGTGTGGAGAGTGTAAAATGATAAAAAAATTCATACTCGTAATCATGGCATCTGTATTATTTATTACAGGTTGTCAAGCGGTTAAAGGCGTAGATCTGAATAAGATGATCCTGAGCAATTCCAAGATAAATTCCGCTGAAAGTAAAACCACAGCTACACTTGATTTGAAATACACTAAATCAAAAGTAACAGATAAAGATTTCCTAAAAGTACTCAACCTTCTTGATAATGCTAAGGTAGAATTTCAAACAAAAATGCAAGATAGCAGCACAGTATCAATGACGGGAAATCTAACTCTTAAGCAAAAAGGGAAAATTCAATTCCGTTTATATATGGATAAAAAACAAGTGGTTCTTTTGCTTGATAATGCCAAGAAACCAATTCGAATTTCTATCGATAATAGTAGTACACCAAATGATCAATTAATCAAAGATTTGCAAACAAAACTACTTGCTCCTGTAGTCAAAAATTTACCTAATCCATTTCCTGCACACCTAACAGTAAAAAATAATATAACAGAAAAAGTACATGGTGCTAAAGTTACTGGACATAAAGTCCATGCTGAAGTATTTGCGAATGAAATTCCTAAACTACTGGAAACATTCCTTAATAATTTATTAAAAGATGAAAAGTCAATCCAAGAAATTGTTAATGCAATAAATGAACTTAGTAAGTCAGCAGGAGAAACTACTGCGATTACTACGGAAGATTTTAAAAATGGAATTCAGCAGGTCAAGACAGAAATCTTACCAGAACTTAAAAAACCGGAATACTCTTCTTTGTTAACTAAGAAGAACAATTTCAAAACTGATCTTTTCTTAGACAAAAAATTTTACGAGAGAAAATCATCATCCGTACTAACTATTGGCAGTATTCCAGATGCTGATGGCCTAACTGGGGTCACCGTAAGAATCACAAACGAAACCTGGAATATCAATAAAAAGGTAATAGCTTCAAAGATAAAATATACAAGTTTCCTTAAAGCCGATGCAACCCCTGAACAGGTTATGGCGACATTAGATAAACGGCATAGTGTTCTATATTCCGTTATGTCCTCCTTTATGTATGAGCCTTCCAAAGCATTGAAGACTTCACAAGTCAGGGTGATCAACAACTACGGAAAAAAACTAGATACGATAACAGTTAAGGGTATTAGAAAAGGTGATGTAATAAAGATTTACAGCACGAGTGGAATACCGTTAGCTGGAAAGCAGTCAACAGGCTCAACCGTTACTTTATCTGTAAAACAAATAGGGAAAAAATCTGGTAAAGTTTATGTAAGTATTATTCGTTCGAAAAAGGCGGAAAGTACTCGTGTGTCTGTAACATTTAAAAGTGAGAAAAAATAAAGTGGTAAACAAAGACAGAGAGTTAAAATATTGCTCTCTGTCTTTATTTAATTAATAAGGAAATTTATTTCTTGATAGTTGATAATCAAACATTTTTACTGTTAATATGTAGTTATAGCTATAAATTTAAGGAGTGAATTTAATGAGCATGGATTTTAATTTTTTTATGAATGATGTTGTTAATCAGGCACGTCAAGAGATCGTGTCTGCCGGATATAAAGAGTTGAAAACACCTGGTGATGTTGAGGAAGCACTAGAGCAAAAAGGGACAACGTTGGTAATGATTAATTCTGTATGTGGTTGTGCCGGTGGCGTTGCACGTCCTGCAGCAGCCCATGCCCTTCATTATGATAAGCGTCCGGATCACCTTGTCACGGTTTTTGCCGGGCAGGATAAAGAGGCAACGGAGAAGGCAAGAAGTTATTTTACAGGATTTCCTCCATCTTCTCCTTCCTTTGCATTATTGAAAGACGGAGAGATTATCACAATGGTCGAAAGACATCAAATTGAAGGCTATGACCCTGCAACAGTGGTTGCAAAGCTTCAAAAAGAATTTGATGAATATTGTGAAGAAGTATAATAAATGAATACGAAAAGGTCAAATCGTAAATAGATTTGGCTTTTTTTCTTGCGAAAATGATGATATTAATGTATATTTATTAATTATTTTGCAATTTTAAT
>JAANMP010000129.1 GCA_011250595.1 Bacillus sp. MM2020_1 | reverse complement strand
CTTTGTCCCCAAAATTATCCTTAAATACACCATTATTCCAATTTCCAAATGAATATTAAAACAGACTACTACGTAATTTGGAGAAAATGAGAGAAATCGAGAGATTTTCCTTTCTTTATAGAGGGAGTTTAGTTTAAGAAGGAATAATTAATTTCCATAACGAATTAGAGATAAAAAAGTACGAAAATGGTGGGGTAATCTATGGAAGATTATAAGGATAATGATGATTTAGAATTATACGATACTGTAATTGTGGAATTATGTATCAACCATCGTGAAAAAAGTATTACCTTCAAAATTTTAAAGCCCATATCTCGTATAGATAGACCAGGCGGGTTTACCTATTGTGTAAAGAAAGGAACTTTGAAATTTGAAAATGTTATCTATGCAAACATTCCTTATAGTTGACAAGTTACCTGCTAAAGCGAGGAAAATAAAGCTATAAAGCATATATATTTAGGTATTGATTATGGTGTTGATTATAAAGAATTAGATATTGTTTGTTCTGATTATTATAAAACCTTAGAGGAAGAAGAGTATATTCTTCACGATGATTTTGATTGGCTTTATGAGGAATAACCTTATTAATGTAACGGGTGCGATACTTCAATAACGGAGGTCGCTTTTTTCTTGTTCAGCTAACGGGGCAGAATAGTTTAAGTACATTTCTTCACAAAGTTATTTTATCGATTCAAATGTTTTCTGGTTTACCTGCTTATTGACATAGTAGTTTTTTGGGGGAGCGAATGGTAATCTCACCTTAACGGGGGTGAATAGACCTAATGTGCATTGTAATATTAGTGGCATGAATTGGAATAATAAGCTTGGTAAAGGGGGTGAAAAGGTTGGAAAAATTAATAAAGAACTTGGAACGGAAAAACACGACCGTCATCGTCGTGGATGTGCAAAACGATTATTGCCATCCCGATGGAGCAATTGCCAAAAGCGGAAGCGATGTCAGCGCGGTCAAAAAAATAATTCCGAACTTGCTCAGCTTGTTGGATGCGGCAAGAGAGCACTCCGTACCAATCATTTTTTTGCAGACGAATCATGATAAGTCGACTGATTCCGAGGTTTGGCTATCCCGCTTTCCGGATGGTGTCAACCCGATTTGCCAGACGGGGAGCTGGGGAGCGGAATTTTACGAAGTTGCGCCGCAGTCGAATGACATCATTGTGAAGAAGCATCGTTACAGCGGCTTCGTTCATACTATGCTGGAGTCCATATTGCGGACTCTTAAAATCGAAACCTTGATTATAACAGGAGTCAGCACGAATCTTTGCGTGGAATCAACCGCCAGAGACGGGTTTATGCTGGATTATCGAATCGTGCTCATGAAAGATGCCTGTGCGGCTTTTTCGCAGGAAGAACACGATATGACCTTAAAAACCGTGGATACCTATTTTGGAATGGTGGCAGATACGGAACAGGTTGTTTCCTTTTGGCGGATGCACGCTCCCCAATCCCCCCAGTTTTTGACCTAAACGGTTGATGGACAAAAAAACGACCATGCTTATTTTGAAAAGCCCCAACAATAAAAACAGTGGTAGCCTAGGATGAGAAAATAAAGTTCTAGCCTGTCGCTGTTTTATTGCTAACTTCACCAAAGAGTGGGGATTATTGCCGCATCCCATTTTCCTTTTCAACAAACGGGTTAATCCATTATGAAAGTAGTATAAGAATATTATTAGTAGGCGATACCTACACGCGATTTTATATAATCGCTTGCTTTTATCTGTTTAAAAGTAAATTCTGCGGTATTGGGTACGGATATTTCAGCTCCACCCTCCGGCAAAAAATTTCGGTCTATTCGATATTTGCCTAACCTTTCTCCATCCGGCAAGTACGTAGGACAGACAATCGTCCATTCGAGGGTTGATTGTTTGAGCATATCGTAAACTTTATGATGTTCTTTCGCTGCACGGGTTGACTTCTGCTTTGATTCACTTGATTGATAACGCAGAGAATTTGGTGTGGTTCTACTTTGCAAAATACCCGCAGTTCCTATAGTTATTATTCGTTTTATACCTTCGTTTTCCATTGCTTCGATAATAAGTGGCATACTTTCTGAGAGAGTGGTGGTGCCATCAGTATTTAGTGCACTAATTACTACATCAATCCCATGCATTGCACGTACTATATCTTCTTTCTTTAAAACATTCCCTTGAATAATGGTTAAATTTTCGTTATTTATTTGAATCTTATCTGGAGTGCGAACTAATACAGTAACATGATGTCTGTCATGAAGGGCATAAGTAACTATTTGACTTCCAACTCGTTCAGTTGCACCTAAAATTAAAATATTCATAAGAATGGGGCTCCTTTTGTAAATACTAATATTTTACTATAAAAGATATTTTATTGTCTTGTTTAACTAACGGGTGCAAGAGTTGAAGATCCAGCTATTATTTTAGATGGTGTGTTATGAAGTTAATGTAATCAGGAGGTTTGAAGAAACTTTCATACTATACTGAAGATTTAAGTTAAATCTCTGTCGGGAAGTATACAAAAGTGGAGAGGAAAATTTAAGAGGTAAGCAACAGAAAGTGCTTACCTAATAACCTCATCCAGAGAAATGATTATATGCTTTAACTCCTTATTCGAATCTAAAACACCTATTACAAATCGATTATCTTCTGTTATTGTCGCATATCTGAAATGTTCATCCCCATTAATAAGGAAAGCTGTTTCCTGTTTTGCCTCCAACTTAGCAAAGACATCATCTGTGTAATCGAGAGGTAGAAAATCATCTAATCCTTCTGTTGGTCTACCAACCCATTTGAAGAGGAAATCTTTGATTGCATATTGCTCAATCATCGATAAATTTTTATTGAATTTTAGTTTATTCACCGATACTGTGTTCACTTAATCACTCCTAAGATAGTATGTATAGTTTATACTTTAAAATACCTTACTACAACGGTATTCCTGTGACATAATATTTACATTTTGATTTCGAGTTAATGAAAATATGGGTCCAATTTGTCAATCCTTTTTTCTTATTGTGCAAACTGTCAGGTTAGTGAAAAAAGAAAAAGCCTAACTTTTTAATGATGGAAAAGAAAAAGCCCCAAAGTAAATATTTACTTTGGGGGATGTTTTTCATAGGGAAGATATGGAACTTTCTTAGGCGTATATGTAATTACATCAGAAGAATAAATTTCGATTATTAAATTGTTTTCAGATAGGATCACTGTTGTTAGTGATTACTAAACTTCCTGGCATAATCACTTGTTGAGATAAAATTATTATTCCAAGCATCGAACTGAAATTCATATGCTTTAGGACTATTTATTAATCAATTTAATCGAAATGGTATTAAAAAGGTATTTAAGTGTTTTAGACTCCCAAGATTTACATTCCTAAAAGGAATTACATTAAAGACAATTCCAAAACGACTCTTTGTGATTAATGTTATTATCTCTGCTGTATTTACTATTGGGGTACTATCGTCTATATATGCCTCAATGTTAGTTCCTAAAGATTATGCACAGGCGGCATTAATGTCATCTGGGGTTATTAATGGTATAGCAACTATTTTATTGACATTGTTTATTGACCCTAAAGCTTCTGTTTTAGCTGATAGAGTAATGAAAAAACAAACTGATTATATTTACTTAAAAAGTTACTCTTTGACGATGATTAGTTCTAAATTTTTGGGTACACTTGTGGCTCAACTTCTGTTTATCCCTGCGGCATATTATGTAGCTTGGTTTGCTAAGTGGATTTAATTGATTTCTTATTCAATTAACGGGTGCTTATGTTGAATTACGGGTTGCTGCTGCAGCCCTTTTTCTTGTTCCACTAAGGTGGGATTATGCCAAGCTAGGTTTGAATATTTAGGTACTAAAGGTGGGGGCGCTACGAGCAGAATTTTAAAAAAAGCACTGCCAAAGATTATAAATTCAATTTCTGGCAGTGCTTATTTGTTAAACTAGTATTCTAATGAGACCTTTAATATCTCATCCCCAAATTTTACTTCTAAGTGTTTATCGGAATTGTCTAGTGTTCTGAACCTTATTTGGTTAACAAGTACGTTTTCCTTAATGAGGTCCTCAAAATGCTGAATGATCTCTTTACTAAAATCAGTTGCAGAAATTGTAATGCCCACATATTTCTCAACTGGTAAATCAAGTTTTTTACGGGTGTCCTGTATTGCTCTAATTAATTCTCTAACTTGGCCTTCGTTCACTAACTGAGAAGTAAGTTTTAAATCTATTATCACCTTCAATTGTAGATCTCCAGCCATATCGTATCCAGATTGAACTTGGTACTCGACATTTATATGTTCCTTCTTTAATGTTATCGTTTGAGTATTAACGACTATTTGTAGTTGGCCATTTTCTAATAAGGCCTTTTTTAAGTTTTCAGGAATATGTTCTACAAATTCTTTTACTGCATTTACCAACTTACCGAATGCGGCACCAGCCGTTTTAAAATTCAACTTAACAATAGTTGATTCATAACGTGATAAATCTTCTGTGAAGATAATATTCTTTAGATTTAGCTCATCTTTAATAATATTGGAAAAACGGCTTAAATAACGCTCTCCTTCATTACTCCAAACAATAATTTGATTCAAAGGCTGCTTAACCTTTAAGTTGTGAGCATTCCGAATACTGCGACCAAGTTCAACAATTTTCAGGCCTGTTTCCATATCTCGTTCTAAGTCTTCATTAATCATTGAATCCTCATATTTTGGATAGTCTTCCAGATGGACACTCTGTCCATGGTGCTTTAAATGAATTCTTCAGCTATATACGGTACAAACGGAGCCAACAGGCGGCTGATTGTACTAAGCACTTCAAAGAGTGTAGAATATGCAGCCTGTTTATCTTTCGAAAGCCCATTAGCCCAAAAACGATTTCTCGACCGTCGCACATACCAGTTACTTAATTCATCCACCAGTGCAGCCATTACACGGGTTGCCTCGGTAAACTGAAAATGCTCCATGTAATTCTCAACTTTTTTGATTGTACTGTGAAGCCGTGAAAGGATCCACTCATCTAGGGTTGTTCTCTTTCCAGTTTGATTTCTGTCGTATACGAAGCCATCTATTTTTGCATACATGGAATAAAATTTACATGTATTATCTAGAGTGTCGATTAACTTTGATTTAGCATCCTGCACTATGTTTTTTGAAAAGCGTTTTGGATTCCAAGACTTTTGCATTAGTAACATCTTAGTTCATCTACCAGGTACAAGAGTTAAAGAGGACGTGAAGGTTTTTTGAAAATCATAGCAATTTTAGGATTAATACTATCCGTGATTTGCGTGGTGTTAGTATTTCAACAGTTGTATCCTTTAAAAAAAGAATTTCAAAGATTAGATGAAGACCAAGTTATTACAGATGAATTGGCTAAAAAGTTGGCTAAGCGTTTGTATCGGCTGGTTGTTCTGATTATCTTAGTGGCAATTTTGAGTATTGCAGCTATAATACTACCTTATCTCAAAATATAAGAGAAGGTTAAAGAGTTTGTGAAGTGCTGTACTTAAAGTAACGGGGGCAAGAGTTAAAGATCGGAGCTACCATTTTGGCGGCTTTTCTTCTTGAGCTAACGGTGCGGGTTAGCTCAAGAAGTAATGAATAAAAAGCTGAAAAAAATTGTAATATAGAAATAGAAATAGAAATTGAGAACCCCAAAGACTAGAATCTCTACAAAATGCAGCATTTTTATAACCATCCTTATTTTTGTAATTGTTTTTTACGTGCAATACGTACGACTAATATGCTGTAAATAGAATTTAAATCAGTAGATGTTAGATGTAAATTAAATAAAAGGCAAATGCTGATGATTATATTTTTAAAACTTATTCTTTACCGAACGTTCTCAATTTGTTATATTGATGATGGGAGGAGGAAAATAGAATGGCAAGAAGCAAAGAATTCGAAGAGAACGCAGTATTAGACAAGGCGATGAAGCTCTTTTGGGCACAAGGTTATGAGAAGACATCCTTGACCGATCTGGTCGAGCATATGGGAATCCATCGCAGAAGTTTGTATGACACATTTGGCGACAAACATACGCTGTTTTTGAAAGCTATGGATCGTTTTCGTGATAAAGTCAGTGCTGAGCTTACGGGAGAAGTTAAACGCTCCAAGACTGCAGCGGAGGCTCTTCAGTTTATTTTTAGTTTCATGATATATGGTGAAGAGAACTCGCCTTCTGGCTGTTTAATGGTGAATTCGGCGGTGGAATTGGCAATGCGCGATGCCGATGTGGATTCAAAGTCCACTGAATCATTCACACTATCAGAGCAGCTACTCAAGGATATTATTCTGTGGGGTCAGAAGGATGGAGAATTTACCTCAGATTACGATGCCGGCGAACTGGCGGAACATCTGCATACTGTATGTGTTGGGTTAAGGGTAATGACAAGAACCTCCATTCCCAAAGAAAAACTACACCGTATAGCCAATTTATCCATAAAACTTTTAGATAAATAATTATTTTATTCTTAGAATTATAG
>JAANMP010000128.1 GCA_011250595.1 Bacillus sp. MM2020_1 | reverse complement strand
CTATAGTTCATTAAAAGAAGAAACATTTCTTATAGAATTGAGAGTAAAGAGAATAGACCAGTAAAAAAGATCCTATAGCATTTATAGGGTCTTTTTCCTTGCGTTCACTACATGCCTTCTACGTTTGTGGAGGTTTGAGGTTGTGTAATATCGCCCAAAATAGGGGGGATTTAACTTTAAAAAATCAAATAAAAATTAGTTGACCCTATTCCTGCTATAGGGTTTATGATTTGTTTCGTAGAGCGCTACTACTAATTAGCAAAAAATATTTAAAGTGATTTTAGGAGGAACTATTTTGAATAAACTAGAGAATAACAAAGAAATTGTTAGAAAATTTATTACAGAAGCTTTACCAACTAACGATGTAGAATACGTTCGTCAAGTAGTCTCGAAAGATGCTGTTACACATAGAGCTGGTTTTGCGGCTCTTTATGAAGCTACCGGAGATGCGATTCCAAAGGATGGAAATTTTTTAGAATGGATGAAGAACGGTTGGGCTGTACTTCACGGTGCCTTAAGTGATCAAAAAGTTGAAATGAAATATGTTGTTGCAGAAGGAAATAAGGTAATTGCACAGTTTCATTATTATGTAACACATAAGGGAACATTTGTTGGAATGCCTGCTACCAATAAGCGTGTGGAGTGGGACGAAGTTGGTATCTTTGAATTTAATGATGATGGACAAATTACGGATATGTGGTACATGTGTGAAGAAATCAAATTGGCAAGGGAAATAGGATTTAAACTCGAAAAATAAAAGTTGATTGAAGTTGTCAAAAAAACTTTAGTTACCCCGGATGCTAAATATTCATAAATACAGAAAAGATAATAACGACCTAGATTCATTATTAAAGATATTTGTGTTTAAATTTAAGTTCAAGTTCAATTTCTCTACCTTACCCTGCTAAGAATAATTCTTGGTAGGGTTTTTGGCGGGGAACTGTTTAATTTTAGTGTTTTTTGTCCGTTTTACATTTCAAGAAACGCTGTAAAATAGGCTTTCTCAATTTATGTCGAGTTCTGTTTGTCTTAGTCCTACTACTATTACTAAAAAAATAAAAAACAAGTCCTGACAGCTGCCAATTAGCGGCTGTTTTTAGTTATATCGACTATCTTAATACCATTTCTATTTATTACCTCTCCCTTTACTGCACAGAATATAAACACATTAACCTTCGGTACTATTATCTTAGTTGCTTAAAACCTCAATTCAAATGATAAAATAAGATAACCAAAATAAATGAACAAGGTGTTGAAAGTAATGCTTTATGAGCAACTAGAAAAAAAAGAAGAATTTACTGCCTCCGAAATACAAATAGCAAATTATATTCTTGAAAATCCCCTGAGTCCATTGAATTGACTGCCACAGAACTTGGTAGGAGATCTTTTACTAGCAAGGCTACTGCTCTTCGTTTTTGTAAAAAATTAGGTGTTTCAAGTTATAATGATTTACTTCGAAAATTAGAATTTGAAATAAATGAAAAAACTAGATTGATGGCACTTTTAGATAAAGAATCTGTTCATAAAGACAGTTCTTTCAAGGATATAGTAAATATTATTCCTTCAGTTTATGACAAAGCGATTACAAACACTAAAATGATGTTAGATTACAACTCAATGTCCAGAATTATCAATCAACTAAAAAAAGTAGATAAACTAGATATTTATGGTCTGGGAATAACTTATAGCTGTGCAACAGCTGCCATGTTCAAGTTTCTTTCGATTGGTATAGAATGTTCAGCCCAAACAGGTATAAATGAACATTACATAATGGCTACTAGGAAACAAAAAAATAGAGTTGCAATCATTGTGTCTTTTACAGGCGGAAATCCTATAATGATCAAAACGGCAAAATATCTTAAAGGAGTAGGAACCTATATTATTGGAATAGGTGGTATGGAATCTGACAAATTGAAAAAGGAATGCGATGAATACATTGAAGTTTATTCTAAACAACTAATAATGAGCATGGAGGTGCTGACACCATTCATTTCAATTACTTACATTTTTGATCTTTTATTCTCAGCACTTTTAGTATCAGATTTTGACAACAATTTAAAGTATTCATTAGATGTTATTGATTATGAAAATATTCTTAAAAATAATTATTAAAGTCATTTGATTTTTAGTCAAATGACTTTTTTGGCGGTTTTGGACCAAGGGTATCAAAGTGTGGTGTTTGATTGGAGCAAGTAATGAACCAAAGGTTCTAATCCACTTGAACCTACTGCATTCCGGAAAAAAGCATGCTATTCTCAAAATATCAATAAAGCGCTTTTATGATGATCTTTCCCAATAAAATTAGAGGAGGGTTATAAAAATGAATGATAGCCAACTTGCAAAAGAAATACTTAAGTTGAGTGGCGGTGAAAGTAATATAAAAGGAGTTACTCACTGTGTTACTCGTTTACGCCTATCTGTGAATGACACAAAGGCAATTAAAGTGGAAGAGTTACAAGGATTGCCTGGTGTACTAGGTGTCAACATAGTAGGAAATCAGCTCCAGGTTATTCTTGGAGGAAAGGTTCATGCTATCTATGATGAATTTCTCCCACTTGTTAATACTTCAATTAATAATTCCGAAGGAGACAGCAAAGAAGGTTTAGTTAATCGTTTTTTAGATACACTTTCTGGTATTTTTACTCCTATTTTACCTGCAATTATTGGGGCAGGCTTACTAAAAGGGATATTGATCTTTTTAATGTTTTATAAACTTGTACCTACTGATAGTGACCTATTTAAATTTTTAAATATTTTTTCAGATTCGGCATTTTATTTTATTCCAATATTATTGGCTTATAGTACAGCCACAAGGTTTAAATGTAATCCTTATGTAGCTATAGCGATTGCAGGTATTTTAATTCATCCTAGTTTAATTGAAATGATGAACAAATCGACTTCACTAAAATTTATTGGAATTCCGATTACTCATGCAAGATTAAAGGGCCAGATTGTTGAGCAAGGTTTATTACAAAATCTGCGTAATATTTAAGGATAGATGTAAAGTCGAATATCTATAAGTCAGGAAGTGAATTGAGAGGGTTTTTTTATCATTTGTCGAATAATAGGTAATGGATTAGAAGACTTTAAGCAGTTTTGGGAGGAGTCATGAACATCATGAAGGTATTCTTGAGAATACTAATGTCACTTTCTTTCTTAGTATCTTTAGCAATAGTATTGTATGTTATTATTTTGTCACAAAATAGTATAAAGGGTGCAGCATTCGGTTTGCTAATAAATGTTCTACTTTTTATTCTTATTGGAATAAGTATTTATGGAATAAGTAAAGGAAATATCGTTATTTTGAAATTTAGGAGGCGACTAGGTTCCGTTGTGTTATTTACTGTTTCAATCTTTTTTCTTATTTATGTAAGTGCGCTGGGAGTATTAAATATTTTTCTGGAAAAAAACTCTAAAGAAGAAGTTCCTAGTTTGAAAGAAAGTGTTCTTGCTGTGGAAAATGTTTTTATTCCAATTGCATATAAAGAAGGGCTTCTTACTAAAGAATTTGGAGGAATTACCTATCGCTTTCCAGAGGGGGAAGAAACATCAATTCATACATTAAAGAGTCTATATCCAATAGCAAAAGAAGAACTAGACAAAATATACGGTGAAGATTCCTCCGTCGATTTAACCATTATAATGTATAAAAATACTAATGAATTAAACTCTCAATTAAATATGGAGCAGGTAAGCGGTTTTTATGTCCCGAGTAATCAATCTATCCATTTAGTAAGTGAAAAACAAATGGGTCTTAACGCATTTCAAGATTCATTTATTCATGAATATACCCACTATCGCACAGATCAGTATTTTAAAAAGTATCATATCTCTAGTAGAAGTATTCCTCAATGGTTCAATGAAGGTATATCAGAATTTGAGATGAACTTGCATACGAATGTAGACATTGATCTGAAAAAAGTGATAAATTTTACTGATATCGATACGAATGACAATTTCCATAAAGCGAGACACGATGATTTTGATCCGTATCATCAAAGTTATTTTGCTGTAAAAGAGCTTGTTCTTGAACACGGAATGAACGTGATACCTAAATTAATAACAGCTTCAAAAGATAGTAATTTTTATTCCGTATTTCAAAAGATAACAGGTACTAAAATAGAAGAGTTTCAATCTAAATTTTTAAATAGAAGAGAAAAGATTAAAAAATTAGTAAAGCAAGCAGATGAAGTAGAAAAAAAGAAGCAATATAAAAATGCGGAGAATTTATATTTGGAAATCGCTCGTTTGGATCCGTACGATATTAGTCCGGATCAAAACTTACCCTATTTATACATAAAACAAATGGAATTCGAGAAGGCGATGAATAAATTAAAAGAAAGTGATTATCCTGATTTGGAAATGATGTCTGAAATCTCTCTATTAACAAGCCTAGAAGAATCCTTAAAATATGCAGAAATGGCAGAAGAGGAAATCAGAAAAAATTCTGGGAATGTTCATTATAAATCAAAATTTGCTGAGGCTATTCGAAAGAATCTTTCTGAACCTGCCGTCGTGTATAAAAAGTTATTTGCTGAGGATTTAATTATTTACAAAGAGATAGAAACAGAACTCTTTAAAAAACTCAGATAACTTTGTCCAAATATCAACGGATACAAGGTTAGATTCCTAAGGAATAATGGTTATTATACTGACCAGCCAATAAAAGGAAGCTTTAGTTATCTTCTACAATAGGGCGCGATTGTGGAGCAACACCGGTATAAATGATCAAACTTTTTTATAAAATCTAAACTTGAAACTGCTAGATAAGTATCCGTTTTGAGCAATCTTTTTTCAAAATGGATTTTTTGTATTTAACGTAAAATATGGGTTTGTGTGGTGTTTTTGATCAAACTTTGTTTCAAAGTAACACCTGGACATATCGGAGAACACTTTTACCTACACCAAGTAAAAAACTTTAAAAGGTATTTTAATTTGGTTCTTATTTAACATAATAATGTTCTTTAAAATACGCAACCCACCATGCCTCGAGATTGCACCAAAAAGCTTTCGGAGCTCGGCATTGACCCCCCACAAATCTTTCTTCCGGGGAGCCCTTCCGAGTTCCTGACAGATGTATTGGTAGCATTTCACTGTATTAGAAAGCGTCCAGGTTCCTCGGGCAGCCCTGTTTATGGGGGTATCAAGAAGCTTACGTGCTCCGTTGATTCCTCCGTGGTATTTATAAATAGCTTGTAAAAGACCCCCATACCCATTTTTAGTTAGCAACTTAGAACCGGGGAACCAAAAATGAATTCCAATGGTACAAAAATGTCCGATTTGCTTTACAGAAAGAATGGCTATTTCAACTTGATTATATAAAAAGGGAAGTAAAAAAAGCAAAAATTAATTTTTTGCAAAATGGCTTTGCTAACTTCGAGGATATTAATAATATTGCTTATGGAGTTTTAAAAAAAGATAAGGGCTTAGCTAAGCTGATTACTGCTAGGTTTCCAATGATATTTGTAGATGAATGTCAAGATTTATCCTGGATTGAAATTAATATTTTAGACGCACTAAGTAAATCGGGAGCAATACTCCATTTTATTGTTGATTTAAATCAATCTATATATGAGTTTAAATACGCAAATCCAGAATACACACAAAATTTTGTTTCGAAATTTAATAAGTTTCAACTGACAGATAATTTTAGAAGTTGCCATACTATAGTTGAGACAGCTAACTTAGTGTCATCTATAAAAAGTACAGTTAAAGGCTGTGCTATAAATTTGTTTAAGGATAAAAGCGTTTGTTACTTGGAGTATAATGATGTTAGTATATTAAAAAATCAGTATTTGAACTTTCTGAACCAAGTTGGAATTTCTCCCAAAAAAGCATCAATTTTGGTACGTCAACAAGACCTAAAGGATAAAATAGACAAAAAAGATAGGCAAAGTCCACATTTACTAATAGATGCTTTGCAATTATGGAATACAAATATTCCTAGTAATCAACTTTTGGCACTTGAACTTACTGGGAAACAACTTCAAAAATGGTTTGGAGGATCTAATACTAAAAAGAACTACTATTGTCCAAATAGTATTACCTCTGTTTATAGATGGAGGGTTTTTTTAAAAGATTATTTAGAGACACTCATTACATATCCCTCTTTATTAGATTTTAGCAATAAAACTTATAGCCAATGGTATAACATGTTAAATAAATATTCTTCAGCATTAATTCAAGGTCCTTATAAAAGTTTGAGCAAGTTTGATAATGAAGAGCGTAATTTTAGTGAATTCCCAAATTATCGTACTCCAAATGGCACAGCAAAACAAAAAATTAGTGAATACTCAAGTGTCAAAAATATAGAATATCCTCTGACAAACACAATTCACTCTGTAAAACGTAAAGATTTTGATGGAGTAATGGTGGTATCTAGTCAGCGAAATTCGGGGAGTGGCCATTGGAAGCAGTGGATTAAAAATGAAGGGGAAGCCAAAAGAATCGGTTATGTTGCAAATACTAGATCTAAGTATTCTTTGATTTGGGCTGTCCCAACATTAAACAAGGAAGATAAAGAAAAAATAGAGTCTTATAG
>JAANMP010000127.1 GCA_011250595.1 Bacillus sp. MM2020_1 | reverse complement strand
AATTGAGGGATTTTGACCCTAAGTAAACACTGGTCAATGGATTGGTCTCAATCAATAATTAGTAATGGGGAAAATTTGTAAAATGACGGAAAATATTTTTCAAATTATAAAAATAAAGGGAGAGCTATCCGTGAGTTTTCAAGAATTAGAACAAATGTCACAAAAATTATTTAATACAATACGTCAAATGAATGACATTAATGAAGAATTGATAAATCAGATTGAAGAATTACTTCCTCAATACACGCAATATTACAAAGATTATCCGAATTCATCTCCAGGTCAATTTATATCAGATAATCAAATTGGTTTATTCATGGCGTATACAAAAGCCTTTACGGTTCCGATAGTAATAGCCAATCGAAATAAGATTTTTGCAAACGCTAGTGGATTGTTATTAAAGTTAGATAGGACATTTTTAATTACAAATTTACATGTATATGAAGAATGGAAAAAGTTAAATGACCAATTAGAAAATTTTTTTCAAATTGGAAGCCTTTCTATCCCAGTTGAAGATTTAATAATAGATAAGAATAGTTCTCTAGATTTAATTTCAATTTCACTTCCAGAACAAGTTATAAAACTTATTGAAATCGATTCCTATAAGAAATTTTATTCTCCAAAAAACTGGCCATTTGAAACTGAAAAAGAAACAATTGTGGTTGCATCTGGATACCCAGGGAAAGTAAGAAAAGATTATATAGGTTTTACTCACTTAAAACATGGATCTGTTGCAGAAAAAATAACTGATTTAACAGAATCTAAATACATAGTGCCTTTTAATAGGCATGTGTGGGAAGAAGTTATAGGTGTATATCCTAATGAACTAACAGACCTAGGTGGTTTTAGTGGAGGCCCTGTATTTTCATTTGAAAATGATGTTGTGAATTTAATTGGAATTATTTTTGAAGATGGGGGAAATTTTTTTGATGGCATAAGGGTTATTCGGTCAAGTGTGATTAATACTGATGGCACAATTAGTAATCAGTGGGGATATTGAAAAATAACTTTATATAACGAAGTAAGAGAGGAAAATAGTATGGAACGATGTTCCTTTTGCAAAATTGAAAAACTTGAAGATGATTTTTATATATATGGTATTCACAATATGACTAGGGGTAGAGTTCAAAAAAGTTATGTTTGTAAAAGTTGTAGTGATAGGTCATATGGTGATAAATGGTATCCTATTATTGGTTATGATGAAAATTGTGAAATAAGTAATCATGGCTATGTTAGAGAGTTAAGAGAAAACAGATATTTTAACATAACGTACGTACAAAACGCTGGTACGAGCTATGTGTACTTAACTAAAGATGGTAAGAGCATGAGAAAAAATATTCGTTCACTAATGAAAAGGTTTTATACGGAAAGATAAATAATGCAAAACTATTGATCACCTATTAATCTAATAGGTGCTTTAATTGAAGAAGAAATCTAAAGACCGCTGTAAAGTTGGTCTTTAAATTTATTTACATATAGAACACTAGTTCGTATATGATGGTATCAAAGGAAATGATTCAATAATGACAATACGTGACCGTGGTAAAGTAAAATGGCAGTCGGCTTCTTTCATACCGTTAGCATTCGAAATGACCAGCAAAATGTTTAAGGATCAAGCACGTCAACCTAAGCCGATATTAGACGAATATCAAGCGGAGGAGTTTGACTTGCGGATAGCTTATGCCACAGAATACAACCATGCGGTAAAGCTAACCGTTTGGGATAAGGGATTTACTCACGACATTACAGGGCATGTTCATTACGTTGATCCGATAACGCATGAGGTGCGGATTGAGGTGAAACCTGGAGAATTTGAGCGGGTGACATTTGATAGTGTTGTTGGAGTGAAGGTTTTGGATTAATCATACTTGAGTGAACCCTTATCTATAGGTTGGCATTTTTTATTAAACTAAAGGGGCAGGTTACTTCAAGAAGGAGTGATTGCAAATAATAAAACTCCTTAGATTCCACTAAGGAGCTTTAGTACTGCTTATCAATTATTATCTTCTGCTATCAAATACCTTTCAAACAGAAGTTTCAACGATTGTGGTACAATCTCCAGATTATCTTCGTTCCATTTAGAAGCGTTTTGTATTAATTCTGAGCTTCAAAAGATCCTAATAAAATGCTTCTTCTTCTCTGTTCAGTCTTGATCTTCCTTTGCGCTTTGGCTTATAAATTTTCTCCATTCATCTGCAGTTAAACCTTTTATTTGATAAACAATCATTTCATAACCATTAACGAATGACATTAAATCCTTAAAATTTAAAAACAAACAATTGACATATGGATTTTCCCATTCTTCACAATAAGCAATTAAATGATACGATATAATATTTTTTTTTGTGTGTTCTTTAATATTTAATACAGGAGTATTAAACAATATCTGTTCCATTGGCAGCTTCACCAATTTACTAAAATCTAATGCTTGCTGATCAGTCATAACCACTTTATAGTCTTCAAATGCTTTATATTCTTCTGGTGTCACACGCAAAAAATAAGCTATGTCTTCTAATGTCATCCCAGATTGTTGTCTAGCTGCCAAAATATCATAGGTTGCTTCAGTTGTCATTTTCATTTCTCCTTGGATTCTATTTGGAATGGGCAATGTTGGGTACGATTTTAAAACCACTTATGTGTAAGCCAGGGTGGTTAAATGTTTCCACCATACTATTATCCACTTGGATTCCCAAAACTATAAAAACCAACTCAAACGATTCAAGTTGGTTTTTTTATTAACACATGGGTACTTTTATAGAACAGTAAAAAAATTCAAACCAAGAAAAGTGGTCTTTATTTGGTCATTTAAAAAAGCAATGAGCAACCTCTTTGCCTAGAATAGTTTCAATTATGCAAGGTCAGTAAAGTCGCTCTTTTTTAGGTCTTAATCGTGCAAGGTAGCCAGACCTTAACATTCTGTGAAGCTCGTCATTTGCTGTTCCTTTTAAAAATGATTTTGCATAAGCTTGGTCAAGAGTCATTCCTTTGGCATTTGCTCTTTTTACAACTTCTGTAATTCTGTTCGTGTAAGCGTACTCCTTGATAAAACATCTTTCCAAGGTTTCTGTTTGATATTCCTCTACCAAAGTTACAGTACTGTTGCAGCCTTCCTATCACAGCTTGCGCTCTAGGAACGGTAATTAGTTTTATCGCCATAAATTCACCTTCATATTAGGGTACTTTCGACACATTTCATTTTAATTCTTTCGACAACTTCATGAACGAAGGGCCCTTTTTTAATATATAAGGCGAGATAGATAGGCAATTTAGGTTAAAGGAAAAAAATATCCCAAAACTATCTTTTTGCTCATTATAGGGGTAGCATTTTACTCCATTCAAGGAGTAAGGCTTTTTATTTTCTTTTAATAACATATTGATAGCGTGATTTAATTGAAAGATATTATTGTATGAAAAAAATAAAACAGGTTAAAGTTACGAACGTAAATTCGTGCTACTCTTTGGACAAGTATGCTATAATATCTAAATGGAAATATAACTCCTGGCGAATCTATTCAATATACTTTTAGAAATTAATTCCACATTCGGGGGAGGAATGTTTAGTTTGAGTAAACCAAAAGTGCTTAGTATGTTTAGCGGTTGTGGTGGAATGGATTTAGGTTTCCATCAAAATGGATATGAGATTGTTTGGGCAAATGACATCAATGAAGATGCCTGTGAAACATATAGATATAATATTGGCCATATACTAAATGAAAATGTACATCAATTGGAAGTTCCGGATATTAAAGGCTTAGATGTACTATTATCGGGTTTCCCATGTCAATCATTTTCTAACGCAGGAAATAGAAAGGGCATTAAGGAACTAAGAGGAAACCTGTATAAGGAAACTCTGAGGTTTATTAAGAAATTAAAACCAAAGATTGTTATGATGGAAAATGTCAGGGGACTACTATCGACAAAAACAGATGACGGATATTTGATAACAGAAATTTGTACTGAATTAAGTGAGTTAAACTATGAGGTTCATTTTAAATTAGTTAATGCTTCTGATTATGGTGTCCCTCAAAATCGTTTAAGGATAATTATTGTTGCGATAAATAAAGCTGAGAAATTAGGAGAATTTAGATTTCCTGAGCCAATTTCAGGTTTAGATTTATCCTTAGGAAACACTATATTGGATATATCTGGAGACACACCAAATCAAGAGCAATTACTTAAATTAAATCCACAGGCAATTTATTTGGGTAGTTTTGTACCTGAAGGTGGGTCATGGAAAAGTATACCTTATGAAGTATTACCAGAAAGATTGAAAAAAATTAGAAATGATATGGCGAAGTATCGGTGGCCGAACTTTTATAGAAGATATCATAGAGATGAGATAGCTGGCACTGTTACAGCAGCCTTTAAACCAGAAAATGCTGGTGTATGGCATCCAATTGAAAATAGAGTATTATCAGCTAGAGAAATCGCTCGAATACAAAGTTTTCCAGATAACTTTATCTTTAAAGGGAGATCAATAAAGTCAGTTTATGAAATGATAGGAAACGCTGTACCTCCAAAGCTTTCTTATGTTTTTGCTAAAACATTTTTAACAATACTGAGCGGGGAAGATTGTTTAGTTACAAAACCGGTTAGATACTTTTCTAACATAAACTTTGGAAGAGTACCGGTTAGGGCTAATGACCCTGAAGTAATATTTGATAAAGAACAAATTACTTCCAAACAACTTAGCCTTCTGTAAAGAGTACGATATTTTTTCGTACTCTTTTTTTTTGTTTTATTTTTCCTTTTTTTAGTATAATTACTTTTGTACATATAATTAGGAGGTAAAAAAATTGTATTTTTCCGCAAGAGCTTTTAATCATTCTTTTGGGTTGTTACAGTTAAATAATGATACGGGGAAGAAAGGGAGAGAACAAACAACTGGATTAACAACTTTTCTTGCTGTTGATATGTGTCAAAAATTATCTGGAAATGATGTTCTGAATCTAAATCCTGATAATTCTGAGACACGTCAAAGTGTTACTAATTTCTTTGTTTATTTACTCAAAATTACAAGTATTGAAGAAGTGGAATATCAAGTTAATAATTTAGGTTTTATTGATATTGGACTGGCTTCAGCCAAGTTAGCAAAAAAATTTAGTTCAAATTTTCTTACAACCCCTCTAAAAAGGGGAGCTGATGCAGCTGTTCTTAGACATTATCCAAGCAGACCAGCCCCTTTGTTGAATTTAGGTATTCAACTAGACCTTGCGAATAAATGGGGTGTAGGCAAAATAGAAACATGGGAAGAAAATATCTTTACATTTCTAAGAGAACGTAATTGCGGTGAAGATACATTTCCGCTAATAGTCTTTTTATTAAGAAATACAGAGATTGATTCTTCTCTTCCACCAGAAATGTCTATAGAAACAGCTCTATCTAGTATGTTTACGGATGAATTAACAAGGTTTTTAGTAAATCATGCTAATCTTCCAAGTGAATGGGGTGAATTTGAGCTCTTTTCTAACGAACCTGTAACTTTAGAAGAAATTAATCGTGAGTATATTTTGGATGAAACAGGTAATGAGGAAGATAATAGGCAAGAGGATAATGGACAAGGGGAACATATTCCTCATCCGAAAAATTTAATTCTATATGGTCCACCTGGTACCGGTAAGACATATAAAACGGCGGAAATTACATTGAAGATTTGTGGTTATTGGGAAGAGCATTTATCAGAGGATAGAAGAGAATTAATGAAAAGGTTTCAAATGCTGCAAAAACAGGGTCAGGTTGAATTTATAACATTTCATCAATCATTCTCTTATGAGGAGTTTGTAGAAGGTATTAGAGCAATTGTAGTTAACGACCAAGTGAAATATGAGGTAAAGGACGGGGTTTTTAAAGAAATTTGTAAAAAGGCCATAAATCCAATATTTTCAAAGGGCGATATTATAAATGGATATGAGCTTGTTGATGTTAATGAGCATTTGATATATGTGAAAAATTCTTCTAATGTAATTTCACCTATTCCTTACGATTTAGTTGAGGAAGCTACAAAAAATGTATTAGAGGGCAAGGTAACTTTAGAAGATATTCATGCTGGGAGAAATAAAGAAATTACCTCACAAAAATATGATAATTATATACTTGGTTATAAGACTATATTGAAGACAT
Organism: Bacillus sp. MM2020_1; assembly: GCA_011250595.1. Classification (GTDB taxonomy): domain Bacteria; phylum Bacillota; class Bacilli; order Bacillales; family Cytobacillaceae; genus Neobacillus. Next base: position 640 of record JAANMP010000127.1, on the reverse strand, counting down.
TGGTAAAACATTACATAGATAAGTTAAATGTTGAACATAGTACCGACAGAAATTTTGTATTAATAATTGATGAAATAAATAGAGCAAATATTTCTAAAGTGTTTGGAGAGCTTATTACATTAATTGAAGAGGATAAGAGAATAGGTGAAGGGAATTACAATGCCTTAAGGGTAAAGTTACCATATTCTAAGGAACACTTTGGTGTACCTAAAAACCTCTATATAATTGGTACAATGAATACTTCTGATAGATCTATAGCTTTAATGGATATAGCGTTAAGAAGAAGATTTGAATATGTGGAAATTATGCCGGACACAACAATCCTACAGCCAGTTATATTTAATGATGACCAAATTGAATTAGATAAACTACTGGATACAATCAATAAAAGGATCACAGTGCTTCTTGATAGAGACCATACAATTGGTCAAGCACTATTATTAAATATCCATGACATGAAAGATTTAGTCAACGCCTTTAGAAAAAAGTTAATACCTTTATTACAAGAATATTTCTATGAAGATTGGGAAAAGATTTCTTTAGTACTTGGTGATAACCAAAAGGTAACCGCCTCATTAAAAATATTAATATTAGATGTTAATTTTAATCTGAAGGAAATTTTTGGTGATAGTGATTTTGT
>JAANMP010000126.1 GCA_011250595.1 Bacillus sp. MM2020_1 | reverse complement strand
ATTAAACATTTACTTAGAAATAGAAATAGAGTAGACACCATAGGTCTACTCTATTATTACAAACCTTATTCAAGTGACCCTAACGTTTTAGACGGGGGACTCCCCCGTTAAGTTCGAAAAAATTATTTGAAAATGCCAAAAGGCTTGCCAACTGGGAGCGTAACTTTCCCAAAGTGAGTGTTTAAGACGCTTGCTGCAGAGCCGTAGAAGCTACAAATGGAAATTAATAACTCAGAAACAGCTGCTAATTTATGCATTGACTCAGGTAAAATCCCTAATGTTGAAAACGATAAGCCAATAAATAAGAAATCAATTAATACGAAAATGATAAATAAAACTTTGTGTGTCTCCATGGCACCAACAGTCATAAATATACTGAATATTAAGTAGCCAACAAAGGCGAACCCTAATTGTTTTGTATCTGCAGCAGCTGCAGCAGCCTCACCAAATACCCCTAATTGTATTAACCACGAGGTTCCAACTCCTAGCCAAAATAGACCAAATGCTCCAAAGGCTGTTGCACCAAACGTGTTGTTATGCTTTGCATCTTGCATGCTAGCAATTAGCTGTGCAATACCCCCTAGGAAAATAGCCCAAGGTAATACGAGAGAAACTCCGTCTGTCCAACCTAACTTTGCTGAGGATGCCACGAGGGTTACCATTGCTAAACCGAATAGGCCGAGAGCGGAAGGGTCAGCTGTTATAATTTGAACTTGTTGTGTAGTTTGCGATTGATTCACGATGATACCTCCTATTAAACATACTTGCTAAATTTACATAATTAAATTGCTCTTTGCAACAAAAAAATTGTGTATATTTTATGTAGAAACAGAGGTTTATTAATTTTGATTAGGAGAGTTTAGTAAAAATAATTTTGTTGTGTGCTAACGAGGGATTTTCTATTTGAGAGAAACTTGAGAGGAATTAGGACTTGGTAGGATTTTAACCCACATACAAATTTTTGATAGTAAACGACACAAATGTTGCATAGTTAGCAATTTTCAAAAAATGATTAACTATTAAGTCCATCTAATGTATAATGTGTTCAACAAAGACAGAGAGGTTTTGTAAACATGAATGCATATATAAAAGATCAAATTGAATTATTTCAAGAAAAGAATAAAAACAGGGGATGCTTGTTAGTTAGTTGCCCCGATCAACCAGGAATTGTTGCTGCGATTTCCAAATTTTTGTTTTCCTATAATGCAAATATTATCGAATCGAGTCAATATTCCACCAATCCCGAGGGCGGCACCTTTTTTATCCGAATTGAATTTGAATGCCCCAACTTAAAGGAAAAAGCAAAAGAGATGGAGAACAAGTTTGCGGAAATCGTTGAACAGTTTTCGATGGAGTGGAATTTTACGCATGTTTATCATGTGAAAAAAGCGGCAATCTTTGTTTCAAAAGAACTTCATTGTTTGCTCGAACTTTTATGGGAATGGCAAAGTGGTGATCTAATGGCGGATATTGCTCTTGTGATTAGTAACCATGAAACCGCAAGAGAGGTTGTTGAGGGGCTGAACATTCCGTTTTATTACGTTCCAGCCAATAAAGATATTCGTGGACAAGCCGAAGCTGCCCAACTTAAGCTATTAAAAGAGTATGAGATTGATTTTGTCGTTTTGGCCCGCTATATGCAAATCCTGTCACCAAAATTCGTCGAAGAAAATCCAAATAAGATTATTAATATTCACCATTCCTTTTTACCGGCCTTTGTTGGTGCAAGGCCCTATGAACGCGCCTTTGACCGCGGGGTTAAATTAATCGGTGCCACTTCTCATTATGTAACCAATGATCTTGATGAGGGACCGATAATCGAACAGGATATCAGCCGTGTCGACCACCATGATAATGTGGATAGTCTAAAAAAAATTGGTCGTCGAATTGAAAGAAGCGTTCTTGCTCGAGCCGTTAAATGGCATATTGAGGACAGGATTATTGTTCATCAGAATAAAACGATCGTTTTTTAGAAAATCCCTTTTATAGGGATTTTTTTGTTGAAAAATAAATTTTTCAACTTTTTCAAGAAAAATCTTGAACTATTCGAAGGGGAGGTGAATATACATCATAGAAAGAGCAGGGGGGGGAGAGATTGAGTTTTCAAGCTGAAAATTTATCGGAACCAAAAAGAAGAATTGTTCGTGTTATTAAAACTAGTGGTGCTTTATCAATGAGCGAACTTGCCTCATTGTTGGATTTATCAGGCGAGGCAGTCCGGCAACATCTCCTCCTATTAGAAAAGGACGGCTGGATTGTCAGGATTTCAGAAAAGCACACTGGAATTGGCAGGCCTCATATTCGATATCAATTAACCACCGCCGGGGAACATCTCTTTGAAAAAAACTATGATCACTTAACGATTGAAGTTCTTGATACCTTGGTGAGTCATCTAGGTGAAAATGCACTTAAAGATGTGCTTACCGCGATGATTGAGGATAGGATTCGTGAATGGAAGCCGAAATTGCAAGGTCTTAGTACCAACGAAAGATTAACGGTGCTTAAGGATTTTTATGCAACAGATGACTCTTATATGGAAGTAGTCAAAAAGGGTAATGATAATTACCTAATTGAGCGGAATTGTCCTTTTCATAATGTTGCTCTTAAGCGTCCTATCTTGTGCAGTGTTACTGTTTCGGTTCTGACACAATTGCTTGGATGTAAGGTGCAAAGAGAACAACGCTTTCAGAATGGTGATGGGTGCTGTGTATTTCGAATTCAACAAAATGAGCAAGTAGATGATAACACCCCTTGTTTAATCATCGAGGATCAACCCTCCAATATCATGCCAAAGGAATGATGTGCAATGACAAGTGATCAATATCTTTTATTTTCTAAGAAGTTCCCTAGCTTGTTTAAACCCCATGCAGAGGAGAACCATCGGAATTTAATGGATGTCAATTTTTTCACCTCGGCGATTAGACAATTAATTAAGCTTTGTGGAGATGACCCTGATCGAGATGGACTGCAAGACACTCCATTTAGGGTACTTAAAGCATTCCTAGAATACACCGAAGGCTATCATGAGGATCCCAAACTTCACCTCGAAAAGACGTTTGATATTCAACATAAGGGTCTGATTTTAGTAAAGGAGATTGAGTTCTTTTCAATGTGTGAACATCATTTCTCTCCGTTTTTTGGCGTCGCTCACGTAGGTTACATCCCTAATGATAAAATCACAGGTTTATCGAAAATTGGTCGAATGGTTGACGGGTATGCGAAAAGATTTCAGGTGCAAGAGAGACTTACATCGCAGATTGCAACGGCCATGGAAGAGGTTTTGGAGCCTGAAGGAACCATCGTAGTAGTTGAAGCAAAGCACATGTGTATGTGCAGCAGAGGGGCGAAAAAATCAACCACGTTTACCACTACTACCAGCAGTCACGGGGCATTTGAAACAAATGCTAGTTTACGTTCTGAACTTTTTTCATTAATAAAAAATTAAAGGAGATATGATAAATATGGATAATCAAATTAAAATTAATGATAATGGTCCATTGCAGATAAGCGGTGATTTTCAGATCTTCGATGCAGATGGAAAGGAGTATCCGAAGAAGGCAAAAGTGTATCTATGCCGTTGTGGCCTTTCCAACAAAAAGCCGTTCTGTGATGGTTCCCATAAAAAAGGCGGCTTTGAAAGCAGTCCAAGAGCCACTGAATAAACAAGGATTAAAATGGTGTCAGGCACCACTTAATGAAGCCAGGATGAAAAACTTCATCCTGGCTTCATTAATGTTCCCTTATCTATAACGGTTTATTGCGTCTACAGTGAAGAGTTGATAAGATATTATTAGGTATGTTACACCATGAATGAAAAATACTATCTACGTATTAAACTAAGTGAATGATGAGAGGCGGTAAATAAAATGACCACAGGTAATAATGTAAAAGTAACGGTAAAAGCGACAGTTAATGCTCCAGTAGAAAAAGTATGGGAATATTGGACCGAGCCCAAACATATCACCAAATGGAACAATGCTTCAGATGATTGGCACACTCCCATTGCTGAAAATGATTTAACGGTTGGCGGAAAATTCCTTACCAGAATGGAAGCAAAGGATGGAAGTTTTGGCTTTGATTTTGGCGGGATTTATGATGAAGTGAAATTAAATGAGCTAATTTCTTATACCATGGGGGATGGAAGAAAAGTTACGATTACTTTTAAAGCTCAAGGAAACGAAACCGAGGTAATCGAAACTTTCGATGCGGAAACCTCTAATCCAGTTGAGATGCAACAAGCAGGATGGCAGGCAATTCTAGACAATTTTAAAAAATATGCAGAGCAATAACAAATTGAAAGGAGAAAATCAGTTTAAGGCTGATTTTCTCCTTTTTATTTTAGGCTTGTTGTTTTTTCAACAATCTCGGCCACCACTGTCATTTAGTTGATAACTCGTAAATTCCAGTTTTTTTGTCGTTTCCAGATGGATTATTTCACCATGTTCTAATTGAATTCTTCTTGTAAAAAGTGGTCCATCATAAACAAAGGTATGATATTCTCCCGATTCTCCCATTGGACATATAGAAGTTTCTTGGACATCATCCAGAAACGATTTATCTATGATTCTACCAAGCCATGTGTCATCTAATACATCTTCCCGGACACGAATCACGATTGCTTTATAGCCGGAATGGACAAACCTTTCGAGTGACTGTAAGGCTGCTTCCTTTTTCATCCATAATGGATACAACGCGTCGACTTCTGCAGCGGATGCGACTTTTTCTCCCCATTCCCGATGCTCGTCTAAATAAAGATCTCCGAAGGCAATTCCAGTTATCTTAAATTCACTTTTCATGGTTTGTAGTGCTTGGACAAACTGATTTGTATAGTTTTCATATGTACATTCGATAAAATGAACAGGTATGTTTAAAGCTTCACCTTGTAATATCATCATTTCTGTTCGTTCTCCATGGCCAAATGTACGGCCTAATTCTTTGGGTACCGTTGTAATCAAGCAAACGACCTCAAATCCCTGCGATAGTAGAGTATCTAATGCCATACAACAATCCTTACCGCCACTCCAAGATAAAGCAATTCTTCTATTCATGATTCTTCATCCTCATTAAAATATTTTCATTATTAGTAATAATGATAGTTTATCACAAAGATAAAACCACTGAGTTGGTCCTGGGTAAACATCGGGAAAAATTATTTACAAAGGTTGTATTATACAAAAATGAATAAATTATTCGAAAAAGTATAAATTTTATCAATTATCTGATATAAATATACTATCAATAATTTTGTTTCGTTTTCTATTCATAAATGAATAATTTATTGTTTGGCATAGTCCAAGAAGGGAGTGTTATTTATTAGTGATGAGAAAAAAGTTTGGAATGAAAATGAAGCGATTCTTCATTCGTTGCAAGACGATATTTTAGTCACCGATACAGATGGCATCATCTTGAAAGTAAGTGAAGCAACTGAAGGAATTTACAATATGAAGTCTAATGAAATGGTCGGTCGTTCCGTTTATGAACTGGAAAAAGAAGGGGTTTTTACACCAATTTTGACGCCATTGGTTATTAAAGAAAAAAGGAAAATTACCCTTGTACAAACGACCAATACTGGCGAAAAGTTACTTGTTACCGGGATTCCTGTATTCGATGCGAACAAAGAGTTAGTTAGAATTGTCAGTTATTCCCATGATGTAACAGAGTTACTTAACATGAAGAAATATTTAACTGACATCGAGGATGAGATGGAACGAGTGAAAAGTGAGCTTGAATTGCTCAGAAATCTTCAATTTGATTCAGATGGAATGATCGCTACCAGTATAAAAATGAAAAAAGTTCTCCAGCTCGCTTTACAAGTGGCTGAAATCGATGTCAATGTGTTACTGCTGGGCGAGACAGGAGTGGGAAAATCACACATTGCTAAATTCATTCATAAAAAAAGTTCGCGCAAAGACGGTCCGTTTATTGAGGTTAACTGTGGAGCCATCCCCGAAGCCCTGTTTGAGGCCGATTTTTTTGGTTATGAAGCAGGTGCATTTACAGGTGCAAATACAAAAGGGAAGATAGGTTTAGCAGAACTTGCAGAAGGCGGGACATTATTTTTAGATGAAATTGGTGAATTATCATTAGCAGATCAAGTGAAAATCCTCAAATTTATTCAGGAAAAGCAATTTTATCGTGTCGGTGGAACGAAGCTTCGAACCGTTGATTTCCGGATAATAGCCGCGACAAATAAGGATTTAGAGAAAGCGGTTGAGGAAAAAACCTTTAGACATGACCTCTTTTTCCGATTAAATGTTGTACCCATCACCATACCGCCATTAAGGAAGCGTTCAACTGATATTCTTCCGTTGATCGAACACTTTATAGCATTCTTTTCAAAAAAGTACAGCCGGGAGCGTAGCCTTGATGAAGGTGTTATCCATCTATTGTTAACACAAGAGTGGAAGGGAAATGTCCGTGAATTAATCAATCTAATTGAAAGACTGGTAGTTACCTCGCCTAAACAGCTGATTGAAATTGAGGACTTACCCAATCAATTTCGGAAGTCTTTTACTGATGTGACGTCTGTAGATGAAACGAATCGCACCTTGAATGAAATTCTTGAAAGTGTTGAAAAGCAAGTACTTATCAAAGCTAGAAAACGATACAAAACAACGATTAACATGGCGAAAGCATTAGGAATAAGTCAGCCCTCTGTATTTAGGAAACTCAGAAAACACGAAATAGAATAAAAATGGCACAAAACTTGCATATTTTAAGAGATGAGAATACTAATCCAAGGGTTTAATAAAGCAGTAACACTCCGTATAAAAGGGGCGATTCGAAGGACAAGAGCTAACTGGTTGTTTATTTTTATACAGAAATAATAAACGGAAGTATTTCCAGATAGCAATATTAGTGCATTTTTATTTCTAAGTATGTATATTTAATAAAAATAGAATATTAGGAAAAT
>JAANMP010000125.1 GCA_011250595.1 Bacillus sp. MM2020_1 | reverse complement strand
CCTTACCACCATTAGATCCAGTTAGATATTATCAGACCATTTCCACCCAATATAGCCCCTCTATTGGGAACTGGATCGGTAAATTGGGGGGCATTCAACACTGGCATGGAATGTATAACTACCATTTGAATAAATTGGCAGATGAGTTAAAGGTACCCAAAATTGATGTAAGGACAGCAATTAAAAAAGCCGGTGACTCTATTAATTTAATCAGCGAGGACGGCATCCATTTAACTGCAGAAGGCTATAATGCTTTTAGTATGGCAGTCTTTACTTATTTAATTAAGTGGTCGGATGATCAGATTCTGACGTCAAATAGATAGTGTATTGTATGGTAGTTAAAACGTAAATCCATTAATCCTAAGGCAGACACCTTGATAAGTAACCATGTAATTAATAGAATATCCGGGGTATCAGGCACCTTTTCAAAAAATGTCTAATTGTGGTACCTGCCCCCTTTTTTCTAAGAACCTATTGGTTCTGCAAAATCTGATTTTATCCTAAAGATATCATTCAACGTTTCCCGCAACCGTTCCTCTTCCCTACTTTCAGTAGTTTTCATTCTGATGTTAGAAATCCCATATTCCGTAAAATTTCATCTTTCATTTTGTCACGCTTTAACTGGACAGAATTATTGGCATGGTATGCATATCCGTCAACCTCGACAACCAGGACGGGCATTTTGTCCAGTTTATTCAAAATAACAAAATCAGTGTGGGTTAATATATTCATTGCAAATCGGCGTTCGTCTTCCGGTAGCTTTACCGGATCTTTTATTAGCATCCGTAACACCGGGGGACTGACCCCAAAATTTTAATTTTCCCAACCTGTGGCTGCATATCAAATAAACTAAGCTTAATATCGGCATTACGATAATTCCCGATTAAATCGATAATTACACATGTTTCTTTACCCGACAGTATACGAAGACCCCGCCCAATCTGTTGAGTAAACACAGTTAATGGCTCGGTTGGACGAACAAACAGCAACGTATCTACAGCATATACACACTTAGTATGAGGACCCATCTTGAGCAGTTTCAACCATATGAATTTGATTTAATAATCGTTGATGAATTTCATCATGCTGCAACGGATTCCTATAAAAGGGCTTTAGAGTATTTCCAACCAAAGTTCTTACTGGGGATAACGGCGACACCAGAACGTTAGAAGCAAAAATACCATACAGTTTTTCCGGCATAATTTTTGCGAAAGAATCTCTAGCTTGGTTGAGAATTTCTTCACGGATCAAAAAGTACCATTGTCGTAAACCCCCATGTATAATTTTAAAAGTAAAGCTCCTACTCTAAAGTAGAAGCTTTACTATGAAGCACATTTTTGTAATAAAATTAGTTTGTGAGATGTTGGAAAAACTCAAAAGCCTCTTTATCCGTATATCCTTCATGAACAACCTTCCCAACGGCTTGAATCATTTCTTCAGGGTATTGAGATTGGAAAATATTCCTTCCCATGTCCACACCAGCTGCCCCACCTTGAATAGAGTTGTAGGCTAGGCTAAGGGCATCTTTTTCTGGTAATTTCTTGCCGCCTGCAACTACTAATGGGACTGGGCAAGCAGAGGCAACTTTTTCAAAACCCTCACAGTAATAGGTTTTAACAATTTGCGCACCAAATTCAGCTAGCATTCTTGTGGCTAACAAGAAGAATTGATGGGTTCGCTCCATTTTTTTGCCTACAGCTACTACACCCATTGTTGGGATGGAGTATCTTGAGCCAAAGTTAACAGCTCGGTTTAACTCTTCAATTGTTTCTTTTTGTCCATCAGCCCCAATAAAAGTTTGAATCGCGATGGCACTCGCATTCATCTTTATAGCATCTTCAATGTCAACCACCATCGATTCATGGCTTAGGTCGTCTTGGAGGACACTAGATCCAGATGAAGCTCTTAATGCAATAGCCTTATTATAGGTCGGCGGAACACTGCTTCGAATCGCCCCTCTAGTCCCCATTAAACAATCCGCATAATTTGCCAATCTAGGAATAAGCAAATCTAATCTTTCTAATCCTGAAGTAGGACCCATGAAATAACCATGGTCAAACGCTAACATGACAGTTTTACCAGAGTTAGGGTTAAAGATTCTGGATAAGCGGTCCTTCATCCCCCAATCATAATTGTTCGCACCTTTAACATGGTAATTCCCATTGTTCGCGAAAGGAACACCCTCAGAAAAATCTTTTGCATTTTTGTTACCAATAATATCTGCCATCTCTCTCTCTCCTTCATTCCTAACTTAACAATCACAATATAAACGATAAACTCTTAAAAATCGTAGTCCTTCGTATTGTCTTTCGTAAATACAATTCGCTCAGGTAAAACGATAATTCCTGAATCATCTGCTGTATAGTCATAGCCTTGAATGGTGTTCGGCTCTACTTTAACGGAACCCATATCAGGAACATCTATAGAGTCCCCAACTTTCATATCATTGCCTTTAGCTAACCAATAAGCGACGTATACGGCAAGGGCGCCTTGATCTTTTACATCCCATAAACCATGGTTGGTAATCGTTCCGTTTTCAATAAATTGTCTCATTGAATTTGGAGAAGCAAATCCTGTAATAATAACATCATCTGCCTTTAACCCTTTATTTTCTGCTGCTTGTGCCATTGCAGGAAGAGCAGTTGAGTCTGGGCAAATAACAGCATCAATATCAGGATAAGAATCTAAAATACTTCCACCAACTTGTAATGATTTTTGTTCATTTGCATCACCAAATTGAGTCGTTACAATTTCCCATTTTGGATATTTTTCTTTAATGTATTTGTTTGCATAATTAACCCAGGAGTTTTGGTCTGGAACGGTTGGGCTTGAATAGAACCAGCCAACTTTTTTAGCATCGTCCGGGTTATCCATTTGTTGTGCAGCCATATCAACAAGCATTTTACCTAAGATTTCTGGTGTTCCTTGGTTTACATATACAGAACGATATTTAGGATCAACATCCGAATCCCATGTGACTACTTTAACACCGGCATCTAATGCCTTTTTCAATGCCTGATTCAAACCGTCAGAAGAGACAGAAGAGATGGCAATTGCATCAGCGCCGCTATTTACCGCACTATTAATAATTTGTACTTGGTTAGCAACCGTACCTTCTGGAGCTCCATCGTATTTTACTTTAAAGCCAACTTTCTTGGCCATTTCCTGCGCACCATTATTACCAGATTCAAAGAAGGCATTCCCAGTCATTTTTGGAATGAAAACAACCTGAATATCTTTATCATCTTTCTTTTTGCCTCCGTCACCAGAATCGTCATTATTGGATCCGCATGCCGTGACAAATAACATCACGATGGCCACAACAATCAATAGTTTAATAGATTTTAATTTATCCATTGCAGCTTAACCTCCAATATTTTGTTTTTGTGTGATGATTCTTTTTACATTAAATCTGAAATCTGGATTAATTCCCAAGAATGCAACAGATACAATGAGAAGGACCCCCGTAGCCAATCCTATATATTGGGTCGAAACTCCAGCCATTTGCAAACCTATCTGCAAAAATCCTAATATAATGCTGGCTAATGCTGTCCCTACAACACCCCCTTTACCTCCTGTAATGAATGTACCTCCCAATACAACGACAGTTAGAATGGGCATAAGATATTCAGCACCATAATCAGATCTTGCACTACCTAAATAGGAAGTTAATACCACCCCTGCAATACCAGCACTTAACCCTGACAGGACGTATGTACTCGTAATGATTTTTTTAGTATCAATCCCAGAATACTCGGCTGTGTTTTGATTAATTCCTGTTAAGAATATATATCTGCCATACCTCGTGCGGTGCAGTAGGATATATGCGATTAAAAACATAATAATAAAAAGAAGCACAGCATTAGGGATTCCCATGACCTCCCCATTGGCAATTTGGCTAAATCCTTCAGAAAATCCGGAAATCCCTTCATAGGTACTTACATCAGACAATCCCACCAACACAATGGCAATCCCACTGTATAAAAGCATGCCGCCAAGGGTTATAACCATCGCTTGAACTCTTCCATAAGCAATAAGGACTCCATTGAGAAGGCCGCATAATCCACCAATTAAAACGGCACAAATGATGGAAACCCAGATATTTATACCCACCACTTGAGATAAGAGACCCGTAACAACAGAGGTTAACCCGATAATCGACACTCCAGAAATATCGATTCCTCCTGTAATAACGACCAATGTGACAAAAAAGCCAATAATAGCAATCGCAATAAAATCATTAAAACTATTTAACAAGATCGTGATATTCCAGAATCTCGGATTTATCATCCCAAACACGATAATTTCAGCAACGATTAAGAGGAATAAAGTAAGGTTCCATTTCGGAATTTTAGTTAACATGTCATTTCTAAGCCTCCTTTTGTAGAACTCTTGCATTTAATCTTACTTTTTTTGCCTTTCTATTAGCATTAAACGCAAGCAGGGAATCGATAACGACAATGATGATTAAGAGAGAACCCGAAATGGTATCATTCCAAAAGGCTGGTACTTTCATAAAGACAAGAGCAGAATTGATCGACGTTAAAATAATGGCTCCTAATGCTGACCCAACCACCGTTCCAATCCCGCCTATCAATGACACCCCCCCAAGAACACATGCTGCGATGACAGTCAACTCTATTCCTGCTCCTGCATTTGTAGAGACAAAGCCAATTTGACTAACAAAGATTAAGCCTGCTAAAGAGGCACAAATACCAGAAATGACAAAGGAATAGGCAATATATCTATTCACAGGAATTCCTAATGAAATGGCTCCGTCAACATTGTCACCAATAGCGGTGTAGTATCTTCCCTTGCTGTTCTTAGATAGGTACACCTGAACGAATATGACCCCAACAATGATGATTAAAGATAATAAATTAACCCCGAAGATGTCTATTTTTGAAAGTCCTTTCACGTTTGCAGGGATATTTTCTACCCATTTTCCGTCCGTATAAATCACTTGGACCACTCTCGTAATGGAGAGGAAGGCTAACGTCATAATAAAAGAAGAAATTTTTAATTTAATCACTCCAAAACCATTAATGAGTCCAATGCATGCTCCTATTAATATAGCAGCGATTACAGCTAGAAAAGTATTTCCCCCGTCTCTTAGAATGGTTCCGCACACAGCGGCACTTAAGCCCAGTGTTCCGCCTACTGAAATATCTAAATTCCCGGTCAATAGAACAAAGGTCATCCCGACCGCAAGAACAATATAAACCAAGCTGCTTTTTAGGGATTTATCAATATTCTGTAAAGATAAATAGTCAGTGTTTATGAAACCCACAACCACAAAAAGAAGGATTAAAAATAGGAAAGTTCTAAATTCCCGTTGTTTGATTATTTTTGAAATCCTAGCCATGTGCTTGATCACTTCCTTCAAATGTTCCAAAAGCTGCTTTCATCACATTGACTGCATTAATTTCGTCTAAAGTTAGGCAAACATTGCACGTTCCCTGATAGACAGCATAGATCCGGTCGCTGATTCTTTGGATTTCCTCTAGGTCAGAGGAAATGAGCAGAATAGAAAATCCTTGGTTTTTTAGTTCTGAGATGATGGAATAGATGTCTCCCCTAGCCGCGGCATCAATTCCCCTTGTTGGTTCATCCATAATAATCAATTTAGGGTTCATGGATAGGGCCCTTGCAATCACAGCCTTCTGTTGATTCCCGCCTGATAGTGATTTGATTTCATCCTCCTGGGAACTTACCTTAATTCTTAATCGATCAATATACTGATTGGCCACTTGTTTTTCTAACTTCTTCTTTGTAAAAATACCGTGCCGTTTAATCATTTGTGATGTGATATTATTTCTTACAGAACCGATAGAAAAAATACCGTTCAAAAATCGATCTTCAGGTATATAAGCCAGCCCGGTGTCCACCGTTTCATTGACGGACAACTTTGTAATGTCTTTTCCATCAAGATAGACTTTTCCGCTCTGGATAGAATTGATTCCGTAAATAGCTTCGGCGATTTCTGTTCTTCCAGCCCCGACAAGCCCGGCAAGTCCCACAACTTCCCCCTTATAAACTTCAAAACTAATATTCTTAAATCCATCGCCAACTATGTTTTCAACTTTAAGGATCGGTTCTTCTCCCTCGTGATTGGATCTTCGTCTTTCAAACTTATCTTCGTAATGATTTTCGTTTCCTCCTGGAAGCAGCCCTTGAATCAACATTTCTTTCGTAAACTCATCTATTCTGCCTTTAAGCGTTACTTTTCCGTCCCGCAGTATGACTGCATGCGTGGAAATCTGAAAGACTTCATTAAGACGGTGGGTAATATAGAAGATACCCACTCCGGAATTCTTTAACTGCTCAATCACTTGGAATAAAGACTCTGTTTCTGAAAACGTTAATGTAGATGTTGGTTCATCCAGAATTAACACTTTGGACTTTCTTAAAAGTCCTTTAATAATCTCAAGCTGTTGTTGTTCCGCGATACTTAATGTAGCAGCGAACCGATTCAAATCAATATTCCATCCTAATTCTTTAATGAGCTTGACAGACTCTTCCCTCACTTCATTTTTATCCTTACTAAATCCAATCGTTAGGTTTTGTTCAACCGTCATATTCGGAAATAACAGCGGCTCCTGCGGCACTAAATAAATGCCTCTTTCATGAGCTGCAAAAGGATTCAAATGATCTGCCCTTTCACCATTTATTTCAATAATCCCTTCATCCGCTTTGTAAATTCCAGTGAGGATTTTCATTAAGGTGCTCTTCCCTGCTCCATTACCGCCGATAATAGAGATAACCTCCGACTCATTAAGTTCTAATGAGATTCCTTCCAAAACTGTGTTGCGGTTAAAAGACTTTCGGATATTCTCCAATCTCACTAAGTTCCTTGGCATTTCCATAGATTCCCCCTACCTGAGCACCTTAAATGCAACCGCTTACTTTTTTATCAGTCTATTACTGATTCATACTTTTTATTAACAAACAAA
>JAANMP010000124.1 GCA_011250595.1 Bacillus sp. MM2020_1 | reverse complement strand
ACCTACTATATACATAATCCATGCAAAAACATTTTTCCTCATTATTTACCACCTTAGATTCCCATATTTATCACCATAAACCGCTGCTTCTAGTATTCCGTTTATTTTTCTAAATTTTAACATACCAGTTCTTTTACAGTTGTTTTTTTAAAAACTTATTGAACAAAAAAGCCATCGAAATAACAGCTTGATCCTATCATCAATTCGCCCCTTAAAATTTAGTGTTAAAAGATATTACCCATTGATTATTAAATCTAATTAGATATTCATTAAATTAGGTTTATTCCATTCCATTTAAGTATTGCAAAGGAATTTGATATCAACAATCAATAGTTAAAGGAATTTCATGCGCATTATGCCACATTACGATGTGAGCTATTTTTTGCCTCACTAATTAGATATCTATATCTAAAGATGGTTTGGCGTAATGAAGAAAAAAGAGATTGGGGTTGCCATGCCTCAATCTCTTTTCATATTTAACTCTCTGACAATCGTTGTGGGCATAATCAACTGTCAAGTCTAGCCTTTTTCACCCATCCATTTAAAGCATTCAACATAATAAATTAGAGTATGGAACCGCATTTGGTACCATACTCTTTGTTACAACTTACTATCCGTGGATTTTACTATTTCTTCAATCAGTTCTTTATCATCTTCTATTAAACCTTTAGTTGAATTTTTAAATTCCCTCAATGATTGGCCGACAGCACGACCAAGTTCCGGAAGTTTTTTAGGTCCAAAAACGATTAGTACAAGTACTAAGATTAATATTAATCCTGGAATCTCAATATTTTACAAAAATCCCCGTTCCTTTTCAAAAATATTAAATTCCTCATACATTTTCTGCTCCCTTTATTCTAAATTCCACTAATCTGTCAAAAGCCAAGGATTAAATTTTGATTAAAATCCTAAATCAAATAGGATTTCATAGTAAAATCATCAAGTGCTTTACTTCCCAGTTAGGAGGCATTTATGAATTCATTTTTTCATTATGTAAAATCTTTATTCTGTCATCCTGCCACAAGATGGATGATGAAATTGTTATTTTATTTTTTAATTCTGTTAGGCTTATTAACCATTTATGGATTTAAAAATTCCGGTACTTTTATTTATAACGAATTTTAGAGGTGACACCATGGATCTTTATTCACAACTACACAAATGGTCGGAATTGTACCCTGAAAAGACCGTTTTTTCATGCGGAAATGAGAGCCTTACTTATAAGCAGCTTTATGATATGTCCGAGTCTTTAGCTTATTTTTTAAACAATCTTTTGCTGGATGATTCTACTCCTATTGTGGTTTATGGTCATATGGAACCATTGATGCTTGTTTGTTTTTTAGCATGCGTTAAATCAGGTCATCCGTATATTCCGGTTGATACTTCTATTCCAGATGAAAGAATTGCAAAAATTATAGAAGATTCTGGAGCTAATATGATGTTATCGCCTATTGATCTACCTCAAGTAGGATTCGAACATCTATCCCATCGTGTGGATGGGGATCGTTTACGAGATGCACTTGAAATAAATCAAGGAAAAACCGTTTCTTCCGAGTCATATATTCTCAATGATGAAAACTTTTATATCATTTATACGTCAGGGAGCACAGGAAATCCAAAGGGTGTCCAAATTTCTTATAACAACTTAATGAGTTTTACTCATTGGATGACGAATGATTTTGGTTTCGCAACCCATCAAGTCTTTTTAAACCAAGCACCTTTTTCGTTTGACTTGTCTGTGATGGATCTGTATCCGAGTTTATTCTTAGGAGGAACCCTTTGGATGCTGCCCAAAGAATATGTGGCAGCGCCTAAAGAATTATTTTTATCGCTTGAAAAGTCCTCCGCGAATGTTTGGACGTCTACTCCATCCTTTGTGGACTATTGCTTATCGGATGAACAGTTTTCCGCATCACTACTCCCTGAATTAACAACCTTTTTATTTTGCGGAGAAGCTTTACCAAATGCAACGGCTTTAAAATTGAGAAAGAGGTTCCCAAATGTCACTGTATTCAATACGTATGGTCCTACTGAATGTACAGTAGCAGCAACAAGTATCACTGTGGATGATTCCTTGATTGAAAAGTACGAATCATTGCCAATTGGCATTTCAAAAAAAGATGGCGAAGTTTATATTCTGTCAGAATCACTTGATGAACAACCAGATGGGGAAAAAGGTCAAATTGTTATAACCGGACCTCATGTGAGCAAAGGGTATTTGAATCAACCAGGTTTGACTCGTAAATCATTTTTCGTCCTCAATGGGCAGCCTGCTTATAAAACAGGAGACCTTGGCTATAAAAAAGATGGATTGTTATTTTACGCAGGAAGAATGGATTTCCAAGTGAAAGTGAATGGATACAGAATGGAGCTTGAAGAGATTGAGGCACAGCTTTCTTCCCTGCCGTTAGTACAAAACGTTATGATTGTACCTAATTACAAAGACGGGAAATGCGAATTTTTAACAGCGGTGATCGTCCCAGCTCCACATAAATTCGAAAAGGAATTTCAACTTACCAGTCAGTTAAAAAAAGAATTGCGTGCTCTATTACCGCAATACATGGTACCGAGAAAGTTTGTTTATCGCCCAGCTCTTCCCATGACGAATAACGGCAAGGTAGACCGAAAAAGAGTTTTACATGAGGTTACTGCATGACGCCCTATGCAACTTTACTTTATTTTATGATTGTTGGCATCTTGCTTATCCCTGTCGTAGCAGCGGGATACCGGAAAAAAAGGTTAGGTTGGTATAACGCTCTCGTTACGTTTGTCGTGCTCTTTATGGCATTCGCAGCTGACCTTCATCAAGCGTATTCCTTTATTGCCTATGTCATTTGGGAGATCATCCTTGTTTCCGTTTATATACGGTATCGATCAAAACAAAATTCGTCACTTGTTTTTTATCTTGCTATTTTTCTTTCCATCATCCCTTTATTGTTAATAAAAATCTTGCCTGCCTTCGAATTGAATAACTGGTTTGGATTTTTAGGAATTTCTTATTTAAACTTTAAAAATGTCCAAATGGTAATTGATATTCGAGATGGTTCGTTAACATCTTTGACCATAAAAGAACAACTTTCGTTTTTATTGTTTTTTCCAACCATATCCTCCGGTCCAATCGACCGTTACAAACGTTTTAAAAAGGATATAGGCACCGTTCCTTCCAGAGAAGAGTATCATGAGCTTCTTTATAAGGGAATTAATAAGATTTTTTTAGGCTTTTTATATAAATTTATTATCGGGTTTCTCATCAATAGTAAATTAATTTCAACACTTTTTATCCAAAACCATACGCTGCTATCCGATATTAGTTATATGTATCTGTACAGTTTATATTTATTTTTTGACTTTGCTGGATACAGCAACTTTGCCATCGGTTTTAGCTATATTATGGGGGTAAAAACGCCTGAAAACTTTAATCTCCCTTTTTTAAGCAGAAATATTAAAGACTTTTGGAACCGTTGGCATATGTCACTTTCATTTTGGTTCCGAGATTATGTGTACATGCGATTTGCCTTCCTGATGCAAAAAAAAAAGTGGATCAAAAACCGTTTCACCATTTCCTATCTTGGTTATCTGCTTCTCTTTTTATTAATGGGTGTGTGGCACGGTCTGGAACTTCACTATATTGTGTATGGATTATATCATGCTCTTTTAATCATCAGTTTTGATTGGTTTGAACGAAAAAACAAAAAATACTCATTCTGGAAAAAGAATAAATGGACACATGCAATCTCGATCGTCATCACCTTCCACTTCATTTGCTTTGGATTTTTAATCTTTTCCGGTCGATTATTTTAATATTAGGAGGAATTATCATGTCAATTAAAGAAACAGTGTTGGATATTTTAGAAGAGATTTGTGATTCTGATATCGTAAGAGAGAATTTAAACATCGATTTATTTAAGGAAGGTTTATTGGATTCGTTCGGAACAGTTTCATTGCTTGTAGAAATTGAAGAACGTTTAGAGATCACCGTGGGGATTTCTGATTTTGACAGAGAAGAATGGAATACTCCGAATGCAATTATAGGTCAATTGGAGAATCGGTAATGGTCCGCTCCTCCTTTAAACCCCTGATTGTGGCAGTCATCTTATTTTCAATACTTTTGTTTTTTCCAGCCAAATGGTTACTGCCTTTGATTAATGATAAGTTGGTGGAGCGAGATGCCGCAGGATTAGACCGTAATATGTTTCAAGGATATTTGGTTCAACAAAAGATGTTAGAAAATCCTGCCTATTTGCCTATATATGGTTCTTCTGAATTGGCTCGATTAGACCCTTTTCATCCGTCCAACTATTTCCACGTGAATCCACAAGGCTTCACGCCGTTTTTAGTCGGAACCGGGGGGACTGAGTCACTTATTCACTTTTTAAACTTTTCAGCTCATGAGGATGAGTTAAAAGGCAAAAGAATCGTTTTCGTCTTATCACCGCAGTGGTTTGTACCCGAAGGCTCGGATGAATCCCACTTTGCACCCAATTTTTCTGTTTTACAAGGATACCAATTTGCGTTAAACCCAAAAGTGAATCACCCATTAGTGACAGAAGGTTCAAAGCGCCTTTTAGCCTTTAATGTAGTCAAAAGTGATTGGATGCTTTCTTCTCTTTTGGAGGCGAATGTATATCATGATAAATGGCACCAAACCAAAGCCATGGTCATCAAGCCCTTTGCTTATGGATTTTTACATTTGTTGGAACGAAGAGATTTAATACTTTCTTTACTAGATGTCCATTTGAAAAAACTTCATCCAAAACCAGCCCTCACACAGAATAAATCATGGGCTGAGCTTGAAGACGCTGCCGGCCATATGGCTGCAAAAAAAACAACGACCAATCCGTTCTATGTGAATGATTTGTATTATAAAGCCATGTTACAACCTAAATTGGATAAACTTCAAGGGTATAAAAAGGGAGCAAGTTATGTAAAATCTAGACAATATCAAGATCTGCAACTGGTCCTCGATGTACTAAAAGAAGCCCATGCAAAACCTTTATTTGTTTCCGTTCCAGTCAATGGTTACTGGTCAGATTATACCGGTTTTCCAACCAAAGGACGCACGGATTATTATGTGAAGGTTAAAAAACAAATTGAAAAGGACGGATTTCCTATTTTAGATTTATCCGGTCATGAGTACGATAAATATTTCTTTAAAGATACGATCCATCTGGGGTATAAAGGATGGGTATCTGTTGACAAAGGTATTCTACAATTTGAAAAACAAAAATAATACGAAAAAGAAGTCTAATCCCTATTAAGAGGTAGACTTCTTTTTCGTTTTCTAGGCATTATTGATTACGTTCACAAGATTTTACCACCCTTGCCATCTTTTTTACCAATGTACGCCAAGAGATTTACCAATTAATAAAAAACCTACTGCATAATAAAGAAGCCAAAATATGCATTTGAGTGAATAAAATAATGCATACTTTGGCTTCAGTGAGAATTTAGATTGTTTTACTAACGCACCCGTTAGCCATCCATGAAGCGCAAAAATCAGAGCTTCACCACAGAGAATGAAAATGGTCACGAACCGTCAATACTGATTCTACGGCTGGGAGAGGAAGGTCGATGAACTATGGTGCGTTAGAGCCCATCCGTTAGTCTGACTCCACCGACCACGGTGCACCACTGACTGTCGCTCCCTTACGGGAAGCACACATGGTAGATTAATCCTATTCTGGTTGTTGCACCAGCCTCTAATTATAATGATCGCCGTAGAAAGGATGTTTTCAATGGATGTAGTCATTGAAAGAGCATACGGTATGGATGTCCATAAGGACAATATTACTGCCTGTATTTTGACACCTGAAGGAAAGGAGATTCAAACGTTCTCTACTAAAACTGTATTTCTATTACAGTTGGTTGACTGGATTAAACAACATAATTGTACCCATGTCGCCATGGAGAGCACGAGTGTTTATTGGAAGCCTATTGTGAATTTACAAGAAGCTGAGGATATTGAGTTTTTAGTGGTGAATGCCCAACATATGAAGGCAGTTCCAGGACGAAAGACAGATGTGAAGGATGCAGAATGGATCGCCAAACTTCTTCGCCATGGTCTACTTAAAGCCAGTTATATCCCTGACCGAAATCAACGTGAATTGCGTGAACTCGTTAGATATCGTCGAAGTATTATCGAGGAGCGTGCCAGACAACATAATCGAATCCAAAAAGTGTTAGAAGGCGCGAACATTAAGTTGGGATCTGTGGTTTCAGATGTGTTGGGTGTTTCAGCACGAGATACGCTTGATGCCATTGCCGATGGTGAAGAGGACCCTGAAAAACTAGCAAACTTCGCTCGACGTAGCATGAAGAAAAAGAAAGAAGAACTGGAACTCGCCCTAAAAGGCTATATCAATTCACATCAACGCCTCATGTTAAAAACCATTTTAGGTCATATTGATTTTCTTACTGAGCAAATCGAGATGCTTGATAAGGAAGTTGCGGACAGAGTCAGCTCTCATCAAGAAGATGTATCACGATTGGATTCGATTCCAGGTATAGCGACTAGAATGGCTGAGCAAATTCTATCCGAAATTGGGACTGATGTGAAGAAACAATTCCCCACTGCAGCTCATATGTGTTCTTGGGCAGGATTAGTTCCTGGACAAAATGAAAGTGCTGGAAAAAGAAAAATTGGATTAATATTTGATGATCTATCCATTCGAATGTTACATAATTAAATAAAAATCGCTAATATAAACTGAAGTTCTTTTCTTAGTAAAAGATTGGCTTTTTCTATAACTTTGTGAAACATTACACTTAAACTAAACTGCCCGTTAATTCAATAACAAAAAGGAACGCCGCAGAGATCCCTGATTATTCAACTATTGCTACCCGTTAGCCATCCATGAAGCGCAAAAATCAGCGCTTCACCACAGAGAATGAAAATGGGTTGGAACCGTCAATACTGATTCTACGGCTGGGAGAGGAAGGTCGATGAACTATGGTGCGTTAGAGCC
>JAANMP010000123.1 GCA_011250595.1 Bacillus sp. MM2020_1 | reverse complement strand
GGGACTAAAGTAAATGAATACAAATTTAAACAACAATAATATTGTTGAATTTAATAGGATAAAGATAGAATATAAGTTTTTGCAAGAAAGTATTAAAATTAATAGAACATTAGTGAATGGAGAAGAAAACATAGAGGAAAGAATACTAATAATGGTAGAGCAAAATAAAAATGGTATCAGGAAAAGGGTAGTACATCCAATTACAGAATTTATTCATAGAGCATTGAAAAGAGGGGGAATTCCCCATATTAAAACACAGAATCAAGTAGCAAATTATATTATTAACTTTTTGAATTTTATATTAATAGAACAACATCATATTTATAAACTCAATTGTATTAATGAATTACGCTTTGAACATGGAACTGAATATCTGACAGCATACGGACAAACAGGTCGAAATAAAAATAATGCACCAGTCCAAGAATCAACAGTCAAACGTTGTGAGAAATATTTAACTGAATTCTATTATTTTTTAGCGAAGAAAAATGTATTTAAATATATATCAGTAGATGACTTTGATTTTAAAGAATATACATATGATGATTTAAGTATGAATCGTTTGCCAGAAAGCCCATTTTATGCTGTTAAGTACCCAGATCAGAATAAAGAGACAGATAAAAAACTTATACATGATATTCCTTTAGAGCTAATTATTCCTTTAATTCAAACCGCCCTTTCTTACACACCAAGAATAGCACTTGGTGTTGCTTTTGGATGTTTTGGGGGTATAAGGACAGGGGAAATGGTAAATATCTCTAGGACGGGATTAACTCCTTCAGGTGATTTCGGAAGATATGGATTTCAAGTGAAATTGAAAAATAGAAACTTTCGATCTGACCTAAAATCTATTTCGGGAAGGGGGACAACTAAAAGGATTAGAAGACAAGGGGTCTTTCCTTTTAATAGTGAACTACTACAAATGCTTTATAAAAATCATATAAAAAGTTTTAAAGCAACTGACGGCAGCAACGCTCTATTTGTTAATGCTAACGGAAATGCTATGGAAAAGTTCTCATATGAGTACTATTTTAGTAAATTAAAGAAAAAGTTTCTACAGTTATTAGGAGAATCAGATAGTCCATTGGTTAAAAATTACGCAATCGAATTAAGTGGTGCAAAATGGAATTCCCATATATGTAGAGGGATCTTCTCAAATTTAATTGCCAAGGATGCCGAAAATGTCCTTCAAATTATGAGTGCAAGGGGTGATAGAAATCCATTAAGCTCTCTTAGCTATTTGAACGGGACACAAAAAATGTTAGATATTTTAAAGGATAATTATAACGATATGTATGTCGAGTTGTTAGAAACGGAAAAAGAGATTCTTTATGAAAGAGATATTACTAAAAAGATGTTAGGTATAAACAAAGGAGAAAACAACTAATATGAATATTTCTCTGGTTAAAGAATGGTACAATACACAAGAAACAGCTGAAATACTGGGAATAACTACCTGTGTTATTTTGAGTAGAATTAATAACAGGAAAAGTTCATTAATTGAAATAAAAGAAGTTGAATATAAAAAGGAAAAAAGAAAATATTTAATTCACAAGGATTATATATACCGATGCAATAAAGAAGCTACAGAAAAAGTATGGTTCCCAATCAGTGAAGCAAGTAAATTATTAGGAAAGTCAGAAACATGGCTTCGTAATAAAGTAGATAAAGGAGGTATCCCAAAAACTGCATATCAAAATACTGGTAAATTATTAATAAATATCAATTATATTAATGAACAAAAACAATATTTTACCATGATAGAAAAAAATTATTATACATATGAAGAGGTATCTCTTGTACTTGGAAAATCTTGGTATTGTATAGATGGGATGGTTATAAGGGGAACTTTTAAAGATGTAATAACTTCCATAGTACCTAATTATATTTCAAAAAAAGAAGTTCATAATTATAAAGAAATGACTAAAGATACAATTGTAACTAGCATTATTCAATCAGAGTTAAACCTCTCTGAACATCAAGCGTTAGAATTTATTAAAACTGAACCACTAATAGTAGCTAACAATGTTAGTGGACAACAATTTTATGTTAAACAGGAAAGTTATGGAAAATTTAAAGAAGGCCTTGTTTATACAACAAAATTGGCTTCAGAATTTTTAAAAATAGATTATGAAATAGTAAAAATGTTAATGGAAAAAAAACACATACAAGTTTTTAATGTGAAAGGATTAGGTTTAAGAACAAGTAAATACTATTTAGAAGAATATCTAAAGAAAGATGAAATTCCGCTGGAACAATTGGCGATGGAAATGGGTAAAAAAGTAAATGTTTTACAGCCTTATATTGAAAGTGGGGAATTAAAAAAATTAGCAAGCTATAAGAGGCATTATTTAAGAAGAAAGGATGCAGATGAATTCAAGTTTTCTTTAACGGCAATAAGAATAAAGTATTTCAATACTGATAATTTTCAAGATTTGTTTAATGATGTAATTTTATTTCTTCAGAATACTACAGAATTTAAGGAAACAGTTGATTTGTTTAACATTTGGGCGAGAAACCGTATAAATCAAAGTAAGCTTAAAAAAAAGATTAACTTAGTGAATCGATTATTAAACTCGTTTATAAGTTTAATAAGTAATATGGATAAAGAGCTTTTTTTTTATACTGATGACGAACTAAAAGTCCTTTTTAAGACTTTATTAGATTCTCATTTCTTCTCACTATACTTATTTTTGAATTACTGTAAAATTAAGCGAAAGTGTAATTTTAATGGTGATTATATAGGGAGGAACAAGAAGAATAAGGAAGTAAAACCATATACAAAAAAAGAATGGTGCAATCTAACATTAGATGTGTTAGATATTGAAAAGCATTTCGAAAAAGCTATTGAAAGTAAAAAATATGCGGAGATTTGGTTATGGACCCTAATTCAATTTTCATTAGATTGGCGAAAAGAGGATTTAAAAGAAATAAAACAGATAAATTTGGATATTGTTGGAATTGATTGTTTCGAATGGTTTGACTTTAATACTGTTACTCTAGAAATAGCACATACTATTTTAAAAACCGTAGAACGAAGTCTGAAAGGGGTTAAGGCAAGTAAAAATAAAGAAGAACTTATATTTGTGGTTCCTTTTATTTTTGAAATGCCCACTGCGTTGGCAATTATCCTTTGTGAATTACATAGAAGATTAATAAATAAGGATGAAATAAAGTTAATTACATCAAATTTCCGAAAAAAGGATTTATGTGCATTTTTCGGGGAAGAATTACCTGAATTTTCAAACAGAAAATGTTCAAAAACTTTGACGACCTACGGATGGGAAACAGCAGTTAAAAAGGGAAAAGGAGCATTAGCTTATTGGCTTGGTGGCTTTGCACGTTCTCATAAGCATAAAATTGATATACCTAACCCTGTAACCCAAATATATATTTTTACTAAAAATACAGATGCTAGTGTAGAAGAAATGGCATTACACGCATTTGAACGGGGCATATTTGGCTGGCAAGTTAAAGTAATGATAGATACTTTAAATAATCATGAACCTTTAAACTTGATAGAAATGACTAAAGCAATTGGTGATGTTAACAGAGCCTATTCTCCTATGATGGTGGACAGTTTATCAAAATATGCAGTTACAAGACATGAACAATCAGTTTTATTATTAAAAGAGCTTATGACTGTACCTAAAAGTGAGTTGAAGAAAAAACTTGAGGAAATATCAAAATTAAAGTCACCTTCTCTACTAGACCATTCACAATGTCTAGTAGGAGTAAAAAAATGTCCTTATTTAAAAGAAGTTGAATATAATCTTGAAACACCTTGTCTTGGATGTAAAAATCGGATTGATACTAATTACATTATGGATATAGTTAATGTGGAGTTATTTTCATTGATGGACAGATTGAAGGAAACCCCAATTTCCGATGAAACATCTCGAATTAAATATACTCACATGATTAGAACCTTAGTATACATTCTATTGGATTTCAGAAGGGCTTATGATAAGTATGATGAAAATTATATTCGGAGTTTTATTGATTTGGATGAGTTGAATAAAAAATATCGAGAGTTAGAATTTACTAAATTTTTAAGAATTGAATAGAGGGTGAATGCTCTAATGGCAAACTCAACATTGGGAAGTTTTGAGAAAGGGGTGTTTATTTATGAGAATACTTCAGGTTTGGTAGCAGAAAAAAAGTATATCCGTTATGAAAAAGAAGATTTATCAATATATAAAGACAAATTTATAGACTTAATTGGGGATGGGGTATTTAAAGAAGAGTGTTTGTTTGAAGATCATAAATGGATAGCCTATGGAACCAAGCATTATGAAACTTTTGATTTCAGAAAAATTGAATATAATCAACATTTCTATTTACCGTTAAAATGTTTTGTGATAGTACAACTATTTGATAAAAACTTAGTAGTTGATATGGTTCATGAAAAATTTACATATATTTTAAAAATGATAAGTATGACAGGTGGATATGATATACGATTACTAAAAGATTTCGTTGAGTTTGTAGAAATAAATGGTCTAGAGAAAAAGACAACTTTATCTAAATATAAGAAACCTAATTTAGACTTCATTTATTTTAATCCAATAAATGATTCGAAAGATTATATAGAAATATTACTTAATATTAAAGAAATATCAAGATATGAAAATGTAAGAGAAATACCTACCTATTCCAATTTTATTTTATTTGATGAAATCATTCATGATTTCATGTTAAATACGACCCCATATCTGCGTGAAAAGTATTACCCTATTTTTATTTGGTGGAGGCTCACATCGGTTATCCCGATTCGCCCAATTGAATTCATAGAAATATTGAACGAAGGTATACGGTATGAAACAAAGGAGGAAGCTTTTTACGTTCTTATTCCAAGAAGAAAACAACAACCTGATCCGATTAATAATAGTAAACAGATAGCTATTCAACATGAATTGAAACTAAATAAAGAGGTGTATTATATTATTTCCGATTTTAGAGAATTAGCTAACATTGGAAATTCAAAATACTTGTTTCCATTATCGGCTTACACAAAATTTTTAAAAAGAGAAGATCTAAGCTTAAAACGGATCCATTATAAGGAACATATGAATTGGCAACAAATGACTACTCTCTTAGATGAATTTTTTGACAAAATAGTAAATTCTCAATTCAATATAGAAGTAGTTCAAACAAGAGAAGAATTAGATAGGGAAAATGAACACAAAACAATTAAGCGTTTTAATTTGGGGGATACTCGCCACATGTCTATCTGCATGATGATGATGCAGGGATTCAGCGAACTCACTATTGCTCAAATGGCTGGACATAAGGATATAAGAACTCAATCTCATTATTCGTCTCATATTGATGATTTTCAAAGGTCTTACTCAGGTATATTAGAAAAAAGTATAATACAAAAAATGAATGTTGGAGATAAATCAGGTTTTGATAGTTTTACCTTTCGTCAAAAGCAATTACTCTCTTATTCGAATAGAGATAATTCAAATGCGAGAAAAAAAGATTTTGGCTATTGTCATTCAGAGAATTTCCCTTACGATTGTTTCAGTAAAGACTGCATTTTCTGTAATAAATTCCAACTAGATTTATCAAAACTTTCTGAAGAGGAAATAAGAGAATTAAAGAATAAAGTAACGAAAGTCCAAGATGAAATTCAGGTGAAATTAAATTTTATCAAGAAATATTATGGTACAGCTTTTAAGAAGAAAGATAGTTCAATTAATAGTAACGAAAGTGAAATAAAGGAACTTGAACGAAATGCTATAAATTTGAACACTTTAATTAATCAAGAAGCCATGATAAAAGTTCATTTGAAAAATTATAAGGAGGTTTAATAAAAATCGATGATAAAAGAAAAAAACAAAGGTGGTAGACCTACAAAATACACATATGAAGAACTTAGAGAAACCTTACTAGAATATGCTCATAAGCATATTGGAGGACAGATTAAACTTGCAGATTTAGGGCGTGAAACTAGATTTCCTCAATATGTATGGAAAAATAATAAAGAAATTAGAAAGGATATAGAGAGGTTAAATAAAACACCAATAGAAGTTGTTGGTTTGATGAAAGAACAGGCATTTATCGTAAGTGCTGAAGACTTAGTAAATAACAATTATAACAATAAAAAAAAATTAATAGATGTTGTACAACAAATCATTAATGCTTATGAAACCACATTCGAAAAAGCACTAAAAGTAGAAGAATTAGAGAATGCTCTATCTTGCAAAGAAAGAGAAGTTAATAATTTAAAAGAAGAAGTACAACATTACAAAAATAAATATAAAGAGTTGTCCGTGCATAGTACAACTATACGTGGCCGAGAAGAACATGGATTAAATGAAAATGTCCTTGATATCGAAAGATATTACCGAGAAAGACGAGAGAATCAAAATAGCGAAACAGAAAATGAATTAGCGGATCTATTTAAATAATCTATAGGTATATTAAAATAGTTCAAATAAAAAAGTAACCAGAGAAAGTACCATTGAAAAATACAAAAAATCAACATTCCATTTAGAAAAGAAAACTACTGTAGAGACTTATAATTTTGATAAAAGAGCACAATTTCCCCACCTGTCCTTCCGAAAGGTGGGGAAATCCTAAATAAATGAGTACTATTCTTTACTGCTTAGCATTTTCTGGCTAGGTTATTTTAAACAATTTAGTATATCTTGAGCAAGCATTTTTGAACCTCTTACTCCTTTTAAATATTTTAGATCGCCACTTGCCGACCAATCAATTTGTTTCAGATTATCTAATATAGATAATACTTTGCTAGAATCTGGCTGTTGACTTTTATATAAAAAGTTGTTGTTAATGACTATGTTTCCGGCAATTGCTAAAGCATTTAAAGAAATAATATGTGCTAATCTATAGGAATGAATATCATTCCATTCAACAGGTAGTTTATCTTTAATAGCATTAAAATAAAACAAAGAAATACTTAATATTTTTTCTTTCGGAAGATCCTCTAAATCAGACTTTTTAATAAGCAAAGATACAATGCTATACAAATTTTGTAAAGTAATATGTTT
>JAANMP010000122.1 GCA_011250595.1 Bacillus sp. MM2020_1 | reverse complement strand
GAGATTTCCCATAGCGCAAGCTAGTAAGAACCCTGAAAGATGATCAGGTTGATAGGTCAGAGGTGGAAGCGTGGTAACATGTGGAGCTGACTGATACTAATCGTTCGAGGACTTAACCAATTTTTAAGCGAACTCGTTTTTACAACTTCTTCTGCATTATCTAGTTTTGAGGGAATGAAAAAAATTAATTTTCCTCTTGAAAAATATGAAAAAGACATTATAATAAAATAGTGTCAAATAAATGGTCTGGCAATTATGGCGAGAAGGTCACACCCGTTCCCATACCGAACACGGAAGTTAA
Organism: Bacillus sp. MM2020_1; assembly: GCA_011250595.1. Taxonomy (GTDB): domain Bacteria; phylum Bacillota; class Bacilli; order Bacillales; family Cytobacillaceae; genus Neobacillus. The sequence continues at coordinate 6,742 of JAANMP010000122.1, read as the reverse complement.
GCTTCTCAGCGCCGATGGTAGTTGGGACACGCGTCCCTGTGAGAGTAGGACGTTGCCAGGCTGAAATATTATTATTCCGCAGTAGCTCAGTGGTAGAGCTATCGGCTGTTAACCGATCGGTCGTAGGTTCGAGTCCTACCTGCGGAGCCATTATGGAGAGCTGTCCGAGTGGCCGAAGGAGCACGATTGGAAATCGTGTAGGCGGGTAACCCTGTCTCAAGGGTTCAAATCCCTTGCTCTCCGCCATAATATTTCTAAGAGATATGGCCCCTTGGTCAAGCGGTTAAGACACCTCCCTTTCACGGAGGTAACACGGGTTCGAGTCCCGTAGGGGTCACCAAAGTTTTTTCGCACCAGCGAAAATAAATTTCCGTAATGTGGAGGATTAGCTCAGCTGGGAGAGCATCTGCCTTACAAGCAGAGGGTCGGCGGTTCGAGCCCGTCATCCTCCACCATATTTTTCAACTTATTATTGTCGCGGGGTGGAGCAACGAGCGTTTCTTCAATGAATAATCTGCGAGTTGTATCAATCGAGTTGCTTCTTGAATTATCTTTCTGAGATTGATACAGTCTATGGGAATTTTGATCATGGGCAAAACTTAATAATTTCTATTGTCGCGGGGTGGAGCAGTCTGGTAGCTCGTCGGGCTCATAACCCGAAGGTCGCAGGTTCAAATCCTGTCCCCGCAATTGGTCTGGTAGTTCAGTTGGTTAGAATGCCTGCCTGTCACGCAGGAGGTCGCGGGTTCGAGTCCCGTCCAGACCGCTTTAATTTTGTCTTAGATCTTAATTTAGGCTCAGTAGCTCAGTCGGTAGAGCAGATTGCTCACATCACTGAAAAAGCTTCTATGGCAATCTGCGAGAAAGAACGAGAGTTCTTTTGAGCAAAGGACTTACGGTAATATTCGATTAGAGAATCATTTTAATTTAGGCTCAGTAGCTCAGTTGGTAGAGCAAAGGACTGAAAATCCTTGTGTCGGCGGTTCGATTCCGTCCTGAGCCACCTTTAGTTTTTTGCCGGTGTAGCTCAACTGGTAGAGCAACTGAATCGTAATCAGTAGGTTGGGGGTTCAAGTCCTCTCGCCGGCACCAGAAGCTGGCAACATGAATATTATATGTGGAGGGGTAGCGAAGTGGCTAAACGCGGCGGACTGTAAATCCGCTCCCTCCGGGTTCGGCGGTTCGAATCCGTCCCCCTCCACCATTTATAGGGGTATAGTTTAAAGGTAGAACGAAGGTCTCCAAAACCTTTGGTGTGGGTTCAATTCCTACTACCCCTGCCAATTATATTGTGGCGATTGTGGCGAAGTGGTTAACGCACCTGATTGTGGTTCAGGCATTCGTGGGTTCGATTCCCATCAGTCGCCCCATAATATGAATATTTTTTAAAACGTTGGGCTATAGCCAAGCGGTAAGGCATCGCACTTTGACTGCGACATGCGTTGGTTCAAATCCAGCTAGCCCAGCCAAATTGCGGAAGTAGTTCAGTGGTAGAACATCACCTTGCCAAGGTGGGGGTCGCGGGTTCGAATCCCGTCTTCCGCTCCAATATTAATGGCGGCATAGCCAAGTGGTAAGGCAGAGGTCTGCAAAACCTTTACCACCGGTTCGAATCCGGTTGCCGCCTCCATTAAGTAATTGCAAAGTATGGATAAGAAAAGGTAATTAGATTTTGCCGGGGTGGCGGAACTGGCAGACGCACAGGACTTAAAATCCTGCGGTAGGTGACTACCGTACCGGTTCGATTCCGGTCCTCGGCATTGCTTTATCAAAACAATTTTATACGCGCCGGTGTGGCGGAATTGGCAGACGCGCACGACTCAAAATCGTGTTCCGTGAGGAGTATCGGTTCGACCCCGATCACCGGTATCATGTACACTGCTTGCCAATGCAGTGAAATCAACGTTTCTTACACTTTGTAAGGAGCGTTTTTTATTTATCTCAAATACGATTCTTACAAAAATATCGTATACATAAAATCGTGTGCGTACCTGTCATTAAACAAGGGGGAATGAATAATGGCAAGGCGTACAAACGAATTATCTGTCGAAGAATTATCCGTCATTAACACAACAAAAGTTGCAAAGGAAATTGATTTCAAAACTGCACTTTCTTTATTTGTAGATGATTGCGAAATCCGAAATCTAAGACCCCAATCAATCAAATATTATAGAAATGAATTATCTGTTTTCTATAAAATCCTTAGAGAACAGGACATTAACCCCTCATTAGACACTATTACTAAAGAGCATATTAAGCGAAATGTTATTCTCTATATGAAAGAGAAGGGATTGCAGACTGTCACCATTAACACACGTTTAAGAGCCATTAGAGCATTTTTCAATTTTCTGCATCGTGAACGACATATTAAAGAAAATCCATTAAGCGACATCAAACTACTAAAAGACCGTAGAAAGGTTGTTGAAACCTTTACAAATGAACAGCTACAAACGCTATTTAATCAGCCAAATTTGCGTTCATTTGTTGGGGTAAGGGATTATACTTTTATGCTTTTACTACTTGAAACAGGCATAAGGGTAAGCGAATTAGAAGGGATTTGTGTTCAAGATATTTTATGGAACGAATCTAAAGTTCATATCAGAAATACAAAGACGTATAAAGAGCGGATCGTGCCAATACAGTCAAAGATGAAAAATCAATTACAAAAATATATTCAGATAAGAGGAGTAATGGAAACAGATGCTTTGTTTGTTACGCTTGATGGAGAGAAGATGTCAAAAAGGCAATTCCAAAACAGAGTAACCTTCTACGGTAAACAAGCGGAGATAAAAGGGGTTCGATGTTCTTGTCATACGTTTAGGCATACATTTGCAAAATTAAGTGTGAAGAACGGAGCGGGAATATTTGAATTACAACAGATTTTGGGGCATACAAGTATGGAAATGGTCAGAGTTTATGTTAATCTCTTTAGTGATGATGTAATGGATAAACATAGAGCCTTTTCACCATTAGTTAATCTTAAAGTCAGAATGTAGGCACAAAGGAAAGACAACAGGACAGATAAGTATGAAGAAATAGACTGTTTCGGCAGTCTATTTTGATTATAATGGTAAAATAGTGTGCTGAATGTAGCTAATTAGAATGGTTATACCACTTGGGCGATGGTATAATTTAGTAAAAATGAAGTGAATTATCGTAAGGTTTTATAAGGAGGAAGGTAGTTGAGTACACAAATTATTATTGTTCTTGTTTTAAACTTTATTATATCTATGATAGGAACATTAGCGTATTCTGTTAGAATGGTTGGTGTTAGAACAGGTAAGATAGCAGTTTCATTTGCTGTTTTTAATATCTTAATGTTGGTATCGAGAATGGCAATAACATTTCAAGTACCAATATTAACAAAATTTGTTGAACATAACTCTGGAGGTAGTGATTTATTAAAATTTTTTAATTTAATTATTATTATCTCGGGTATTGCTACAGTTATTGGTGCAATATTAATTCCAACTTTTCAGAGGATTTTCTATAAAGGGGTTTTAAATTTTGCTGTTGATAGGTCTATTCCTAAACTAGTGATGCACAGTTTTTCAAAAGCAGGTGTTAATTACATAAAGGATTGTGTTGCAATCCCTGTAAAAGAAAATATAACTCAAATTAATTATAGAAAATTACCAATAAAGATTATCATATATAATCTAATTACAGTTTCTTTATTAACTGTTGGAGCATTAGCACCAATATATGCTGGAAGTTTAGCACCAGATTTAAGAGCAACTTGTATTACTTTATCATCAATCATTAACGGAGTAGCCACAATTCTTATGTCAATATTTATAGACCCACAGTTATCTGTTATGACTGATGATGTTATAGAAGGTAAATGTACAGAAAAAGACTTTCGTACAGTTGTTGTTGCTATGGTAGGAAGTAAAACCTTAGGAACTTTTGCATCGCTTTTATTAATTATTCCTTCATCTTATTTAATTGTATTTATTGCAAAAATGATATAACAAAGAATATTAAATATTATTTATCAAAGATTACTTTGTACAAATGGTTTGATTAATCCAACAAACAAATGGACTGTTCGTCAGTCCTTTTTTTTATTGTTAAAAGCTCAAATGGACTATTGAATGTAAAGATAGACCATGACCTAAATGAACAATTCGATTGCTCCTAAAATATGTACAAATAGAGTTTATTTTTTACTTTTTTGAACAATTTGTCCATTAAATTATAGATTCTAAATGGACAACACGGTAAAATATAGACAATAACAAATAAGGAGCGGTCAAATATGAATAAGGGAAAAATGTTATCTTATGTAAGAGTTTCAACAGTTGAGCAGAACGAACAAAGACAGGTGAAAGCGATAGAAGAAAGAGCCGGCATAGACAAATGGTTTATTGAGAAGGTAAGTGGAAAGGATACCAATAGACCGCAATTAAAAGCCATGCTTGATTATATGCGTGAAGGGGATACAATCCTCATCAATGACTTTTCTCGCCTTGCAAGGAGTACAAAGGATTTACTTGAATTAGTTGAGTTAATGGAGAAAAAGAATGTAACATTAATTTCTCTAAAAGAAAACATTGACACTTCAACACCGCAAGGAAAACTAATGCTCACAATGTTGGGGGCAATAAACGAATTTGAAAGAATGAACATGCTAGAACGACAACGTGAAGGAATCGCAATTGCTAAAGCAAAGGGCAAGTACAAGGGAAGAAAGGCAATTGATATAGATGAGAAATTCAAGGAATTGTATGAAAAATATAACACTCGTAAAATCAACAAAACACAGTTTGCCAATGAATTAGGAGTGAGCAGAACAACTTTGTACAAGTTGATTGAGGAATATGATGCAAGTTGAAAAATTTTTTAATAAAATTGCGTTTTTATCAAAGCACTAACAAAAACCGCTCTAAAGACATAACTTCGATCGGGTCTATTAAAAAATGACCAATTGAAAAATGTCCTTAAATGAGCGGTTTTTCTTCTTATCAAATCTCAACGAAAAAGTCAATAGGTATGTAAGAGGTTTTTTGGACAAAATTGTAAAAATATGCTATAATATAAGAGTAATTAGTTGACAGATTTATATTTTTAGTATCTATCTGTTGGTCTTTTTGGAGGTGAGGGAATGTCTTAGGGAAAAGGTTTTTAAGAAATACTTACATAATAATTGGTGGGTTATGTACTTTGACCAGCAATGCAAAACTGCTAACGCAGATTTCGCATTGTTGCGACCAAAGTACGCAAAGTCGCTGAACATACTTAGATGTTTTTTGATATTTAGGGGAAATTTTTAGGATAGGAACTTGGGTATTAATATACATTCAGTTATATTACCCGAGTTTCTATCCTATATAAAAAAAGAAAAGGAATGTTGAAAACTATGACAAACTGTAATGACGAATTGATTTTAACAGGTGCAGAATTTGTAGAAATGTTTGGAACAGACAAATGCAAGGAATATTTTGCAAAGTATAATAAACTTGGTGGACATAAAGATGCAACTATCACTACCGCTAAACAAAAATGGAATATTGTTGAGGTAGTAAAGATTGGTAAGGGAAATAGATACAGAATAGCAGGTGAAAGGAGTGAAGAAATTCATAGAAAGCAATTACAAAACTATTCTAATTGTGGTCAAGACCAACTACCGTATAAAGAAATTCTTCAAAATTTAATCTTGATTTATTTGAATAATCCTAGTAGAAAACCATCAACAACCTATAGGGTACTTGCACGTGATTTAGAAATTATGAGCGATATATTGTTTTTTGCTTCTGAAAGAATAACAATTGAAGAGCAGAAAGCGTATTATATAAATCTTGATGCTAAATATAAACAACATGGACATGTGATGTTTTGGGATGCAGTTAATAAAGAATCGCAAAGAATTAGGAAACATGTAGAATCAGTATTGAAAGATATGAAAGAAAAAGGAATCATTAGACACATGGATGTTGTAAACGCTGTTAGCTTAGATAAATATGGAAGAGAAATCCATAACCCTATAAATGTTATTGAAGTTGGTAAGATTGATAAGATGTTAAGAAGTTTACGTGAAGCATATGAGGTGACAACTACAGATATTAGATATAAACCTAAAAGTGCATCTGTTATTGCTTATAAAGAAGATGAATACAAGTATTTGCAGTCGCTAGGATACGAATATGTGTATGATGCTGTTTACATTGATTTAATTGCAACTGATAAAGAGATTCAGAACTATATGAAAGATTCATTAGTCATTGATTTCAAAAAGGAACATTTAGCATTCGCATATCAAAAAGCCTTAGCAAGGGAAAATTCATTCTTTAATGATGTTGCTAGGGTAAAAGACAATCATAAACTATATAAGATACTTGGAGGTAAAAAGAAGTCAGAAGTCTTTAAAGAAACATTTACAGCTTATGATTCTATTGATATGGATGAGCTAGTTAATGATGAAATTAAACAAGAAAAATTCGGTAAAACATATGCTACCAATTATGAAGAATCACTTAAAACAATTCAAGATGTTTAATCGGAGAAAAAACAAAAGCAATTTTTAGGGTCTTGGAATTTTTGATTAACCTTATATAAAACACAAACAAACACATATAACGCTAATCAAGCATTTCAAACATGAAGATTAAGAATAACCCCCATGATTGAATGGGGGTTTTCTACATAACAGAAAGGTTCTATCAAAAAAATAGTATTCTGTACCCACGATCGTGTTAAATATCAATTACGTGTGATTCTAATGTAAAACAATGTTTATTAA
>JAANMP010000121.1 GCA_011250595.1 Bacillus sp. MM2020_1 | reverse complement strand
AATATATATCATCCTTTTATCATAATTAGGATTGCTATAAAAAAATAGGAGGAGCAAAATGATCATTAATATTTTTCTTGAGATTATGTTTGCCGTCGTATCAAAAGTAATTAAATAAACTATTGAAGGAATCACAAATGAAAATCCCAACCGAAAAAACAAACCACTGGCTTGTAAATGGTGCATCGAGGTAATACAATAATTTCGAATTTCATTAAAACTTAGATCACAAATGACTTTAACATTAGATAAAGCTATGACGTATTAGGGGTTGTTGACAAAAAGGGAAGGGTGGAAAAACACCTTTCCAGGTCGGTTTAAAAAACCAGAATCAGCATCAGTTTTACTGCAGAGATTGTTTCCGTACTGGGACCCTTTGGTTTTCTTCCACGTTTCTTCTTTCCAAATTCAATTCTTTTTTCCTCTAGCTCACTTTCAATTTTCTTGGCTTCTTGTTCAAGTTTTTTTAGGTTTGATAATATCAGTAATTCATATATCTTATTTAAATTAGGTTAAATGGACTAAAAATCTATGATTAAAATTATAGTGTGGGAAAGAGACAATAGGAGCGATTTAAGAATTTTATTGACAATTATTTCGAATGTTTGTAAAATTAAAAATATGATAATGCGTTTTATATTTCTTTAATTTTGAGTAAAGTAAGTTTTGGGAAATTCAAAAAGTAACTGCCAAATCTAATTGACTTTGTTGAGAAACGAAGCAAACCTTAGATTAAAAACCAGTTGTATTAATGAAATCAGATACCTTTTTTAGGTGTTCTATTCATTAATGTGGCTGGTTCTTTTTTTGCAGTTAAAGTGTCATATTTAATAGGAGGGATAACAATGGTACATGTAAAAGAAGTAACGAATGTAGAAGCTAATAAATCAGTTGAATTAAAGCAAAGGCGCGAGAAAGCGGTTCCAAGAGGTCCGTATCATGTGACAGGAATTTATGTCGATTCTGCCAAAGGCGCCATTATTAAAGATGTTGATGGAAAAGAATACATTGATTTTGCCGGAGGAATCGGTATTCAAAATATTGGACACAATCATCCGAAAGTAGTAGAAGCTATTCAAAACCAATTATCTAAATTTATTCACACCTGTTTCCATGTAGCTCCTTATGAAAGCTATATTGAATTAGCAGAAAAGTTAAATGAAGTGACACCAGGGAATTTTGAAAAGCAGACAATGTTTGTAAATAGCGGATCTGAGGCTGTAGAAAACGCTATTAAAATCGCAAGGAAATATACTGGGAAATCAGGGGTAGTATCATTTGACCGTGCTTATCACGGCCGCACATTATTAACATTAAGCTTGACAAGTAAAGTTGAACCATATAAAAAAGGCTTCGGTCCTTTCGCAAACGAAACCTATCGTATGCCTTACCCTTACTATTACCGTAGTGAGGAAAGTATGACTAATGAGCAAATAGATGATCAAATTCTTAACAAGTTTAAAGATTTCTTCCTATCCGAAGCTTCACCAGAAGCAATTGGAGCCATTATCATGGAACCGGTACAAGGTGAAGGTGGATTTATTGTTCCGTCTGCTCGTTTCGTTCAAGGACTGAAACGGATTTGTGAAGAAAATAATATTCTTTTCATTGCAGATGAAATTCAAACAGGTTTTTGCCGGACTGGAAAACTTTTTGCGATTGAACATTTTGGCGTAGAACCTGATTTAATCACGATGTCCAAGTCACTGGCTGCAGGCATGCCTCTAAGCGCAGTGACAGGAAAAAAAGAAATAATGAATGCTCCTGGCATTGGCCAACTAGGTGGAACTTTTGCAGGAAGCCCGTTAGCTTGTGCGGCTGGCTTAGCTGTATTAAATGTTATTGAAGAAGAAAATTTAGTAGAAAGAAGTGCGTGGCTTGGCGAAAAAATTCAAGCGAAATTGCGTGAGTTTCAGGAAAAGTTCTCAGTTGTAGGTGAAGTACGTGCCTTAGGAGCAATGTGTGCACTTGAATTAGTCACAGACCGTGAGACAAAAACTCCAAATAAGGCATTGACGGGGGATATTGTTGAAGCTTCATGGAAGCAAGGGCTAATTTCTTTAAGTGCTGGAATTTATGGAAATGTTCTACGCTTTTTACCACCTGTGACAATTACAGAAGAACAATTAGAGAAAGGCTTATCTATTTTGGAAAATGTCATTGCTCAAGAAGTGGAGAAAAAACAGTCGTGATTATAGGGGAGAAGATAATGGTGAGTAATTATTTAAACTATATTGGTGGTCGCTGGACGGAATCGTCAACAGGAGAGAAACATGAACATTTCAATCCTGCCAAACCTTCTGAAAGTATTGGATTTACTCAAGTCTCATCAATTGAAGATGTAAAAGAAGCTGTGCAACAAGCAAAAGTAGCATTTTCTGACTGGAAACAACGATCTTCAGTAGAAAGAGGAGAAATTTTGCGCAAGGCTGCAGATTTTCTCGAAAAAAATGTACAAGAAATTGCTGAAATTGCTACAAAAGAGATGGGAAAACGTATCGTAGAAACAAAAGGTGAAGTATTGCGAGGGGCGATGATTTTACGCTATTTTGCACAAGAGGGCATGAGGAAAACAGGGGAAATGCTACCGTCAGCCAATCCTAAAAATACACTTTATACCACTCGAGTGCCTGTAGGTGTTGTTTCGGTGATTTCGCCATGGAATTTTCCGATAGCCATACCGATTTGGAAAATAGCACCAGCTTTAGTATATGGCAATACAGTGGTATGGAAGCCTGCTCAGGATACAGGAATTTCTGCAGTGAAGATTGCAGAGGTTTTCGAAAAAGCTGGCTTGCCAGCAGGGGTTTTAAATTTAGTAAATGGAAGAGGAAGTGCTCTTGGAAACTCCATCGTTGAACATGAAGATGTTGCCGCCATTACATTCACTGGTTCTAACGAAGTAGGAAGAGCTATCGGTATTCGAGCAGTGGCGCAAAATAAAAAATACCAACTGGAGCTTGGCGGGAAGAATCCTGTGGTTGTTTTGAAGGATGCGGATATTGATTTAGCAGCAAAGCTGACAATAGAAGGAAGTATGAAACAGACGGGTCAGCGATGCACGGCAACTAGCAGAGTTTATGTTGAGGAAGCAATCTATGATTTATTTATGGAAAAGATCATTGGAATCGTAAAAGATATTAAGGTTGGGGATGGGATTAATGAGTCTGTGACGATGGGCCCAGTTGCTTCGAAGAAACAATATGAAACAGTTTGTTCATATATAGAAAAGGGAATAGAAGAAGGGGGGAATCTTTATTATGGCGGAAAGACTTTAGAAGGTCCGGATTATCAGGGCGGTTATTTTATTGAACCTACTATTTTTGACAATGTGACAAATGAGATGACAATTGCTAAAGAGGAAGTTTTCGGACCCGTATTAGCTGTAATAAGAGTGGCTAATTATGAAGAAGCATTAGAAAAAGCAAATGATACTATTTATGGATTAAGTGCTTCGCTTTTTACAACAAATCTCGATAAAGCTTTTCATTTTATTAAAAACAGTGAAGTTGGTCTTGTTCAAATTAATGGAGAAACAGGTGGAGCAGAACCGCAAGCACCATTTGGTGGAATGAAAGAATCCAGCTCCGGTACCCGTGAACAAGGACAAGCTGCAATGGAGTTTTTTACATCTTATAAAACAGTGACAATTACCACAAAAATGTAGTACAGCAAGGTGAGGAATTAAATCTTAACCTGTCCGCTTCGATAGATTTCTGAATTTTCGAGTTATAAAAATAAACAAATATATCTGACAATCAAAAGTGGCATATCAGCTAAATGAACTAAAATATTTTCTAGAGACCAGATAAGTAAAAATGATTTCTTAATGTAAATAAAAACTGTTCAGAAAATAAATTTAGCAATTAAAAGGAGTTGGTATGTTTGGGGAATCCAACAAAGTTACAAGGTAATCTTAAGCAAAGGCATATTTCAATGATATCAATTGGTGGTGTCATTGGAGCTGGACTTTTTATTGGCAGTGGTCTAGATATTAATAAATATGGTCCGGCTGTTATAATATCTTACTTAACTGCTGGAATTCTAGTTGTTTTGGTAATGAGAATGTTGGGAGAAATGACAAGTGTGCGTGTAGGAGTACCTGGATCTTTCAAGGCGTATGCGACTGAAGCATTTGGACCCGCTGCCGGTTATTCAATAGGTTGGCTGTATTATTTTTTCTGGATGTATATTATAGCGTTAGAGGCTTCGGTAGGAGCTGATCTTTTGCATAGTTTGATTCCAAGTATGTCCACTGAATGGCTAACGAGTTTAGTGCTAACATTGCTGCTCACACTTACAAATTTAGTATCGGTTAAATCCTATGGAGAATTTGAATATTGGTTTGCGATTATTAAAGTAGCAGCTATTATTGTTTTCTTAGTTTTAGGCACAATGGTGATAATAGGGATTTTTCCCGGTGTTGACTCTCCTGGGTTTACGAATCTCCTAAATGAAGCTCACGGTGGCTTTATGCCAAAAGGCTTTAACTCTATCTTACTAGGAATGTTATTTATCATGTTTGCCTTCTTCGGCACAGAAATTGGCGTAATTGCTGTCAATGAGTCGGAAAACCCTAAAAAGGCAGTTCATACAGTAATCAACAGTGTTGTTTGGAGAATTTTAGTATTCTATATAGGGTCGATTTTGGTTATCTCAATGCTGATTCCAACATCTGATGCCGCTAAATTACAAAACCCATTCGCATCTATATTTGACACGCTTGGCATTCCTTATGCAGGTACAATCGTTCAGATTGTTGTGTTAACTTCAGTGCTTTCATGTTTAAATTCAGCTCTTTACACAAATTCAAGGATGTTATTTTCTCTTGCGTTAGAAGGAGATGCCCCGAGATATTTTGCGAAATTAAGTAAAAGTGGTGTACCAGTACGAGCGGTGTGGGCCAGTACATTGTTTGCGTATTTTGCGGTAATCCTAAAATTCCTGGATATAAAAATTGATTTATTTGGTTTTATTGCAAATGCTGCAGGTGCAATTTGCCTACTAGTCTATTTGATTATTGCAATGTCACATATCCGCTTGCGCAATCGTGATAAAGGTAAATACTATCCGATTAAAATGTGGCTATTTCCATATCTTTCTTATGCGGTAATCTTACTTTTAATCGTAACATTAGTTGCAATGTTTTTCGCTGGAAAAGATTTGGCGAATGCAACTATCTCAACCTTTACAATTACAGCATTTGTTATTATTACATTCTTTTTGTTGCGTAGAAGCAAGACAGCTGTTCCCTCGAAACCAACCTCTCATGCTTCAGGGGAATAGCAAATTACCTTTTCATTTTAATTAAATTTGTTAGGAAGAATATTTGGCTTTTCTATCTGCTATACCTCTCAGATGGAAAAGCTACTTTTAAAAATCTTGAAAAAAGAAAAAATAATCAACAATTGAGGAGAAAAGTATGTATGATTTTGCGATAATCGGTGGAGGAATTGTGGGATTGTCAACGGGAATTGCACTTTATGAACGTTATCCGGATGCGAAAGTTTTAGTGCTAGAGAAGGAAAATGTGGTAGCGGATCATCAGACAGGTCATAACAGCGGTGTTATCCATTCAGGGATTTATTATAAGCCGGGGAGTTTTAAAGCGCGTTTTGCTAAAGCAGGAAGCCGTTCGATGATAGAATTTTGCCGAAAGCATGATATAGAACATGATATCTGCGGTAAAGTAATTGTAGCCACTAAGCAAGAAGAATTGCCGCATCTTGATAACTTATTTTCACGTGGTCTTGAAAATGAATTGGCCATTCAAAAGATCAGCAAAGGAGAATTAAAGGAAATTGAACCTCATGTTAATGGGTTGGGGGCGATTCGTGTTCCGATGGTAGGAATAGTTAATTATCGTCAAGTGAGCGAAAAATTCTCCGAAATTATTTTGCAACATGGAGGTGAAATCAAGCTAGGAACGAAAGTGGAAAAAATAAATGAGAAAAAAGGCGAAGTGTTGATTGAAACGAATAAGCAAACGTATAAAGCCCGTCTAGTTATCAACTGTGCAGGTTTACATAGTGATCGCGTAGCGAAAGCTGCTGGATACCAAACAGATATGAAAATTGTACCTTTTCGCGGTGAATATTTTAAATTAAAACCAGAAAAAAGATACCTTGTTAAGCACTTAATCTATCCGGTCCCTAACCCTAAGTTTCCTTTCCTTGGAGTTCACTTTACACGAATGATTAGCGGAGAAGTAGATGCAGGGCCGAATGCAGTCTTAAGTTTTAAACGCGAAGGTTACAAAAAAACGGATTTTAATCTAAAGGATTTTGCAGAAGTAATGGGGTATCCTGGCTTTTGGAAGCTTGCAAGTGGATTTATGAAAGAGGGCATTGATGAAATGGTTCGTTCTGTAAGCAAAGCGAAATTTGTTGAAAGCCTTCAGCAATTAATTCCTGAAATTCAAGCAGATGATTTAGTTCCTGCACCAGCGGGAGTACGTGCACAAGCTTTGAAAAATGATGGGGTCATGGTTGATGACTTCCATATTATACTAGGGGAGAGCAGTGTTCATGTATGTAATGCTCCTTCTCCTGCAGCAACAGCATCGATTGAAATTGGAAAGGAAGTCGTCAATCGAATTCCGGTTCAAGATCATTTAAAAATGTCTGTTGCATTATAATAAGCAGGTGTTTGTAAGGCCAAAATAAAATAATAAAGCTTAATTGAGGGAGAAATTTATGATAAATCCAAATGTCATGTTTATTGCTGGCCATGCAAGATTGCCACAGGGGATGGCAGCGAAAAGTGTATTTGATACTTTAACGATTACAGCAGAAGTGGATACTAAATATGGAGTTATATTAGAAGCATCTTGTACACTTGCAACAGAGCACGGGAGAGAATTCATTGGCAATTTACTGAAGGGAATCAGTTTGAATGAGGAAATTGACAAACATGTTGAGTATATTCAGTATTATTACCGCGGGAAAGCAATAAATGCACTGATTGCTGCTCTTAAAGACCTTTTTCTCTACTATCACCAGCAAAAAAATGAGATCAAATCAGTTAAATGAAAAAATATTATTAATATTGACACAATTAAAATATTAGATTAATATTTTAA
>JAANMP010000120.1 GCA_011250595.1 Bacillus sp. MM2020_1 | reverse complement strand
TAAATTATATTTGGGTTAATATATACGCTGAAAATACATAGTAAGTCTGTGACCCACAGGGATTCTTTTCAAATCTAAAAGTCTCGAAAAGTTATTTTCGAGACTTTTTTTAATGTATTAGTGATTACTTTTCCAAACTGATCAATTTCATTATGTTACTTTTGACTTAACTACTTATTTCGACAATTTAGAGAGGTCTCCTTTTTAACTCCTCAGTTTTGTTAGCCGATTTAGCAACTATTAAAACATACGTTCCGATTCAATAATTCGCTTCATTTCCTCAATCTCATCATCAACAAACTCAGGAACAAGATAATCACCATCAATAGCTTCCTTCATTCTCTTTTCTTTTTCAGCTAATTTATCATAAATCTTTTGATCAATAAAATTATAAATCTCCCTATCACTGACTGTCATTAAATAGTAATACCTCGTACTTTGACTTTCTGGTAAACCAAGTCGATGAATTCTGTCTCGAGACTGTAGCATAAAAGTGAGATTATAATTATATTCAAAATAAATGGCATCATGAGCAATAGTATGAAGGGATACTGACTCTCCTAGAGTATTCGGGTTAGATACTAATACCTGTATTTCATGTGTGTTCTCTTTAAATGTATTAATAATATCCTCTCTTTCATCACGAGGTGTACCACCATAGATAACTTTTGCATTAATTCCATTTTCATTTAATACACAAGTAATCTTATTTAAAGTGTTAACAAATAATCCCCAGACTACAACTTTCCCATGTTTTTTCACTATATCTATTACAAGTTTAATTCCTACATCAAACTTAGGAGAGTTTACATTAGCTAAATCCCATTCGCTTACCTCACCAATAGCTGCAGCGTGAATACTATCCTCTAGCTCTTTTCTTACCTTGGCGCTAACCTGGTCATAAGAATCATTAGCACTATCAAATTCACTAAATCCCAAATCGCTATAATTTATCGCTTGATTTATAATTTCAGGATTAGTCGATAATTGAATCATTCTTATCAAGGTTGCTAATGGATTTTGGGCTGTGGTATAAATTATTTCTGCAAGGCGGAGTTGTTCTTCAGAAGGAAAAACCTTTATAATATTGTCTAAATCAGCTGGTGGAACCCCTAAATCTTCCTTGCTAGTCCTCCAAAAATATGGTGCTAATTTTTCATTAATTTCTTCAACTTGCCATCCATCTGGATTTTTCAACATGTTTTGATCAAATCCAAAATAAGCACTATATTCCTTTTTAAACAAAACATGCAGGAAATTGTAAATATCTAAGTATCCATTAGGAATAGGTGTTCCTGTTAAAACATAACGATAATCTACTTTGTCCGCTATTTCTAAAGCAGCAATCGCTCGCTTTGCTTGTACACCCTTTACACGGTGTACTTCATCATAAACTAGCATTGTATCTGAATTATTCGATAGGCATTTAATTATTGACTCTTTAAACTTAGGCAATGATTCATAGTTAATTAAAATCAAATTAGCTGCTGACCATTGAGCTTCAAAGGCATATTTATTACCATTTATGGACTGATCATGAATACTAAGTATCCTTAGCTCTTTTTTTGCTTGAAACACTGCCTGAAATTCATCTTTCCAAGATAAAAATGCATTAATCGGACTCACTACTAATATTCGCTTTATTGGCTCTCCCTTTTGCTTACTGTTTAGATAAGCAAAGACACCCAATAACATAGCTGTTTTTCCAGCTCCTGGAACAGAAAAGTTCGCAGCTCTTTTTTGAGTAAGCATGTACATGGCAGATCGAAGCTGTAAAGGCTTAAGTGGACGAGCAATTTCCTCTTCAACAACTTTCTTAAACTCTATAAACTCTTCTTCCCAGCGACTATCTCGATTCTTTAGTGTCAATCCAGATTTCCGATATTCTTTAATTGAATACTTCTGAGCATTAATAAAATTATCGACTCGTGAAGAGACTATAAAGTTAAATTGACGTTTAATCGCCTGCTTATTAGCTAACTCAATAATTTTTTCAATCTCCCGATATGTTAAGTCTCCTCTAAAAAAAGGATATCCCTTATCTTCATCTACATAAAAACTAAATTTATTTTTATACGTTTTTTTTGAGGTTACTTCTTCATCGCTTTTATCGATAAAAAAGAAATGCTCCTCATCCATATCAAAGATAACTGAATTTTGCTCCGGATTTGGTATCTTTTGTATCCTACCCATATCAAATTCTTGAAGTAAAGGATAAATAATCTCTGTAGCATCAACTACTTGAACACCAGGATAATCATCATTCCACAAACGGGAAAACTCTTCTTTTTTTTGCTCAACACGCTGGCGGACATTGACGCTTACATCCCATGAGAAATCCACATCAAATGAGTCAAAATTATTCTCTATGGCATTTGCTGTCTCATTTAGAGATCCATTAAAATAAACAACATCTTTTTGTCTATCTTCAAACAAGCCCCACTTAGTATGGAACAATCCATTCTTTACTAAGCCAAATTTCACATCTGCTTTACCTTGCGAGATTAAATAAGCCAAATTTCCTAAGCGTTGTTTATCACTTTGCGTTAAGGTTTCACCTTTCGAACGCTCACGATACCCCGTCTTAATGTCTTCAAAATCTTTTTCTGAAATATTTTGAGAAATAATGAATTGAATATATCCGTCATTTTCTGCAATTCTATCTAATCCCTCAGCGTATATCGAAAGTGCCTTACATGAAAAGTAGCCACTGACTCGTTTATAGCTAATGGATTCACTCAATACTGGATTATAGAACTCCCCTGCTACATTTTGAATCATGGAATTATAACTAGATTTGAGTCGGCCTTGCAAATTTTTTAACAAAACTTATCCCTCCTCAGAAAGAAGCTCATCAATTTTTAATTTTAACTTCTCAAAACTACTCAGTAATTTAGCCTTTTCACTTTTAGGTAACCCTTTAACAATTCTTTTATCAATAGCCTCAATACTACTAATTGCTTTTTCAGCGAGTTTGACTGGTTTATTTTGTTCTTTATAGTTCTTCGCCTTTTCAGAATGATTAGTAGAGATTGTTTGAACTTTTGCCAGAGCCTGTACGGCTTCCTGATTATTTTGTAATGTGGCAAATAAATCTACATTATTCTTTATAACATCTTCTTTATCTAGTGCTTCTACTATCGAATCTGTTGCATCTTCCATCTCTTCAATAAATTTTTCTTCATTTTTTGTACCGACAACATTTTTGACTATTTGTCTAAACTCAGCCTTGAAATCTTCTTTGGATGAGCGCATTTGTATGATTTTAGCAAATAAACTATTTAATAATTGTTCTAAATTATCTGAGTCTTTAATTTTTTTATATTGAGGAATCATATCTTGGAGCGGTCCATCCAAATCTAATTGTTTTGCTAAAGCATAGTTATCCGGATTCGTGTTCGCAAACTCCAAAAATTTAATAATTAGTTCGGCTTCCAATATCCGTTTGTTAACTTCGTTCAATGTCAGTCCAGCAAATTTAGTATATTCTGCGACACTCATAATATTATTTTTAACAATCGTTTTATAAGCATCAATAGCTCTGTCAATTGGATTATAATCAACTTTACCAAGTTTGCCGAATTGGATTTGCAATTCAAGTGACTTAATTTTCTTTTGATCATCATGATTTTGTACCGATAAATCATCTAAGATAACTGCTTCAAAATATTGCTGCTCTGTTATTAAAGGGTCTTGTTCAAGTAATCGCTTTGCTGTAAACCGACGATTCCCATCAATTACTCGTCCATCACTTAAAACATAACCAGGTTCATCTTGACCTTTCATGGCAATATCTCTTTTCAACTTTTCCATTTCTTTTCTAGTCGTATCGTCAGCATCGTCTGCTAACATATTTTGGATAACCATATTGTATTCTTCATTATGACCTGGTATTAATTTACCACTAGTACTTTCATAATCAGAAAGCGAAACTCCTATTCTACCATTTTGCTCATTATAATACAGGTACTTTAGTGGAATCGCGTAAGTTCTACCATCATATTTTTCTCCACTTGCCTTTTTGATTGGAACATTAACATTATGGCCGCCCTCTTTAACAAAGCCTTTCTTATACAAATCAAACAAATTGATATTCTCCATTTTTTCCATCTCCTATAAATCTATTATTTCTTTTACGTATTCACTATTAAACCAAAATCTCTGTTTTACAATTCTTTGCCCCATCGGCAACAGTACTTTATCATCACCATTTATCGCACCAGGTCTCAAGTGACCTAGTGTGTTGAATTGACCAGATGGTAAATTATTCCTGTTGATAATTTTCCCATTTTTTTGTTTCACTGGAGTGATTTCTAATTTATCTGCATTGATTAAATATCGAACTCGTTCCCACACTTCTTTAAGACCATGGTTTAAATCATATTCTGACATCTTCCAAACCTTAGCATCTAAAAAAGTCATTTCACTATCGTCAACACGCTTTCCAGTTGGATATTGCTGAAAAATAAATAGCAATAGTGCCTTTTCATTAAAATACCTATATAGAGAGCTACTTTCCCAAGACAATGCTTCTGACCATTCTTTGAAGTCCACTGGCATGAATGACATGGCTTCTGCGGGTGTTTCCATACCTGTTAAACGAACTGTCTTTAAAACAGCATCAACTCTATTATCACATAAACCAAATTTATTATTTGTTATCCCCAGCATCTTCCTAGCTAACTGTACAAATGAGGCTTTATTATCCTTAAGTGGCATAGACAAACTCTCTTTTAACTCCGAAACTTTCATTCCTTTATACTTAGATATTTTATTATCTATCTCAATTTGAGAAGAAACGACAAACTCTTTATTCTGATTCATAAGTATATTCTCCTATATTTATAATAATTGAAATTACTTTTGTAGTATATATTAATTATATCACCTGTGTATATTCCAGTCATTAATGCTACAATACAAAAATAATGCAGAAATACCAGATTTTATTGTCAGGTTAAGAAGAAAAGGCAGAAGTATATTAATGGTGAGAGGTATATAGTCGTGACTAACCTTCTCAATCGCAATTTTAAATCGATTCGCTCAAATGAGAAATAGGTAACAGATATTACCTACTTAACATACGTTTCAACAATGTTGTATTTATCAACTCTCATAGACTTATATAACAATAAGATTGTGGCTTACAAGATTAATACCAAACAGGATATAAAATTAGTCATAAATACATTAAGAGGAGCTCTTGAACTGCGTAAGCCAGTAGGATTGATGCTTATTAGTGCTCAAGAATCAGTGAATTCTTCGTATGAATTTCAAAATTTTGCAAAGGAATAGGCATTATCACATGTAGAAAACTGCCATGATAATGCCGTCATCGAATCCTCACACTCCTCGTCGGTAAGATTCAACGCTCAAAGAAGAGCAACTAAATCAGTTTCTAAAGTATGGTAAATCAATGCATGTATCGATATAATCATATACGCATTCTGGCAGAATAAAACTCCCTTTCCCCACAATATTACAGTACACAGGCAGCGTAGGTGTTTTTTCTAGTCTCAAATTTACGGGTCAGATCATCATCATTACGACCCATCATAAGAATTCTCACAATAAAAAACCTGTGTAGAGATAAACTCTACACAGGTTTTTGAAATTCCTATTCGATTGTCAACAGACCCCTTCAGAAGCTTTTTCTGATTGGACACCCTTAAATTTCTGTTTAGTAAATTATAGAGAAAATATATCTAATTGCTCAGTATTATTATCTTTTAAATTTTTACTAGCTTTTTTAGAGGCTTTTGTTGTTTTAGCTTTTCTTTTAGACTCTTTTCCGATTATGTCATTTAGAGTTTTACCCATTTTTGTAACAAGACCTACAACTAATGCATTTCCCATGGTGAAATATCTAAATTTCTCCGGCATGCCTGTGTTTGTCCAGTTATCATCAAAATCATTTAGTCGCTCACACTCAACAGGGGTAAGTAATCTCAATTCACCTGTTTCTGGATCACGAACAACATGGGTGCTGCGGTTTTTACTAGATTCGCTTGTAAGCATTGTACGACCTGGTTTATCAAGAGGATCTGGGAACGCAACTGGGCCTTCTGCATATTGATATTTATGACCAGTTGCTTTGCTCACACGGTCGATTTTCTTTGCACCCTTCATATACTTCCAATCATCTAAATTAGATCCAAGATAATACTTTTCATCTACATTCTTTTCAAGTATCTCGCTTAACGTTTTAGGATTGACATGCACAGGAATGGTTTCTTCTGTATAAATCTCACTGTCTATCATGATTCCACTATTTCTAAACAAAAATTCCTTATTATTTTTATTAAAGTTATCTGAAACATGAACAATATCTTCATGAAGAACAGTATCAAAAGGTTGATGATTTCTTGAGTATTCCTTTTGAACTGGAAACTCCTTGATGAAGAATCCAGCTTGATGGAGAATTTTCTCCTTTTCTTGGTTTATACGTTTCTTATAATATTTAGTCGACTCGTGAAACGCAAAAATGAACACTCTTCTTCTTCGCTGTGCAAATCCATAATCAGCTGCATTAATGACACGCCACTCTACTCCGTACCCTAAGTCTCGAAACGTTGCCAACATAACAGCAAAATCACGTCCACGCTGTTTAGAAGGTGATTTAAGTAGTCGATCAACATTTTCTAATAGAACAAATGGAGGCTGTTTCTCTTTTAAGATTCTACTAATCTCCCAAAATAGGACACCTTTTTTCCCTTCAATTCCATCTGCTTTAGTCCGTGCAACAGAGTAGTCCTGACAAGGAAATCCACCAACAAGCAAGGTGTGTTGAGGAATAGGATATTGATTTGGATGGTCATTTACTTGGGATATGTCTACATTTAGAGCATTTACCTCAGGAAAATGAGATTTGTAACAATCAAAGGCATGTTGAACTTTTTTTCCTGGTTCCCACTGATTTGCCCAAATAACATCCCAACCAGCTCTTTTTATTCCCAAATGGAAGCCACCAACTCCTGCAAAAAGCTCTATTACTGTTTTCTCCATTTATATTAGCCCTCCAAAAAATACGAACATATATACTCCTCTATTATATCTCATCTAGTTATTAAGATCAAGTAATTCATAT
>JAANMP010000011.1 GCA_011250595.1 Bacillus sp. MM2020_1 | reverse complement strand
GTGTAATAAAATATAAGTATGTTTAGTTAACAAACTAAATTGACAGCGGTTACTTTTAAGGGTGTGAGCAATGGATAAGCCAATCAACTTTCCTTATAAATCAAAAATAATGGATGAGTGGATAAACGCTTTCTACAGAATAAAAGGTATGGAAAACTATACTTCTGATTTTCACTCTCACCAGGAGTATGAAATTTATTTTTTTCATTCCGGGGATTGTAAATATTTAATTAACAATCGGATTTATGAACTTCAGCCTGGTGATATCATCCTATTGGATGGTATGACATTGCATAAACCTAATCCTGGAACAAGCAGTCCTTACACAAGAAGTATACTTCATTTTTCACCGACATGGCTGCAAGAGTTATTAAACGCTCTTGGAATACCTAATTTGTTAGATCCGTTTAAAAAACTGAACAATTGCCTGATTCGTACAAGTTATGATGAAACAGGGCAATTTGTGGATGGACGGATTAAAGAAATCGTTGCTTCATTAAATCATATTGATGAAGAAGCACAGCAAACAGGGAAGAAGAATGAATTTTTAGAAGCTGAAGTGAAACTTGAGTTAGTTCAATTATTGTTAGGTATTTATAAGATGAGTCAAAAGCAATTGTCTCAAATCACCAGTAAAAAGTCAGAAAAGGAACTTCATGCCGAGGAAATCGCGTCTTGGATAAATGATCATTATGTAAGTAAAGTTAGTTTAGACAGAATTGCTTCAGAATTAAATCTTAGTAAGTATTATGCTTCGCATGTATTTAAAGAAGTTACTGGATTTACGATAATGGAGTACGTAATGGCTTGCAGACTTAATCAAGTGAAATATTTGTTGGAAATGGAACCGAACCAATCCCTTACAGATGTATCTCGTTCATCAGGCTTTGAGAGTGTTGCTCATTTCAGCCGCTTTTTTAAAGAGAAGGTTGGAACTACACCGTCCAAGTATCGTAAATCAAAACTCAGCCGCAACATTCCTGTTAATAAGGAGGTAAAGCATAAATGAATCAAGATTTATTGATTTCAGGATTTTCAGATGAAATTTCATCTGATTTTAATACCCAACTTGAGGTTGTCTCAAATCTAGATATGAAATATATTTCGTTACGAGGTATTGATGGGAAAAACATCGGCGATTTTACTGTCGATGAGATCAAAGAAACTGTCAAGCCAAGGCTTCAAAAGGCGGGAATTGGCGTTTCCTCCATTGGCGCACCTATTGGTAAAGTATTCGTCAATGATGAAGAAGGCTTTGCTAAACAAAAGCTGATGTTGGACACACTTTGCCAAATTGCAAACTTATTAGATTGTGATTATATTCGTATATTCAGTTTTTATATTCCAAAGGGTGACAATCCTGACCAATATCGTGAGGAAGTCGTTAGTAAGCTTAAGGAATTTGCGGCCATTGCAGAAAAATACAATGTTATTTTACTGCATGAAAATGAAAAGGATATCTTTGGTGATATCGGAAGACGCTGCCATGAGATTTTAACAGAGGTTGGTTCTCCTTACTTCAAAGGGATTTTCGACTTCGCTAATTTCGTACAGTGCGGTGAGGACACAGAGGAGTGTTACGATCTCTTAAAGAATGAGATTGTTTATATACACATAAAGGATGCTGTAACACAGACAAGTCAAAATGTTGTCTGTGGAACTGGTGAAGGTAAAATACCTGAATTACTAGCTCGTTTTATTAAGAGCGGCTATAAAGGCTTTTTAACTCTTGAGCCACATCTTGTTCTTTTTGATTCTCTAAAGGATTTAGAGCTTGAGGATGCGACTGAGATCATAAAAGACAACAAGGGGCTGGATGGTGCCGGCGGCTACAAGCTTCAATATGAAGCACTTTTAGACATTCTTAAAAAAATTGAAGGCGAGGGAATTTAATTATGGCAGATGTAAGATTAGGGATTATTGGATTAGGTGCAGAGGGTGGTATGTACGCTAATTTCATCGCTGAAGGCAAAGTTAAAAACATGGTGATTGGTGCGATTTGTGATAATGATCCTGCTAAAAAACAAGTAGCAGAAGAGAAACATCCTGGTGTTCCTTTCTATGATAATTATATCGATATGCTTGAAAGTGGGGATGTTGATGCAGTCGTTACAACTGTTCCGCATTATCTCCATCCTGAAATGGGTATCGAATCACTAAAAAGAAACATTCATGCATTAGTGGAAAAACCAGCTGGTGTTTATACAAAACAAGTAAAAGAGTTAAACGACTTTGCAGCAACAAAGCCTGAACTTAAGTTTGCAATCTTCTTTAACCAGCGTACAAATCCTCTTTATAAAAAAGTTAAAGAACTTATTGATAATGGTGAGATCGGCAGCATCCGCAATACCAACTGGATTATTACTACATGGTGGAGACCTCAAGGGTACTACAATCAAAGTGAATGGAGAGCAACTTGGGGTGGAGAAGGCGGCGGTGTCCTTGTAAATCAAGCGCCACACCAAATTGACTTGCTTCAATGGATGTGCGGCATGCCGAAAAAGGTTTATGCAAAATTAAACTATGGCTATCAAAGAGATATTGTGGTTGAAGACGATGTGACTGCGGTATTTGATTATGGAAATGGTGCTACCGGTGTATTCGTAACTCGTACACACGATGTAATGGGGACAGACCGTTTAGAAATCTTAGGTGATAAAGGAAAAATCGTGGTAGACGATAGTAAAAAAGTAACTATCAAACGCCTGAAACAATCTGAAAATGAAATGAGCGCTTCAATGGATATGTCAGATGTAATGAAGCTGTTTATGGGCGGCGGCGCAGCTGATATTTTCACTGAAGAAGTACTTGATTTTGGCAATGTTTGGGGCGAACAACACATTGCAGTATTAGAAGACTTTGCTTCAGCGATCGTAGAAGGTACAGAATTATTAGCACCAGGCAGCGACGGTATTAATGGTGTTAGACTTGCAAATGCAATGCACCTGTCAAGCTGGTTAGGCAAGGAAATCGAAGTACCATTTGATGAAGATTTATTCCTAGAAGAATTAAATAAACGAATTACTGAAGAAGGTAAATATCCGGTTAGAAAGTAATTAAACACATGAAACGAACTCATCGCTATGCAGCTCCCGAGTTCGTTTCAAAAAAAGGGGATAGGCAAATGCTGAAAGTTGCAGTTATAGGGCTGGGCACGATTTCAAATATTCATATTCCAGCGATAAAAGCTAACCCAAATGTTGAGTTGACGGCTGTTTGTGATAATGACGAAACATTATCGAATTCGGTACCAGGAGCAACCTTTTACAGTAACTTTGAAGTAATGCTTGAAAAAGAAGACTTGGATTGTGTTCATATATGTCTGCCCCATTATCTACACTATCCTGTAACGAAGGCTTGTGTGGAAAAAGGTGTTCATGTTTTTCTAGAGAAACCATTGGGATTGAACACGGAAGAAGGGCTTGCTCTGGTGAAATTAGAGGAAGAACACAAAGACATTAAAATCGGTGTCTGTCTGCAGAATCGCAACAATGAATCATTTGAAAAACTTCAAGAGATGGTACTCTCTGGTGAATATGGTCCTATCCAAGGGGTTAAGGGTCTAGTAGCATGGTTTAGATCAAAGGAATACTACGACAGCCGGCCGTGGCGCGGGCAATGGAAATATGCCGGCGGTGGAGTGATGATCAATCAAGCGCTGCATACCTTAGACCTAATGCAGCTGGTTGGCGGTGAAATTGAATCGATTAGAGGTTCAGTTGATCAACTATTGGATTATAACATTGAAGTTGAGGATACTGCTTCCGCCAGTATGCAGTTTAAAAATGGTGCTAAGGGGTTATTCTTTGCTACCAATGCGAATGCAGATAATTCTAGTGTTGAACTTGAGGTTCTTTTTGAAAAAGAAAAGTTCACCATCAAAGATAGCATCCTCACAAGATTGAATGAAGCAGGGGAAAAAGTAGAATTGATGGAGGATGCGAAGCTGCCAGGTTCGAAACATTATTATGGAGCTAGTCATGCAAAAACAATTAATCAATTCTATTCCGCCATTACCGAAAACACAGAAGACTATATTCATGCAAAAGATGCACTTGCATCCATTGCGATAATTGATGCGATTCACCTGTCATCAAAGAAAAAACAATCAATACAAATGGAGGTATTTTAATGAAAAGGGGAAAAATCGGCGTCCAAATGATGATGCTAAAGGGTAAAGTTGAAGAGCTAGGTGCCTATGAAACAATGAGAAAAGTAAGTGAGCTTGGCTATCAAGCAGTTGAAATTTCCCAAATCCCTATGACTCCAGAGAACGTAGCGGAGATAAAAAGAGCGAGTGAAGATTTTGATATTAAGATTGCGGCTCTTTCTGCTGCGGTAGAGCCAATGCTTCCTGGAATGCCTGGTGAGACATTGACAAGTGACTTTGAAAAAATCGTAAACGATTGCAAGACTCTTGATTGTAATTTTTTACGAATTGGTATGATGCCGTTAATGGCTATGGGGAATAAAGATAAAATCATGGAATTTATTGCCAAAGCTGAAGAGATGGCTCACAGATTAGCAGAACATGGAATTGAATTGTATTACCATACACACCACTTAGAATTCCAAAAGTTCGATGGTGAATATTTATTAGATATCATTAAAAATAATACCACTAAGCTTGGATTTGAATTGGATGTTCACTGGATTCAAAGAGCAGGCGTAAATCCTGTGGAATTTGTTAAAGGCTATACTGGCCGTATTTCACTATTACATTTAAAGGATTATCGAATTGGACAAATGGATTTAAGCGATGTTGACTTTAAGGACATGGCTAAATTCTTTGACATATTCACGAATACAATTGAATTTGCTGAACTTGGTGAAGGAAATCTTGATATCAAATCAATCATGGACGCTGGACTTGAGAGTGGAGCACAGTATTTCTTGGTAGAACAAGATGATACCTATGGCCGTGATCCATTTGATTGTCTAGAAATATCAGCAAACCACTTGAGAAAATTAGGCTATAGCGATTGGTTTTAAGTAAAATGGGTGTCAGGCACTAGAGTGTCAGGCACTTTTTTTTTTTATTTTAAACAAAAAAAACCAATTCACATTTTATTCGTGTGAATTGGTTCTGACTGGTTCAGCTAAATGAAATGGAATGTATTCACCATTTTTTTCAATTTGTTTAACTACTAAATTAATTAGCTTCTTCATTACAATTCCTCCTAGTAATTTGATACTCTTATTATCATTCATTATCAAGTTTTAAACAATTTCACTGAAAACGGAAACAAACGTCATGAAAACGGGAACATTTGGTATGAAAGTGTAACCATCATTCTTTTTCTTATAATTGCGTTGATTTCCTGTTCTTTCGTAAATTCCCATAGGAAAAAGAAAAGGCCCTCGGAAGTGAAGGCTTATGTTACTTTTTGCTTATTCTATTTATCGAGAAAGCCTTCCTCACTCAAAGTTAAACAAAGCTCTGAAACTCCTAAGAAGTTTTGAATTGCCAGTGCACAGGCTCCCATGATACACGCCCTTTTCCCGAATTGTGAGATCACCAATTCCGAATAATGGCTAATGGAAGATGTGAGATGGGCTTTAAGTTCTTCAGCTGCATTAGGATATAAACGGAGGATTTCACTATTGACCACTAATATTTCAGGATTATAAAGGTTAATCAAATTATTTAAACCAATTGAAATAAACATGATAAATCGATCAATCTCTTTTTGGAAAGCAGGGTCACGTTCAATCATCCGATTTTGGAAATCATTATAGTTAAAAGCTAGGTTCTTTTGATCCTTAGCTAAATGGGTAATAAAACTTAATTCGGAAGCGTATTGTTCCCAACATCCCAAATTTCCGCAACTGCAGGGGAGTCCATTTGGGACGACAATCATATGCCCTATCTCGCCTGCATAACCGTGAAATCCTTTGAATAATGTATCATTAATTATGAAACCAAGACCAATTCCAGAATACAGACTGACGGATAATAGGTTGTTGCATTGATGGTGCTTGTAGACTTTTTCTGCAATGGAGCAAAGGTTAGCATTATTTTCGATGTAAACATTAATTCCGATTGCCTTTTCTAAGTCCTCTTTTAAGGTTTTGTTTTGCCAGCCGTGTTGAGGGACAAAATCAATTATTTCATCTTTATTGACAATTCCATGTATTCCAATGGCAATTCCAACAAGACCGTAACGAGTATGATTGAATTTGTATTTATAATTATTGATCTGATCGATTAATATCTTAAGAATGAAATTATATTCTGAGACATGGAGTTCTAATATATCTGTTTGAATGGAAGTACCAATTAAATCCGAAATGGTAAAAGTAATTGAATTTTTATCTAAATCAATTCCCAGGGCAAACCCTGCTTCTCGATTAACGGAGAGCATGATGGGCCTTCTTCCCAAACTTTTGTGTTCCTGCTGTGTTTCATAAATTAGTTCTTTGTCCAATAAATCTGATACCTGTACAGAGATGGTTGCTTTATTTAATCCTGTAATTTTGGCAAGCTCTGCCCTAGATATCAATTTATGCTCAACAATTTTACTTAAGATCAAAGATCTGTTTATTTTTTTGATAAATGTTGCATCTCCTGTGAGCATAATGAACCTCCTAGTTATTTTTGAAAGGAAATAAGCTATAAATATTGACGTAATTTAGTCATAATGATATTATACAGGTAATTAGTTTGTTTGGTAAACAAATTAAAAGAAAAATATTCTTATCTAAATTTTTTTCAATTTATAGCTTCTTTTGAAAGGGATTACAGTAGAATTATAAATAATCCTAATAAATACATGGGAAAGTAACGAATGAGGAAACTTAATAAGTAAATAAAGGAGTGAAGTAAACATGGGTATCCTTCAGGAATTATTAAAAGATATTCCAGTTCCTAAAATGGCCAAAGTCAAAGTTAACTTTGATAACAAAAAGATTGACGATCTTGGCTCTGCGCTTATTGAACAATTACAGCAAGTACATATTCAGAATAAAATTCAGCCTGGGATGGAAATAGCCTTAGCAGTTGGAAGCCGAGGGCTCGATCGCCTCGTTGAAATTACTGCAGTGACGGTCAAGTTTCTAAAAGACTTAGGAGCAAAACCTTTTATTGTCCCAAGTATGGGCAGCCACGGAGGTGCGACAGCAGAGGGTCAACGCGAAGTTTTAGCCCATCTAGGGGTGACCGAGGATAGCGTTGGGTGTGAGATTCACTCCTCAATGGAGGTAGTGAAAATAAGTGAGCTTCCGAATGGGTTACCTGTTTATGTGGATAAATTTGCTTCAGAAGCCGACGGAATTGTTATTATTAACCGAGTAAAACCACATACAGCCTTTCGTGGACCTGTTGAAAGTGGAATTATGAAGATGATTAGCATTGGATTAGGGAAGCAAAAAGGGGCAGAAGCCTGTCATCAAATGGGTTTTAAATATATGGCAGAAAATGTCCCGGCGATGGCGAAAATCATCATGGAAAAGACACCGATACTTTTCGGAGTGGCAACCGTTGAAAATGCATTTGATAAAGTAGCAATTATTGATGTTCTTACTCCAGAAGAGATTATTAATAAAGAACATGAACTTCAAAAGCAAGCAAAAGAGTTATTACCAAAGCTTTTCTTTGATCAATTAGATGTCCTTGTCATCGATGAAATCGGTAAAAATATTAGTGGGGATGGCATGGATCCAAATATTACGGGACGTTATCCAACACCCTATGCAACTGGCGGACCTGACGTAAATAAAATGGTGGTACTCGATGTAACTCATCAATCCGAGGGAAATGCCAATGGCGTTGGGACGGCTGATTTTACAACACAACGGCTAGTAGACAAGATGGATAAAGAGGGAACTTATGCAAATGGTTTAACCTCAACCGTTGTTGCTCCTACAAAAATTGCTACAACATTACCGACTGATAAGCAAGCAATCCAAGCAGCAATTAAAACTTGTAATATTTTGGATTTTAGAAATGTTAAATTAGTCCGCATTAAAAATACCTTAGTGTTAAGCGAAATTGAAGTGTCTGAGCCTTTACTGGAATATGTAAAGCAGCATCCGAATATGGAGGTAAGTTCAGATCTTTATGAAATTCCTTTCAATGAAAATGGAGATTTATTTTAATAGAAAAAGGGAGAGATAAATGATGTCAAAAATATTTGATTTAACTGGAAAAGTTGCTGTCGCAGTTGGTGGAAATGGTGTTTTAGGATCAGCAATGGCTAAAGGCTTAGCAGAACATGGTGCAAAAGTAGCGATTGTAGGACGTAATCTTGAAAAGGCAGAGGAAGTTGTCAAGGAAATCATAGAAAGTGGTGGAGAGGCAAAGGCATTTTCTGCAGATGTTAGCTCAAAGGATTCTTTAGTTAACGTTGCGAATGAAATCGAACAATGGTCCGGCGGCTGGGATATTCTTTTAAATGCCCCAGGTACAAACAGTGCCACTCCATTTTTTGAACTTGGTATGGATGAATGGGACAAAATTATGGATATTAATTTAAAAGGTATTGTATTAACCTGCCAGATTTTTGCGAAGAAAATGATTGATCAGGACCGAAAAGGAAGCATTATTAATATCTCATCTGTTTCTTCAACAACACCACTATCAAGAGTGTTTACGTATTCCGTATCAAAAGCAGGTATTAATAGTGTTACACAATTTTTAGCACGTGAATTTGCTCCGAATGGTATTCGGGTCAATGCTATTATTCCGGGATTTTTCCCTGCAGAACAAAATCGAAAAATTTTAGACAAAGAACGCATTGAATCAATCATGAGACATACTCCAATGAATCGCTTTGGGGAAGCGGAAGAATTGCAAGGTGCAACGGTTTGGCTTGCCTCTGATAAAGCATCAAGTTTTGTAACAGGTACGCTTATTCGAGTGGACGGTGGCTTTGGCAGCATGACAATATAATCCAAGGTGAACATAAATCTACAGCCTAATAAATAAATTAACAATGGCTGACTTTAAATTAGATAAGGGATGGGAGGAGAAAAGGGCCATGCTAACAGAGAAATACAAAAGATTAACGTCTATTCTCCGAGAAATGGAATCCGTGGTTGTAGCATTTTCAGGAGGAGTGGACAGTACATTTCTACTAAAGGCGGCTGTGGATGCATTAGGTGCGGACCATGTTCTCGCCGTTACAGCAGACTCTGAAAGCTACCCTTCTAGTGAGCTTGAAGAGGCAAAAGTACTGGCAAATCAAATTGGTGTCAGGCACCAAGTAATTGAAACATCTGAACTCGCAATTCCGGGGTACGCGGAAAACAATAAAAATCGGTGCTATTTCTGTAAAAGCAGTTTGTTTGATCATCTAATTCCTGTCATGGAAGAAAAGGGTTTTCAAAATGTGGTTTATGGAGTCATTGCCGATGATATGAATGAATTTCGACCAGGAATGCAAGCCGCTAAGGAAAAGGGGATACGCGGCCCACTACTAGAAGCGAATCTGTTTAAACAAGAAATTCGAGAATTATCCCGGGAATCTAATTTGCCAACATGGGATAAACCATCGTTAGCTTGTCTGTCGTCAAGAATTGCGTACGGTGAATATATTACAAAAGAAAAGCTGACGAAGGTTGAAAAAGCAGAGGCTTATTTAAAAACATTTGATATCCATCAGGTTCGGGTACGAACACATCAGGATATTGCAAGAATCGAAGTAGAACCGAAGGATATGAAGGAGATTCTTGATAATCATGACTCGATCGTGAAAGCACTCCAGGGTTTTGGTTACAAATATATTACGTTAGATTTAATTGGATATCAGAGTGGAAGTATGAACAAGGTGTTATCCTAATAGTTTCTGCTTCGTCAATTTGGTTTAGGAAAGTGCTTTGAAAAAAGGCTTTGGAATGATCCAAAGCCTTTTATTATAACGATAATAAAATGGCGGAAAATGATAATATTACTTAATGCTATGTGAAAAGGAAGAGGAAGCATGTCAAGAGAAGTTGTAATAGGACTAGATATCGGAACGACAAGTGTTAAAGCATGCGTATTTGACTTACACGGGAAATTAATAGCAGAAGCAGAGAGAATGAACACATTTAATTACCCACAGCAAGGCTGGGTGGAACAAGATCCCATTGAGATTGAACAATCCGCTGTACAAGCTATAAAAGAGGCGATTCAAAAAGCAGGTATTGAGAAAAATGATTTGATTTCAATTGGATTTTCTGCTGCCATGCATTCACTTATTTGTGTAGATGAGACTGGTTCTTCCATTTCTCCAGCCTTAATTTGGGCTGATGGAAGAAGTTATCCACAAGCAGAATCAGTGATAGAAACAATCGGTAACGAGGTTTATTCAGAAACAGGAACACCGGTTCACCCAATGACACCATTCGTTAAGTTGTTATGGATGAAAGAAACAAAATATGAACCCTACCTTCAAGCTAAGTACTTTATGTCGATTAAGGAGTATTTACTCCAATGCTGGTTTAATCAGCGGGTAATTGATTATTCGATGGCATCTGCGACAGGGTTATTTAACCCATCCACACATACCTGGAATCAAAAATTATTAACGCTTACGGGTATTCATGAGGCACAGCTTTCGAGAATTGTTCCGCCAACAGAGGTACTAACGGGAATTAGGCCTCAAATTGCGGAAGAAATGGGCATAGACCTTGAACTTCCTTTTGTCATCGGTGCTGCTGACGGCCAGTTGGCTAACTTGGGAATTGGAGCGATTCTCCCTGGTGAAGTGGCGGTTTCCGTAGGAACTAGCGGGGCCATCAGGCAAATTACTACAGGCGTTAAGATAAGTGATAATCAAGAAACCTTTTGTTATTCCTTTACTGAAGATTCTTCTATCATAGGCGGTCCAACGAATAATGGCGGGATTGCCTTACAATGGTTAAAGGACCTGTTGAACGACCAAAGAAGCTTCACAGAATTCCTTGCAGATGCTGAAAAGGTTCCACTTGGTTCAGATGGAATCCTTTTTCTACCTTATATTAATGGCGAAAGAGCACCGATTTGGAATCAACGGGCAAAAGGAAACTTTTATGGATTATCTATTACACACAAAAGAGAACATTTTATACGAGCGGTTCTAGAAGGGATTACTTTTAACCTCTTTCAAATTGGCAAGGCATTAGAGAGGTTAGCAGGGAAGCATCAAAAGATATATGTTAACGGTGGGTTATCGAGATCTCGATTATGGCTGCAAATGATGGCAGATGTATTCGAAGCTGAAATTTATGTTCCAGAGAGCTACCACAGTGCAGCCTGGGGAGCAGCTTGGACAGCACTAGTTGCTATAGGTAAGGTAAAATCTTTTGAAGATATTAAAGAGAATATCCCTATGGGTGAAGCCATCGTTCCAAATAAAGAAAATAGTGAAAAATATAAAATAATATATGATAACTATGAAAAGTTGGCAATTGGAATGTCCAAAAATTTTTGAAGTGTATATTGAGGGGGAGAACGAATGCTTGAAGAAATTTTAGAGCAGGTTCAAAGAGGTACCCTAAGTGTCGAAGAAGCCAAGGAGAAATTAGCAACATTTGAGAATTTGGGATTTGCTAAAATTGATCATCATCGTAAAAAACGGCAAGGATTCCCCGAGGTCGTGTACGGTGAAGGGAAGACGAATGAACAAATTATTTCAATTATCCAAGTGTTAAGAGCTCGAAACAATCAAGTTCTCGTTACTCGAATTTCCAAAGAAAAGGCAGAAATAGTTCAACGTTCGTGCCCTGAGTTTACCTATAAAGAAGATGCGCAAATTCTTTTTTGGAAAGACGACAATACGAAAGAAGCGGATCCCAAAGGGTATATTGCCGTGATTTGTGCAGGAACTTCGGATTTACGGGTTGCGGAGGAAGCAGCAGTTACTGCTGAAGTATTAGGCAGTAAGGTACATCGTTTCTATGATGTAGGTGTTGCCGGTATTCATCGCCTGTTAAGCCATGCTGAAGAAATTCAAAATGCCACGGTCTCCGTTGTTGTAGCAGGTATGGAAGGAGCTCTTCCAAGCGTAGTAGGCGGGCTTGTATCACATCCTGTAATTGCTGTTCCGACAAGTGTTGGATATGGGGCCAATTTTAATGGATTATCTGCTTTGTTAACGATGTTAAATTCATGTGCATCCGGGATTAGTGTCGTGAATATTGATAATGGATTTGGCGGAGGATATAACGCAGTTTTAATTGATCAACTTGCACAAAAAGGGGCTAGGAAGAATTGAGAACACTTTATTTTGATTGTTTTTCAGGTATCAGCGGGGATATGGTGATTGGTGCCCTAATTGATGCCGGTGCAGATCCTAACCGTTTAGCAGAGGAATTAAAAAAGCTTCATATAGAGGATGAGTATAAGTTAACATGGAAAAGGCTAGTGAAAAATGGGATTACTAGTACAAAATTTGATGTGGTGTTAATGAACAATGTTCAGTCACACCTTCACGACCATGAGGATGCTCACGACCACGAGCATGAGCATCATCATGACCATGAGCACGCTCACGACCACGACCACGACCACGACCACGATCATGAGCACCAACACAAACATGAGCACCATCATGATCATGAGCACGACCTTCATCATGAGCACGAGCACCACCATCATGAACACCGGGCATATAAAGATATTGTTGGTTTAATTGAAAAGGCTGGTTTTGATGATCCTGTGAAAATAACTGCTTTAAACATCTTTAAAAAAATTGGTGAAGCGGAAGGACATATCCATGGAATTCCATTAGAGAAGGTTTATTTTCATGAAGTAGGGGCAGTCGATTCGATTATTGACATTATTGGGGCAGCTATCTTGATTCATCAATTAGAAATTGACATAATCAAATCATCGCCCATCCCAGTGGGAACAGGTCGTATCCACATTGACCATGGAGTTTATCCTGTCCCGGCACCTGCAACATTAGAAATTTTAAAAGGAGTGCCAATTGATCAGTCAGATATTAAATTTGAGCTAACTACGCCAACAGGCGCAGCGATAGTTTCTGTCCTTGCAGAGGAGTTTTGTTCGATTCCTTCAATGAAAATCAATTCAATTGGCTACGGTGCGGGAACAAAAACATTTAAAAATCATCCGAATGTACTCCGTGTCATTATCGGTGAATAAGGTTTTTGTCTGTTTCAGTCTGATAAAGATCTACCTCATACGTAAAAATGCTAAATGAAAGGAGTTTGTCTATTGGTATCACATCCTGCCAATCATGAACATATCGATGATCAAATGGTCAAAATGGAAGTTAACCTTGATGATATTCCCGGAGAATGGCTTGGCTATGTAATGGATCTCCTTTTTGAGGCTGGGGCAAATGATGTTTTCTATACACCAATCTATATGAAAAAAAATAGACCAGGTGTATTACTTCAATTACTTTGCTCCCAGAAGTATGTAGCTAATATAAAGAAAATCCTTTTTAAAGAAACCACTACACTAGGGGTACGTTATTATCCTTTAACAGTGCACCGGTTAGAAAGAAAGTTTAGGATGGTTACAACAGAGTGTGGTCCTGTGAAAGTTAAAGAAGGAATGTATAATGGACAAGTCGTGCAAAGGGCCCCGGAATTTGAGGAATGCAAAAGCATTGCACAAATACATAACATTCCCTTGAAAAAAGTTTACGAAATGGTTTGGAAGGCTTTGGGCAGTGAAAACTAAGCCTTTCAAACCATACGATAATAAGATTTGCATACTATTTTAATAGATTGGGAGTGTCATAGCATATGAAAACACTAGTTAATGAAACAAAACTTGATCAATTAGCAATTAATACGATTCGGACATTATCGATAGATGGCATCGAAAAGGCAAACTCAGGTCATCCTGGCATGCCTATGGGGTCAGCACCAATGGCTTACACGCTTTGGGCAAAAGAAATGAATCATAACCCAGTGAATCCTAACTGGTTTAACAGAGACCGTTTTGTTTTATCAGCAGGTCATGGTTCCATGCTTTTATATAGTTTATTACATTTATTTGGTTACGACGTAACCATTGATGATTTGAAAAACTTCCGTCAATGGGGCAGCAGAACTCCTGGGCACCCTGAATTTGGTCATACACCGGGCGTTGAAGCAACGACAGGGCCACTAGGACAAGGTGTTGCTATGGCTGTGGGGATGGCAATGGCGGAAAGACATCTTGCAGCTACATACAATCAAGAGGGATATCCAATTGTTAACCATTATACCTATAGTATTTGTGGAGACGGCGACTTAATGGAAGGAGTATCTGCTGAAGCAGCATCTCTTGCAGGTCATCTTAAACTTGGAAGACTCATTGTCATGTATGATTCAAATGATATTTCATTGGACGGGGATTTACATTTATCCTTCTCTGAAAGTGTTGAGGATCGATTTAATGCCTATGGATGGCAAGTGATTCGTGTAGAAGATGGAAATGATACAGATGCAATTCAAAAGGCATTGCAAGAAGCAAAAGCAGAGTTGAATCGCCCAACATTAATTGAGGTTAAAACAGTGATTGGCTTCGGTTCTCCAAATAAAGCCGGTAAATCCGCTTCTCATGGATCTCCACTTGGAAAAGAAGAAATTAAGTTAACAAAAGCTGTCTATAATTGGGATAATGAAGAGCCATTTTTCGTTCCAGAAGAAGTTAAAGATCACTTTAATCAATTTACACAAGATGGACAACTGAAAGAAAATGCTTGGAATGAATTATTTGAAAGCTATAAGAAGGATTATCCTGAGCTCGCAAAGCAATTTGAATCAGCTATTATTGGTGAACTTCCAAAAGATTGGGAAGAGGCATTGCCTACTTTCACTGAAGGTGAAAAGATAGCGACTCGTGCATCATCAGGGAAAGCACTAAATGCCGTAGCCAATGTTGTCCCACAATTTATCGGGGGGTCTGCGGATTTAGCAGGTTCGAACAAAACACTGATTACATCTGAAAAAAATTACTATATTGATAGCTATGCAGGCCGCAATATTTGGTTTGGAGTTCGTGAATTCGCGATGGGTGCTGCACTAAATGGGATGGCACTTCATGGTGGAGTTAAAGTATTTGGTTCTACTTTCTTTGTATTCTCGGACTATTTACGCCCAGCGATTCGATTAGCAGCCTTAATGAAACTTCCAGTTACTTACGTATTTACACATGATAGCATCGCTGTAGGTGAAGACGGACCTACTCATGAACCAGTCGAACAGCTGGCAGCATTACGTGCTATGCCCGGACTTTCAATTCTCCGTCCTGCAGAAGCGAAAGAGACAGTTGCTGCTTGGAGATTGGCCATCGAAAGTACAGATACTCCAACTGCTCTTGTATTAACACGTCAGGACCTGCCAACCTTAGCACTTCCGCAACAAACGGTTTATGAAGGTGTGAAAAAAGGTGCATATGTTGTTTCAGAAGCGAAAGGCAATGCGAGCGGTTTATTGCTTGCAACTGGCTCCGAAGTTTCATTGGCGATGGCTGCTCAACAAGTGCTGGAAAACGAAGGAATCTTTGTATCTGTTGTAAGTATGCCTAGCTGGGACCGATTTGAGAAGCAGACACTTGAATATAAGGAATCGATTCTGCCGAAACATATGAAAGCACGGCTTGCGATTGAAATGGGTTCATCGATTGGTTGGAGAGAATATGTTGGGGATCATGGCAGTGTCATAGCCATCAATCAATTTGGTGCATCTGCACCTGAAAGCATATTACTTGAAAAATATGGCTTCTCCGTTGAGAATGTTGCGAAACGCTTTAAAGAACTAACTTATTAATAGAAAAAAATTGCTGCCGGGTAATTCTGGCAGCAATTTTTTATTATTATCGATAGCCTAGTCTTACTAATTTCATTAAATTGTTAGAAATCAACAATAATAGCTGTAAAAATAGATATAAAATATAATTAGGATTTTGTATTTTTGTAGATTGTTTATCAAAGGCGGGATACTTAGTGAAAAACCATTCCCAATTATATGAAGAAATAGAAAGATTACAATTAAGGATAGAAGAACTTGAAAATAGAGAACAGGAGCTATTAAAAGAACTCCGTCTTAATTCTTCCTTACATTCAATGGTTCTCGATGCATTGCCGATTAATGTCTTTTTAGAAGACCCTGAAGGTCGGACGATGTTTGCGAATAAACAGGCATGTGAGTTAAATGGTATGAATTTAGATGAGTTATTGGGTAAGACTGTTTTTGACTTTTTCCCCGAGGCTATTGCTAAAGTAAACCGAAAAATGGACCTTGAGGTATGGCGGAAACGTAGTCTTATTACGTCTGAAGCAATCGCAGGTTTTCAAGGGAAGGAATATTATATGTTTTCCGGTAAAACGATTATTCAAGTACCGGAATCAAATGAAGAATTTTTACTGGGCTTTGGTATGGATATTAGTGAATTAAAAAAGGCAGAAAAAAGGATTGCGCATATGGCCTATCATGATGCCTTGACCGGTCTTCCTAATCGCTGGTTTATCAAATCCTATCTTGAAAACTACGAAGTAAATCATGAAATGGAAAACTCAGGTGTAGGGCTGTTTCTCCTTGATTTAGATCATTTTAAAGTAATCAATGATAGTTTAGGCCATCAAGCAGGAGATGTATTATTGCAATCGGTTGCCAAAAGATTAAAAGAGGCACTTGGCAAAGATACTGTCCTTGCAAGATTTGGCGGGGATGAATTTATCATCTTAGTTCCTAATTTAACCAGTGATGTGGATGCTAGTGAAATGTGCAGGCAAATATTACAGGTAATGGTAGAGCCATTTACTGTTTACGGGCAAGAATTTAACATTTCACCGAGTATAGGAATAAGCTTATACCCTCATCATGGGACAGATATTAATACGCTAATTAAAAATGCTGACCTTGCTATGTATCAGTCGAAGGATAAGGGAAGAAACTGTTATTCTTTATATATACCTGAAATGAAGGTTCATGCCAATGCTCAAATGGATATGTTAATGAAGAAACTTCCTGTTGGAAATGTTTGCGTTCTAGTATAGTAAATGGCTGCCATATAGAATAATGGCAGCCATTTCTTAAATCCATTTAATCTCTTCAACTATTTGCTGTCTAAACAACTGGATTAAAAATTCATTATAAAAGTCTTTTCTTACGATTATTTGAAACCTATTGTTGGGGTGAAAATAGAAATGGATATCCGTTAAAATATTATTTTCATCAAAATATTCACGGATTTTCTCTACTTTTCTTTTCCAATTTTTATTATCAAAAGTCAGGATAAATTCATAATCCTCGCCGTTAGCTGTTTCCTTTATGCCGAGAAGCTGTTCATTATATCGATACGCTACTTTCATCATACTCCCCCTAAATTAGATATCTTAAATAAATATAAACTGTACAGATTATGATCGATAAAATCATTAATGGGAAGGCAATCAATAAGAATTTACCAAAAGTAATTGGATGGCCTTCCTTCGCTGCCAGCCCGGCAACAATTACATTGGCGCTTGCACCAATTAATGTACCGTTTCCACCAAGACATGCCCCTAATGAAAGGCTCCACCAAAGTGGTTCCAAATTATTTATTCCTAGTTCTCCCATATCTTTAATCATAGGAATCATCGTTGCGACAAACGGGATATTATCTATAAAGGCAGATGCGATTGCGCTTACCCAGAGAATTAATATCGATGTTGAAGTCAGATTACCCCCGGTAAGGTGGACAGAGTAATCTGCTAATAACGAAATCACTCCAGTTTCAATCAAACCGGATACCAATACAAACAGTCCGATAAAGAAGAAAATGGTTGTCCATTCTACCTTTGAAAATGCTTTGTCTAAATATTTTTCTCCTGTTAAAAGAAGAAGCAAAAAGGCACCCGCTAATGCAACAGTTGCAGATTCAATGTGAAGCAGCTGATGCAGGAAGAATCCCAAAATAGTTAGCAGCAGGGCAATTAATGATTTGATTAATAAGCTTTTATCCGTTATTTCTTCTTTTTCATCTAGGTCCATTAAATTGGCCTTTAGTTCTTCTGATGTTCGAAGCTGATTTCGATAAATGAATGCTAAGATTCCAATATTCACAAATAGAATAAAGAAGGATATAGCCGTAAGATTATCAATAAATGCCATAAAGGTAAGTTCCTTTACAGCGCTGCCAAGCATGATATTAGGAGGGTCCCCAATCAATGTGGAGGTTCCTCCAACATTTGATGCGATAATTTCAGTTATTAAAAAGGGAATCGGATTGACCCGAAGTTGTCTTGTGATACTAAACGTAACCGGAACCATTAAGAGTACCGTTGTTACATTATCTAAAAACGCTGAACCTAATGCAGTAATCGTACCGAGCGCAAGCAAAATTTTTAAAGGATCCCCTTTAACTTTTTTAGCCGCCCAAATTGCTATGTATTTAAACAGGCCAGTCTCGGATGTTATAGCTACGATAATCATCATACCGGTCAGCAATCCGAGTGTATTAAAGTCAATATGGTGAAGCGCCTTTTCCTGACTGATAATTCCAAGTGATACCATCATGATTCCGCCGGTCATGGCGATGATTGTGCGATGGATTTTTTCTGTGACGATAAAGGCATATGTAATTAAAAATACACCAATTGCGATTAGTGCTTGAGTTGACATATATCGACCCCTTCTCCCTTGTATTATTTATAAAGTGCGTAGATGAAAAAATGACAAAAAGGAGCCTGTTTGACAGACTCCCCCTAGTAAAGCACCCTATATATATTATACATTATTTTATTAGACTATACTTCGGATGTAAAGAACATCTTTTACTTATTAGAGCCCCAATTTTTTTATAAAGTCAACGGTTTCCTGATGCTCAGGTTTAACTAACTTATATAGGCCTTTATCCTTCCTTACAAGGGATTTCCCTGACTCATCAGCAATTGGTCTTGTAAATGAGATTCCTTTTATTATTTTCCACCTGTTACTGCTTTTTTGGATTGTGAGATCAATAATTCCTAGACGACTTCCGAAAGCTCCGGCCATAACTACAGGTTTTCCATTTATTTGCCCTAAGTTTAGGTTGGTATTAGGAATGTTTTTATAAACAGGTCCTGGGAAGACATTGTGTGAATGCCCTGCTAGTACGACATCAATTTCGGGGATTTTTGTTAAATAATAGACTGTATTTTCTGAATCAGCACTGTATGGCTCAGAGCTGATCCCTGTATGGGCCAGGGCGACGATAATATCCGCTCCTTTAGACTTCATAATCGGGATCATTTCTTTGGCTGTATCAACTATAGGTTTAGCAATAACCTTCCCTTCAAGATTAGCCTTATCCCATTTCATAATTTGGGTAGGCATAAAAGCTATGACCCCTACATTTAGTTGAAATTTTTCACCAGTCTGGTCGACTACATTTCTTTTTAAAATAACGTACGGGGTGAAGTAGTGTTTATTTTTTTTTACGGAGTAGACATTGGCATTAATGACTGGCATCTTTGCACCCTTAATAGCTGCATTGAGGAAATCAAGTCCATAATTAAATTCGTGATTGCCAATGGCAATAGCGTCATAGTTCAAAAAATTAAAGGCGCGATAAACCGGATGGATTTTTCCCTTATGAATACCGCGAATTCTTGCCAAATACTCTCCAAGAGGATTTCCTTTTAGGTGGTCACCATCATCAAACAATAAAGAATTTTGAGCTTTATTCCTTGCAGCCCGGATAAGTGTTGCTGTTTTAACAAGTCCAATTCGGTTGTCTGCCTTTGTTTGATAATAATCATAATTCACTAAGGATGCATGCAAATCGGTTGTTTCTAAGATACGTAAATCAACCACACCCGGTTGTTTAGGAGCGTTCTCCGCTATAGACGAAAAGGAAGTTTGAGATAGACTCAAAAGAGATAGGATGAAAAAGATAAACAAAGTCTTTTTATACAAAATAGAATACCTCCTTCATAATCGTGCTTTAAAGGTATATTTAGTATTCGTTTTCCTACTGGAATTATGATTCTTTTTGACAATCAAGTGACATGTGACTTTGGTCAAAGCGGATAGTGGGATATTTATCATATAATGTAAGGAGAATTATTTTTGAGGTTTTTCCTAAAGTGTTCAATTGAAAACGCTTACAGGATGTAAGGGAGGTACACTCTAAGTGAATCTAATTAGAAAGATAACTATTTTATCGGGACATTTTGGAAGCGGGAAAACAGAGATTGCTATTAATTTAGCTTTATCTGAAAGACAAAAACATGAAAAAGTAGCGATAAATGATCTAGATATTATTAACCCATATTATCGAACACGGGATGTAGCAAGTATTTTCCAACAGCGGGATATTGAATTAATTGCCCCAAAAAGTCATCTCGCAACATCTGACCTTCCTATTGTGTCAGGTGAGATTTATCGAGTTTTACATGACCATAGGTATAGATTAATAGTAGATGCCGGGGGGGATAAAGATGGTGCTACAGCTTTAGGGCAATATTATCATGAATGGAAGGAATTTAGCCCTGAGCTCCTTTTTGTCCTTAATAAGAATCGCCCTTATGTAAGTACCTTAGAGGGGGCATTGTATACGATTAAACAGATTGAAAAAGCCTCCCGATTGAACATTACAGGAATAATAAATAATTCAAATCTTGGCATGGAAACAACCATGCAAGATGTTCAAACAGGCTTTGAGTTATGTTGCCGAGTGGCAGAAAAACTTGAAATCCCATTTTTATATACAACTATTTCAAACCATTTGAAAAAGGAAGCAGAAGAATTTGCGGATAATCATGATGTAATCTTTATCGAACGATTTATGAAATTACCTTGGGAAGGGTAAAGGAGGGAATTGTTTTGGAAAAAAAGGTCATTTTTAACGAAGACATTTGCAAGTCTTGCAGTCTTTGTGTTCAGGTCTGTCCGACAAACGTTATATTTCTGGCAGATTATTTAAATGGAAAAGGATATCGGCCGGCTGCAGTTGTTGATCAAGAGCATTGTATCAGTTGTGCAAAATGTGCCCAAATATGTCCGGATACTGTTATTGCTGTGTATAGGCCAGTAAAGATATTGCAAACTGTGTGATTTTAGGAGGGGGCGTTATCGATGGGGAAAGTGTTAATGAAAGGAAATGAAGTAATTGCTGAGGCAGCGGTTCATGTGGGATGTAAATATTTCTTTGGCTATCCAATCACCCCACAAAGTGAACTTGTCGCCTATATGGCAAGAAGACTTCCAGAGGTTGGAGGGATATTCCTCCAAGCAGAAAGTGAAATTGCTGCGATAAATATGGTGTACGGTGCATCAAGTACAGGTGTGAGAGTAATGACTTCCTCTTCAAGTCCGGGCTTTAGTTTAAAGCAGGAGGGGATTTCTTATTTAGTGGGTGCCGAGCTTCCTGCTGTTATTTGTAATATCGTCCGTGGGGGTCCAGGATTAGGTAATATTCAGCCTGCACAATCCGATTATTTCCAAGTAACAAAAGGCGGTGGACATGGAGATTACAATATTCCTGTTCTTGCACCGGCGAGTTTACAGGAAATTGTTGAATTAACAGAGGATGCTTTCGATATCGCAGACCGCTACCGGACACCGGTTATTTTAATGGGTGATGGTATGCTGGGACAAATGATGGAACCAGTTGAATTCAAAGAACGCAGCGAACGAGAAAAGACTGAAAAGGCATGGGCAACAACCGGGACACGCGGTGATGGCGGTCCGAGGATTATTACCTCACTGGAACTAGATGCAGAGGGGTTAGAAAAGCGGAACTGGAGTCTACAGCGAAAATTTTCCTTAATAAAGGAAAATGAAGTTCGATATGAGTCCTATCAAACTGAGGATGCAGATTATATTATGGTAGCGTTCGGAACGGTTGCTAGAATCACGATGAATGCCATAAATAAAGCCAGAAAAAATGGTATAAAGGTTGGGTTAATTCGGCCCATTTCACTTTGGCCGTTTCCGGAGAAGCCATTTATTGAAACAAGGGATCAGGTTAAAGCGTATATTTCCGTTGAAATGAGCGCAGGGCAAATGATTGAGGACGTAAGGCTTGCGGTAAATGGTCACGCCCCGGTGGACTTCTACGGCAGGACTGGCGGAGTAGTACCAACACAAGAAGAAATATATGAAAAGATTATCACCATTGCAGGAGGGGTATCAGTATGACAATGAAGACTGTGTTTAAAAAAACAAGCGGTTTGACTGATAAACCTACACATTATTGTCCCGGCTGTACTCATGGTGTCATTCACCGTCTGGTGGCTGAGGTTTTAGAGGAAATGGATATTTTGGAAGATACAATAGGAGTAGCATCGGTCGGATGTTCCGTGTTATCGTATGAGTATTTTAATTGTGATATGACCCAAGCAGCACACGGCCGGGCCCCTGCAGTAGCGACAGGAGTGAAGCGGGTTTTGCCTAATCGTTTTGTGTTTACTTACCAAGGTGATGGAGATCTTGCTTCGATTGGGATAAGTGAAGTGATCCATGCCGCAGCCCGTGGGGAAAATATAACGGTTATCTTCGTTAACAATGCCATTTATGGAATGACAGGCGGACAAATGGCTCCGACAACGCTGATTGGTCAAAAAACGGCCACTACACCGTTCGGCCGCGATGCCAGCCTCCAAGGTTCGCCAATTAAGGTATGTGAAATGATTGCCACACTCGATGGTGCCGCCTATATCGAGCGGGTTTCGTCACATGATGTTCCTCATATCCAAAAGGCAAAAAAGGCGATCCGAAAAGCGTTTGAAACACAGAAAAAAGAATTAGGTTTTTCAATGGTAGAGGTATTATCGACATGTCCAACCAATTGGGGACTAGACCCGGCGGAATCACTTGAATGGGTGAAGGATAGTATGGTTCCAGTTTATCCTCTGGGTATATACAAAAATAAAGAAGGAGGGAAAAACTGATGCTCGAGGAAATTATCATTGCCGGCTTTGGCGGACAAGGTGTTATGTCGATGGGACAGCTTCTTGCTTATGCCGGGATGCTAGAAGGAAAAGGAGTTTCGTGGCTCCCTTCTTATGGACCGGAGCAACGGGGAGGGACAGCTAATTGTGCGGTTGTTATAAGTGATGAACCAGTCGGTTCTCCGCTCGTTACCATGCCATCGACTGCCATCGTTTTAAATAATCCTTCATTTGATAAGTTTGAACCTAAGGTTCGTCCCGGTGGACTTTTAATTATTAATTCATCGTTAGTTGTTAGAAATTCAGACCGAAAGGATCTAAAGATAATTGAATTAACGGCAACCGATATGGCAAACGACCTTGGAAACGCGCGTGTGGCCAATATGATTTTATTAGGGGCGTTTTTGGAACAAACGAAGATT
The DNA here is from genome assembly GCA_011250595.1 of Bacillus sp. MM2020_1. Classification (GTDB taxonomy): domain Bacteria; phylum Bacillota; class Bacilli; order Bacillales; family Cytobacillaceae; genus Neobacillus. The sequence continues at coordinate 95,851 of JAANMP010000011.1, read as the reverse complement.
GTTACAGAGGATTCGGTAATAGAGTCATTAAAAAAGGTTCTTTCTGAAGATAAGCATCATTTACTAGAAATAAATAAACAAGCCCTAAAAAAGGGGGCGACACTTGTCAAAGTGGCTATATCCTAAAAGGAATGTCAGCTGTATCACAGCTGGCTTTTTATGATAAAAAAATAAGTTTGTGACATAATACGTAAAGTGATAAGGTTCACTTAATTGAAAATCATTTTCAATTAAGATGGATATATAATTATTTCCAAGGAGGAATAGTATATGGAAAAGAATTCAGTTAAAGCATATATGGAATATAGTGAAGAGAAATTTACAAAACGGATTATTTATAAAAAAGGAGAAACAACCGCTTTTGTTTTGAACTTTTTACCAGGGCAGCAACTTCCAATACATAAGCATCCGGGTACAGAGGTTTATCTTTATGTCGTTACAGGAAACGGTACGATTGTTATAGATGGAAAAGAATCAGAAGTATCAGAGGCAGATTTGATTCACGTGGGCAGCGAAGAAGAAATGTCTTTTAATAATAGCGGTAAAGAACCTGTAAGTTTGTATGTCGTATTAAGCAAAATTCCAAGTGAACTTTATGCAAAAAACATCTAATCAAGGCAACTTAGAGCCGATGAATGACAAAACTCTGTTGAAAAGCAGAAGAAATGTCCTTCATAGAGCCGATGAGGGACAAAACTCTGTTGAAAAGCGGAAGAAATGTCCTTCATAGAGTCGATGAAGGACAAAACTCTGTTGAAAAGTAGAAGAAATGTCCACCAGCCTGATATCAGGCTGGTTTTCTACTTGAACTAGATTGTTTTTTATTCTCCTTGCCAAAAAACCACCAGTTCCAATCCCCTAGTAATTTCATTAGGGCCGGGACCAAGACCATCCTGACAACGGTGGCATCAATGAAGATGGCAATCGCAATCCCTACCCCTAGTTGTTTGACAGGCATAACCCCGGTAAATGCAAATGCTCCGGTAACGACAATCATAATGGCGGCGGCTGAGGTGATAATTTTACTGGTATAGGTCAAACCGGAAATGGTCGCCTCACTATTATCACCTGTTTTTAAATAGAATTCCTGAATTCTCGAGATGAGAAATACTTCGTAATCCATTGATAGGCCAAAAACAAGTGTAAAGACAAACACAGGTAAAATGAGAGCAATATCAACCGGTACCATTCCTAAATGCCCTTTCTGGAAAATCCAAACCACAATTCCAAAGGTGCAGCCAAGACTTAACATATTCATAAGGATTGCTTTCAATGGAATAAGAATGGAGCGGAAAGCTGCCATTAATATCACGAACGTAGAAATGACAATTAATAATAAACCATAGGGAGCTTTTTGGAATATTTCTGAAAAAATTTCTTGCTCAAATTTAATCGGTCCGCCAAATGAAGCTTTTAGGCCTAAATCTTTGTTGGACCAATCGCTTACCCACTGTCGTGCCTTTGAAGAATGTTCACCAGTATTTAAATACACCTCTAAAAGCATTTTATTATCTCTAATGTAGTAGTTAGAAATTGGGGCACTCTTGGCATTTTTTCCATAGGTGAGAAATTGATTAAGCTGTTTCACATCTTGTATACCAGTCGCTGAAAATGGTGAGTCTACTGAATTTACAAGCACATCTGCATCAAGATCGGTAATCACTTTTTTGACTTTTTCAAGATTGTTTATTTCAGAAATGCTGCCTATTGTTTCAAGGACCATCGTCACTTTTTTCTCATCACGTTTTTCTTTTGCCACGAAATGATCTTTAAATGTTTCTAAGGCATCTCGTGAAGGGTAATTTGGCGGCAGAGATTCAGTCCCGGGAATGGCTAAAATCATTTCTTTAAGGGGCACCAATCCTGACAAAAGTATCACAAGGGCGGTAATTGTCATGAGAATAGGCCGTCTCATCACAAATTTTGCAAATCGGTGCCAGATACTGGTTTGTTCGTCTCGGACGGGCAGTAAACTTAATTTGTTGATTTTGGTTCCCAATACCGCGAGCAGTGCAGGGAGAAAGGTTAATGCACAAAAGGCAGAGAGCAACACTACGGTCATCCCGCCTAGTGCTACATTTTGAAATATATCGATTTTAATAAACCAAAGGGCGGATAAGCCAATAAAAACACAAAGACCTGAAAAGATGATTGATCGTCCCGCCGTTGAAACGGTTATTTCAATAGCAGATTGTATGGATTTTGTTTTTAGTTCTTCTTTGTATCGATTGATAAACAACAAGGCAAAGTCAATACTAAGGGCCAACCCTATCATCGGGACTATATTTAAAATAAAGATGGTTAAATCCGCACCATAACTAAAAAAGTAAACGGTTCCCATTGTACATAATATAGAAACAACCCCAATCACAATTGGAAGGGATGCTGAAACTAGACCTCCGAACGCAAGGATCAGAACGATTAAGGCAATTGGCAGACCAATCATTTCTGCTTTTGCTAAATCTTCCTGGCTTGCGGTATTTAGGTCCTGAACAATAATTGGTTCACCGGTTATAGTGACCTTTAAGCCTTTTTTATTTCCAAGCAACGCTTTTAATTGATTAATTTCTTTTCCCAGGCTTTCTGCATTCTTGTTAAAAGTAATCAGCCCGTAGGCATAATTTTCATCTACCATCCCTTCCCGTTCAAAAGGGGAAATAACCTGTTTTCCAACATGCTTTGTGGTAATTTTATCAAATGTGTCTAAAATGAACTTTTTAAAGATATCATCACTGACGGTTTTATGTTTTTCAAACACAAGGATGATCGAGGATTTCGGATGCCCGAATTCTTGTTCAAGGATATTTCGTGTTTGATTGTATTCTCCTTTATACTCAAAACCATTTCCGCTTAGAACGGTAGGTAATTTTAGAGCAAAAAATCCTAATAGCAAAATAATGATAAACCAAAATGCCAGGACCCATTTTCGTTTTTGATAGATATATCCGCCTAATTTCTGCAAGGTATCGCCTCCTCAAAAAGGAATCTTCTTCCTTATTTCAGTATACAGAAGAACTGTTGAACAGCGGATGACTTTTTGGTGTCTCTTTCTTAAGTCACCTAATCAGATGGATGTCTTAATAAATGTTCCCCATTTTAGAGGATGAAAATTCACCAGATGAAGATAGCCTATTCTTAAAAAAGGTGAAATAAAATTCAAATTAATTTTTACAAATGTAAAACAAAATGAAATCGATCATCTTTTTTGTTACAATAAAGAAAATATTAAAAAACAAGGTGATAACAGTGGACCGTGAAAAATTAACAAAAGTCATCGAAGCAGCTAAGCTATATTATCTATTGGATTATAATCAAAATGAAATTGCCAAGAAACTCGGTGTTTCCCGCCCCACTGTATCCCGTTTATTACAGCAGGCGAAAAGTGATGGGATTGTTCAAATCAGTATCTTGGATCCGACAGAAGATGTTGAGAATCTGGCAACGGAACTTGAACAAAAGTTTAACCTTAAAAAGGCGATTGTCGCTTCAATTCCCCAATATGAAGATCACTTCATTAAGAATTATCTTGGTGAAAAGGCAGCCATTTATCTTGATGAAATTGTTAAGGATGATGACATAATAGGAGTGACATGGGGAACTACTTTATACCATGTGGCAGTTGAACTCAAGCAGAAGTTGGTAAAAGGTGTGAAGGTTGTTCAATTAAAGGGCGGCGTGAGCCACTCGGAAAAAAATACGTATGCATCTGAAATTTTATATCTTTTTGGTAAAGCATTTCATACAACGCCTCACAATCTTCCCCTCCCGGCAATTGTTGATCACGTTGTTGTAAAACAGGCAATGGAGGCGGATCGCCATATTCGCAAGATCCTTGAGTTAGGCAGTCAGTCTAATATAGCGCTCTTTACGATTGGTCCAATCAAGACCGACTCGTTATTATTTCAGCTCGGCTATTTTACAGACAGTGATTTGGAGTCCCTGTCCGGTAAGGCAGTCGGTGATATTTGCTCGCGTTTTTTTAATGAATCAGGAGAAGTTTGCAACGAGAGCTTAAATGAAAGGACACTGGGCGTAGATCTAAATGATTTAAAGAAAAAGGACCATTCGATTCTTGTTGCAGGTGGACCGAATAAAATTGAGGGAATTTACGGCGCATTAAAAGGCGGGTACGCCAATGTGCTAGTGACGGATCAGTTTACGGCGCAATTCTTGCTTGATAAGCATTAAGTAAAATAAAAATTTTACATTTGTTCATAAATGTATTTACAAATGTTCATTCAGTTTGGTATAGTTACCTTGTGATAAATAACATTAAAGTCTTTAAATAAATAAACAGGAAACAGGGAGGACGAACGTTATGTCTCAAAATATTGTCAGAATGATTGATCATACATTATTAAAAGCAGATGCAACAAAAGAAGAAATTGTAAAATTATTGGAAGAAGCGAAAGAGCATTTATTTGCATCTGTTTGTGTTAATCCTACTTGGGTAAATACAGCAGCTAAAATGCTTGCAGATACTCCAGAAGTGAAAGTATGTACCGTAATTGGTTTTCCACTGGGGGCAACTACACCAGAAACCAAAGCATTTGAAACAATGAATGCAATTGAAAACGGTGCTAATGAGATAGATATGGTAATTAATGTCGCTGCGCTTAAAGATATGCAGGATGATTTGGTTGAAAGAGATATTGCAGCCGTTGTTGAAGCTGCAAAAGGAAAAGCATTGGTAAAGGTAATTATTGAAACTTGCCTATTAACAAAAGAAGAAAAAATAAGAGCTTGTGAAATTTCTGTAAAAGCTGGGGCAGACTATGTAAAAACATCTACTGGTTTTTCTACAGGCGGTGCAACAGTTGAAGATATACGATTAATGCGTCAAACAGTCGGACCTGAAATTGGCGTAAAAGCTTCAGGTGGCGTCCGCAGTCGTGAAGATGCACTTGCCATGGTAGAAGCTGGAGCAACTCGCATTGGTGCAAGTTCTGGTGTTTCAATCAGTAAGGGTGAGCTGTCTTTAAGCAATTACTAAAAATACTTTTGTGAGGTTAATCAGATGAGAGACGTAATATTGGCATTAATTGCCGGATTAATAGTTGGCTTGTTGTTTAAATTTTTAAAACTTCCAATACCTGCACCCCCAGTATTATCAGGAGTAATGGGTATTTTCGGGGTGTATTTTGGCGGAGTCCTATTTGAATGGATTACAAAATTAGTTCAGCATTAAATATCCTTGACGGAGCGTGAACATGATGGAAAAAAACAGCTTAATCATTGAAGCGAATAAAGCGAGAGAGTTTGCCTACGTGCCTTATTCAAATTTTAAAGTTGGTGCAGCTCTTTTATCAAAAGATGGTCAGGTATTTCATGGCTGTAACATCGAAAATGCGGCATACAGCGTGACTAACTGTGCGGAACGAACCGCTTTGTTTAAAGCGTACTCGGAGGGTGTTACACAATTTGATTCACTCGTTGTAGTGGCGGATACTGAGGGACCAGTTTCTCCATGTGGAGCCTGTCGTCAGGTGATTTCAGAACTTTGTGATCCAGAAATGGAAGTTGTGTTGACAAATTTAAAGGGTGATATTTTAAAACTCAAGGTGAAAGACCTACTTCCTGGAGCTTTTTCACCTAAAGATTTAAATAAGTAAGTTCAAGAGAAGTTTATCCTTTTGTGATAAACTTCTTTTTTTACTTTGGTCTATACCTAGAATTGGCAGTTGCTTTATTGAGCATATTATACATAGTAAAAAAAAAAGGATGATAGCTATGATTTATATCTATAATGATTATGGTGGAACTCATACAACGTCTTTAGCAGCTGCCTATCATTTAAAACAATTACCACAATCTGAACGGAAACTTACAAAAGAAGAAATATTAAATGTGAATTATTTCAATAAATTAACGAAGGAAGACTTTGGAAAACTTATTTTCCATGGGAATGATGAGGAGGGACATTCTGTATACACAATAGGACGGAAAAGGAATAAATATGTGGTTCCAGCATTAAAAGAAATGAGTTTATTGCTGCAAGAAAAATTTAAATTTGAGGAAAAAATCGTCTTTTCCAATACTTCGCCAACGGTGCCTTTTGCCATGTCAATGGGTGGATTTTTCTCAAGAGGTTTAAAAATCGATTTCATTGGGGTGCCATTATTAGTCATAGGTGCTAAACGATGTTGTGATAATATATATAGGTTGGTTGAAAATACAAAAGAAATTGGGAGAACAAAATACGGAGAAAATATTATCGTCCTTGAGAATGGAATGTATAAGTAAGTGGGGAGAAAATATGAATAAGAAAATAGGTTTTATTGGAGCTGGAAAAATGGCTCAGGCCATGATTGAGGGAATTATAAAATCACAACTAATTCCTAAAGAAAACGTTATGGCTAGCGCTAATTCAGAAAAAACGATCGAGATCATCGAGAAAACATACGGGATTCTCACAACATTAAATAATCGGGATATTGCCGGATATGCAGACATACTAATACTTGCAGTGAAACCTGAACTCTATGTAAATGTAATAAAAGAAATAAAAAATGAGATTAAACCATCTGCGATTATTATAACCATTGCAGCTGGAATTTCATTAATGGATATCGAACAATCATTTGGATTCCAAGTAAAGGCCGTGCGAACCATGCCTAATACTCCTTCACTAGTAGGCGAAGGAATGAGTGCAATCTGTGCTAATATTTATCTTGATGAATCTGAAATTAGTGAGGTGGAGCGCTTGTTCCACACCTTTAGTAAGACCGAGCGGCTAGATGAAAAACTAATGGATGCTGTACCTGCAATCAGTGGCTCTTCCCCGGCGTATGTTTATATGCTCATTGAAGCAATGGCAGATGGAGGAGTTAGGCAGGGAATACCAAGGGATCAGGCTTATCGGCTTGCTGCTCAAGCTGTACTAGGAGCGGCTAAAATGGTCCTTGAGACTGGAAAACATCCTAGCGAATTAAAAGATAATGTGTGTACTCCTGGAGGTGCAACGATTGAAGCCGTTGTTACTCTAGAAGAAGAGAAATTTCGGGGTTCCATTTTGGCCGCAATGGACAGTTGTACAAATAAAGTTAAAAATCTTATATAACAAGCACTCTGGGATCCAGTTCAGTGGATCTCTTTTTTTAACTTTCAATAGAGAAAATAAATTCGACAAAAATTATTTTTTTTCGACTATTTCTCTGTCATTTCGCGTGACACATGGATTTATTAATAATAAACTTTAGTTACCTTAAATCTGTTTTAAAAAGGGAATAGTAAAAGGGGAATCAATTAGAAAATAGTTTGTTTATTCATATTTGAATGATCTTCAATCAGGGAGTAGGTTGTTTATGGACTTAAATTATGATGGAAATTTACATTACAACAAACAGCTGCGAAAGGAAGAAAATGTTCCACTTATCCAAATTATCGACAATGATATATCGTTACTTATCCCAGTAAAGGACACACTCGAGAAACAGGGATGGATGGTTGTAGCCAATACAGAAGCTAAAAAGGCTATATCACAGTACTTCGACTTAAGTCCAGATTGTGTAATAATTGATCAACACTTACAAGTTATCAATGGTTTTCAACTCCTTGATGAGTTACAAAATCATAATAAACAAAACTTTGTCCCTAAGATTATTACCAGCCAAAAAAATGATCGCGAATCAAGAATAACTGCCTATAAATTAGGGGCAGATGATTTTATTGAAAAACCATTTGATTTGGAAGAGTTGACAGTTCGCATAGAGCGTCTTATTAAAAGGAAGAAAAAATTTGACCATTCCATTCTTTTGGATGAGCTAACGCAACTTTACAATCGAAAATTCCTAGTTGATGTTTTTGAGAGGAATATCAAAGACTTAATAAGAACCAAACAATTTTTTAGTTTGGCTATATTAGACATTGATCATTTTAAACAGATTAACGATACATATGGCCATCTTACAGGTGACAAGGTTCTTGTTACCTTAGCAAACTTTTTGAAAAAATATACTAGAAGTTCTGATAATGTTTTTAGATATGGGGGAGAAGAATTTGTTATTCTTTTTCAAAATACGAATCAAATGGATGTAGCAGATATTGTTACAAGACTAATAAGCGAATTTTCTAAAGTGCAATTTGAGGAAGAGAATAAAATTTTTTCGGTTACTTTTTCTGCTGGTGTTTATTCAATTAATCATCCGGAAACATCCATGGAAGCTGCTTTAAAAGCTGCTGATATAGCCCTATATAAAGCTAAAGGAAATGGGCGGGCTAGAGTGGAATCAATCCACATGAGTCCTCTTGTGTTATCGAAAAAAACCTTGTTTGTTTCAGTCATTGATGACGATTCTATTATTCGAACCATGCTAATGAGAGTGCTTAAGGGTATGGTGTTTAATCATTATGACCTTGACATTGAAACATATGAAGATGGTCTACAATTCTTTGAATCAAAACGCTTAGAAGAAAAAGGAGAACATTTCTTAATACTTGATGGTGTTATGCCTGTCATGGATGGGATGGAAATCCTTCAGAGAGTAAAAAAAATAGAAACTAGAAGAAATATTCATGTTGTTATGCTGACAGGAAGAAAAAGTGAAACGGATATTGAAAGGGCATTAAAGCTTGGAGCAGATGATTATATGACCAAACCATTTAGTATTAAAGAACTTCAAGCAAGGATAGAAAGGTTAATTAAAAGGATGAAATAGAATGCTGAAAAATGAATTATATTTCCTAACAATTCTAACCATTACCGTTTTAGGATTGTTAGTGGTTTTACTAATATACTTAACGATAAGGAAAGCAATAGAGATAAAAAACAGAAAGACGATAGAAGCATATGTTGAGAATTACCAATCGATCCTTTTTACAATGCTTATGGATGGAGGGTATTCAAGGGGGATGAACCCTAAATCCGTTCTTGAACAGAAAGCTATCGAAGAGCTTCTAAGCAGGTATAGCAAAATATTAGAGGGGGCAGATGAAAAGAAACGTTTATCAGAATTAGCTTCCATGTATTTGGCTGATTATTATCGTCAGCAACTAAAAAGTAAGCGTTGGAGCCAACGGATGAATACCCTCTATCATATTGAGGATTTCCAATTAAATCTCCTTATTGATGATATCTACACGCTAACAAAGAAAAAAAAACTTTCCCACACAGAACTTATTCATTCTTTAAGAATCCTTGCTTTATTCCAATATGGACAATTATTTGATATGTTAACAACCTACTATCAGCCTTTCTCTGAATTTGAGTACCGTATCATAATAATCCGCCTCGACGAACAACAATTTGAGCAGTTTATTCTTCATTTTCATAAAAGTAGTCCTCCCTTACAAAAAGCAATTCTTGATGTAATTTCGATTAAAAGAGGACTAAAATATCTATCCTTTCTTGAAAATGTTTTTTCTTCCTATAAAGGAGAAATTAGGCTTCGAGCTTTAAAGGCATTATCTGAAATTGGTTATGTAAAAAATACAGAACCTTACCTAGAACTTCTTTATTCCGCCAAGTGGGAAGAAAGAATGGTTGCCGCTAAACTAGTTGGTTCAATAAAAGAAGTTAAAGCGATTTCGAGATTGATTGAACTTTTGCATGATCGAACATGGTGGGTTCGGTCGCAGGCTGGTCAGGCAATCAGTCAATTTCCAAATGGGTACGACATATTGCGGGAAGTATTAGAAACATCCAAAGATGCATTTGCGAAGGATATGGCCTGGGAATGGCTTCACAAAGGGGGATAGACAATGACTGTTTTGCAATGGGGAGATGTGGTAACATTTTTTGCGTGGTTTATAGCTATCTATATGGTGGTTGTCATTATTTTCTATTCTGCCATTTTGGTTATCTCTTTTTTCCATCTTAGGAAGGAATACCAGCTAGATAGAGTTCAAGCCTATGAGGATTACGAGGATGAATTTTATACCAAGCCGGTATCAATTATCGTCCCAGCTTACAATGAAGAAGCTGGTATTATTCAGAGTGTGCGCTCATTATTAAGCGTTAATTACCCTACATTTGAAGTGATTGTGGTGAATGACGGTTCAACCGATCAAACACTTGAAAAAGTAATTGAACACTACGATATGAAGGAAATAAAAAGAGTGGTAAGAAAACAGGTCGAAACAAAACCGATTCGTAAGATTTATCAATCAGCCATTCTGTCCAATTTGTTTCTGATTGACAAGGAAAATGGAGGGAAGGCGGACGCACTTAATGTGGGTCTAAACTTTTCCCATTACCCCTATTTTTGTTCATTAGATGGAGATTCGGTACTAGAGCCGGATGCCTTTTTAAAGGTTATGAAGCCTATTATTGACTCAAATGAAGAGGTAATAGCCTCGGGCGGAAGCGTTCGAATCGCGAATGGCTGTCAAATCAAAAACGGGCATATTCAAAAAATTGGTTTATCGAGTAACCCACTGGTCGTTATGCAAATCATCGAATATTTGCGGGCTTTTTTAATGGGGAGAATTGGCCTAAGTCGTCATAATCTATTATTAATTATTTCAGGTGCATTTGGTGTTTTTTCTAAGCAATGGGTAATTACTGCAGGAGGTTATCGAACAGATACAGTTGGGGAAGATATGGAATTAGTCGTTAGAATCCATAGACTCTTAAAGGAAAAAAATATCAAGAAAAAGATTGTTTATGTACCTGACCCGGTTTGTTGGACGGAGGTTCCTGAAGACATTACCTTCTTACGCAGGCAAAGGAGACGTTGGCATAGAGGCCTGTTTGAAAGCCTATGGACACATAAAAAGATAACTTTTAACCCGAAGTACGGATTGATTGGTTTCATATCTTTCCCATACTTTTGGATCGTTGAATTTTTTGGACCTGTGATCGAGCTATCAGGATATCTATTTATGTTCTTCTGTTTATTTTTAGGGGGCATTTATGTTGAATTTTCTATTTTATTATTTCTTCTTTCGTGTTTATATGGGTCTATTTTTTCCATGTCAGCGGTTCTACTAGAAGAATGGAGCCTAACAAAGTATCCGAAAGTATCTGATATTGTTAAATTGTTTTTATACTCTCTAACTGAAACCATTTGGTATCGGCCGCTGACCGTATTTTGGCGTTGTGAGGGGATATGGCAAATGATAATGGGGGATAGAAGTTGGGGAGAAATGAAAAGAAAAGGTGTTTCTGAATGAAAAAACCCATGTATTTAATCATATATACCATGCTTTTTCTAATGATTTTGACATGCCCTTTTTGGTTATGGCAAATTCAACCGGTGAAAAAATTAAACGTGTTAATTGTCGACAAGACGGTCCCTAATTCTTCCTACAGGGAACATAAGGGGCTTGTTTGGATATTAAACAATGATAAATATTTTAAAAATGGACAAGTTCCTTATTCTGTTACCGAGGATTACAAAGGTTTTGAACCAAAGGATGGACAGAAATATACAATTGCGCCGATACCGAAAGATTTACAAAAATATGATGTTTTCTATTTAACGGATCAATACGGGGTATATAAAGAGGAGTTTTTCGGACAGAATCCGTCTGGAAAACGATCGGAAAAAATTTACGGCGGACTAAAATCCAACGAAGTCAATCAAATTGAAAAGGCCCTTATCCAATCGAAGGGAAAAACGTTAATTGCAGAATTTAATACGTTTGCTAGTCCAACCTCAGAAACAGCAAAAGCGAAAATCTCTAATCTACTAAATGTAGAATGGTCCGGTTGGATTGGACGTTATTTTTCCGACCTAAATAGTAAGGAAGTACCTGAATGGGTAAAGAAAAGTTATCAACAACAAACCAAGAAATGGTCATTTACTGGTGAGGGATTCGTTTTTGTTAGTAAAAATAATTATGTTGTTGTTATTGGCAATAAAGATGTTCAAGATGAGGGGCTGCTTTTTCAATTAACTAATAAAGGAAATAAATATTTTAATCAAGATATTCAGGGGAATTATAAGTATTGGTTTGATATTATTGATGCTAAAGATCAGGATGAAGTTCTTGCTTCATATAAATTGCCGATTTCAAAACAAGCTAAGGAAACACTTGAAGGTTTCGGTATTCCAGCAAATTTCCCAGCAGTCATTTATCACCAAAATACTAAATACTCCTCCTACTATTTTTCAGGAGATTTTGCAGATGAGTCCGATGTTCCTGCGATTTACCAAACAAAAGGGCTTGATGCATGGAAAAGGAATATTGGAGCAAACAATTCTTTTTATTGGAAAACGTACGTTCCATTGATGAAGGATATTTTAAAAAATGGATTGCACCATGTAGACAATCAAGAAAATGTGGAATTGGCAGAAAATAATGGGATTAAGATAAACAGCAAGACAGGAGATTCGTATATACAGGTCCGGAAGAATGGAAAATGGGAGAATCTTTTAATTAAAGGGGTGAATATGGGGATAGGAAAGCCAGGATACTTTCCTGGTGAGACTGCGATAACAAAAGAGGAGTACTTCCGTTGGTTTAAAGAAATTGGCGCAATGAATGCAAATGCAATCAGAATTTATACGCTTCATCCGCCACAATTTTATGAAGCCTTTTATGAATATAATCAAATCGCGAAAAAGCCGTTGTATCTATTTCATGGTACATGGGTAAATGAGGAGAATCTTATTCATACTCAAGATGCATTTGCAAAGATTAATCTAGAAGATGCAAAGTTAGAAATTAAAAATATGATAGATATTATACATGGTAAAGCAGAGATTCCTGACAGACCTGGACATGCTTCAGGTAGTTATACACACGACATTTCAAAATATGTATTAGGAATAATAGTCGGTACAGAATGGGACCCCGCGATGGTCAAGAATACGAATGCGAAGCATAGAAAAATCGGTCAATTTACTGGCAATTACTTTAAAACAGAAAAGGCAAATCCCTTTGAAATTTGGTTGGCTGGCTTAATGGATTATGCTGCTGATTATGAAGCGAAACAATACCAGTGGCAACACTCAATGAGTTTTACAAACTGGGTAACAACTGATTTGTTGAAGCATCCGGCAGAACCGCTTGAAAATGAGGATATGGTTTCGGTTAATCCTAACCATATTAAAGCAGCCAAGCAATTTTCTTCAGGGGTCTTCGCTTCCTATCATATTTATCCCTATTATCCTGATTTTCTTAACTATGAGAAGTCATACCTTAACTATGTCGATTCAAAGGGGAAGAAAAACAATTATGCCGGTTATCTAAATGTCCTACGTTCAGCCCATCAAATGCCTGTACTTGTTGCAGAATTTGGTGTACCGGCTTCAAGAGGATTAACACATAAGAACGCTTATGGAATGAACCAAGGCCTTCATTCAGAGGAGGAACAAGGGGAAATTAATAGATATCTTTATCAATCGATTGTTTCTGAAGGTTATATGGGCGGGCTTGTCTTCTCTTGGCAGGATGAATGGTTTAAACGGACGTGGAACACTATGGATTTTGATAATCCGGATCGAAGACCCTATTGGAACAACGTACAAACAAATGAACAGCACTTTGGTATCAAAGGTTTTGAACCAGGAAAAAAGGAACAAGTAATCCTTGTTGACGGTGTCACTAAGGATTGGGATTTGGCAGGAGTTAGGAAAGGTTATCTAACCAAAGAAAAGAACCACCCGATAAAGGAAGTTCGGTTTTCCTCGGATAACGGGTATTTATATTTTCTTCTAAAGTATAATCGACCCGTTGATTTTGCTAACGAAGGAACTTTCCTGTTACTTGATACCATCAATAAGCAAGGCCAAACCACTATATCATTAACAGATAAGAACTCTGTAAAGACAGACTTCGGTATTGACTTTTTGGTAAAACTGGCAGGAACTAATCATTCTAGGATATTGGTAGACAGTTACTATGATACTTTCTATTTTCAGTATGCGCACCTGTTGAAGATGATTGACGAACAGGCTTATGTAAGCAAGAAAAATAATGGAGTGTTTCATCCAATTAGACTTGCCCTAAATAAAGAATTGAGGATTCCATCAACAAAGACGATTATTCCTTTTGAGGGCTACGAGACTGGAAAATTGAAATTTGGAAATGCTAATCCGAAAAATAAAGCTTTTGATTCGTTAACAGATATAAGTATCAGTAATGATAAGAAGGTTATCGAAGGCAGGATCGCGTGGCAGTTATTGAATGTTAAAGACCCTAGTTTAAAAGAAGTAATGGGAGATGTATGGGAAAGTGGGTTGGCAGGAAGTGCGGAGATTAATGGGATTAGGGTTGCTTTAGTGACAACAGAAAAAGGGGCGATCAAGCAAACATTGCCTAAAGCAGTTAATAATCAGCTTCAACAATCTGATGTATTTTTCTACAACTGGAATAAGTGGGAGAAGCCAACCTATTATGAACGATTGAAAAAATCCTATGGAATCATGGAAGAGGTTTTTAGAACGACGGATCTTAAGGGGGGTAAGAATACAGATTAATACGCTGGCTTAGGGGCCAGCGTTTCTTTTTAATAATATGGGAAATGTTCGTTCTTATTACCACTAACAGTTAAGGTTGTCATTAATCCAACGCAAATGATCGTAAGAAGGGAATAGAAGAACTTTTCTAATCCCACCACCTGAATCCCACTCGTTATCACCAATCCATCAATAATGAATATGATGATGCCGACATTTACGGAAGTAAACTTAGTTAAAATCTGGGCAAGTAAATCTGTCCCACCCGTACTTGTTTCATAACGCAGCATAAGACCTATGCCAATACCGACAAGTAATCCACCAATTATCGTACTTGGTAATATACCCATATGGATTTTTCCATTCATGAATGAAAGAAAATCAATACAAAAGGAAGAAATGATAAGTCCGTGAAGACTGTAGTAGAAATAACGTCTTTCAAAGATCCATGCTAGAACATATAATGGAAGACTTAACAGAATAATACTTAGTCCAGTCGGCCACCCGTAAAAATAATGAATGATTAATCCTAAGCCAATTACCCCTCCATCCAGCAGGTGGTAGGGTACTAAGAATCCATTAACCCCAAGGCTCAACAGCAAACTTCCTAGCAGCATTGCAGCAATTTTTTCCTTCACAATCTCACCCCAAAACATGCCCTCCTAGATAAAATATGAAGGTTTCATCCATTTAGAAGTGATGTTACAAAAAAAGAGCCAGGAAAACGGGTCAAAAAAAACAACCAGAATCTCTGGTTGAATTTAAAAGAAAATATTCATTATGAAATAAATGATACCTGCTAATACGCTCGTTATTGGAAGTGTTATTACCCAAGTAATTAACATTCGTTGGGCAGTACCCCATTTTACTCCTTTAAGACGATGGGATGCACCTACCCCAAGTATTCCCGAAGAAATAACGTGAGTAGTACTTACAGGTAAATGGATGAAGGTTGCTCCAAAAATAATCGCTGCACCCGTTAAATCCGCTGCAACACCATTTATCGGGCGAATCTTCATGATTTTCCCGCCCACTGTTTTAATGATCTTCCATCCGCCAATCGAGGTACCAAGCCCCATTGCAATCGCACAGGAAACCTGAACCCAAAAAGGGACTTCATCAGTTGTCAGATAACCATTAGCCAGCAATGCCATAGTAATAATCCCCATTGATTTTTGTGCATCGTTGGTCCCGTGTGAATAGGATTGCAAGGCCGCTGTAGCAATTTGGATAAAACGAAAGTTTCGATTGGTCTTAGTTAAATTAAAGTTCTTGAAGAAGACTTTAAAAATGCTATAAACAATATAACCAACAGTAAATGCCAAAATTGGTGATAGAACTAGAGCTTCAAGAATCTTTAAAAAACCTTCATATTTTATCACTTCAAAGCCTTTGGCAGCAATGGCAGCACCAGCAATAGAACCGATAATTGCATGCGAAGAGCTACTGGGGATACCATAATACCATGTGAGTAAGTTCCAAATAATAGCTGATAATAATGCTGCGAAAATAACAATTGATCCCGTATGACCACCAGTAAGTGAGAATGGATCTACGATGTCCTTAGAAATAGTTTTTGCTACTCCAGTAAATGTCAATGCCCCAACAAAATTCATTACTGCTGCTAACAAAATTGCTTGGCGTGGTTTTAGGGCTTTTGTTGAGACAGAGGTAGCAATTGCATTTGCGGTATCATGGAATCCATTAATAAAGTCAAATGCAAGGGCACCAATTACAATTAAAATTGTTAGAATTAATACAACGCTCATATTTTTGCTCCTTAAGCATTTTTCATAATAATGGTTTCGAGTGTATTAGCAACCGTTTGGCAATAGTCTGCAATATCTTCAAGATTTTCGTAAATTTCCTTGTATTGAATAATACGAATGGGATCCTTTTCGACCGTAAATAAATTTTTAATCGACTGGCGTAAGATATTATCGCAGTTAGATTCGTAATCCTTTATTTTAATCGCATGTTCTCTAATTTGTTGTAACTTTTTATTAGAGAGCAATTCAACCGCTTTGTCAATTTCATGGACACTGGCTTGAATGGCATCCACAAATTTCTTCATATAGTCATCAGCATTTGTGATTGAGTACATTTCAAATAATGCTGCACATCCTTCAAGTCCATCGAGTACATCATCCATGCTCATCGCAAGATGAAGAATGTCTTCACGTTCAATTGGAGTGATAAAAGCATCATTCAATTCTTTGATTACTTCATGAACGAATGAATCTCCCTTTGTTTCAAGTTCCTTCATCTTCTCTGAGAAAATTTTCAAATCACTCACATTTTTTAGTTTGTAATCTGTGAAGAAATTTGCACTTTCTTTAAGGTTAGCGGAAATATGACTAAGTAAAACCATAAATTTATCAGCTTTTTTGAATGCCATGTTATTACCCCCATTTTCATTTAAACAAGTGTTGTACACCAACCCAAATAATTTTATGGAAAAATGTCGAAAAAAGAAACAACTTAATAAAAAATTTACAAAAACTTAACATTAGAATGTTTTGAATAGTTTATTTTTATGTTACAGACTTTTTTAATTTTACCCAAATTCATTAATTTATGTATAAAGCTTACCTTGGAGGATTTTATTCTTTTTGAGTATAAAATTGAAAATAGGGTATTTTAATGGTACAGGTAGCATGAAAAATGAGTTACTTTTCCAATACTGCCTGAGACAAAATAATTGAATACTGAAAAGGAGTGTTCTAAATGAATTTCATTTGGGCATTAATTATTGGTGGGATTATTGGATGGTTAGCAGGTCTTATCGTTGGAAGAGATATACCGGGAGGAATCATTGGTAATATCATTGCAGGTTTCGTTGGGGCATGGCTTGGGAGAGCGGTTCTAGGTGATTGGGGGCCAAGGGTTGCTGATTTTGCGATAATTCCAGCAATCATTGGGGCTGCAGTCTTAGCCCTGCTGCTAAGCTTCATAATGCGATCCTTTAGAAGAACAGACAGATAAATAAACATCGAAAAAGTCTCCGATATCAGGAGGCTTTTTCGATGTTACTTAAAGTGAATAAATATCAATATCTTTAAAAATAATAGGTTGATCTAAAAATGGGGCGTGACAAATAATTCTTTCCTGAGTAAATGGATGAATAAATTTAAGCTTGGCAGCGTGGAGTGCTTGTCTTTTAACCATTGGTTTACCGCCATACAAAATATCTCCCACGAGGGGATGGCCCAGATAACTTAAATGGACCCTGATTTGATGCGTTCTTCCAGTATCGAGCCAACATTTTACATAGGACAGTTGTTTGGCTTTGTCTACCTTTAAGACTATGTAATGGGTAAGTGCGTCCTGGCCTGTTGGAGAAACTCTTCTTTTTGTTGCATGATGGCGGTCCCGGCCAATTGCCGCCTTAATAGTTCCGTTGCTTTGCTTCACCACCCCATGAACCAAAGCAACGTAGGTTCTTTTTATCTCCCGTTTTTCAAGCATATTATCTAAAATAGCGCCTGCTAAAGCATGTTTAGCAAAAAGAATAGCCCCTGAGGTATCGCGGTCTAATCGATGAACCTGGCGTATATTTCTTATTTCCCCATTTGCTTGCAGGTAATATTGAACCGCATTAACAAGAGTATTTATATCTGCTTTTGGGTCATTTGGATGCGTATTCATAAAAGGTGGTTTGTTCAGGACGATTACATGGTCGTCTTCAAAAAGGATATCAACATTTAGGTAGTTTGGTGTGATTTGTAATTCTTCTTCCCCAAAAAGGTTAAGTTGTAGCTTTGAACCCTGGCTGAGTGGGGTATTCCAGTTAGCCGGGTCACCATTTACTAATACCTTATTATCCATTCTAAAAGAATGAGTCAACTTTTTGGGGGCCTCCCAAACATTCCGAAAAATATCAGCAAGAGTTTTTCCATTCCATTCTAAAGGAATTGTTAGTTGAAACCAATCCCCCATTCGCGTTGTTTTTAGCATTTAATTCTCCTTCAGGTTATAATTACCACCGTAACTGCCGACTTAGTTATGTTATTCTAATGATATACAATTAGACAGAAATAAGCGATGGCAAAGGTGGGTTATATTAGTGAAAATTGTTTTTGCCTCGACACCAAGTCAAGAAAAGGAAATAAATGGGCTGGTGAGGTACATCTATTCGAATATTTTTCCTCTCTATTTTTCTGATGAGGAGATTTGTCAATTTGAACAATTAAAAGTTTTGCATACATCTGAAGATTTTAATACATTAAAAGATGCTTTTCTGGTAATGACAAGTATTCAAACATTAATATCTATTCTCGAGGCCACTCAACTCGATGGTCAGTACTCAATATTATTTGATAAGAATGTTGAGACGTTGCAGGAACTTGGATTATTGTTTCCATTTAAATATGAGCATTTTCAAGAAGAAAGATGTATTAAAAATCATATGCTAAGTATTTATTCAAATGCTGATAATGAGTTGCTCATATAAAGAAGAAAAGTTCTGGTCTGCAAATTGCAGGCCTTTTATTTTTTTTATACTAATTATGACTAATTTTAATGTAATATAGTTAATGAAAGTAAAATAATAATTCGTTTAATACTGCGAAAATTGTCGGCTAATTTCAGGTCATTTTAAGAGGAGTAACAAACATGAAATTAGAAACAATATAAGTAGACAGAAATTGGAGGGAATTCTATGGATTGGAAACAAACAGCCAAAGGTTGGATAGATTTTGAAGGATTAGATACTGAATTAAAAAGTCAATTAACTGAAATCTTCAATGATGAAAGACAATTAGAAGAGGCTTTTTATAAGAATTTAGAATTTGGAACTGGTGGTATGCGAGGTGAAATCGGGGTTGGAACTAACCGAATGAACCTTTATACTGTGCGCAAAGCCTCAGCTGGTCTAGCTTCATACATAGAAAACCAAGGAATCGAAGCAAAACAACGCGGTGTTGTGATTGCATTTGACTCACGTCATAAATCACCGGAATTTGCAATGGAGGCAGCTAAAACTTTAGCTTCAAAAGGAATCCAAACCTATGTTTTTGAAGAGTTAAGACCGACCCCTGAATTATCATTTGCGCTTAGATACTTAAATGCCTTCTCAGGTATTGTCATTACCGCTAGTCATAATCCGCCTGAATATAATGGCTATAAGGTTTATGGCTCGGACGGTGGTCAGCTTCCGCCAGATAGTGCTGATAAAGTTATTGCCAAGGTAAATGAGATCGAGAATGAATTACTAATAGAAGTTGACAGTGAAGAAAAATTACGAGCTGCCGGATTAATTAAAACAATCGGTGCTGAAATTGATGATGCCTATGTTGAAAAATTAAGAACTATTTCAGAGAATCCAAACCTTGCGGAAGAAACGGAGCTTAACATCGTCTTTACCCCTTTACACGGTACCGCTAATAAGCCTGTCCGTGCTGCGCTTGCTGCCTTGGGCTATAAAAATGTAACAGTAGTAAAAGAACAAGAACTTCCGGATCCGGAATTCTCAACTGTAAAAAGTCCTAATCCTGAAGAACATGCAGCCTTTGAATTAGCCATTCGCGATGGAAAAAAAGCAGGGGCGGATCTGCTCATTGCGACTGATCCTGATGCAGATCGGTTAGGAATTGCTGTTCTTAATCCTGAAGGAGAATACGTTGTACTCACGGGAAACCAAACAGGTGCACTACTTCTTGATTATATCCTTACTCAGAAAAAGGAAAAAGGAAATCTGCCGGAAAATGGAGTGGTTTTAAAAACAATTGTAACATCTGAAATTGGCAGAAAAATAGCTTCTGCTTATGGATTAGAAACGGTTGATGTCTTAACAGGATTTAAATTTATTGCTGAAAAAATTAATGAATATGAGGCAACAGGTGATCGGAAATTCTTATTTGGGTATGAAGAATCCTATGGATATTTGATTGGTGATTTTGCTCGTGATAAGGATGCGGTTCAAGCAGCCCTCTTAGCGACAGAAGTGTGTGCTTTTTATAAGAAACAAGACATGTCCCTTTATGATGGACTGATGCAGGTGTTTGAAAAGTACGGGTATTATCAAGAAGGCCTTCGTTCCTTAACCTTAAAAGGAAAAGAAGGGGCTGAGACTATTCAACAATTATTAGCATCGTTCCGGGCGGAGCCCATTACAAGTCTTGGCGACTTGACTACTTCGACAACGGAAGATTACTTAACAAGCATTCGTGTAACGAATAGCGGAGAAGAAAAAATTAATTTACCAAAATCGAATGTTTTAAAATATACTTTCGCAGATGGCTCATGGGTTTGTTTAAGACCATCTGGAACGGAGCCAAAAGTGAAATTCTATTTTGGGGTAAATAGTTTAAGTCTTGAAGAAAGTAAAGCAAAATTGAGTACGATTGAGAATGATTTTATGGCGTTAGTGGATAGCAAAATGAAATTAGTTCAAGAAATTTAGTTAATATTTAATAAAACACCAAGAACATAAACATGAAGGGTAGAGAAAAATATGCTTAAAGATCAAATTGCGATTGTTACAGGCGGGTCTCGAGGAATTGGCAAGGAAATTGCTGTAAAATTAGCTGAAAGTGGAATGAAGCTTACAATTGTCGGGAGTTCTACACAAGTATCTGAAACAGCCGAAGAAATTAGGAAAATGGGTTACGCCAATGTACTGCCAGTACAAGCGGATGTTTCCAAGGAAGAGGATATGAAGGCAGTTGTGAAAAAGACACTCGAAGCATATGGTTCAATTGATCTTCTCGTAAATAACGCCGGGTTAGGCTTCTTTAAATTAACGGAGGAAGTCTCCTTGGAAGAATGGAAAAAGGTGTTTGAAGTAAATGTTCAAGGTGTATTCCTTGCTACAAAGGCTGTTCTCCCTCATATGAAAGATCAAAAATCAGGAACAATTATTAATATTTCATCTGACGTTGCCCGTTATACCATTCCTAATGGGGCAGCCTATACTGCAACTAAATATGCAGTTCAAGGCTTTTCCGGCTCAGTTGCCCAAGAAGTCAGGGAATACGGAATTCGTGTAGGAACCATCAATCCAGGCATGGTTGATACGTATTTCGCAGAATCTACTCAAGGTTTACCTGAAAAAGAAGACTGGTTGAAGGTGGGGGACATAGCGAATGCTGTGGTATACATGGCTTCTGCCCCTAAACATATGATCATCGATGAAATCGTGATCCATCCATTCGCTCAACAATATCCGATTGCTTAATAATCCGGAAATTTTAAAAACACGGCCTCCAATCTGGAAGCCGTGTTTTTTGGTGGAATTCATTGGTCCGGTTATAAAAGTTTCTTAGGCTGAAGTATTCACCATACTTTTTAGGAAAGACTATACATCGGTATCTCATTAGGGTCAGGCTCAACGGTTTCATTCGCATGGTCGATGTAGCGCAAAAGATTATATAATTTGGTTTCAATCACACTGTAATCACGTTCGAAATTATAGGCATGCAGGAATTGTTCAATTCTTTTTGATAAAAATTGGTCTTTTGTTCGTACCATTAAAATCAGCAAATTATCCCACTCGGATCGATGTGTATAATATAACGCTCGATCATAATCCATTTTATTCATTTGTTTATCTCTCCTCCTTATTAGGAGTTGAGATTATTGTATGATATTTTGAAGATAACTTTCACAGAAAATGTTGGACACCCAATGATTACGCTGTTTTCAACATTTACCTGTATATATTGTTGTTACTATGAACAAGGTGGAGGTCATATGATTAAAATTATTACTTGTGTCATCCTCTTTTTTACGTTTCAACACAATAATGTCGTAAGCGCTAAAATTGTCAAAGCAAATAAACCATATACTTATGAAATGTTAGAAGACGATCTTGCAAAAATTCAAAAAAAGTATCCCAAGAAAATTAAAATTAAATCAATCGGAACCACACACTTTGATCGGGATATTTGGGCAATAAAGCTTGGAAAAGGGAAGAAAAATGTGGTTTTGATTGGTTCCCATCATGGGCGAGAGTGGCTGACAAGTATCATGTTAATGAAAATGCTCGAGTCTTATGCGGCCTCTTATGATGAAAAGGGCCTTTTCGGATTCAAGTCTCATCATATTCTTAATGATGTATCCCTATGGTTTGTACCGATGTTAAATCCAGATGGTGTGGCTGTCCAACAGCATGAAATACAAAGATTTCCGCCTAAACATCAAGAACTTTTGGTAAAAATGAATGGGGGCTCAACTAACTTTGAAGGTTGGAAGTCCAACGGCTTGGGAATAGACTTAAACAGACAATACCCTGCCGGCTGGGAAAGTCTTAACCGAGACCCCGCTGCTCCTAGCAATAAATTTTATAAAGGAGAAAAACCATTAGAGGCCAAAGAGGTACGTTCGCTCACGAGGTTTATAAAAGAGATCAACCCTTCCATAGCCGTCGCTTATCATACCGCCGGCAGAGAGATCTTTTGGAATTATAGAAATGGCAAATACCTGAAGCGCGACAAACTTATTGCAAAGAGGATATCAAAATTAACGGGTTATAAATTAGCGGAACCAGCTAAAGACGCAGTGGGCGGCGGATTCACAGACTGGTTTATCACTACATATCATAGACCTGCTCTAACTATTGAAATAAGTTATCTCGTTGGTGAAACAAATCCGCCTTTATCTATTTTTACTAAAGAGTGGAAACGAAATCGGTATGTAGGACTTAAGCTTGCTGCCGAGGCCAAAAAAATCCCTGATTAAATACATACTTGCCTATTGTTTTTTCTATCTTGTTTCATCATTCCTCTTTTTACTTCATACATTGTGGTAAGAGGAAAAGGGGGAATGGCAAATGGATGTGGAAGGTCGTAATTCACTCGAATATGCGATTAGTGAAATCACTGAAATAGCAACAGGGTTTGGTTTGGATTTTTATCCGATGCGTTATGAAATTTGTCCTGCCGAAATTATTTATACATTCGGTGCATACGGTATGCCGACCCGATTTTCACATTGGAGTTTCGGTAAACAGTTTCATAAAATGAAACTTCATTATGATTTAGGGCTAAGTAAAATTTATGAATTAGTAATCAATTCAAATCCTTGCTATGCATTTTTACTTGATTCCAATACACTCATTCAAAATAAACTAATTGTTGCCCATGTGTTAGCACATTGTGATTTCTTTAAAAACAATGTTCGTTTTCAAAATACAAAGCGCGACATGGTCGAAAGTATGGCAGCCACCGCTGAAAGGATTCACCAATATGAAATTCAATACGGAAAAAAAGAGGTAGAAACCTTTCTAGACGCAGTACTGGCCATTGACGAACATATTGACCCATCACTTATGAGGCCTAAGCTATCATGGTCGATTGGAGACCACGAGGAAGATGAAGATCATGAATCAATAGCAGCAACCCCATACGATGATCTATGGAAATTGGATGAAAAAGATAAACAGGAGACGAATCAACCTCGGAAAAAGAGATTTCCACCAAGGCCGGAGAAGGATTTATTACTATTTATCGAAACATACAGTAGAGAGTTAACCGATTGGCAAAGAGATATCTTGACGATGATGCGTGAAGAAATGCTTTACTTCTGGCCGCAGCTCGAAACGAAAATTATGAACGAAGGCTGGGCATCCTATTGGCATCAACGAATTCTTAGAGAAATGGATTTAACAAGTGGTGAAGCAATCGAGTTTGCTAAATTAAATGCAGGAGTTGTACAGCCATCGAAAACAGGTATCAATCCATATTACTTAGGAATAAAGATTTTTGAGGATATTGAAGAACGCTATAATAACCCAACAGATGATATGAAGCAACGAGGAGTAGTACCAGGGTCCGGGCGTGAAAAGATATTTGAGGTCCGGGAAGTGGAATCAGATATTTCCTTCCTTCGAAATTACCTAAATAAGGACCTTGTCATGCGCGAAGATATGTATCTTTTCCAAAAACAAGGAAGGGATTATAAAATTGTTGATAAGCAATGGGAACAAGTTCGTGATCAACTAGTAAATATGCGCGTAAATGGAGGCTTCCCTTACATCACTGTTAATGATGGTGATTATTTAAAAAATGGAGAACTATACTTAAAACACTGGTACGAAGGAGTGGAACTAGATGTTAAATACCTGGAAAAGGTTCTCCCTTATATCCAGCAGCTTTGGGGCAGACCCGTCCATATCGAATCAATGATTGAAGATAGAAAAATGTTATTTTCTTTTGATGGGAAAGGAGTCCATCGTAAATATTTGTAATTTATTCAGGCTATCTTGTACTATCAAGATAGCCTATTTTAATTTTTTTCGCAATTGAGAAAGGAATCATTTCATGAATGTATCGGTTAATGTAGTAAACACTATACTAAAAAGGGGATAAATCCGATGAAACAAACGCTCAGCCCTAATGTTCTTTCTGTATTAGAAGATAAAATTCAATTAATAAAAACACAAAAAGGGGCGATATATTTAGTAGGTCCGATAAGACTTCCAGTTAATTTATACGGAGAAACCGTAGTTTTTAAATGGTATTGCTGGCTAAACTGTGATGAAGTTACAGAGGATTTTGAACGAATAATTGATAAATTATCGTCAGCAAATTTAGCGGAATATCAACAATCCAGCGTTTTAGTATACGGGGACTTTGAATATGCAGACGATGCAATCATAAGATTTCATTCGATTTGCCATACGGGCGATATTTTTGGGAGCAAGCGTTGTGATTGTGGTTTCCAATTAAAACAGTCGATGAAAATGATCTCAGAACATGGTAATGGAGCCCTATTTTATCTGGCAAACCATGAAGGAAGAGGGATTGGTTTATTTAGCAAGGCTATGGCCTACGTTCTTCAAGAAAACGGGTATGACACGGTTGAAGCAAATGAAGGCCTTGGTTTTGTAGATGATTCCAGAAACTACGGAGATGCGATTCAGGTCCTTAAAGCACTGCGCTCTAAACCTGTAACACTTATGACGAACAATCCTAAAAAGTTGGAGGCCTTAAAAAATGCCGGTTTAGAGGTAACTAGCAGAAAGCCTTTATGGGGAGATGTATCAGAGTATAACGAAAAATATCTGCAGACCAAAGTAAATAAATCTGGACATATAAGAGAGAAGGGGAAAGGTCCAAATGACTAATCATGAATTCTATATGGAATTAGCACTAAAAAATGCAAAAGCAATGAAAGGCCAAACAGACCCAAATCCATTAGTAGGGGCTGTAATTGTGAATGATAACCGAGTTGTGGGAATAGGAGCCCATTTAAAGGCCGGAGAGCCGCATGCTGAGATTCACGCCATTCGTATGGCTGGCGAAGCTGCAAAGGGCGGAACCATCTATGTCACGTTAGAACCATGTTCCCATTATGGCAGGACAGGCCCATGTGCGGTCGCAATCGTAGAAGCTGGTATTGAAAGAGTGGTTATTGCGACACTAGATCCGAACCCTGTAGTTTCCGGGAATGGAGTCAACATACTAAAAGATGCAGGAATCGAAGTGACAATTGGGGTTCATCAAGAGGAATCTCAAAGGATGAATGAAGTATTTAATAAATTCATCGTCGAGAAAAAACCATTTGTGACTTTAAAATCAGGAATTACTTTAGATGGAAAAATAGCAACTTACGCATCAAACAGTAAATGGATTACTTCGGAAGAATCCAGGAACGATGTCCATCATCTAAGAAATGAAAATATGGCCATACTCGTAGGCGTCAATACGGTAATAAAAGATAACCCTGAATTAACGGCGAGAATTCCAAATGGGAGAAATCCAATTCGAGTGATTCTGGATTCTACTTTAAAAATTCCTTTAGAATCAAAGGTAATTACAGATAATCTTGCAGAAACTTGGATATTTACAAGTAAGAATTATGATCAGGAAAAGGAAAAAATATTAAAGTCTTTAGGAATAAAAGTTTTTGCTACGAATGGATTGGAAAAAGTTGAACCAGAAGAAGTTGTTCAAATATTAGGAGAGAACCTGGTCTCCTCAGTGTTAATTGAAGGCGGAGGAAGTATTAACGCAGCTTTCCTTGAAAAGAAATGTATTGATAAAGTCATCCTCTATTTTGCACCAAAACTAATTGGTGGAAAGGATGCACCTACTTTCTTGGAAGGGGCAGGAATTGAGAAAATGGCAGATGCAGTGGATTTAATCGATACATCGATCATTAAAATAGGAAAAGACTTTAAATTTATTGGATATCCGAGTTATTCAAAAGAGGGAATTTTGTGATGAGATTTGGTTTTGATATTGATGATACCTTAATAAATCTGCGCGAACATGCCTTTAATATTTATAATCAAAGGTTGAATCAGAATGTTCCAATCGAAGTTTTTCATAACTTAAAACGTGTTGAGATACATGAACCCTTTGGATTAGATGATGAACAAGGGAATGAAATGTGGCGCAGTTCTTTAGAAGAAATTTATTATACATCTTGTCCTCCTTTTCCGGATGCTGTTGAAACTTTACAACAACTAGAGAAGATGGGACATGAAATTTATTATATAACTGCAAGACCAAAAGAGCATGGGGAACGAACGAAGAAATGGTTAAAAGAAAACGGTTTTCCTGTTCACGATGAGCGATTCTTTTATGGAATGCAAGATCATGAAAAGGTAGAAATCATTAAGAAATTAAATCTTGATTATTACTTTGACGATAAACCAGAGGTTTTAAATACATTATTAAACGAATCAATTAAGATTTTTCTCAGGGATCAATCCTATAATCGGCATTTAAATTTACCGAGAATAGTAAATTGGAGTGACCTTGAGGAAATCATTAATGAGAAAGTGAAATAAGAGTCGATTTTTATAGTGTGTTAAAGCTATCTTGTAAGCCAAGATAGCTTTTTAGTATATATAGGTTGAAAAAGTGACTATTTTGTTACAAATTAATAAACCGGTTGACACTGATAATCATTCTCTTTATAATCATAATTGTGAATGATAATCATTATCAAATATAAAAAATTATACAAACCGGGGGAAAATCACAATGTCGATCAAATTTAAACTTCTAGCAGCAATGGCAGCCCTTTCATTAGTTCTTGGAGCTTGTGGGAAAGCGGAAGAAACCGCTAGTAAACCAAAGGTAGAGAACAAGGAAAAAGTATCAGAGAAGAAAGAAGCTGAAGAAAAAGAAAAAGTAGAGTATGCTGTTGTATTTAAAGAAGCTGTTACTGAACTTGAAAAAGCAAAAGAAGGAAAAGAAGTGGATTTTGATAAAGTTACAGATTTATATAATAAGAATTTAAAAGAGTTGGTTAAACAGCGAGACGCAGAATTTGAAGACACAATCGATGAAAAAATCACTACAGCCCTTACGGCAGGTAAAGACGGTTCAATGGACAAAGTAGTCGTCAAACAACTCTTTGATAAATTAATGCAAAAGGTATTTTATACATCTATTAAACACGATTTTACAGAAGTAACTGAAAAATGGGGTAAAACAGAAGAAGTGAATGCAGAACTAGAAGAAGCAAAAGGATATTATGCGATTCTTAAAACAACTGTAGAAAAACGTGATGCTGCATATGGTACTACCCTTGTAAGTGTAATTGATGGCGGATTTAGTG
Source organism: Bacillus sp. MM2020_1 (assembly GCA_011250595.1). Classification (GTDB taxonomy): domain Bacteria; phylum Bacillota; class Bacilli; order Bacillales; family Cytobacillaceae; genus Neobacillus. The sequence continues at coordinate 67,994 of JAANMP010000011.1, read as the reverse complement.
AAATTGAAACAGCGGTTAAAAACAATGATCTACTAAGCTTTAACCTAGGTAAGCAAGTGGTTGACAAAACATTAATGAAGACCTTCTATCTAGCAACGGGCGCTCTTCCAAACGGATATGCGACAAAGACGGCTGCTGAAGCGGGGAAGGACGCAGCACTTGCTAAGGTAGAACAGGCAGAAGGCTGGGCATTCTTCCAATCTTTATCTAGCTATATGAACAAGAATGCATCGGAAGAAGCTGCATTGATTGAAAAACAATTTAATCTTGAATCTGATGTAAAAGCTATTGATCCAGCTAGTGTTAATAAAGCATTCGTTCGTGGCTTTGCGAAAACTGCCATTTCTGAGTATGGTGAAAGTAAAGAATTATTCGGTGAAGATAAAGCAGTTATTACTGGTTTAGAGGGTGCGTTATTCATTGATATCATCGGAGAAGATATCAAAACCGTTCTTGGAGAAGATGGTTATAAGACATTAACTGAAAAAGCACAGAAATATGTTGAAACAGCAAAAGCTAAAGATAAAGCTGCCGGTGAAGCACAAGTGAACGAGTTAATATCCACTCTGAATACAATCGTAGAAAAAGCGAAATAATGCAGAGGAAAAGCCTTGTTAACATCGCAAGGTTTTTCCTTTTTTCTCTGGTATGAGAGAATAAAGTACATAATGAGCTGTGATGACCAAATAGGTATAGAGGTGTTATAAATTGAAAGTAATTGTTACTGGCGGAGCAGGGTTTATTGGCTCCCACCTTACAAGGAAATTGTTAATGGAAGGTCATGAGGTTTTAATCATCGATGAACTGCATCCTTACTATTCTGTTGCCAGGAAAAAAAGACAGCTAGAATTTGCACGTGAAGCAGGAGAGTTCGCTTTCTTTCAAAAAAGTATTCTAAATGATGAAGCGGAAGTAGAGGAAATCTTTCTTGCCTACAAGCCGGAAATGGTCATCCACCTAGCGGCAATTCCCGGTGTATCATATTCAATTACGGCTCCGAATGAGTATGTTGACCACGATATTAAAGCCACCATTAATGCACTGCGATTTGCGGGTCAATCGAATGTAAAACATTTTATTTTTGCTTCTTCCTCATCGGTTTACGGAGAACAAAAGAACGTTCCGCTTCAAGAAGAGATGGCGATGGGAAGGGTGGTATCTCCTTATGCAGCAGCTAAATTTGGGGCTGAATCATTTTGCCATGCCTACTCTTCATTATTTGACTATAAAATTTCTATCCTTCGCTTTTTTACTGTTTATGGACCGTGGGGGAGGCCGGATATGGCTATTACAGGGTTTATTAAAAATTTGCTGAATAACCGGGAAATTACTTTGTTTGGAAATAGAACGGCCAGAGACTATACATATATAGATGATTGTATAACAGGGATCATTAGTGCTATTAACCAAACTGAAAGGGTCGGAACCTATAATATAGGGTCTGGTAAACCGATTTTCATTGAAGAATTAGTTGACTATTTAAAGCAGCATTTTCCTGATGTAACGGTAAAACAAGGAGGCTTCCGCCAAGGGGATGTTAATTCCACATGGGCGGATATTACGAAGGCACATCAACAGCTTGGATTTTCCCCATCCATATCTTTTTCAGAAGGACTTTCTAAAACGATAGAATGGGCCAAAAAGCATGTTTCGGAAATCGGTTAAACGTTTGGTGAAAGTGATGGGGTTCATTCTGGCAGGAATTTTTATCCTGTTATCCTGGCGATATTTTCATGCTGAAAAATTCTTAAATGGGTCCAAAAAGTTTTTCTTGGATAATCCTTTGATTATCATAGTTGTTAGCGTGAGTTATCTATCCTCATTTATGCTCAGAGCTGAGGCGTGGAGATTATATCTAGGAAAGAAAGCCAAATTTATTAGCTGTTTACAAGGCATTCTCTTAAGTCTTTTCGTAAATCATATTACTCCTATCAAGGTTGGGGATGCGGTCAGGGTCGGGGTGTTGTCCTGGAAGGAAAAAAACATTACGCCTGATATTTCTGCCCATTCTGTAGTTGTGCTCAGATCGCTTGATATGTTGTTCCTGATGTTATTTTCCATTATCGGACTGGTTGCTTTTTCCAAAGTGTTTATCTTCCACTTGTCTTTAGGAGTTTTACTTTTTTTAGGTTTAAGCAGTCTAATAGGTGGATTTATAGTCTTTAAATACTGTCCACACTTTGTGAAAAAGCATATCTTATTATTAAGAACTAACTTTAAGGGCTGGAATTTTGTTTATATTTTTTCCTTAATTGGATTAAGCTGGGCTATGGAAGGCGCTGTATTGTGGGGAGTAACAGCTTCGTTAGGTGATGGTCTTTCTATTTATAAAGCCATTTGGGCCAATTCTATTACTGTCGGCGGGCAGGTATTTCAAATAACACCCGGGGGAATATCTACATACGAATCAGTCATGACCGCGGCTTTAACAAGCTTTGGTTTTCCAACAAAAGATGGATATATGGTTGCTCTTATTAGCCATAGCTATAAGTTTATTTTTTCCTATTTCGTTGGTTTTCTGCTTTTGACTCTTTCACCTGCATTAAATTTTAAACAAATAAATGTGTTTCTAAGAATGAGAGGAAGACAAAAATGAAAAAAGCATCTTCTTTTGAAAAAGTGGCGGCGAGGTGTTGGAACCTTCTGAATGAAGGAAAGCCGTTTACTCCAATATTTACAATCGGTACCATGCTGATTTATTCCCTATTTAAGTTGGGATCCCCTTCTTACAGTTTAGATCTACTCTTAGGGTTATTTGCCATTTTACCTCTATTAATTATTTACTATCTCTACGATTTTCCTTTATTTCTTAGAAATTATTTATGGATCCCATTTACAGCCTTTCTTATCATTTGGGATCATGTGAATCTTAGTTTGCTTTTTACCGGCATCGGTTTATATTTCTTCTTTACTGTCTTTTTTTGGGGTACATTTTATTATCATTTGCGAATTGGTACCTCATGGCTGAATTTTACCCGGTTCTGGAAGCTCGTTCTAAAAAATAGTGATTCAACAAGTGGGAATGCCCAAGAACAACTGCCAAAGTTTCTTTTGTTATTATCACTTTGGAATTTGACTATAGAGAAGCAAACCCGGTCGGGAAGTGAAATAGGAGTCATCGTTTTCTTCTACTTAGGGATTCTATTGTTTTCTTGGATTCTCCATAAAAATCTGTTCGATTGGAAGCCGAAGATTATCCCTTCCTTTACTTCTAATGTTGAAGAGCGGACAGATGCAATAAATAAGAAAGTTATTGTTATGGTCATTGACGGAATGAGGAAAGAGCGTTTTGAAGAAGCGAATACCCCTTTTCTCGATTATTTGAGAAAAAATGGAACAGACTATACTCGAATGGAAACCGTGTATCCGGCAAGAACCGTTGTTTGCTTTTCATCAATGTTTTCAGGGACTTACCCATTTGAACATGGAATCAAGTCGAATATGGTTTGGAAGCAGGGTATTAAAGTTGAGAGTGTATTCGACACTTTAAGAAAAGTAGGGAAAAAGGGTTCATTATTAGCGGTCGCCCATCTCGTTGATTCCTTTGGAAAGGACGTAGAGACATTTACAGCAGTAATGCACAATGATGTTGTCGATCGTAAAATTATTGATCGAGCGAAAAATATCATGGAAGAACAAGATCCCGATTTGCAAATTGTGCAATTAATAAGTACAGATCAAACCGGACATAGCCGGGGAGTATTATATGACGAATATATCCAAAAAATTGAAGAGGCTGACGCTTTAGTTAAAGAATATTTTGAGTGGTTAAAAGCGAGAGGTAAGCTTGAAAATTATACGTTTATTGTTTGTGCTGACCATGGTCAGGCTGATGGGATTGGCGGACATGGCCACCTCGATGAAGGTGAAAGATTCGTACCGTTTTTTATATATGGTTCGGCCATTGAACAAGGAAAAAGTGTGGAGGAAAAACATAGTTTAGTATCCCTCGCTTCAACGATTTCCTATTTGTTAGGGGCACCATATCCAAGTCACAGCCGTGGACCAGTATTAATAGACGCAATAAGGAAGGATGTTTAATCAATGGAGCAGCAAAAAGTAATTGTCTTTCTTCCAGCTTTCAATGAAGAAGAGTCGATTGCCCAAGTTATTCAGAAAGTACCAAGAGATTTCGACCCAAAGGTAAAGGTTGAGGTTTTGGTCATAAATGATGGATCAAATGATCGAACGGTAGAACGATCCTGGAATGCTGGAGCAGATTATGTCCATACCTTTGCTGAAAATCAGGGATTAGGTGCGGCTGTTCGTAAAGGGCTGGAGCTTTGTGTTTTAAATGGAGCAGATATTGGAGTCATGATTGATGCCGATAATGAATACCCTGCTGAGCAGATTCCTGATATTGTTTTACCTATCTTAATGGGGACCGCTGATTATGTAATGGGTTCCCGTTTCCTTGGAACTATTAAAGGAATGAAGTGGAACAGAAGAATTGGAAATTATTGTTTTACGTTTCTTCAAGCTCTTTTACTAAGAAAATGGATTTATGATGGACAGTCTGGAATGAGAGCTTTTTCTAGGCTAGCGATGGAAGAAGCAGAAATTGTTCATGATTACAATTATGCACAAGTAGTTACGCTAAATCTAATAAGAAAAGGCTTTCGGATGAAAGAAATCCCAATTCTATATCAGGTCCGTAAAGCAGGGGAATCATTTATCAAGTTTCGTAGTTATATGACATCGGTCTTGCCTGCCATTCTAAAAGAAATGAGAAGGCCAGTGAAAAAGGTGATCGATAATAGGACAACATCTTATGCAAGAGACAGGGAATTACACCTTAGGAGTGCAAGAGAGATTAATAAGTAAGATAAATATGTTAAATATGTGACATTCTAAATCCTTGCATTGACAGCGAGGATGATAATCATTATCATTATCCATGTAGGAGGGAAATTCTTAATGAAAAGATTTTTTGGATTATTTTTTACTTTCGCATTAATTTTTTACAGCATTCCTCTAAGTAGTGCTTTTGCTTATTCCTATGGTGACCCGAATGAGGAGAAGGTAGCTGAGGTCTACAAAGAAATGGTAGTGAAGCTTGATGAGAATCCTCCCAATTACAATTCTGCCCAAAAAAACTTTGAAACTGTTAAAGAAGAGATTGATATGCATATGGGCCAAGAGCCTGCTAAGCTCATTCTGAGCAACCTAAAAGATAAAGACAAGGAAGCTACTATAAACAATATGGAAAAACTACTGGTTTTAAATATTGCCAGGCGTCTAGAGAGTATTGAAAAGGACTTTGCTGAATATGACACAACGAAAAGGCTCCTAGCTAAAGCTTTTGCTACATACGATGCGTTGTCACCTAAAGTGGAAGCTGAAAAACCTGAGAATGATAAGAAAATCAGAACGGATTTTGATCAGGCCCTTGCAGCATTGGGGAATCCGGGATTGTTTGGTGTCGGGAAAAAAGAAGCGAATTTAGATGAATTTAAGAAAAATAAAGACGAGATTCTAAACTCATTAAAAACTGAATTCAACATTAAAAGTCTGGAAGTCGGGCATTTTTCTGAGAGTGCTACAGAATCCGGGACTGAAAAAAAAGACTGGACGGATATTTCGAATATCCGAAACTGGGTACCGCTTGTATTAATCGCAGGGATAATAATAGCGGTAATTATCATTGTTATCCGCAGAAGAAGGAATAGAAATTAGGTAACAACACCATTGGGGAGGGGACTCGGCTATGGAAATTCAAGCTCTATTAATTACATTCCGTGAAGTGTTAGAGGCTTTATTGATTGTTGGGATAATAACTACCTATCTAAAAAGAGTGGACCATAAGCAGTACAATAAATATGTTTGGTTAGGAGCAGGTCTAGCAGTTTTGGCAAGTGTCGGGGTAGCCCTCCTTTTTCAAATTGTTTTTACAGGATTTGCGGCAATGGGAAGCGAAATGTACTTGAAAATAGGCATTATGCTCGTTTCGACCGTATTATTAACCCAAATGGTCTTCTGGATGGCTAGTCACAGCCGTGATCTAAAAGGAAACATGGAAGGGAAAATGAATAAGTTTATATCCACTGGGAATGTAGTGGGAATGGTAATCCATTCTTTTTTAGTCGTCCTTCGTGAAGGAGTAGAAACCGTGTTCTTTTTTGCCGCAATCACCGGCGGTAACATCGGCGCAGCCATGCAGGGATGGGGCGCGCTTACTGGTGTAGCCATAGCGATCATTGTCTCATATTTGTTCTTTAAAGGAACGATGAGGATTCCTTTGAGCACGTTCTTTAAGTTAACTGGTGCGTTTATTATTCTTATATCTGCAGGACTACTAGTACAAGCGATTTCCATGATGCAGGACCTTAATATCATTGGCAGTGTTCTTCCACATGTTTATGATCTTACATGGTTCCTGCCGGAGCATCCGATTGATTACACACATTATCTTCGTGATACTGGTTCGGCTCCTCTATTATCCGGGGATATTGGAGTATTCCTAAAAGCACTGTTCGGCTATTCATCCATGCCCTCTATTGAAGAAGTACTGGCTTATATCGGATACTTTGTTGCAATTTTATTGCTAACCTCTTCCAAACCTGCAGGAAGAAAGGAAACTAATAAAACGAATTCAAAGACAAGTAAAATTCTTAAGACACAAATGAAATAAATTTATCAACATTTAAAGTACAAGGCCGCGGCCTTGTACTTTTTCTCTAGACCAGGTGGTGGATATTTATTGTTCAAAGGAGATTTGAAAAATACCTTTTTAATAGTGATAAGTGCTGCAGCTATAATTATTGTTTTTATATCTCAACTGTATTTTATTAATCCATACACCTCCTCTTGGGATCAGGTGGATTTTGCACTTGCCATTAAACGCTATGATTTAATGGCTATGCAGCCGCACTTCCCCGGATATCCATTTTTTATTTTAGGAGGAAAATTCATTCATCTGTTTGTGATGGACCCATCAAAGGCATTAACGATTTTTAATATCTTTTGTTATGCTAGTTCTGTTTTTCCCATATATAAGTTGTCTGGAAGATTCGTACAGAGATCATTTGCTAGTTTATCTACAGCACTTATTTATTCAGCAAGCTACAGTGTTATTATGGTTAATCAGCCGATGTCAGAAGGAGCGGCTCTGGCAGCATTTTGGTGGTATTTATGGAGCCTTCTTTTTGCTTTAAACAAAAAGAAGGCAAGAACAATTTTATTACCCTTAGGTTTTTTGAGTCTTATGCTAGGAATTCGCCTTTCCTACATTCCCTTTGCCATCGGGATAATCTTTCTGTTTTATTGGAAAGTAAAAAGAGATGGATTAAAAATCAAAGAGATAATCTTTTACTTGATCTCCGGAATCATCTTTCAAGCCATATGGGTAATTGGTCTTGTCATTTCTGAGGGGAGTATCATCGGTTTTATTAAGCTTTCTTTAGCGTTTACCAGTGGTCACTTCAATGATTGGGGAGGAACGGTAGAGGCAGCTGATATTGGTTTTGTTGATAGATTTCTCATTTTTTCCTTAAAGAATATCCTATGGACAGGGATTGCAACGGAATCAGTGCTTAGTGCTGTCACTTATATTTTCTTTCTTATTTATATATTTTATAGTGCGTTCAAGAAAGTAAAAAAAAGATGGCCATTTATGAACCTTCTATATCTATTGTTTAGCAGTTATTTTGGGTGGGCGCTATTGGCTCAAAATGTAGAAAAAGCTAGGCATGCGCTCCCGCTAGCGGCCTTGTTGATATTTTTCCTGTGTATACGTCTTTTTTCAGAAAGAATCCCTTTTTTAATAATGGGACTCAGTATTTTCGTCCTATGCCATCAGGTAAATCAAAATGTGACCCTATTAAAGGCAGAAGCTAAAGAACCTCCAGCTGTCTATCAAATGAATGCATATATTGAGAAAATGAATGAGCCTGTTATACTCTACACATGGGAAGAAACGAGGGTGCTGCAGTATTTAGATGTTCCATATACACACAAAAGGATAGAAACATATCAATATTTCCGGTATGATGCGAAATATTTCCAAGGCAGGACAGTACTACTTACCGATAAAGTAATTCAAGGATTTAGGTCACAAGGTATTTCAATAGATGGGAAAATCAAAAAGATAGCAACTTTTCATTCCAACGAGCTTTTTGAACCGGTTTATCATGAAATAATTTTATATAAATGGATGGCAAAATGAACTGAGTAGTAATAAATATGAAATACTCAATGTGGAAAGGAAAATTTTCATTGAAAAAAATAGCCATTGCCGGAACAGGATACGTTGGACTAGTTACAGGGGTTTGTTTAGCAGACATCGGCCATGATGTGATTTGCGTAGACCGGGACCATCATAAAGTAAGTACCTTAAACAATGGGTATCCTCCAATTTATGAGCCGGGATTAAATGAACTAATGTTGAAAAATATGGAGGAGGGGCGATTACGGTTTACAACTAGCCCCTCTGTCGGTTTTGAAGATGCTGAAGTTATCATGATTACAGTAGGAACGCCCCAAAATGAAAAGGGCACTCTTGATTTACAGTATATTGAACAGATTTCAAAAGAAATTGGCAGGTCAATAAAGCGGAATAACGTCATAATCGTTACGAAAAGCACCGTGCCAGTGGGAACAAATGGAAAAATTAAAAATTGGATTCAATCCGAAATAAAAACAAGTCTTAAATTTCAAATCGTTTCCAATCCTGAATTTATCAGCCAAGGATCGGCAATTTATGATACTTTTCACGGGGATCGGATAATTATTGGATCTGATAGTAAGGAAGCTCTCAATTTGTTGGAAGAATTATATCAGCCGTTTGGTATTCCCGTTTTTAAAACGGATATGAATAGTGCTGAGTTAATAAAAGTAGCATCAAATTCATTCTTAGCTTTAAAAATTAGTTACGTGAATGTACTTGCAAGTATTTGTGAAGAGATGGGCGGAAATATTGAAGACGTATCATTTGGAATGGGGATGGATTCAAGGATCGGTTCATCATTTCTTAAGGCTGGAGTAGGTTTTGGCGGCTCATGCCTGCCGAAAGATACCCACGCACTCGTTCAAATGGGTAATGATGCGGGAGAAGCCTTTAACCTCATTGAGGAGGTTATTGAAGTTAATAAAAGACAGGAACTTAAACTAGTGGAAAAGGCCCTAAACCGATTTCAAAGTTTACATGGAAAAAAAGTTGCATTACTGGGCCTTTCATTTAAACCTAATACAGACGATATCAGGGAAGCCGTTTCGATTAAGTTAGCAAGGCATCTAGTTCATGAAGGGGCGACAGTAATTGCCTATGACCCTGTATCAATTCCAAATGCAAAAAAGGTATTTGGAGAGCTAATTTCATATGCAGAAACGGTCGAACAAGCTCTAATGAATGCTGACCTTACGTTTATTGTAACTGAGTGGGATGAAATTAAAAATGTTCCATTAAATCTCTTCCATGAGTTAATGAAAGAACCGGTTATCTTTGACGGGAGAAATTGCTTTCCATTAGAAGCTATAAAAAAATATCCGGTTGAATATTATTCAATTGGCAGACCTAATGTAGTTGGAGAAACAATTACAGTGCGTCGATAGAAAGGCAGCTACCTAGATAGCTGCCTATGTTTTTATGTAAACAAATTACTTTGCATATTTCCAGGAAGTTTGATTAGTTCACTGTAGTTGTCATACACTCGGGGAACTCTTTTCCCAATTAAACAAACAACCTCATAATTGATGGTGCCCATTAAATGGGCAATTTCGTCCACTTTCTGAAATGAAGAGCAGCTTTCTCCAAATATGGTGACTACATCACCAACAGAACAATTGCTAATATCGGTTATGTCGATCATTGTTTGATCCATGCAAACCCTTCCAGCAATAGCCGATTTATGCCCATGGATTAAAACCTTCCCGCGGTTTGATAGGAGGCGGGAAAGTCCGTCAGCATACCCAAGCGGAAGGGTGGCGATTAGACTTTCTCTTTCTGGCTTCCAAGTCCATCCGTAGCTGATTGCCTGTGAAGCCGCCACTTTTTTTATCGCTGCGATTTTTGTTTTGAAGCTCATCGCTTGCTCGAGCTTAATGGAGTGGTTTTTTAACGAAACATCAGGATATAAACCATACAAGGCAACCCCAATGCGAACCATGTCAAGATGCATATCCGGAAATTTCATTGTTGCCGCACTGTTGCAGCAATGTTTAATCGGAATATTAATGTAATGGCTCTCCAAATACTCCACAATTGTTTGAAATTTTTTAAACTGTGAATAGGTGGGTGCACTATTTTCATTATCAGCATTGGCAAAATGAGTGAAAATCCCCTCAAGATATACATGTGCTGCGTTAGATGCTTTTTTCGCAAGAATCAATGCATCATTAGGGGTAGAAACACCTATCCTGGACATACCAGTATCAATTTTTAAATGAATAATAGCCTTTTTGCGTAAACGATCCGATTGACAAATGACTTCATCTAATACTTCATGATCAAAGACGGTTAATGAGATATCCTCTATAATTGCGGCCCTGACCGAGCGTGTCGGAGTATACCCGAGTACAAGAATAGGGTGGGTTATCCCTGACAGTCTAAGTTCAATAGCCTCATCTAAAAGGGCCACCGCTAAGTAATTTGCCCCGGCCTCCATCGCTGTTTTTGCAATTTCATATGCCCCGTGCCCGTATCCATCCGCTTTAACCACTGCCATGATTTTTGCTTGAGGCTGGACAAACTGCCTAAACTGAAGGTAATTATTTTTAATATGATCTAGTGAAATTTCTGCCCATGTATCGCGGTAACTTAATCGATTCAAGTAAACCATCCCCCATAATCAAAAATCCCCTCAAGCGTTCTTGAGGGGAAGAGAGCAACTATAAAGTTGCAAGTTCTTTTTCTAATGCCTTTTCTACTGTTACATAGTTATATCCAAGATCTTTTGCTACTGCTTCATAAGTGATTTCTCCGTTGGCCACGTTAACGCCAAGATATAATGCAGCATTTTCAGAAATGGCTTTGTAAACCCCTTTATTTGCAATTTGCAATGCATATGGAACGGTAACATTTGTTAGTGCCATAGTTGAAGTTCTTGGAACAGCGCCAGGCATATTTGCAACAGAATAGTGTACAACACCATGTTTGATAAATGTTGGATTGTCATGTGTTGTTACATGGTCGATTGTTTCCACAATTCCACCTTGGTCAATCGCAACATCGACAATCACTGATCCAGGTTTCATTGATTTCACCATTTCTTCTGAAATTAGCTTTGGAGCCTTTGCGCCTGGGATTAGAACGGCACCAATGAGAAGATCGGCTTCTGCCACTGCTTCAGCAATATTGAAAGGATTGGACATTAATGTTTTAATTTGATTTCCAAAAATATCGTCTAACTGGCGGAGTCGGTCTGCGCTTAGGTCAATAATTGTCACGTCTGCACCTAAACCAATCGCCATTTTAGCTGCATTGGTACCAACAATTCCACCACCGACAATGGTAACTTTTCCGCGGTTAACTCCTGGAACACCGGCAAGGAGAATTCCAAGACCACCATTATTTTTTTGTAAGAACTGCGCTCCAATTTGGGCAGCCATACGACCGGCAACTTCACTCATTGGAGTAAGCAATGGAAGAGTTCTGTTTACAGCTACTGTTTCATAAGCAACTGCGATAACACCTTTATCTTTAAGAGCTTCTGCTAACTCTGGCTCTGCAGCTAAGTGTAAGTAAGTAAATAAAATTAACCCTTGACGGAAGTATTTATATTCACTTGAAAGAGGCTCTTTCACCTTCATAATCATATCTGCTCGTGTCCATACCTGTTCAGCGCTGTCGATAATCTCAGCACCAGCTTTAGCATAATCGCCGTTAGTGAAACCGCTTCCAATTCCAGCGTCCTTTTCCACTAACACAGAGTGACCAGACGTTAGGAATGAAACAACACCTGCCGGAGTTAGTGCTACACGGTTTTCATTATTTTTAATTTCTTTAGGTACACCTATAAACATAATCTTTTTTCCTCCCCTAGTTACATTAAAGTGTTTTGCTATGGCTAAAGTATAGAATGTTTGCCAAAGAATTTCTTTGTTTAGAAAAGAGAAAGATTTTCATTCTTTTTGGGGATTTTCACAAAAAGTTCAAATCCGCTGATATTTTTCAAGTTTTAAATCTAGGTAGAGAACCATTTTTTGATTGGGATCCTTGAAATTCACCTCACCAATTTCGGTGATTCGTTTAAGACGATAATTTAATGTGTTCGCATGAACATTTAATTCTTTAGCGGCGTCATTAATGTTGTTATCTTTATTTAAAAAAACCTCCAATGTTTCAATTAAATTGCTGTTGTGTTTTTCGTCATATTCATGCAGTCGTTTCAAGGAATAATTTTCATAGGCTTCGGTTTGTCTTTTTTCTAAAATCATATCTAAAATTTGATAGATTCCTAGTTTTTGATAATTAAAAATGTCCTTTGTGTCCAAAGGGAATTTTTCCTTAATCGATAAAACTGATATGGATTCCTTATAGGCTTTGTTTGTTTTTTGATGGTCCTCAAAAATACTGCTATAACCAGGTTTAATTCCCTTAATTCCATACCTTTCACTCATTTGCAAGACAAAGTATTTTGCAAACTGATCAAGATCATTGAAAGGACTCTCAAAATTTGTTGCTGATACTAATAGAATCAACTGATTACAGTCAATTGTGTAGAGAGTAATTTTTATCCTTTGATTTGTTTTTAAAAGATAAGAGATGGATTGCTCTACTTTATTCGAAATGTTTTCTTGAAACTGAAAAACAAGAACCGCAAATGAAGTTGGCGGTGTTATCTGCAAAGAATGGAAGTGGTCAACAATCTCTTCTGTTGTTTTTAAATGGCCTGTTAATAGTTTCCAAAAAAATTCTTGTGAACGTTCTTCTTTTTTATTTTTCCGCGTCTGCAGCTGCAATAGTTTATTTTTAGCCGCATCGGCTGCTTTCTTTAACAGGATGAACTCTTCTTCAGTTAATAATTTATCAATTTCGATAGCCCAAATAAATCCAATCACTTCATCTTGTTTCCAAATTGAGATAGCAACTCTATGATTAAGACCGATATCATTCATGTTTTTAACACGTATTGGGTCTTGGGTCTTAAGTAAAGCAGGAATCGTTCCTTCTTTCCATAACTGATTAATGACTTTTTCCGGTACCCGGCGGCCAATGATGGTAGAAATTCGTGCAGGATCGGTACGTTCATCATGTGTACTATAGGCAAGCAGACGGTGGTTGGCATCCTCAATGGTAATTGGGCACATTAGTACCTGACTAATAAGGTCGGCAAATTCATCTAAACTATCAAAAGCTGTCTTAAATGGATCATGTAGTCTAGTATTCAAAATGATTACCCCCAGATTAATATATAAAGCTCTTTGATATTGTTGTTACTGTCAAAATTGTCTTTGTTTAATTTTACAAAAAATATAAAATAATTTCATGTATTTTAACAAAATAATTCATATATAATAATGTTAAAATGATTTCGATTAGTCCCAAAAGGGTAAATATTTTAATAACTAATCATTTGAAAGCGTTATCATTGGGTAGATAGGAGGAATTAGTATAAAAAAGCTTAAAAGTGAAGACTAATATTGCTATATTAATAGAGTGACGAAATTATTTCATTGGGATGAGAGAGATGTTGAAGTTTATTCATAAAGGGGGATTTATATGAGTAAAAACACTCATGGGAAAGAGTTGCATCGCGGTTTAGAAGAAAGGCATATCACCTTGATGTCTTTAGGGGCAGCCATCGGGGTGGGACTATTTCTTGGTTCTGCAACAGCCATTAAAATGGCAGGACCAGGTATTTTGATTGGATATGCAGTTGCCGGACTAATTATGTTTTTTATTATGCGTGCGCTCGGAGAAATGGCGATTCAAAAACCAGTAGCAGGTTCGTTTAGTAAATACGCACGTGATTATTTAGGACCACTTGCTGGGTACATAACAGGCTGGAATTATTGGTTTTTATGGGTTGTAACCTGTATGGCTGAGATTACAGCTGTAGGAATTTACATGGAGTATTGGTATCCGGATGTTCCGCGTTGGATCTGGGCACTATCAGCACTAGTGATCATGGCAACAGTCAATTTCCTTGCTGTAAAAGCGTATGGTGAATTAGAGTTTTGGTTTGCGCTAATTAAAATTGTTACAATTATTGCGATGATTGCTATCGGTATTGGCATGATTTTCTTTGGCTTTGGGAACGGTGGTATCGCTACAGGAATTAAGAATTTATGGGAACATGGCGGGCTATTCCCTAACGGAATTAAAGGCGTTTTATTATCTTTACAAATGGTCATGTTTGCATACCTGGGAATTGAAATGATTGGGGTTACAGCAGGAGAGGTTAAAAATCCTGAAAAGTCACTCGCAAGAGCAATAGATTCTGTTTTCTGGCGTATTCTTATTTTTTACGTGGGGGCTTTATTCGTCATTATGTCCATCTATCCATGGCAGGAAATTGGTACAAAAGGAAGCCCATTTGTACTTACTTTTGAACAAATTGGAATACCGGGAGCAGCAGGTATTATTAACTTCGTCGTGCTAACAGCAGCACTTTCATCCTGTAACAGTGGGATTTTTAGTACGGCACGGATGTTATTTAACCTTGCTCAACACGGTGAGGCACCACAGAATTTTGCAAAAGTAACAAAAAGTGGTGTTCCAGGGGTTGCTGTTATAGCTTCTGCTGGCGCGTTATTAATAGGTGTTGTCTTAAATTATATTGTTCCTGCAAAAGTTTTTACATGGGTCACGAGCATTGCAACCTTTGGAGCAATCTGGACGTGGGGAATCATTCTCTTATCGCAAATTCGCTATCGTAAATCATTAAAATCGACCGAGGTAAAAGTGCTGAAATATAAGATGCCGCTTTTTCCTTTAACTTCTTATTTTTCATTAGCCTTCTTAGCTTTCGTCATTGGCCTAATGGCTTATAATCCGGATACAAGGATTGCCTTAGTCATTGGACCGTTATTTCTGGTCTTCTTGGTTGCTGTTTACTATGCAAAAGGATTCCATAAACGAGATACAGTCCAAAATAACGCGGAAGAACGTGTTAGTTAAAAAATATGCAGAAGAAAAAGCAGTGGGGGAGCCCACTGCTTTTTCGTTGGTATTATTCATTTGCAGTAATACGTTTTTCAGCCTCAATGTGCTTTTTGGATGGCCAGAAGGCCCATTTTCCGAGTAAGACTGTAATCGATGGTACAAGTAATGGGCGGACGATGAAGGTATCTAATAACACACCGATAGCAGTAATCGTTCCAAAATGAACAAGTACTTGAATTGGCAAGGTGGTTAATATGGCAAAGGTTCCGGCAAGAATCAGTCCAGCTGAAGTAATAACCGACCCGGATTCAGCCACTCCTTCTTTAATGGCTTGAAATAGTGGCAGCACCTTGCTTTTTTTCCAAATGCTTGAAATCATAAAGATATTATAGTCTTCACCTAATGCAACAATAAATACAAAGGCATAAAGCGGAATAAATCCTTGGATTGCCTCAACGCCGAAAATATAATGAAGGAGAACCCAGCCGAGTCCAAGTGCACTAAAGTATGATAATAAAACTGTTCCAATTAAATAGGCAGTTGCTGTAATTGAACGAAGATATACGAGTAATAAAACAGCGATGATGCTTAGGACAATCGGGATGATGATATTGCTATCCTGATTGGTTGTTTGCTCAGTATCGTATTGTTCAGCCGTTAGGCCTCCAATCCAAACCTTTTGAGAAGCATTAGTAATGCCGGCACTTGTTAAACTGTCCTTAACTGTTTTGCGAAGTTCCGGTATATGAGCCATAGCTTTATTGGAATAAGGGTTGATATTCATCTCAACATTATAGCTAATAATATTAAAATTTTTGGCACCTTGTTTTCCCTCTGACACAAGTTCTACATAAGTTAGTTTCTCTAAATCATCCTTTACCGTGTTTGTTTTCCCATCGGTTTGAACGATTACTTGCACAGGTGCAAGTTCACCAGGATTAAAGTGTTCTGAAATGATATTGAATCCCTCTCTAGATGGCATATCTTTTGGAAAAGCAGACAAAGTATCATAGGTATAGACAATTTTGGCTGAAAAAAGAGCAAAAACACCTAAAAATAATAACGTGATTACCATCAAGTGGATTGGTTTTTTAACGATAAGGTTCCCTAGTCGGAAACCAATTCCCTGTTTATTTTTTTTAGGAGGTAAGGTTTTTCCTTTCTTTTGGGCCCGTTCCTCCTGCATTTCCCGTGTCCGTGGCAGAAACGGATAAAAGGAGGCTCTCCCAATAATACTTAGAAGTGCAGGGATTAGTGTTAGACTTGCCAACATCATAATGAGAATAGAAAGACTAAATGGAATGGCAAAGCGGTGAATCGCACCGTATTTGGATAGTAATAGCATTAATAACGAAAATACGACAGTTAGACCACTCATCGCAATCGCACCTGATGCGCCTTTGAGAGATAGCTTCATGGCTATTAACTTATCTTTTTCTTCCAATAAATGATTTCTAAACTGAGAGATTAGGAATAAGCAATAATCTGTTCCGGCTCCGAAGAGAAGTACAGTCATAATCGAAAGGGCCTGTGAGTCAAGCTCAACCCAGCCAGCCTTTGCGATTCCCCCAAGGATTGGATTAATAACACCGTAGGCAATTCCTACGCCTAACAATGGGATCAAAGCTAAAATAGGAGAGCGATAGATTAATAATAATAGGATGAGAACGATTGCTACCGTGCCAAACAATAAGGAAAGGTCCCCTTGACTAAATAAGGCAGTTGCATCTGTTGCTATACCGGCAGGTCCAGTGATTCTTAATAATAATTTATCCTTATCAACAATTTTTGCTTTATTTGGATTTTGTGGGAAAATTGACGCGGCTTTTTCTTTAAATGCTGATAATCCGTCTGCGATAATCCCCTTGTCTGTTCCCTTTTTGAAAGTAACAGGTAAAATTAACGTGGTGCCATCCTGTGAAAGTTGTTGCTTAAGAACGGGAAGAGGGAATTGATAAAATGGCACGACGGAATCCTGGGAGTTTACGGGATTTTTATCTAATTCCATTGAATATTTTTGAATGAGTGAAAGGTCTTCATTCGTCATTCCAGTTGATTTATACCAGGTTAACAAGGCAGGAGTGCCAGAAGTTGCCGGGAATTCCATGTCTGCTACTTTTTTTGCTTGCTGTGATGGAGAAGTTGATTCTAAATTGGCGGCCATCTCATTCTTTTGGGTATTTGCTTGTGGAAGGGCCATATTTAAAACGGCAGCAAGTAATAACCATGTAAAAATAACAACCCATCTGCCTTTCTTTTCGCTTACAGTGTTGCCATATATTTTTAACCATTTTTTCTTCATGTTGTTCACTCCAATCTAATTTTCTTATCAATTGATAAGTCGTGGACGAAAAAAGATTATCCTCTTATTCCATTAATAAAAATTGCAACCATTAATTTGACTTTTTTCTCAGCCATTATCTTCCGTTCCTCTTGGGTTAACGCTGCGGTAGTCTCAGGTTGTAGATTTGCTTTAATTACATTTAATATTAAATAAGCTAGCTCGTTAGAGTTTGTATTAAGCGATTCTGGATTTTTAATTTCTTCATTTAAGATTCCATCATTAATCATAGTTACTATCGGCATAAAAAAACCTTCAATCCACCATTGATGAATGAGTTGTTGGTTATCAGGGCTTAATTCATGTGATATATCATGAAACATTTGTACCAGATCCATTTCAAAATGAATCATCATATAGAATGCGATTTGAGTTAGCCTTTCTTGAAAGGTGGAAAATTTGCCTAAGATTGCTTTTAGGTCTGATTCAGTATGATGGAGAGTTTGCTGAATAACAGCTACATAAAGAGTTTGTTTGTTTTTAAAATGATGATAAATAGCAGGCTGTGTAACACCGCAAATTTGTGCAATTTGTCTGGTAGATACTGCCCGATATCCTAACTCCATAAACAAGCGCTGAGCCGTTTTAATAATTGTTTGGTATGTTTCTTTGTAACTCGCAGCTTCCATTTGCTTATCTGCCTTTACCATTGAATAAAATCCTTCCTATTATTTAACTTATCGGATGATAAGTTAAATATATCGAATCAACGAAAAGAAGTAAAGTAAAAATAACATAACCAAAAGATGGTTTGAGATCTTTACTAATTTCACATAATAAGTTTATTAATTTAAGGGGGTATGCGTTTTGTTCGCGAGGAGAATTACTGTACTGATCATGATTATTTTTTTAACAATATCCTTTCAGAATGTTCATCCAAATGCAGAAACAACAGCTAACTTGTCTGAGCAAAATACGATGTCTGTCCTTTGGTTTCAAAGCGCCGGGGAAGCAAAGGGGTTATATTATCAAGGCTATAATATTGGAAGAATGAGATTAGACCAAATTTTGAGTAAAGAAAGGAAAAAGAAAAGCTTAAAGCCGGCAATTGTCCTCGATATCGATGAGACGATTTTAAATAATAGCCCACATCAAGCTTGGTATGTGTTAGCAGGGAAAGGACTTCCATTTAAATGGGATGAATGGTTCAATAGAGCTGAAGCCAAGCCGCTGCCCGGGGCAATTGAATTTTTACATTACGCAAATTCATTGGGGGTGGCAATTTATTATATTTCTAACCGTTATGAATCACAGAAAGAAAGAACAATAAGAAATTTGCAGAAAGTGGGTGCACCACAAGTAGATGCAGCTCATGTACTATTACTGCAGCCTGGTGAAAAAGGGAAAGAAGAGCGCCGCAAGCAAGTAGCGAGAACACATGATATCCTTCTGTTTTTTGGAGATAATCTTGGAGATTTCAGGGGTTTTGATGCTTTATCAGTCTCGGGAAGAAATCAAGCGGTGGACAAGTATCAGGAGGAATTCGGTAAAAAGTTAATTCTATTTCCAAACCCAATGTATGGAGATTGGGAAGGGGCTATTTATAATTTCGATTACAGGAAGACTGATGAAGAAAAAGCCAAACTAAGAAAGAAATTCTTAGAAATATATCGGTAGAAATAAAAAGACGCCACTGGCGTCTTTTGTTTGGACAAGTTTTGATGAATAAATTAAAAGACTAAAAGTGCAATTTAACTCTTAACATTTTTTAGGATATTAATTGCATAGACAATGATACCTAAGACCATTAATGTACCTCCAGTAGCTATCGCGGGCTCGGCACTTTCCGTCCCGGAAACATAAAAAGCGAGTCCTATCATCATAATGGGTAGAGAAATATTATGAATCCAGAAGTGAACCTTAGCGAGTGTTGTTTCTGCTGCGTTTGGAAAAGCAACATAAATGAGACCAGCAACAGCCAAAGTAAGCCAACCTAATAAATTAATATGGGCATGTACAGGGCTGAAGTCGAAACTTTGCGTCATTGACATATACATACCCATGCAAACCCCAATAACAAAATACACAACAGAAATTTTAATCAACCTTATTCCCATTTTCCAGCCTCCCTTTTTACTTTAAAAGTTATGACTACAGTACTAATTATGCGGGAAAATTGTGAAAAATAACTTTGGGTTCAAGAGGACAAGTTAGAAATTCATATTCAAAAAAGCTACCCTCTAAGGGTAGCTTCTTCAGTAAGATTTAAAAAAAGGCTTTAATACCAACTAGAACAATTCCTATTAAAAAGCCGCACACAGCCCCATTGACACGAATCCATTGCAGGTCTTTTCCAACGTTTGTTTCAACCATTTCGATAAGTGTTTTATCATCTAGTTTTTCTAAATTTTCTTTTACAAGTAATCCTATTTTCGAATGATTTTTATCAATAAAACTAATAATATGTTCCTTAATCCAAGTTTCTATAAGAATCACTTTCTCTGGATTTGACTCGACTCCTTCTAAGCCCTTTTTAATTAAAGGAAGGAGATAATCTTCATAAAAGGAGGGTTTTTCAACAAAGTCAAAAGCTTTTTGCTGAATCTGGCTTAATAATTCGGAAATTTGCTCTTGCAGCTCCCATTTTTCGACTAGCTGAGATTTTAAATTATTTATTTCATCATGAATCTTTTCATCACTTTTAATTGCTTGAAGCTTATTTTGGATATGAGTCAATAAGCCTTGTCTATTCTGGTTCAAGGGGTCTCGATAGCTATCTACACCTTTTAAAATTAAGCTTTGGATTATATTACCCAATTTTTCTTCATTTACGAGGTTGCTAAATGATTTTAAAGCAAATTGCATAAAACCATCCGCTTTGATATTTTCCACCGCATCGACAGCTAATCCGCCTAACTTATACTTTGTGCTCTCTTTACTTGCCCAGTCATCAATTTCTTTAAGTATGTAATCAAGGGCTTTTTCATCATATTTTCTAATGGCAACCTGATCAATCAGCAAAGGGAGATAATTCTTACTATCTAGAGCATCTATTCTAGATTTTAGTTCTTCTTCTAACAATGGAGCGAATCTTTTTAAATCAAAGATCGTGATCAAGTGCTTAGAAATCATGATGAAATTCTTTTCTACGGCTGGTGAAGGTAATTCTTTGTAGATTATCTCAAATAGTTTTTCAGTAAATTTGATGTTGTCAATTTTTTTATGAATACTTTCTTTTGTGAGCCAATCATTTTCTAACATTGAGATTATTCCAGTAATGATTCTGCTTCGATTTTTTGGGAGCAGAGCAGTATGTGGAATAGGAATACCTAGTGGGTGACGAAATAGAGCTGTTACGGCAAACCAATCCGCTAGTCCTCCTACAAGACCAGCTTCAAATCCTCCGAGCAGGATCCTCCCCCAGAAAGTATCCTGTATCGGAATAGTGGCTAGAAAGCCAATTCCCATCACAGCAAGAAAAATAGTCGCTAAATGCTGTGTTTTATTTTTACGATTTAACATCATGAACCCCTCGTCTTTAGAGAATATTATTGTCTATTGCTATTATCTCAATTTTGCTGAAAAAAAAGCAAAAAAAAATACTTAATAATGGCTTTTTTGCTGAATACTTAGTGAAAAAGGAAAAAAATAACATAAAAGTTTCACAAAGTTAAAGTGGAAGTGGGTTGATTTTATTAGATAATATTCTAAATAAATAGTTTTCAATTGTATGGGAGGAATAGAAAGGAGTCCTTTTTATGGTCCATTGGGTGAAAGTACTCGAATGGGTTTTAGGTGTTGTGGCAATAATTTTCATTTGTTATGCAATCCACGACCTAAAGAACGTAAAAAAAGTCTTAATTGGCCGTCCGATGCGTACAGCAGAATTACAAAGCAAACATACAAAGTTACTGTGGTTTATTGCGTTGCCAATTTTATCTGCAGATTTGTATTCGTCTGTTTCTTACGGCCCGGAATCAGGATTAACTGAACTGGCTTCGCTTGGACAAGACGCGAAATGGCTTATTATCCCCATTACATTGGCTACTATTTTTTTATTAGGAATATTAATTTTATCATATATTATGGGAATCTTGGCCTATCCTAATGGCGGAGGAGCCTATGCGATTGCTAAGGATAATTTCAAACCGATTTGGATCTCATTAGTTGCCTCGAGTTCATTATTAATAGATTATATTTTGACTGTTGCGGTTTCTATTTCTGCTGCAATGGAAGCATTAGTTTCTGCCTATCATATTTTGGCACCATATGAAACGGTACTAGCAATTCTTTGTGTAGCACTTCTAGTTATCATCAATTTACGTGGAGTAGCTGAATCTGCAAGAGTATTAGCTTGGCCTACAATCGGTTTTATGATTTGTATGATAGTAGTTATTATGGCAGGATTTATTGATGAATTTAAATATGGATTTATTAAAGGTTCAACACCAGTGATTGGCACGTTTCCGCAGGATTTATCCATTCTATTAACCCTCAAGGCATTCAGCTCAGCATGTTCTGCCCTAACAGGTATTGAGACTATTTCTAATGCTGTCCCTGTTTTTCGTGAACCTCAGAAAAAGAATGCGATAAAATCCTACATAGCCCTGGGTGTCATTACTGCAATCACCTTACTTGGGTTTTCCCTCCATATATTTATTAATGGAATCTCCGTGAATCCACATAATACGATGTTATCACAATTAACAAGTACTTATTTTGGGGATGGAATCATTTATCAGATAATCATTTGGTTTACATTTATTGTGTTAATTCTTGCTGCAAACTCCACTTTCACAGGATTTTCCCAGCTTGCGGCAATTGTGGCGGCTGACGGATTTTTACCTAGGGGCTTATTAAATAGAGGGGATCGTCTAGGGTACTCAAATGGAATAATTGTTTTAGCCTCATTTGCTTGTTTACTGATTATTAGTTTCAATGCCCATACAAATGCTCTCATTCCATTATATGCAATTGGAGTATTCCTATCGTTTACCATCGCACAATTTGGTTTGATAAGAAGATGGCTGAAGGTAAAGGGGAATCACTGGCATTTGAAGCTCTCTGTAAACATAGTTGGTGCAGTCATTACCACTGTGGTTGCGATGATTTTTGCGGTGACGAAGTTTATGGGGGGAGCTTGGATTGTTTTAATGGTATTACCAGTTTTTATTTTCTTTTCATTAGCAATCCATCGACATTATGAGGAAATAGCATATGAGCTAAAGCTTAATCCGGAAACCATTCCAATAACCAAGAATGTATTATCGATTGTTCTTATATCAGGAGTACACAAAGTAGTAAACAATACCTTGTCATTTGCAAAAAGTCTAAATTCAGATGTCATTGCAGTCTATGTAGGATTCGACGATGAGGCGATAAAAACAATGGAGCACAGGTGGATGGAATGGGGGAGTCCATGTAGGCTGATTTGCCTTAAAAGTAAATACCGGTCCCTCCTTGAACCTTTATCAAGATTAATAAAAGTGGTTGAAGAAAAACATGAAGAAAAATTGATTCATATATTAATACCCCAATTCATCCCGATTAAATGGTGGCATCATCTATTACATAACCATAGCGCATTAATGCTACGGGTTTGGTTCATACGCCATAAGGATATTGCGGTAACCACAGTCCCATTCCATTTAAGGAAATAGAATTTAATATGTTAAAACACCTCTCAGCTGTGAGAGGTGTTTCCCATTTTTTTCTTCCGAGGTTTTATATGTGTAATTAATCCATCAAGGTCGGTAATATAAAATTGTATTTTAGGTTCTTCTTTAAGATAATGCTCTTGCTTTAACTGAAAATAATTCACCTTGTGAAGTGGGTCGAATTTTAACATAGGAAATTCCTTATGCTCTTTTACAAACAAATCAACTGCTTTCTGCACGATATCCATTTCTAAGGGTATTTGTTTTTCATTTTCCTCAAATAGATCGTACGTTTCTTTAGACATATAGAACTTTTTGGATGGAATCCCACCAAGATGTGGAGCAAGTTGATTAAAGTCAATAGAATTATCATCTTGGACAAGAATCGTCCGGTAAACACCTTTTGGTAAATTATCGGAAAACGTTCTTATCGCCTTACGAACTTCATCCACCGTAACATCAATAATAGGGTAACTCTTGTCATTTTCCTGTTCTTTATTTAAAGATTTTTTTACACCTTTTCCTTTTTGTATAGATGTTTTAAAGTACTTTTGAACCATTGAATAAACAGTTATTGCGCCAATACCAATTCCAAAAAATATTCCTATTAATGTAAAAGTAGGATAAATACCATAGCGATTATCTAATAATGCACCCAGCCTGTAACCACCAAAAACACATAGTGCTATTGTAATTCCGAAGACCATATTTAATGAGAGCGTTTTAATAAGGAAATTGGTGAATTCATTCCAATGTTCATCTTTGTGACTTATTCCACTTTTAAAAAAATTCTTAACCTCTATTTTCATTTCTTCGGACACCTGATTATCTTCAAAAAAGGCATCAAGATACTCTTCCTCTGATTTGTTATCATTTTTTAATAGGCATGCAGTTTTTTCAATTGCTCCTTTTTTATAATGAGCATAAATCCATTTTTCTTCAAATCCTAATTCTAAGTTCTCAGTTACTTTGTTCAAGGATATTGTAAACTTATGTTTCATGGTTTTAGGCCCCCTTAATTTGGTCTGCCTTTGTAATGAACCGGGTACGTGTATGATGAGCTTCTTCATTTGCGTCTTTTAAAATTTGTTTGGCCTTTTCTCTAGCATCATTAATTATTAATGTTGCTTCGTTTTCACTATGTTTTAATATTTCTCTTGCCTCATGTCTTGCTTGCTTGAGGGTGTCCTCACTTTTGTCAAGGTTCTTGGCTGCATCAAGTTTATATTTTTCTGTTAATTGTAACTGATTTTCGATGTGTTGTTTTCGTGTATCTAAAATATTTACTAGTTTTTTAAACACAAGCTTCTTTAAAATTAATACTAAAATAGTAAAAATACTTGCTTGGTAAATCATCGTCCCCAATGAAATTGGCAGACCAAATAAAGTAAGATCACCCAAAACAACTCAACTCCTTCAATACTATTATGTTAACCTGTGAGCAATATAAACCATTGTTAGTGTAACGAAGATATAAGCTTGGATAGCACCTATAAAAATGCAGAATGCCTGCCAAAGCAGCATTGGAACAGTTGCAAGGGCTGCGACGACAAATCCTTGGGAGACAGAACTAGCTAAGAGAGCCAGCAATACTTCTCCAGCATAGATATTTCCGAACAGACGTAGTCCCAAAGTTAACGTTGTGGCAAGTTGTTCGACAGCGTTAATAGGAAATAAGAATTTAAAGGGTTTGAAAAAACTCAGGAAAAAATGTTTGAAACCGTGTAATCGGATATCAATGAAATGTGTATAAACAATTATCATGATGGCAAGGGTCATGGTAACATGTGCGTCAGCCGTGGGAGATCGCCACCAAGAAACAGGATGGAGTTCGGCTGTTTCAATTGAAAAGGGGATGCCTAAAAGGTTGGAAATAAATAAATACATTAATAATGATACACCGGTTGACAAGATGAAAAGATTGCTTGAAACAACCAAGGAGTCGTTCATAATATTTTTTACAAACTCCATAATCCATTCCATAAAATTTTGCCATTTTTTTGGTGTGTTTGCGCTGGGATTTCTGGTAGTTAAGAAGGCTATGAGGAAGACAATGATTGCGGCAATTGTACTTGTTAGGATTATCGATAAGTCAAATGTTAAATTAAACCAAACTACTTGCGGTCTTGAGTGTTCGATGATGTCCAACCCCTTTCTTTTATTTTAGGAAAAGAGAGAAATCACGACCTTAAGTATAGGAAATATGTCATGTTTATTATAACAAAAACTCTCAAAATTGTAACGCAGTTCACAATTTATTCCTAATTTTCTGAATGTTTAGCTAGGTAGTGTTGGAAAGATATGTAAGTTGTTTAATGGAGAATTTTAAAAATATTTTGTAAAACTTTTATACTTTTCTCGTTTAAATTTTTGTTGTAAAATATACAAGGTTTATTAAATAGAGAATTAGGGGGATTAAAAATGAAAAAGTTTTTTGTGTTATTATTTTCACTAGCCTTGGCAATTGGTCTAACTGCATGTTCCAGCAATAATGAAGCAAAAACAGATAAGAAGGAAAATAAGGAAGAAGCAGCACCCAAAGTGGATATAAAAAAGGAATTAGTTAAATTTTATATGGATCTTGGAGATAAAATTAATGCTGTAGATGTAGATTTAAATACTTATGTAGCAAAGGCTACAAAGGAAGATGCAAAGCCTGAGGAATTGCCAACTGCTGAAGACCGTGTTAAAGCGAGTGAAGCAGCAGCAGCTGTTGCTGCAGAATTAAATAATTATCAAGTGCCTGCGGAATTAAAGGATAAAAAAGCAGACCTTGAGTCAGCTATTAAGGATTATGCCGCTTCCTACCAAATCAAAGCTGATGAATTGAAAAAAGATGTTCCTAACCTTGATGCAGCATCAGCTAGCTTAACACAAGCTGAAGAAAAACTTGGGAAAGTATTTGAAAGTGAAAAATTACTAGCGCCAAGCCTAGATAAGCAGGTAAACTAATGAAACTTAAAAAACAAGCCAAATGTACATTGTTGGCTTGTTTTTTTATACTTTAAATTAGTTAGTAACTATCTGATTTTAAGATACGGCAGCACTTGCAAGTTCATTATATTGGACCAATAGTTCTTCTGAGTCATTATCAATCGTTAAGCAAGTTTCTGTATCTTCGAAAAACCAAACATCATTGACTTCGACAAAGAAGGTAATTCCATTTACAACATTTGTATAACCAACATTGGCAGGTTTTTCAGCTGAAAGGGCAAGACTATATCCTTTGTGCTTATTTCCAAAACCCGCATATTGAGGAAACATCCGAATACTAAAAGGCTTATTAAATTCGAATTCTCTTGTGAACCATGAGGCAGCTCTTTCGTCGATTGAAATGAACATCTAAATGCACCAACCTTTTCCGTTTAGGTAATGATTCATAAGTAAGAAATGGGTGTTAAGATTACAGCTAGATAATTACTATTTACCATTTCTCTATATTGGAAGAGTATAACTTTTAAGAAGTTTTGCATGTGACATTATTCACGGGCTGTCATCAAATATTATAATTTTATAAAATGTTCAAATTTTTTCCTTAAAACGTTCACTTTTATGCATTGAATCACTACATATTTTTCAAAAACGGTTTTAATAAATATAACTAATAAATATTTCTATTATGGAGGATTATATGGATAAAGATTGGACGAAGGATTTAGAGCATGATGAATACGAACTAAATATTGACCTAATTATTAAAGATGCACTATTGGCGGTGGAAGAAACGAAAAAGGGGTGTTTTGTAAATCTGGTAACAGCTGAAACGTTTGGAAATCCTGTTGACTATCTACAGCCGCTAATTGAGGAGCTGTATCCTGAAAAGGTTAAGATTAAATTCATTGATCAGTGTGGATGTGGCGGATATGTATTAAGAGTTTGGAAAAGTTAGTGATTCTTTCCGATCGGACCAGTGTTGCTGATATTGTAACATATATATAATGAAAATAATGTTAAGATGAAAGCAAGCAAAAAGGGGGTTTTACAAATGGTGAAGGAGTTCGATAAGTTAACAGAATATGACAATGATATTAAAAGTTTAATTCAGACATTTAATGAAACGTTAGATAATATTGAAAAAAGATTATCCAGGCTGGAAAAAATGGATAGCATTGAACATCGTGTAGAAGTAAACCAAATCGACCTTTCCGATATTAAAGATTCACTTCAACGGATTGAAGATTCTCACAAAAGTGAAATACAACATATGAACCGACGTCTTGATTCGCATTTAGTTAAAATTGCAAAAGTCGAAGAGGAAATAATAATTATTAAAACAAAAGAATAATTCCTCGAAATAGTAAAAAAGATCAGATAAAGATAATCTGATCTTTTTTACTATTTATTTTCTCCACAAAAAAACAGACCGAAAATCGATCTGTTTTTAGAACATTTTAAGATAGCACTTCGGAATTGGGTATTGAAACTTGTTGGCTAGTTGCCTCACCATTATTGGCATTTTTCATGACCTCAATATATTTAATATGGTGCTCTTCCATATCGAGGATTTTAAAGGAATAGGTGTCATGAAGCAGGATGTCTCCTTCTTTTGCTTCGTAATTTTCGGTCAGTATCCAACCGCCAATCGTATCCACATCTTCATCGTCAATCTCTACTCCCAATAAATCATTGACCTCACTAACTAATACTTTAGAGTCGATAATATAGTGGTTTTCCTTCATTTTACGTATCTCTGGAATTTCATCCATATCGAATTCGTCCCGAATTTCCCCAACAATCTCTTCCAAGATATCTTCTACAGTAACAAGCCCTGAAGTACCGCCATATTCATCCATTAATATCGCCATATGGACACGGTCTTTTTGCATTTTCACTAATAAGTCATGGATAGGAATCGTTTCTATTACTCTAATAATTGGTCGTGTATAGTTTTCTAAGGTCCGTTCGGCTAGTTTCTCATTACCAATTAAATCGGTCATCACTTCTTTTATATTAATAAGCCCAATGATATGGTCCTTATCACCATCAATAATCGGATATCGTGTGAATTTTTCTTCGCGTAACACCTGAAGAAAAGTCTCTAATGTATCATCCTTGGACAACGAAACGATTTCCGTTCTTGGGACCATTACTTCTTTGGCAATACGGTTATCAAATTCAAAAATTTTATTTACATACTTAAACTCTGATTGGTTAATTTCACCACTTTTATAGCTTTCAGAAAGGATAATTCGGAGCTCTTCCTCTGTATGGGCAATTTCGTTTTCTGAAACAGGCTTAAGCCCAAAAAATCTTGTGGTAATTCGTGCAGACCCATTAAGCAGCCAAATTACAGGAAACATAATCTTATAAAAAAGGATGAGCGGACGTGACATCATCAGGGTAATCCATTCTGCTTTCTGGATTGCCAAGGTTTTAGGTGCAAGTTCACCTATAACTACATGTAAAAATGTAATCGCGGCAAAAGCTAACCCCACAGACAATATTTGGTTAAAACTTTCAGGAATATGCAGGCTTTTAAAAATAGGGTGGAGTATCTTTTCAAATGTCGATTCACCAAGCCAACCTAATCCAAGGGCAGTAATGGTAATTCCTAACTGACAGGCAGAAAGATATTCATCTAAGTTTGAAATTACTCTTTTAGCAGTCACAGCACTCGAATTTCCTTCTTCAATTAACTGATCAATTCGTGAACCTCTTACTCTGATAATAGCAAATTCTGAAGCTACAAAAAAAGCAGTTAATGCAATTAAAATGGCTATAATAACCAAGTTAAATATGTCCAAATAAGTTCCCTTATCCCGTTTTTAGACAGGTAAGGAGTCACCTCCCAGTTTGATAAAAAAAATCAACTCGTAATACAATCAACTCATATCTAGCTTTCTTCTAATCTCGTCTAATGGTCATTATACCACCTCGACAATTTTGTAAATTAACAATAATTATAAAGAATTTGAACTGTACAGTCAAACGTTCTGGTTAGTATATTGGTTGATAACTATATTTTATGGGAAAACAAAGTGAATATGAACATTAATGACGAAATATTACAAAAATTATACGAAATAAATTCCAGCTCCTATTCAGGAGCCGGCTCCGCCATTTCTTGGTCGTTTTCTAGTTTGTGTACTTCAATATACAGAATATGGTGACCTTCTATCTCATTAATTTTAAATACAAATCCGTCGTTTTCAATGAAATCTCCTTTATGTACATCAAACTTTTGAGTTAAAAACCAGCCTCCGATCGTATCAACATCCTCTTCATCAAGTGTGGTCCCGAGGAGGTCATTTACTTCGCTAATCAGTACTTTTCCATCCAAGATAAAATGTCCATCTGCTTTCTTCTGAACAAGCGGAAGTTCATCTAAATCAAATTCATCTCGTATTTCACCAACAATTTCTTCAAGAATATCTTCGACGGTGACAATACCTGCCGTCCCTCCATATTCATCAGATAAAACAGCCATGTGTGAACGGTTTTTTTGCAGTTTAACAAGAAGTTCCTGAATCGGTATGGTTTCAATGACATGGATGACTGGCTTTAGATAGGGGATAAGCGGTCGTTCGCCAGTACATTTTTGCTGGATACAATCGGTTAAGACCTCTTTAATATTAACTACCCCCAAAATATTATCTTTGTCACCGTCAATTAGGGGATATCTAGTGTATTTTTCTTCCTTGACGATTTCAATAATTTCTTCCATTGCGGCATCCCTAGAAAGAGTAATAAGCTCAGTTCTCGGAACCATAATTTCTTTCGCAATCCGATTATCAAATTCAAAAATTCGGTTCATATAACGGTATTCAGATTGATTTATTTCCCCACTTTCATAGCTTTGCGAGAGAATTAACCGCAGTTCTTCTTCCGAGAGGACCATATCATGCTCAGATGCTGGTTGGATTCCGAAAAGTCCAGTTACAAAACGGGCCGAATGATTAAGAATCCAAATAAAAGGATACATCAACTTATGAAATAGGATTAACGGTCGAGCAAAAAACAAAAGAATTTCTTCTGCTTTTTGAATCGCAATCGTTTTTGGTGATAATTCTCCAATGACTACATGGAAATAAGTTATGACAATAAAAGCAATTATAAACGAGATAATGTGCTTTAAAGATAAAGGTAATTGAATCCATTGAAAAATGGGATTTAGCAGCTCTCGAATCGTGGGCTCACCCAGCCATCCTAAAATCAAGGAGATAATTGTTATTCCAACCTGTGTAGCTGATAAATATCCATCCAAATTCGAAATGACTTTCTTAGCTGCTTCTGCTTTTGGATTTCCTTCTGATAGTAATTGATCAATTCTCGTTGTTCGAACCTTTACCATCGCAAATTCAGAAGCGACAAAAAGTGCGGTAAAGGCTATCAAGATAACAATTATTATTACATTCATCCAAATCATCTATCACCTTACTAGAGGTAAGGTATGCCACCTCACTTACGTTGTACTGAACCCATTATTTCAAAAAAAAATTCTATTAGCAAATCACCACATAAAAAAGACTGCCTATTAGGCAGCATTAATTGAACATGGGCAAAAGAAATTCTAATAAGGAACTCTTTTTTTCCACTCACTGGCAAGCATTCCATAAACAAAGAGATCATGAAAGTTTCCATATAATTGTTCTCCGTCCCTAATGATTCCTTCCTTAACAAATCCGAGTCTTTCAGGAATCGCACGGCTTTTTTTGTTTTTTACACCACAACGAATTTCTACACGGTTTAATCCTAAGGTGAAAAAGGTATAGTTTAGCAAAGATTGGACGGTACGAGTCATGATCCCATGACCTTCTGCGTTTTTGGATAGATAATAGCCGATATTTGCCATTCGGTTATGCCAATCAATTTGATGTAATCCGATCGAGCCTACCAGTTCTCCATTATAGAGAATCCCCACGTTTAATCCGTTATTCTCCGCGAATTGGGAGAGCCAAATCGGAATAATCGATTCAAACTGATAGGGGGAATTCATGCTATCCACCCAGGGCATCCATTCGCGTAAATGTTCACGATTCTCCTCAACCAGTTGATATAACTTCAAGGCGTGATGTTGCTGGAATAACTGCAGTTCAATTTGATTATCTACCTTTAATGTAAACATTAGTCTAATCTCCCGATAAAAATTTTTAGTTCATCATATGCACGATAGGACCCTTGTGGAAGATTTATCGATGAGAAATAAAAAAATCCCAGCTTGATTAAAGTGGGATTGGTCAAAAGAACTATAAAATTTCTTGTTCAAGATTCTTCGGAATAACTGGGGCGACAGGTAATAGAATGGAAAATGTTGTTTTATCCGGGGATGATTCACACTCTAAAACCCCCTTATGTTTTTCAATAATCTCTTTACATACAAACAAACCAAGACCTGTCCCCAGTTTTTTGGTTGTGAAGAATGGTTCGAAAATGGTTTTTCTTAATTCCGTTGGAATGACAGGACCGTTATTAGAAATATTGATTTTGATCGACTGATTATCAAGACAACTAAAGATTTCGATTGTTGGATTTGGATTCTCATCATGATTTAGGACATCAATTGCATTAAAAATAATATTAATAAATACTTGCCGGATTTCATCTGCATACCCATTTAAAGTAATCTCTTCACTTAATTCCTTTTTTATTTTTACTTTTCCATCGAGGATGCTGGGGTAGAGAAAATTTAAAACTTCATCAATTAGCGTATTTAAATTGAAGTAATCCTTTTCCTTCCCAATTAACTCTTTTTTTGATAAAAGTAAAAATTGCGAAATACGGAAATTAAGTTGATCCAACTCACTTGAAATGATATCTAAATATTTCATATTCGGATAATCGGCTTTAAGCAATTGGATAAATCCCTGAACAGATGTTAGTGGATTTCTAAACTCATGGATAAAACTTGATGTCATTTGGCCAAGTAGCGTCAATCGATCCTGATGGGTAGAATCGATGTGCATCGTTTTTTCCTCAATTATTTTGTTTTTTGCTTCAGAGTAATGTGATACAGCATAGTATAAAAATTTATCGAAGCAAAAGTTAATTTTGTTTACCGCTTCTTGCATATCAGACCATGGAAGCCCAACATTACTTAGATAACTGTATAAAACGGTTCTGCCAAGATTCACATTATATACAAAATCTCCAAGGTTAATATCAGCCAATACTCTTTCTTGTGAAACTTCTATAGCAAGCTTTTCAATTATGTCTAAAAGCTCTGGTTTCGTCATTTTATGCATATGAAGCAAGACATCGAGTAAGGCCGCTCCATTTTCCTGAATCTTCAATTTAAATGGGTCTGCTTTAGTAATAACAATGGCATTTTCCCACTCTTGTATCAGTTTCTGTTTGTTTTGATCGAAAAAATCAATTAAATCCGTTTGGCTTTCCGTGAACATGCCGTTTTTCCCCCTATGTAATTGACAAAACTGCTTTAAGTGTTAATTCGATGAATAGTGTAGAATTCCTTCTTTATTTTCTATTTTCCTTGAAAAAGCAATAAAAGAATAGTATATTTTTATGGAAACAATTGAATATTTCCACAGGGGGAGCTGCATTTTATGCGGCTGAGAGTGAGCGTCTTGAGTTCTGACCCTATGAACCTGTTAGTTAACACTAGCGTAGGGATGTGGTTTGCCGGATATTAAAGCAATGCAGACAATCCTTATCGTCGTGCATTGCTTTTTTTATTTTGTTCAAAATAAAAGGGGGAAATAGAGTTGAACAAAGGAAGAAGTAATACATTATTTATCGCTGAAGTGGCAGTTTTTGCAGCCCTGGCTTATTTATTGGATTTTGTTGCTGGAATATTATCATTAAGAATATGGCCACAGGGAGGATCTATTTCAATAGCTATGGTTCCTATTTTCTTAATCGCTTATCGTTGGGGAATAAAGGGTGGTATGTTAACCGGATTTTTACTCGGGCTATTGCAATTTATCCTTGGATACTCACAAATCTATACATTGATTCAAGGGTTTATCGATTATTTTGTAGCTTTTTCAGTCGTAGGGTTAGCAGGTATTTTTGCCACCCCTGTGAAAAATTCATTAATTAAACACGAAAACGGTAAGTGGATGACCTATGTGGTTATGGGAGCATTCTTGGGAAGTGCTTTAAGATACCTATGTCATGTCCTATCAGGAATTGTGTTCTTCGGTGAATATGCGCCAAAGGGACAACCAGTAGCTATTTACTCGCTTCTATATAATGGCACGTACATGCTGCCAAGCTTCATTATCAGTGCAATCATCATAATCATTGTAATTAGTGCGGTTCCAAAGCGGTTATTTACACAAAAAAATTAATAAAAATAGTTAAAAAGAAAAGAGTCCACTCGCTCTTTTCTTTTTTTATTAATATTTTTCGAACTTTTGACAAATTTATTATGATTATTACCGAAAAAAAGTGTTAAAATGACGATATAGAAAGATAATCATTCTCAATTAACGTAGATAGGGTGATATAAATGTTCGGATTGTTAAAAGCAGGGGGGAAAGGGAAGATTATTAATCTTTCTCAAGTTGGTCACTTGGTACAAAGACGTTTACTTGACTTAGGGATTACAGAAGGCTCAGAGATATGTGTTAAGTGTGTGATGCCATTTGGCGGGCCAGTAATGATTGAATCGTGCGGACAGTGTGTTGGTATCCGTCGCAGGGAAGCAGTTCAGATTGAAGTGGTGAAATTATAATGGAAATCGCTTTAATTGGAAATCCCAATACCGGGAAAACTTCATTGTTTAATAACTTAACAGGATCCTATGAATATGTTGGGAACTGGAGCGGTGTAACCGTTGAAAAGAAAGTTGGTATTTTTAAAAATAATATTGGTCAATTAATTGATTTACCAGGTGTATATACGCTTAATCCACTGTCAAAGGATGAAGGAGTCGTTACTTCCTTCTTTTTAAATGAGTCCGTTGACCGGCTCCTTAATATATTAGATGCTTCTCAATTAGAACGTAATTTACATTTGACCTTACAATTGCTAGAGTTTGAAAAGCCTGCACTTATTGGACTTAATATGATTGACGTAGCGAATAAGCGTGGGATTCAAATAGATGCCGGAAAGCTTTCGGAGGTTCTCGGGGTTCCAGTAGTACCTGTCGTAGCAAGAAGCGGTAAGGGCTGTGACAAGCTAGTAGATGCCATCTCAACAAAATCAATCCTGCCTGTTAAAAAGAACCTCGTTTACTACGGAAAAGAGGTTGAAGAAGCGATTGTGACATTGACTGGTATGTTACATGGAAAAACTGACCTTTCTGTACGCTTTTTGGCGATTCAATATTTTGAAGGAAATGAATACGTTAGAAACTATCTTCATAGCATTGACGATCCACAAATGCTGAATTCTGTAGAGGCAAAGCTAGAATCAAAACTACAAAAACAGTATGAGGTAAAATCCTTAGCAAACTATATATATCAAAAAAGAAAAGAAGTAATCGAGGGGATTGTCGCTGAAGTTGCAAGGAAAAGTAATTCGGATATTCCTCTTTCTGAAAAAATTGATAGTATCGTTACGAATCGGTTTCTAGGAATGCCAATTTTCTTGCTGCTAATGTATTTTATGTTTATGCTGACCTTTGATTGGCTAGGCACGCCATTATCTGATCTTTTGGATGGATTTTTAACGGGACCGATAACGGTAGGCTTTGAGAAGGTATTAACTGCTATTCATGCCTCAGATTTTATCCATGCGTTAATTATTGAAGGTTTAGTTGCTGGAGTAGGCGGGGTTCTCGTCTTTGTACCGCAAATTTTCATCCTCTTCTTTTTTATTTCTTTATTAGAAGATTCAGGGTATATGGCTCGTGTCGCATTAGTTATGGACCGGATTATGGAATCAGTTGGCTTAAATGGAAAGGCATTTATCCCAATGATGATTGGTTTTGGCTGCAACGTACCGGGAATAATGGCAGCAAGAACAATTGAAACACCGCGGGAGAGGCTGTTAACCATTTTACTCACCCCATTAATGTCTTGCTCAGCACGCTTACCGGTGTATGCATTATTCGTTGGTGCCTTCTTTGCAGGAAATAAGGCATTGGTGGTCTTGAGCCTGTACGTCCTAGGCATTATTGTTGCATTAACCTTGGCAAAGGTCTTTTCATCTACAGTACTTAAATCAGAAACTTCATTGTTTGTTATTGAACTGCCGCCCTACCGACTGCCCCAATTTCAATCACTTTGGAGAAGTACATGGGATAAAGGGAAAGGGTTTGTAAGAAAAGCCGGGACATTTATTTTTGCTGGTTCTGTTTTTATCTGGTTGTTATCTTATGCGGGTCCAAGTGGTTTAAAGGTTGATATGGATCATAGTTATTTAGCGGCGATTGGGAATGTGATCGCACCCATTTTTGATCCAATTGGATTTGGAACCTGGCAGGCATCCGCATCGTTAATTACTGGGTTCTTGGCAAAGGAAGCCATTATTTCTACTATGAACATCATCTATTTTGTTCCGAACGATGCAAGTCTGCAAGGGCTACTGGCCGATTATTATACTCCGCTGGCTGCCTATAGTTTTATGGTTTTTATTTTGTTATATATTCCATGTTTGGCGACGGTAGCAACAATTTATAAAGAAACGAATTCAAAGAAGTGGACAGCTTTTTCAATGATTTATGCATTTGCGATTGCCTATGTCTTATCTTTGATTATCTATCAAGGTGGAAAATTGTTTGGACTTGTATAATTTTAAAAATGAGGTGAAGCAATGATTGCCAATATAGTAATAGGGGCCGCTATTTTTGGATACGCAACATGGGCCTTAGTCAGGTTTATTAATAAATCGAAAAAGGGAAAATGCGCTGCATGTGATGTGAAAAATTCATGTTCCAGCAATTGTGGGATCCCGCCCAAAATTCAATAACTAATTAAAACTGCTATCTATAGAGGTAGCAGTTTTTTGGTGAAAAAATTTGAATGATTCGCCAAACTAGTGTAAAATTACACTAGTTACCATTGAAGGAAGGGCTAAACGTGACCAGGGATGAAATTATTATGCAGGTTTCTGAAAAGCTCCGTCTTATCCGGACTGAAGCAGGCTATACTCAGGATAAAATGGCAGAAATCATTGGAGTCTCAAAGAAAACACTTGTTCAAATTGAGAAAGGTAGAGTTCTGGCCAACTGGTCTACGGCTGTTTCTATTTGTGCTCTTTTCCGTGAAACGGAAACCGTCCAATTTTTATTTGGAAATGAGCCACTCGAAGTGTTAGAAACGGTTGCCCGCGAAGGAATAGATATTCGTAAATCAAAAACATTCGGCGGCAGGATTTGGTGGAGAGTAGTTTCAAAGAGAAATGGATATATTCTTCAACAAAATATTCTTAGTAAACATTTTCGAATCTTGGATGAGAGAAATTACCGAATCTTTAGCAGTATTGATGAGAAGCTTTCAAGACAACGCTTTAAAGAGTTGACTAAAAATGAATATTAGACATGGAAAAGATGGGGAATTCGCCCATCTTTTTTCTTTTTTATGGAATACTAATCGTTGTTAGAGATTATAGATAAAGGATGTTTTTCATTTGGTATCTAAAGATAAGCTAATGTCCATTTTTAAGAACTGGAGAAAGTGGCATTTACTTCAAATATTAGTGCTCTCTGTGTTGACTATCATATTATGTTTCTTCGGCCTTCTATATTACTTTTCCAAGGATGCAGATATATCAGGACTTAAAAACGAACTCCCCCAGGCAACCGTGTTTTATGATGTAAACGAGGATGTAGCAAGTAAAGTTTCGGCTAATAAAAATGAAGGGGTCTCAATCAAGCAAGTTCCAGATTCCATGAAAAATGCCATCATTGCCATTGAAGATCATCGGTTTTATCAACATAGCGGTGTCGACCTTGTCGGAACATCAAGGGCACTTATGCGTGATATAAAAGCCGGGGGAATGGTAGAAGGCGGCAGTACTATTACTCAGCAATTGACCAAGAATACATTACTCACATCACAAAAGACTTTAAATAGAAAAATGGAAGAAGTTTTTTTAGCGCTGCAAATTGAACGGGAGTATTCGAAACCCGAAATCCTCCAAATGTATTTAAATCAAATCTATTTTGGAAATGGTGCATGGGGCCTTAAAACTGCGGCCAGCAAATATTTTGCCAAAGAAGTAAAAGACCTGTCCATTAGTGAATCTGCCTTACTCGCAGGGTTAATAAAAGCTCCATCTGCCTTAAACCCATACGAACATATGGAGAAGGCGACTGAAAGGCGAAACCTAGTATTAACCCAAATGCGAAAGCAAGGGTATATCTCAAAGCAGCAATATGAAAAAGCACGACACGACAAAGTGGTATTGGATGATAAGGGCGGCGACCCGTTCCGAGGCAAATTTCCATACTATGTTGATCAGGTATTAGATGAAGCGATTAACTATTATGGATTGTCACAGGATGACTTACTAACAGGCGGCTATCAAATTTATACAGAGCTGGAACCAGTGATGCAAACTGCTATGGAAGAGACGTATCAAAATGATTCCTTTTTTCCAGAAGGAAAAGATCGTCTTGTTCAGAGTGGCGGTATTTTAGTGGATCCAAAGACAGGCGGAATCAGGGCTATTGTTGGCGGCCGAGGAAAACACACCTTTAGAGGCTATAATCGTGCTTCACAATTAGAAGCACAGCCCGGTTCTTCCTTTAAGCCATTAGCCGTTTATACACCTGCTCTGGAAAACGGCTGGAAAATTACCGATATGTTAAAAGATGAACCGATGACTTTTGGCGATTATCAACCTAGTAATTATGATTATCAATATGCCGGGGAAGTACCCATGTATGAAGCTGTGAAAGAATCAAAGAATGTTTCCGCTGTTTGGCTTTTAAATGAATTAGGAATAGAAGAAGGATTAGATTCCGTTAAACGGTTTGGAATCTCATTAGACAAAAAAGATCGCAATTTATCTCTAGCCTTGGGAGGTTTGCATAATGGCGTCTCTCCCCTAAACATGGCAGAAGCCTTTACTGTTTTTCCAAATAACGGTATAAGAATGAAGACCCATGCAATTAAGAAAATTGTTGATGCAGAAGGGAATGTTATCGCCCGGTGGATACCCAAAAAAGAGCGGGTTACAACAAAAGCAGTTACTGACAGTATGACGACTATGCTCCTTGGTGTTGTTGAGCAAGGAACAGGGAGAGCTGCACAAATACCCAGTCGGGAAACCGCGGGGAAAACCGGGTCCACTCAGGTACCGATTACAGGAATCAATGGTGTAAAGGACCAATGGTTTGTAGGTTATACTCCACAACTGGTTGGCGCCATTTGGGTTGGCTATGATAAAACAGATGAAGAGCATTATTTAACGCCAATGAGCAATAAAGGTTCAGCGGTTGTTTTTCGTGAAGTGATGACGGAAGCGTTAAAGAATGAACCAAACGAAAGCTTTAATGTCCCGCATATCGCTGCCTTGATTGAAAAGAAAAGGCAGGAAGAAGAAAAGAAGAATCGGTTTAATTTTCAAGAAAACTTTAATAATGAGGTTCAGAAATGGGAAGAAAAATGGAATAAACAAAAAGAAAAGTGGAATAAAAAGTGGAAGAATAATGGGGAAGGTAATGGTCACTAATCTTTCTTTCATAAATAGCAGAAGATGGAACAATTCAGAAAAATGGGAATTGACTTTTAAATGAACTGGTGATAATCTACAGAGGAAGAAAAAATAGGAAAGGGAGGGTTACACAATGATTAAATTAAATCGCGCTTTTTTATCAATTGAATATTTGAATGTGACCTGTCCTGAAGAAACTTCCTGTTAATTTTTTAATGTAAAAAATTGATTTGTGACAAAACGCAGGTTACGTTCTCCTAGATACGTAACGTGTGTTTTTTTGTCCCTTTTTTTAAAAGGAGGCATACTGCGTAAGAGCGGTATGTCTTTTTTATCGATCAAAATGTTTTAGGGAGGAATATTTGATGGGGAATTCAGAAGTAATTAGGATTGGAAACACAACAGTTACGCCGGATGGCGGGTAGTAAATCTTAAGGGGGCAGTCAGCTATGTTTGCAGTTTTAAAAAAACTAAGTTGGTTCTTTAGAGAAAATTGGCAGCGATATGTGATTGCGATAACGCTATTAATTTTAGTGGGAATATTAGATGTGATACCGCCGAAATTAATTGGAATGGCGATTGATGATATTCATGTCGGTATTATAAGTAAAGAGAAAATACTCCGTTACCTCGGTATTCTGTTATTAATCATGGTGTCTTCCTACGCGATTACATATGTTTGGATGTTTCGCTTATTTGGAGGTGCCTTCCTTGTTGAGAGAAAACTCAGGTCTCGCTTTGTAAAGCACTTATTAAAAATGACCCCGGGATTTTATGAAAAAAATCGAACAGGGGACTTAATGGCACGGGCCACCAATGATTTAAAAGCTATCTCTATTACAGCAGGTTTTGGGATCCTAACCCTAGTGGATTCGAGCGTCTGGATGTTAACATTGCTGTTGACAATGGGACTTTTCATCAGCTGGAA
Source organism: Bacillus sp. MM2020_1 (assembly GCA_011250595.1). Lineage (GTDB taxonomy): Bacteria > Bacillota > Bacilli > Bacillales > Cytobacillaceae > Neobacillus. Next base: position 28,578 of record JAANMP010000011.1, on the reverse strand, counting down.
GTTAACATTAGCGGCAATTATCCCGTTGCCGATTATGGCTATTTTAATGAAAATATATGGAAAAAGAATTCATTCTCGCTTTATGGCAGCACAGGATGCGTTCGGTGAACTGAATGACAGGGTGCTTGAATCTGTTGCAGGCGTTAGGGTCATCCGAGCTTATGTTCAAGAAGAGGCAGATAGTAATCGGTTTCATCAACTCACGGAGGATGTTTATCATAAGAATATTAAGGTAGCTAAAATAGATGCTTTATTCGACCCTACGATAAAGGTGCTTGTAGGCATAAGCTATTTAATTGGCCTCGGCTATGGTGCATATTTGGTTTTTCATCAAACGATTACATTAGGCAATCTGGTTTCCTTTAATGTCTATTTAGGGATGCTGATATGGCCAATGTTTGCGATTGGCGAATTAATCAATGTGATGCAAAGAGGAAATGCCTCGCTGGACCGTGTGAATGAGACACTTAGCTATCAGGAAGAAGTCAGTAATCCACCTGAACCAATCACAATCGCTGCGGCGGATCGTATTGATTATCAAAAGGTAACCTTCCGTTATCCCTCTTCTAAAAATGACAATTTAAAAAATATTGAGGTGAAACTACTCCAGGGGCAAACATTAGGTATTGTCGGTAAAACGGGCTCTGGAAAGACCACCTTTATTAAGCAACTATTACGGCAATATCCACTGGGAATAGGAGAAATCTCTATTTCAGGGGTCTCAATAGAGGAGCAATCCTTGAACCAGGTGCGCAACTGGATTGGTTATGTGCCCCAGGATCATGTCCTGTTTTCACGTAGTGTGAGAGATAATATTCTATTTGGCAGACATGATGCAAGTGATAAAGAGTTAGAAACAGCTATAGATTTAGCCGCTTTACGTAAGGATCTTGATATGCTTCCAGAAGGATTAGCAACACTTGTAGGTGAAAAGGGCGTGGCTTTATCAGGAGGGCAAAAACAACGGATCTCGATTGCCCGTGCATTAATCAAAAACCCGGAAATCCTTATTCTCGATGATTCTTTATCGGCTGTTGATGCGAAAACAGAAAAACAAATCATCGACAATATCCGTAAGGTAAGAAATGAGAAAACAACGATTATTACCACACATCGATTGTCTGCTGTTCAGCTTGCTGACCATATTATTGTCTTAGATGAAGGCAAAATTATTGAAGAAGGGACACATGAACAACTTATTGCACTAGGTGGATGGTATAAAGAACAATTTATCCGGCAACAGATCGCAGGTAAGGCAGAGGAGGAGGTGTCAGCATGACAACAGGGAAGAGATTAACTAGGTACGCATTTGCATATAAAAAGATTATCATAGCGGCATTGCTCATGCTGACCATTTCTGTCGGAACGGACCTTGCAGGACCGTTTATTGCGAAAAATATTATTGATCAACATATTTTAGGTATTGAGTCTGTATGGTATGAAACAACAAGTGGCAAGCAAGCAGTGAACTATGAAGGGAAATTATACACAAGAGAAAAGTATTTATCTAGATCAGAACAAAAGGGAAAACAAATCCAAATTTTGCAGGTCGGTTCCAAGTTTGTTTTCATTGATCAGAAATTAGAATTTGATGGGAAGCGAAGCTTAAAAGATGGAGAATTAGTGATTAAGAAAGGTGCTAAAAAGGCAGAATACCAGGCGAAAATCCTTAAGGGGTCTGACATATTAACCTTTTACCAGCCTGAGATTCCAGCTATCTTTCAACTATTGGCAATTTATTTTGGACTCTTGGTGATATCTGCAGTATTTCAATACGGGGAACGCTTTTTGTTACAAAAATCAGCCAATCGCATTATTCAAAAAATGCGCGAAGATGTCTATGGTCAGATACAACGGCTGCCGATTAATTATTTTGATAATCTGCCAGCAGGTAAGGTGGTCGCTAGAATCACGAATGATACAGAAGCAATCCGTGAGTTATATGTTACCGTTCTTGCGACATTTTTTACTAGTTCCATATATATTACCGGTATATATGTTGCCTTGTTTATTCTGAACGTAAAGCTTGCAGCGATTTGTTTATTATTATTGCCAATTTTATATGTGTGGATGTTGATTTACCGTAAGTATGCATCTAAATATAACCGAGTCATCCGGTCTAGAAATAGTGATATCAATGCAATGATTAATGAATCAATCCAAGGAATGAATATTATCCAGGCGTTCAGCCGCGAAAAGGAAACAAAAGCTGATTTTGAAAAACTAAACCACGAACATTTTACCTACCAAAATAAGTTGTTAAGTTTAAATGCATTAACCTCTCATAATCTAGTTGGGGTATTAAGAAACCTCATTTTTGTTGCATTTATTTGGTATTTTGGAGGTCAGGCACTTAATACGACTACCATCCTCTCACTAGGGATGCTTTATGCCTTTGTGGATTATATCAACAGGCTTTTCCAACCTGTTCAGGGGATTGTCAATCAACTGGCCAATTTAGAGCAGGCGCTTGTAGCTGGTGAACGTGTATTCAAGCTGATGGATGAACCAGGGGAAAAGGTTAGTAGTGAGCGGATTGCTCGTTTTAACGGGAATGTAATCTTTGATCATGTGTCGTTTGGATATAAAGAAGGAGAATACGTGCTAAAGAATATTGATTTTGAAGCGAAGCAGGGCGAAACAGTTGCCCTCGTGGGTCATACTGGTTCAGGGAAGAGTTCGATTATGAATTTACTTTTCCGCTTTTATGATTGCCAAAAGGGGAGAATTACGATCGATGGCAACGATATCGAATCTATCCCTCGTCAAACGATTCGAAACCATATGGGGATTGTTTTGCAGGATCCATATCTATTTACAGGGACGATTTCTTCCAATGTAAGTCTTAATAATCCTTCGATTACAAAAGAAATGGTCGAGAAAGCATTAAGTGATGTTGGAGCGGAAAAGGTTTTCAAGAATTTAGAAAATGGTTATGATGAACCTGTTCTTGAGAAAGGAAGCACCCTTTCGAGCGGGCAGCGGCAGTTAATTTCGTTTGCGCGAGCACTAGCATTTAATCCCGCAATTCTAATTTTAGATGAAGCTACCTCCAGTATTGACACGGAAACGGAAGCGTTGATTCAAGAGGCAATGGAAGTTCTGAAAAAAGGGAGAACAACTTTTATCATTGCCCACCGGTTATCAACGATTCGAAATGCGGATCAAATTATTGTATTGGATCGAGGGATGATTGTTGAAAAGGGAACCCATGGGGAATTAATGAAGAAAAAAGGTAAATATTATCAAATGTATCAACTCCAACAGGGCAGCACAGACCTGGCCGGATAACAAGAGAAGCCCCTAAACGAAACTTGTTAAGGGGCTTCTCTTGTTAATAAGTTAATCCAACGCGGGAACCAATAAATTCATTGGTAAATAGCTGCCCAAACGCGAAATCAGCTGTATCGTAAATTGAAATGGAGGAGGGATTATCAGGAAGAAAGTCCTTTTCGTACCTATAATGCCCTTTTCTTTCGCCTATAGGCAAGTAGGTAGGACAGACGACCGTCCAATCTAGGCCAGAATCCATTAATATTAAATAGGCTTTTAAATGTTCTTCTGCATCCCGTGTACTTTTCCGTTTCGACTCAGAAGATTGAAACCGATATAAATAGGGTGCAGACCTGGCTTGAAGAATTCCTGCTGTTCCAATGCTAATTATTCGCTGTATTCCTTGCTCTTTCATATGCTTTATAATGAATGGCATGGAATCAGACAGAGTGGTGGTGCCATCTGTATTTAATGCACAAATTACTACATCAGAGCCAGATATGCAATTTGAAATGTCATTTTCATTTAGCACATTTCCTTCCTTAACAAGAAGACCATCTGTACCAAGTTTAAGTTTTCTACTATCCCTCACTAGTACACGGACATTATGTTCCTGGGATAAAGCATTCTCTAAAATGATTGAGCCTACTCTGCCTGTTGCACCGAAAAGGCAAATGTTCACAAAAAGTTCACCTCTTAGTCAATAAAGTGTAATAATCATCACTTGCCATCCCCGGCGTATGTGATATTTTAAAAATGTTTAGGCATGCATTTAAATATTATAGGGGTGGGAAGTTTATGTCAGAGTATTCAATTGTATTATTGATCGGTAGTTTTTTAATTCTTTCTTATTATATCGGATATACAATTATTAAACATTAAATTTTGAACTGCAGACAAGTGTCTGCAGTTTTTTTATATAGTAAAATGCTATTCCTTTAATAAAATAGATAGGAATGGGTATATATATTGAAGTATATGAATTTGTGAGGTGTGGATGAGACATGGAGAATTATCGGATCGAAAAAGATACCCTTGGTGAGGTTCGTGTTCCAGTGGATAAATATTGGGGAGCACAAACACAACGGAGCAAGGAAAATTTTAAAATTGGTTCTGAAAAGATGCCCTTGGAATTAATTTATGGTCTGGTTTTTATTAAAAAGGCTGCAGCAATCGTCAATTCTCAATTAGGAAAACTCAGCGAAGAAAAAATGAAGGCGATTATAAAAGTATGTGATTCCATTCATAAAGGTGATATGGACGAACATTTTCCGTTGGTCGTTTGGCAAACCGGCAGTGGTACACAATCCAATATGAACGTTAATGAAGTCATAGCCAATCGGGCGAATGAATGGTTAAAAGAGCAGGATGCCAGCTTTGAAAAAATTCACCCGAATGATGATGTCAATATGTCTCAGAGCTCTAATGATACCTTTCCAACCGCTATGCATATTGCTGCCTATTCAAAAATAGTCGAGGATCTCCTCCCAGCTATATCAGAATTAAAAAGCACGCTCCTTGAAAAAGAGAAGGATTTTTCAAAGATAATTAAAATAGGGAGAACGCATTTGCAGGATGCAACCCCATTAACGTTGGGACAAGAGATCAGCGGATGGCGGGTTATGATTGAAAAGTGTGAAAGGATGATCACAGAGGCAAGCAAGTATCTGCTTGATTTGGCGATAGGAGGGACTGCTGTTGGTACAGGAATCAATGCTCCATCGCAATTCGGTGACAAGGTGGCTGAGCAGATTTCTACTCTCACAGGTTATCCATTCCGCTCCTCAGAAAATAAATTTCACGCTTTAACAAGTCATGATGAGATTGTACATGTCCACGGTGCTCTTAAAGCCTTGGCCGCTGATTTAATGAAAATAGCTAATGATGTCCGCTGGCTTGCTAGCGGACCACGCAGTGGGATTGGCGAACTTAGTATTCCCGCCAATGAGCCAGGGAGTTCAATTATGCCTGGAAAGGTAAATCCTACTCAGAGTGAAGCGTTGACGATGATTGCGTGCCAGGTTTTTGGAAATGACGCAGCAATTGGTTTTGCTGCAAGTCAAGGTAACTTTGAGTTAAATGTGTTTAAACCAGTGATTATTAATAATTTCATTCAATCAATCAGGCTCCTCTCTGATGGAATAAAATCTTTTAATAAAAATTGTGCATTAGGTCTCGAGGCCAATGAAGAAATTATTAAGGAACATGTAAACCGCTCATTGATGCTGGTTACAGCGCTAAATCCACATATAGGCTATGAAAAGGCTGCAGAAATTGCCAAACTTGCATTTAAAGATAATTGCTCATTAAAGGAGGCAGCTATAAAATTAGGCTATGTTTCAGAACAACAGTTTTCAAACTGGGTTCGGCCGGAAAATATGATTTGACAAAATGAAAGCCCCCTTCGTGAGAAGGGGGCTTAGCCATAATATTTATTTGTATTTACTGGGTTTTCTAAAAATTAGCGTTGGAATCCGCCAAGTTGAGATTCAGCCATTGCTACAAGACGTTTTGTAATTTCTCCTCCAACAGAACCATTGGCACGTGAAGTAGTGTCTGCACCAAGATTTACACCAAATTCAGAAGCAATTTCATACTTCATTTGACTAAGAGCTTGCTCGACGCCTGGTACTAGTAGTTGATTAGAGTTGTTGTTACTTGCCATAGTTGAATAACACTCCTCTTAATAAGTTTGGGGTCAGTATGGAATTGAACCATAATGGAGATTAAACCATTGCCGCCTTGGCCTAACCCATAATTATCAATGTTACCTTTGATAAGTTTTTTACAAATTGGAGATTCATTCATTATCTTATTTTGGTTGGATGAGTCGGACTTGCACCGGCTATTACCCTTGTTGGTTTCATCCATCGTTGTAAGTAGCTGTTGTTGCTTGCTTTGTAATATTTATTATGATTCAAACGGACGGAGATATTCAAAAAGTTAATTAGTAATTTATTCCATTACATATAGGTGGCAGGTTAACACAAACTAGGGGTAAGAACTAAACTAAAAGGGTGAATGGAATGTCAGAATGCCCAGTATGTAATGGTTTTCGAGAAGCCTATTTATTATGTTCAAATTGCGGTGAACCTATGATGGAAAGTGGTCGTCTTATGGATTTTTATGATGATTATAGTCCATATATGGAAATAGACTTAATGAAAATGGAAGATGGATATCCCGATACGAACTCGGGTCAGAAGTGCCCCCATGTGTATCGCTGCCCAGTTTGTAGCCAAGAGGATATTTTTTTTATAAAAGAATAAGCCCCGCTTTGAAAACGGGACTTATCCTATACGCCGCTAAACGGGCGCTTGCGATATTCTTATAATGGGCGAATACGTGATTCCGTTTCTACATCAAAGAAATGTGCTTTGTTCATATCAAACGCTAGTTCTATTGTATCTCCCGGATGAATATCCCCTCGAGAATCTACACGGGCTACGAAATCTTGGTCACCAATACTTGAATAGATCATTAATTCCGCTCCAGTTAACTCGGCAACATCCACAGTTGCATTAATCTTAGAGCCTGCAGATGCATCAATGAAAACCGGCTCATCATGAATATCTTCCGGGCGAGTTCCAAGAATGATTGATTTTCCAACGTATCCTTGCTCGCGAAGATATTTCATCTTTCCTTCAGGAACAGCCATCGATATTTTTCCAATGACAAATTTTCCATCTTCCAGTTTTCCGTTAAAGAAATTCATTGCCGGAGAGCCGATAAAGCCCCCAACAAAGACATTCTCAGGTTTTTCATATACTTCTTTTGGTGAACCAACTTGCTGAATGATACCATCTTTCATAACAACAAGTCGTGTGGCCATTGTCATTGCTTCTGTTTGGTCGTGAGTAACATAGATAGTAGTTGTATCTAAGCGACGGTGAAGTTTAGCAATTTCAGCACGCATTTGCACACGGAGCTTAGCGTCTAGATTTGATAATGGTTCATCCATTAAGAATACTTTGGCATCACGGACAATCGCACGACCTAATGCTACACGCTGACGCTGACCACCTGATAACGCCTTAGGTTTACGTGTTAAGTATGCTTCTAAACCAAGAATTTTTGCCGCGTCATTGACTCGACGTTCAATTTCATCTTTTGGAAACTTGCGCAGTTTTAATCCGAACGCCATGTTATCATATACAGTCATGTGTGGGTAAAGCGCGTAGTTTTGGAAAACCATTGCGATATCTCGATCTTTTGGGGCCACATCATTGACTCTTTTTCCATCAATATAGAATTCACCTTTGGAAATATCTTCAAGCCCTGCAATCATACGAAGCGTCGTAGATTTGCCGCACCCTGATGGTCCAACAAACACAATAAACTCTTTATCTTCAATATGTAAATTGAAGTCCTGAACAGCGGTCACTTTATTATCATAAATTTTATAAATGTGGTCTAATTTTAACTCTGCCATTTGTAATGCCTCCCTTTATCTTGTTAAGTAACAGTTTACATTCAAAGGAAGAAAATCAATATGGACAGAGTGCACAAAGATTGAAAACGCTTTTTTAGGCAAATTGTTGTTATTTATCTAAACTTTGCTCAAAAAGGAGACAAGCTAAAAAAACGGTAAAAGCACCATAAAAGTCCTTTAATTGAATACCGGATTTATCGATGAATTTATCGATTCGATATTGAAGTGTATTTCGATGGATATATAGTTTTTTAGCCGTCAAACTGGCATTTAAATTATTTTCAAGAAAAACTTTGATTGTTGAATACAACTCATGATCCTCTTTAAAAACTCTAAATATTACCTGAATGACCCTTTGTTTGATTTCAGGTGGTAAGTGATAAGCTAAATAAGCTGGGAAGATGCGCTCGAATGTTAAGATGTTCAGGTTGGTGATAAAATTCGCCATTCCAAAAGAAAAGTATTCTTTCTCCCCAAGAAATTTTGAGCGAAGTTGATCGGAAATAGGATGAAATTTTCCGATAAAAAAGGAAATTTTTACATAAAAGTCACTTTCAAGTGTTTCTGTCATTGAAATCAATTCTTCATCTGTTAGAGTAATCGTGTTACCCTCTTCAATGACAATACCTCGAATGCTGTTTTCCCAGATGATAATAACTTCTTCACTGAAAAATCCCTTTAAAGCAGACTCAATCTCGGTTTGAACCGCATCATTACTATTCAATTGAAACTGAATGAACCGAAGGTATGTCTCAGGTTTATAATTAGGGAGAGGACCATCCGAGAATAAATACAGATCCCATCCCTTTGCAGTCGAATTGCTGGTAGGAGTATGAAATTCAATTAATTGATAAATCGTTTTAAGAAGGGTTAATTCCTTTTCAGTTAGCTCACCTTTCGGAATGCCAATCCATTCGTTTTCCATCTCATTGAAGAAGATATAAGACTGTTCAGAGGGATTCACTGGTTTATCGGGAAATAAAATAGAATTTTCATAAATAGACAATAATTTTTTTAGCATGATTAATTTCCCCGTTTATTAAAATTTTCTTTTAACTTATTATAACAGTAGTTAATGTAAGCATGAAAATTAAAAAGGCCAGCCTATGTTTTTGAGGCTAGCTTGTCAAATATAGAAGTCAATATAGATTAATCGCATTCATAGGGTGGTTGTTCTTCGTGGAACTCATGGGCTTCTTCGATATTAGTTGTATCATGGCGGGAATGGACAGAACCACCTGACATACCTTCGTTAATCATTCGATCAACATCCATGAACAACTTATCTCTGCCTTCATAAGCTGAACCTAAATCAGTTCCCTTGTCTTTTCCTTTGTCCATAACGATCATCCCTTTCCATTAACTATCTTTAGTTTGTGGAAAAGGTAAGTTTTCATGCACTGTTAAGATCCTGACAGGACCTTACTCATATACATGGAAAAGCATTAGCTCATGGATCTGACTTGATAATGCCTCAATTTCCTCTCGTTCCGGTACATTCGTTGTCCACTCTATTTTCCCGGTTTGGTGATAAACTCCGGTGACTCTTTGCTTTTTATGGTAAAAGGAAAAATTCCAGCCCGGAATATTTTTATTTTCAAATAGTGGCTTGAATTGAAAGTGCATTAGCATCGTGAAATCCCCCTTTTATTTTACTTAATTCTAGCTTACCTTGTTTGGGAGATTTTTTAAATAGAATTTTTTGTTAATATTTTGTTAGTTCTGAAAATTTGAGAGTTGGAGGAATAAGCGGCAAAGCTGCTCAATCTTCTTTTTTTCAATTTCTAGTTCATCAAAGCTCATTGGTTTGGAATTCACCTCGTAAATATAGTACTGCCCCGTTTTACTTACACCGGCATCAATAGAAAATTCACCGAAATAGCCAAAACGATTAGATAATGCCTTTCCAATAGACGGGACGATCGCTTGAATAAAATAATCATGCTCCGCTGTTTTCAACAGTTCATAGGGCAGGAGCCTGCCGCCGGAGGGAATATGCGTTGTAAGATTTTGTTGTTGTGATTGTCTAATCCCAACCCCTGTTATCATATATTCACCATCATTTGCATGGGCAAGTATACGAAAATCGAAACGATTACCCTCATACTCAGCAGATAATATTTCCTCTTGTGCTATATAGGTTTGCTCAAGAAGTTTCTCGCTCCATTTCTCCCAAAAATGATTAAAGGATTGATAATTTGCATGAATCTGGATTCCTTCTAATTGAACTTTTGAAGAACCAATCAATTTTAAGCGGAAAATGCCTTTCCCTTTTGAAGATTGAGCAGGTTTTAAGTAAATACTTCTTTGCCTCTTTAGAAAAGTTAACAAATCCATTTTTTTCTGGATGACAATGGTTTGCGGCAAAAAGGTTTGCAAAAATGGAAGGGTTTTAAGTAATTCAAATAACTCAAATTTATCGATAAAACATGGGTTGAAAAAGGGGATATTTTTCTCCTTTAAAATCGAAAAAAATGTTCGGTATTGATCGTTTTGTTCTGAGTTTCGGAAAGGAACCCGATTATAGACGAGGTCTGGATAACGAAAGTTTTCCTTAATCCAGTGATTTTTATCTGGTGAAAATGTATAGCCTGTAATAAAATCTGAATCTGCATCTTCCGGAGTAAAGACAAAGCTTATTCCATCAAGTGAAATAAGCTTCTTTTGTAATGCTATAAAAAGCGGACGATTACCTGCGATGGAACCGTTTGAAGTTCTTGCTGACATAATCCCAATCAATGGACCTGCTTGATTGGTTTTCATGTGAATATCTCCTCTGGATGTAATAAGGATTGCTCGGTAAGAAAAACAGCAAAAGCAATGGATAATTTGCGGGTGAGCAAATCAAAATCTTTTAATCCGGGATGAGAAAAGATCGTTCTTCCAGGTTTAGAATTTGCTTCAAAAAGCCAAACATCTCCATTTCGGTCGATCCCTAAATCAAAACCAATCTCTCCGATAATGCCTTCTACGTGCCTATCCAAAGAGTTGCTTAAAAGTAGTGCGGCATCGGAAAGTCTTTCTTTATGCAAAGTACTTTCTTCAAGGGGGAAAATTTCTTCAATTGTTTTAATTTCACCACCGCTTCTGGTATGAGTGGTCACGCTGCCGGGACCTGCAATTTTTGCTGCAATCGCGGATACATGCCAATTTCCCAGATCATCTTTATTCGTGTGAACACGAAAATCAATCGTTCTAGATTCGCTTCTTAGTAAATTAATTCCCTGTTGTACCACCATTTTTTCAAGTGATTGATTAGAGAAAACGTTACTCATCAATCGTTCTAAACTTGAAAATTTTCGCAAACGATTTACACCGTTTTCATCTTGGTAGCGGCAATAATAATCATCACTGTACTTGTCATATATTAATTGGTGAACACCTAATCCAAGACTGCCATTTTTGGGTTTAATAAAAACATGGCCATGGGTGGAAAGCATCGTCTCGATGGAGGAAAAGGATGTAAATGGCAGCGTTTCCGGCAGGAATTTGGCAACTGTTTCATCTTGAATAAGCCTTTCATGAATATCAAGCTTATTAAAAAATCCGGGATTATACCATGGAATATGGTATTCCTTTTGCAAGCGATCTCTTACCTTAATTAATATTGGGTTACTTTCACTTTTCCGATTGGGGAGCCGATCATAAATAACATTAGGAAAGGGAACTTCAACCGTCTCCCAGGCATCATTATGAAAAATGTACCCTTCTATGATACCTTGGTCCCAATCAATATGCTGTTCACCAAATATAAAAGGGAAGGCCCCAACGATTTTATTGACGGAAAGCAGTTTTGAAAAAAACACTGTTCTTTCGCCAATTGGTTCCGATGGTACAGTGGTAAATCCTGCTGTGAAAATACCTACAAGTGGACCGATTATAAGACTATGGTTATCGAAAAAAACATGAAGAGGAGTGTTGAAGTTAGGGAAATGGAGTGCTTTTTGAATTTCTCTACTAATCGAAATTCGATCATTTTGATCTGGATGAGGGATAAAATCAACTTCTATTGATCTTGACCCAAAAGCAATCCGTGTTAACTCTTTATCCTTAAGAAATGTTGGAGGGCAGAAAACAACCAATTGATCATTTTGAGCAACTTCAATGAGATAATGTTTTCTCATAATAGCTCTTCCTTTCTTTTGAATCTATCTGAGTAAGGTGTTTCCCATAAAGAAGTGGGGCTAGATTCAGAGCATCTTCTAAGTCTGGCTGGGTTTGCAAAAGCACCTTTCTCCCTGGCTTTGAATTTACATCCAGGATCCAAATTGAACCATTTTTTGCTATGCCGATATCTACACCAAGCTCAAATAATGGTAAAAATGCACTTTCTAGGAGCGGAGGAAGATTGGTGAGAATGTATTCTAATTCCTGATTCATATATTCCTTAGTAGCAGAAGGGAGAGATTTAGACCAATCCGCAAAGGGGAGGGCGAACCCGCCTGCACTTAAATTTGATAAAATACCGCCAGTATTTCCCCTTCGAACCCCTCTCCCCAATTCATTCCATTTTCCGTCCATATTTTTTTGGAGGAGGATGCGAATATCGAATGGCTGAAGTTGGGTATTAGATAACTCTAGATACGGTTGCATTAGGTATTGACGATTACCAATCAGGGATTGTAACCACTGGATTAGCTTTGTTTCATTTGGGAAAATCCTAGAGATAATATTCTTTTGTTTTTCAGTTTTAACATGAAAGGATTTTTCATTTTTTTTCAGATAGTAAATGCCATGCCCTTGCGAACCGTTAATCGGTTTTAAAATAATCCTTTTCATTTTTGTTAATTCATTTAACACGATGTTCGTATCAGAAACAAATAGAGTCACAGGTAAGTAGGGGGATAGTACTGTTTTTCTTAATACTTCATAGAGTTCAAGTTTATTGGGCAGTCCATATCCTAAAAAGGTGGTATCGGTTCTGGTTTTTAGCCAAGATACGATCGGAATGCATTGTTTGGAATGCTCATCATCACCGTAAAAGCACCGATCATAAATAATCGCAGGAATGGGAAATTCACTTTTGACCCAAGATTTAGAAATTGAATTAAATTTTTCCCCTTTTACCTGTAATGTCAGTGGGTTTATTTTTGAAGGAAGGAAGCGAAAGCATTCCATTCCACAGGATTCTGCAAGCTTTGCGATTTCGTTTATATAGGGCTGTTCACTTTCCATGCTTACTGTCATTATTCCAAATGCAATCAATTTATTGGTCCTCCTTTATCATGGTCGATTCAAATGCAAGTGATGTACAAAATTGGATTAGCGCCTTAGCAGATGGCCTAATTTTTCCTATCCCGTCCTCAAAGTTTTTCGAAGGTTTCGAGTTTACTTCAATGATCCACAATTCCCCATTTGGGTCGACCCCTATGTCAATCCCTAATTCTCCAGTAATCCCAGGTGAAGAACAACTAATAGTCTCAGCCGTTTTGACCGCCAATTCCTTCATAAGTGCAAGTACTTCTATCGATTTTTTAGGTCCTAAACAGGTGCGTAGAACGTTTAGGGGTTTGAGAATTCTCCCGCCCCTTGCGATGTTGGAAACGAACTCGTCTTCTGCTGCGACCCTGGCCACAATCGATGTAACTTGCCAATGGTTGTTTAGATTTTTGTGACATAAGACTCTAAAGTCCATTGCACAGAATTCATAAGTAACTAATTCTATACCCTGCTGAATAATATAAAATCGATTATCTACTAATGGCTGAATATGTTGGTGAATTTCATCTAATTCGTATTGATTTCTAGAGTTGCTGTCAAGTGTTGCGAGAGAGGTGTGTAAAGAGTAGTGGTTTACCTCTCCCTTTTTTAATTTAATAATATTTCTTCCTTGACTGCCATGAACCGGCTTAATAAACACTGTTCTAAATTCTTGTGCAAGTTCATATAAGTGTTCTTTCGTGTAAATTTTTGTTTTTGGTAAAAACGGATAGAGATGTTTCTCTTGAAATATTTGATTATAAACTTCCCATTTTGAAAGAAAGCCCTCATTAAAAAGTGGTATCTGCAAGGTTTCAAGTCTTTGACGAAAATGCAGGAATGACTTCGAGTGTTCTAGCTTGCGGGAATGGATTCGGTTGTATATCACATCTGGTAAAGGATGTTCTAAGGGACTCCATTTCCCATTTATAAGGTAATACCCGCGATTTAAAAAATGATTAAATGAAAAGACATAAAAAAACCCGCCAGCTTCGGAAATTCCATGATGAAGCTCCTCGCAAAAAGCGTGAATAGAGCGAAAATGGGGTTCCTCTTCCTGATTTGAAGGAAAATCAGTCAATAGTCCAATCACAGGTCCAAGCTTAAGAGTAGATAGATCAGGCTGATAGATGGCCTGAAATTTATAGCTTTGGACGGGGAGACAAAAATCCTTTAGAATATTTTCGGGGATAAACATCATATTTGGTTCCATTTCTACCGTTTTAACTTTTGTCTTTATTGTCTTGTGTCCTAATTTAATATATACGTCAAGGTTATGATTCTTTAGTAAATTGGTAAACAATTGGTTTGACATTTGCACTTGGCAGTCTTTTTTATTTATAGGTTTCCTCGGCTTAATCGTAATTGCGGTTAATGGAAAAGACATAAGCATTCCTCAATTTCTACCCAGAGCCTATAGGCATTAGTTGATATAGTAATGTATGTAAAATCAATCTAGATGGTGATATTAACATTCTCGCATTTTAGTGAATAGTTTGTTATAGTTGATTCGAATTAGAAATGCTTATTATTTAAAAGGAGTGGTTACCAATGCCCGTTAATTTATATGATTCCGCGTATGCATTAGAAACAGCGATTCGTCAAAGTGACGAATATAGACTATTACAGCAAGCTTACCAAGAAGTTAATTCAGACCCTGCAGCAAAACAAATGTTTGATCAGTTCCGTCAAATCCAAATGGACCTGCAGCAGAAGCAAATGATGGGGCAGGATATATCAGAACAAGAGATTCAGCAAGCCCAGTCCACCGTTGGAGTCGTTCAGCAAAATGAAAAAATTTCTCGGCTTATGCAAGCTGAACAACGGATGAGCATGGTGATTGGAGAACTAAACAAAGTAATTATGAAACCATTAGAAGACCTTTATGGGAAATTGTAAACTTAAGTAGAAAAGCCTTCGGAGAAGTGACCGAAGGCTTTTTTTTATATGATAGAAAATCATAAATTTCGACTTTGGAAATTGTCCGGCTCCAGCTTTTCTGTTCTATAAATGCCTAAAAAATCATAAAAGTGATATAAAGGCTATTTCACCAAGAACAGGGGGCAACGTTATGATTTATCGCTTGCTTGCTTTAAATATTGATGGCACGCTTCTTCAAACAAATGGAAAAATCCATAAATCAACAAAAGAGGCAATTGAATATGTTCAGCAAAAAGGTATCTATGTCACCCTTGTAACTTCGAGGAGTTTCCCATCCACAAGAAAAGTAGCTAAGGCGTTAAAAATAAAATCCCCACTTATCACCCATCAAGGCGCATTTATTGCCAGCTCTGAGGACAAACCAATATATGTTCAGAGAATAAATGAGGATATAACCTACGATGCTATTAGTTTCCTAGAGGCGCTTCCATGTCAAATTCGCCTGGTCCATGAACAATTTTCTTTAGCTAATAAATTAAAACTAAGTAATAATTTATTGGCTAAAACTGTTTTTACCTCAGGGGACCCAGTTTTCTACTCACAGCAATTTGTTTCGTCCCTTACTGAATATTTACATGATCAGCCAGTCAGCCCGCCGAAGATTGAAGTTTATTTTGAAGATGAGAGTGACCTTCAAGATGCGAAAAAAGCACTAAGGAAAATGTTTACCGAGATTGACATGATTGAGCTCGACTCGTTACGGTTAGATATTGTACCGGCGGGTGTTTCAAAGTTATCAGGGTTATCCTATCTGGGGAGCCAACTGGGAA
The DNA here is from genome assembly GCA_011250595.1 of Bacillus sp. MM2020_1. GTDB lineage: Bacteria > Bacillota > Bacilli > Bacillales > Cytobacillaceae > Neobacillus. The sequence continues at coordinate 12,963 of JAANMP010000011.1, read as the reverse complement.
TCCAAAGAAAAGAAATGGTTTATATCGGCGATGGTCTAGATGATATTCCATTGCTTGAGGCCGTGGGACTTGGAGTTTCGATGTGGAATGCCAATTTCGAAGTGAAGAGAGCATCAGATTGGGTTACTAGGTCAGAGAATGAACATGGTGTTGCATATATGGTCAAAGAACACTTTAGGAAACAGCAGCCAATCGAGTTTTTAAGAAGGATGAACATTATCAAAAAATAAGGTAAGAAGATATCAGAGGTGATTTCCTTTGATATCTTTTTTATTATTCCGTTTCTTATAAAGGAATAAGGTATCGTAATGACGAATAATTTATAGAGTTGACCACATTTGATGTTGCATAAGGAAAACGCTTTCATAAATGGAGGGAAATGTAAATGATGCAAACCGCATTAACAATGACTCAAATGATTGAAAGGGCAGAAAAGTATTTTCCAAAGAAACAAGTTGTATCAAGAACGGCAAGTGGCATCCATAAATTTACTTACAAACAAATTACTGAAAGAATGAGAAGGCTTGCAAGCAGCCTGGAGAAGCTGGGTATTTCAAAAGGCGAACGGATCGGGACACTGGCATGGAATCATCACCGTCACTTAGAAGCTTATTTTGCCATTCCGTGTATGGGGGCTGTTCTACATACGATAAACATTCGCCTTTCTCCCCAGCATATTTCTTTTATTATCAATCATGCAGAAGACCAGATTCTCCTCGTTGATTCAGACATCGTACCCTTACTCGAAAAATGTGCCCCAGAATTGAAAACTGTCAAAGCCTATATTATTATGACGGATGAAAAGGAACTTCCTAAAACAACACTCTCCCCAGTCTATCATTATGAAAATCTACTATCTGAAGCTGATCCTACATTCCAATATCCTAACGATATTGATGAAAATGATCCGGCTGGAATGTGTTATACATCGGCCACCACTGGTAATCCAAAAGGAGTGGTCTATTCGCACCGAGGTATTTTTCTACATAGCATGGCACTCGGACTAGCCGATAGTGCAGCCTTAAGTGAAAAGGATATCGCACTGCCGGTTGTCCCCATGTTTCATGCAAATGCATGGGGGATGCCATTTGCAGCGGTTTGGTTTGGAACCTCATTAGTTTTGCCTGGTCCATATTTCACACCTAAATTGATTGCAGAACTCATTGAACAGGAACGAGTGACTATCACCGCCGGGGTCCCAACTATTTGGCTTGGATTATTAAAAGAGCTCGATGAAGGTTCTTATGATATGAGCAGTTTAAGAGGAGTATTATGTGGTGGATCAGCAGCCCCGAAAGGATTGATTAAATCCTATGAACAACGGCATAACATCCCATTCATGCATGCTTATGGAATGACAGAAACGAGTCCCCTGGTTGTTATCTCTAATTTAAAAAGTTACCAGGAAGGGTTAGATGCAGAGGAAAGGCTAGAAATAAGAGCCAAACAGGGAATTCTTGTCCCAGGACTTGATATAAAAGTAGTTGGCCAAAATGGTGAGGTCCAATGGGACGGAAAAGAAATGGGAGAATTGTGCATTAAGGGTCCATGGATTGCATCTGAATACTATCATGATGAACGAACAAAGGATGCATTCCGTGATGGCTGGCTTCATACTGGTGATGTTGTCACAATCGATGAAGAAGGTTTTGTTAAAATTGTTGACCGCACAAAGGACTTAATAAAAAGCGGTGGCGAATGGATATCCTCGGTAGATTTAGAAAATGCATTAATGGCGCATGAGGCTGTTTTTGAAGCAGCAGTAGTGGCTGTACCACATGAGCAGTGGCAAGAACGTCCAATAGGCTGTGTAGTATTAAAAGAGGCATGTAAGGGGAAAACATCAAAAGAAGAATTGCTTGACTTTTTAAAGCCCCAGTTTGCGAAATGGTGGATTCCTGATGATATTGTATTCCTAGATGATATTCCTAAGACTTCTGTGGGTAAATTCCTAAAGATGTCCTTAAGGGACCAAGTGCAAAAAGATATGCTTAGAAAAAGATAGCTATGGAGGACAAGGGATTATTCCTTTGTTCTATTGTCTGTGAAAAAAGTTCGGGTGTAGAAAATTCACTATATTTAAAAAACTGTTATTTATTTAACTCCTCATTTCCATATATAATAGAAGTGATGGAAGAGGATGGAGGGCTTGAAATGTCGATCAATTTTATCACTGATAAGGTAAATGTGAAGGTTACAGGTCGTGTTGCAAAGCTAGAAATGAACAGACCCGAGGCGTTAAATGCTATGGACTCAGATATGATTAAGGGGCTTGTCTGTAAGCTTAAAGAAATTAGTGAGTCAGATGAAATTGATATTGTTGTAATAACAGGAAAAGGAAGAGCCTTTTCAGCAGGCGGCGATATTAAAACAATGCTTTCAAACATGAATGAAAATGAATTTTTTCCAGTCATGGAAAGCATTAGTGAGCTTATTATTACCCTATACAGCATGCCTAAATTAACGATTAGCGCTGTATCTGGTGCCGCAGCAGGCTTGGGATTTAGCTTAGCCCTAGCTACAGACCATATCATCGCTGAAAAGACTAGTAAGCTTGCAATGAATTTTATTGGAATCGGTTTGATTCCTGATGGCGGGGCCCATTTCTTTCTAGAGAAAAAATTAGGAGAGACAAAGGCGAAACAGGTAATTTGGGATGGGAAAATGATGAATGCTGATGCGGCATTGGAGTTGGGGTTAATTGAAGAAGTGGCGACTGGAAATCTGCAGGAGACATTAGATGCTAGAATCGCAGATTGGTTAACGAGACCTGTTCAAGCAATGATTAAAACGAAAAAAATCTTAGCCGACATTAATCGTCCATACCTGCTAAAAATTTTAGAATTAGAAAAACACTCTCAACAAAAAATGCGTGAAACAATCGATCATAAAGAAGGAATTCAAGCATTTATTGAAAAAAGACCCCCTAGATTTATTGGAAAATAAACAAAGAAGCCCTCAGCTTCTTTGTTTTTTTGCATAAAGATAAGAGAGTATAAATTTCGACTTTGAAAATTGTCCAGCTCCAGCGCCCTAGCGGCTAATGTCCTTCGCTCTCCGCCCTACGATAAGTCAAGCACGAATGCGCCTACGGCTCTTCGTGTTTCCTTTATCTCAGTTGGAGCGCTCCAGGCCATACGCCGCTGAACAGGGCGCTTGCGCTTTTCTTATTTCAGGAATGAAACAGTAATAGCTTTCCGCTTGGTGAGGTGAAGCGATGTGTTGATTCTAATAACTTTCTTTCTGCTAACAGCTTTTCTGCTAATTCTTTTGCAGCCTCATCATGTTCAGCCTGGATGGATTCGTCTAAAATCTTTTCTCCATTGGTTTCAAATGCAGTTAATTTATACGTTTTCATTCTACAAACCCCTTCCTATATTTTGTTGTTATATTTTATATTTTCACATAATTTCAAAAGAAGTTCAAAAAGAATGTGAAACTATTTTATTGTTTATTCGTACTAAAATGGAGAGGAGTGTGTGAAATGGTTCTTAAACTTGAACATGTCATGAAAAAGTTTGGGGATTTTACTGCAGTGGACGATTTATCTTTAGAGATACCAGACAAAGAAATGTTTGGCTTTTTAGGGGCAAATGGTGCAGGGAAGACAACAACATTTCGGATGATTTTAGGTTTGCTTGATGCTAGCGGTGGGAAGATTACCTGGGACGGCAAACCGATTGATTATTCCACCAGTCACTTGGTTGGTTATCTTCCAGAGGAGCGGGGCTTGTATCCCAAACTAAAGGTCCGTGACCAAATCGTCTATTTAGCCAGATTAAGAGGTATGCAAAAGACTGAGGCACTTACAGAATTAAAACTTTGGCTTGATCGATTTAAGATCCCGGAGTATGAGAATAAAAAAGTCGAAGAGCTTTCGAAGGGAAACCAACAGAAAATACAATTCATTGCAGCTGTCGTTCACAAACCGAAATTACTAATTCTGGATGAGCCTTTTAGCGGGCTTGATCCGGTAAATGTTGAAATGCTGAAAGAAGCAGTCTTATCTTTAAAAGAAAGTGGGGCAACCATTGTATTTTCGAGTCATCGGATGGAGCATGTAGAAGAAATGTGTGAGCATCTGTGCATTTTGCAAAAAGGTAGTCCGGTGGTACATGGATCTTTAAAAGAAATAAAGCGATCATTTGGTAAAAAGAACTTGGTTATCCATGCCGATTTTTCGTTGGATTCCTTAAAAAATTATCCAGGTGTTGTTAAGTCCAAACCTACGATGGAAGGAATTCATCTGCAAATTGAAGGTGAATACATAGCCGAAAAAATCCTTAAAGAGATAGTAAATAAGGGGTTTATTCGGAAATTTTCCCTGGAAGAACCTTCTTTAAATGATATTTTTATTGAGAAAGTAGGTGACTCTTATGAATAGTTTTTGGATTATTTTAGTCCATACCTATATAAACAAGTTAAAAACAAAATCCTTTATCATTACCACTCTTTTAACAGTCATAATTGTCTTAGCCTTAACGAACTTAAATAATATCATTGATATTTTTGATAAAGATGGCGGGAAAGAAAATGTTGCAGTCCTTGATGAAACAGGTCAACTTTACGAACCTTTCAAAAAACAAGTTAAGTTAATCAATAAAGATATAAAATTATCTCCCTTCGAAGGAAGTGTTGCTAATGCGGAAAAAGCCGTGGAAGAGGGGCGTTATCAAGGCATTGTCCTGCTAGGGATGAATGAGGAAAACCTGCCATTAGCTACATATAAGGCAATGAGTATTGCTGACTCTTCCATGTTTACTGATCTCAATACAAGTCTCCAGCAAGTAAAAACAATGCTCGCAGCTTCCCAGATTCAATTGACAGCAGCCCAGCTCGAAAAGCTTTATGAACCGGTTTCTTTTGAGAAAATTGCGCTCGAGAAGAATGCAAAAACAGAAGAAGAATTAAACCAAGCACGTGGACTTGTCTACGTCCTGCTGTTTATTATCTATTTTTCGGTCATCATGTATGCAAATATGATTGCGATGGAAGTGGCGACAGAAAAGTCATCAAGAGTAATGGAAATCTTAATTTCCAGTGTCTCACCGATTAAACAGATGTTTGCGAAAATAATCGGAATCGGGTTGTTAAGTCTGACACAGCTCGCAGTATTTCTGTCTGTTGGCTATTTCTCGTTTAAACAGAATATGGAATCATTAAAAGAAGGCTTTATGGGAGTTTATGGTTTTGGTGATATCCCTTTTGAGACGATACTCTACGCAGTCATTTTCTTCATTCTAGGTTATTTCCTTTATGCAACTTTAGCGGCATTTCTTGGTTCCCTTGTCAGCAGAATAGAAGATGTTCAGCAAATGATTACGCCAATGACGTTGTTAGTTGTTGCCGGGTTTATGATTGCAATGTTTGGTTTAGGTAAACCGGATGCACCGTTTATTACGGTAACATCCTTTATACCATTCTTTACACCGATGATTATGTTTTTGCGTGTTGGAATGCTAACAATTCCAATTTGGGAAGCATTATTAGGCATTGCAATCCTTGTTGCAACAATTACAATATTAGCCATATTTGGTGCCCGCGTATACCGTGGTGGCGTCTTAATGTATGGACAGTCAAACTCTTTTAAAGATATTAAAAAAGCATTACAGTTAACTAAGAAAGAATAAGGAAAACGAAGAGCTATTACCTGCTGGTAATGGTTCTTTATTTTTTTGTTAGCTTATTACTAGAACGTGCATTCGTATTTAAGAGGTGCTACAATGGAGAAAAGATGTGGAGAGGAATTATTTATGAAAAAGATAAGCTTTATTCATGCAGCAGACCTGCATTTGGACAGTCCGATGGTTGGATTAAAGCATTTACCAACAAACATTTTTATGCGAATAAAAGAGAGTACCTTTACTGCATTAAAACAGATTACTTCGACCGCAATTTATCAGCAAGTTGACTTCGTTATTTTAGCAGGCGATTTATTCGATGGCGAGGACCGCAGCCTGCGTGCACAATCCCGCTTTCGTTCAGAGATGCTTAAGCTTGCAGAAAAGGGAATTCCTGTTTATATCATCCATGGGAATCATGATCATTTAAACGGGTCCTGGGTTCACCTTGACATGCCCTCAAATGTTCATATTTTTAAAAGTGAGGTAGAAACCAAAGTTTTACATACAAAAAGTGGTGAAATTATCCATTTATATGGCTTCAGTTATCCGACCAGACATGTCTTTGATAGAAAAATCGATGATTACATAAAGAAAGAAGGAGCAGATTTTCATATCGGAATTCTTCATGGAAATGAGAGTGCAGGGGTGGAGCATGACAATTACGCTCCCTTTACGGTTAATGATTTGCTTCGAAAGGATTTTGATTATTGGGCCTTGGGACATATCCATAAAAGGGCAATCTTATCTAATAATCCGCCAATTATTTATCCGGGTAATATCCAAGGTAGGAATAAAAAAGAATCCGGTTCAAAAGGGATCTATCATGTAACGTTATCCGAACATGATACGAAAATGAACTTTTTAGAAACGTCAGATATTATTTGGGAGGAAGTAGTTGTTGATGCATCTTCAGCAAAAAGTTTCCACGAGTTATTGCTATTATGCCAGACTACAATCAATAGTGTACGAAAGGATCTGAAAGCAACACTATTATCTCTGGTTTTGAAAAATATTCAATTAGATGATGCCCGTGAAAAAAGAAGTGTTGATTCCGAACTTTTAGAGCTTCTTCAAGAGGATGAAAAAGATGAGGAATCCTTTGTCTGGGTGGTGGAACTAACCATCGTAGTGAGCCAGCAAATAGACAAAGAACAAATGAAAAGGGATGCTAATTTTTATGCGGAGTTATTTGAAACTATTGACCATTTTGAGGATGTGGAGCAAAGCTTGGCTCCTTTGTACGGCCATCAATTAGGGAGAAAATATTTAGTGCATTTAACGGCTGAAGAGCAGAAAGAGTTAGTCGAAAAAGCAGAGAAATTGCTGATTCAATTACTTTATCAGGCTTAAGGAAGGTGTGAAGAAGATTGAAAATTCTCGAACTACATATATATGGGTTTGGCCAATTAGAGAATGTCAAAATTATTGACCTTCATGATTTTCAAGTGTTCTATGGAGAAAATGAAGCAGGTAAGTCCACGATTATGGCCTTTATCCATTGCATCTTATTTGGTTTTCCTACAAAACAGCAATCAGCAGAACTCCGTTATGAGCCAAAACATAGTACAAAATATGGCGGGAAAATTAGGATTGTTCATGAAAGTCACGGCGGGGCAGTGATAGAACGTGTGAGAGGAAAAGCGACTGGCGATGTGAAGGTCGCAATGGACAATGGCAGGATGGGCGGCGAGGAACTTCTTAAAGAATTAACAGGGAACTTTGATAAAAGTTTATTCCAAGCTATTTTTTCTTTTAATTTGCATGGCTTGCAAAATATTCATCAAATGAAAAATGATGAGATAGGCAAGTTCCTATTCTCTGCTGGAACATTAGGAACGGAAAGTCTGGCAAAAACAGAAGATTTCCTACAGAAAGAGCTAGAAATGCGCTTTAAACCTACAGGAAAGAAACCATTATTGAATGAAAAGATTCAAGCACTTCATAGAATCAATGAAGAATTGAAAATAGCAGAAGCAAAGAATAAAAATTATACAAATTTAGTAGAGAAGAAAGAAATGCTCCACCAAGAAATGCTGGAAATAAACGAATCATTACAGGATTTAGGGGAAAAGATTGAAAAATTAAATGAGTGGAAAAGAATCGAAACCATCGTCAAAGACGAAAAGTGGATCATGAAGGAGCTTAAGGAATTAGGGAAAATTGGGTTTCCAGTACGTGGAATTGAAAGAATTGAAAAAATAACTCAGTTCATCCATCCCTATAAAGCAGAGATTAACAGCATAACCGAAAGAATTGAAAATTTAAATAAAGAATTAGCAGTGATTCAACCTGACCAAGCTTTTCTTAAAAACGAGCCAGCTATCTTATCCTTGCTTGATCAAGTTCCACTTTTCGAACAATTGAAGCAGGAAAAACTGAAATGTGAAACAAAACTTTTAGCTATTGAAGAAGAGCTTTCTATTACGAAAGAGAAGCTTCATTTAAACTTAAATGAAGAAGATATCTTTTCAATTAATACAAATATTTATATGAAAAATCAAGTGGAAGCAGTTTCTAGGAAAACTCAAAAGCTAGAAGAGGTAAAGGAAGAATTAGAGACTCATTATCAAGAAGAAAAGGGTGTATTAGAGGAAGTAGAAAAAGATGTCCGATTTGTAGAACGGCTTGTTCTATCTAAACAGGAACGCATGTCGCTTGAAGATAAGGTAAATTCGGCAAATGATAAAAAGGGATTGGAAGGAGAATTAAGGTCCTTACAAGATAAAATAGACTTCTATCAACAGATAAATGAACGAGATAAAGCCGCTTCAGCTAAACAAGTGAAGCAGAGAAAACTTCAGTTTTATCTATTTGAGTTTATCCTGGCTGCAGTAACACTATATGGTGTGCTATCAAGGCAATGGTTTCTAGTTACTATTGGTTTACTAGGGTGCATTTTTATAGCCCTGTTTATGACCAAAAGTAAGAAACAATCGCAGGATGCGGACCTTAATCAAACATTGACCAGTTTACGAGACAAGGAAAAGCAGTTAAAGCAAAAACTCCAATCAGCTGAATATCTGGAAATTACAAAACTTGAGGAGCAGTTAATACTTGATAAACAGCGGAGAGAAGAACTTCAAGTTGTAAAGATTAAGTTAAAACAGCAGCAAGCTCAATACGAAAAGGTGATTGCAAAATTCGAACAATTGGAATTGGAGTCCGCCCAAAATAAAGAAAAGCTGTTATCAATTAGCCGTGAATTAAAAGTACCTGAATATATTGCCAATTCCTTTTTACTTGAAGCATTTGAACTTATTGAACAATATAAAATGAATTGCAGAGAGAAAAAACTAGTGCAGACGAGACTTGAGCAAATAAATCAGCAGCAGGAGAAAGTAACAAAGAGTCTTAATTATTACGAGCATCTTTATTTAAATGAGAAAGGTTTAGATTTATATAATGCTGTCTATGTATTGCGAAACAAGTTGAAAGAAGAACATGGCAAGCAAATAACAAGTCAAGAGAGACTCGCAAAGCTTAATGACCTTGAAGCTGATTTAAAACAGAAATCGCAGGAGTTGGCTCATCTGCAATTAGAATATAACCAACTAATCTCTTCTGCAAAGGTGGAGACAGAGTTGCAATATTACGAACTTGGAGCTAAAGCAGAGAAGAAAGAAAAGTTAATCAAAAGGTTAGAATCACTGCAAAGCCAACTACAATATTCAATTCTCTCGGAACAGGATCGGGAAAACTTTCTCCAAATCCATCCTAGTGATGAAGTAATTACTGAATATAATCAGGAAGTCCATTTATTGCAAACAGCCTTAAAAAAACGTTTGGAAGAGCAAGCTTCGATTAAGTACGAAATTCAAGTTCTAGAAGAGGGAGGCGTTTATTCGGATATTCTCCATCAATACAAACAGAAAAAATATGAATTAGAAGAGGCTGCAAAAGAGTGGTCCGTCTATTGTATCGCACAAGAGATTCTCGTAAATACAATTGAAAAGTATAAAAACATCCATTTACCAAGGATGCTCTCCAAAGCGGAAGAATATTTGTCGTTCCTCACAGATGATAACTATCATAGGATTCACTTACGAGACTCCGGTTCGGGTTTTTTAGTTGAGCGTAAGGATCATACTATTTTTGAAGCAAATGAACTTAGCCAAGCAACAACGGAACAGTTATACGTAGCAATACGACTTGCCTTTGCAGTAACGTTATATGAGAAACATCACCTCCCGATTATTATTGATGATAGTTTTGTAAACTTTGATGCAAAAAGAACGGAAAAAGTGATAGAACTACTAAAAGGGATGAAGCGGAATCAACTATTATTTTTCACTTGTCATAAACATTTACTGCCTTTTTTCCAAAGGGAAAATGTTCTTTTTTTAGAAAAAGGTGCTGTACAGATAATTTCATAGAGTACTAATTGGATATGTTATACTCTTATTAATGGAAAGGACGTGAATTTATGGGGAAAGGTATATTAAAGCATGAAGTAGGTGAACAGGTAGAACTTTTTTTACTAATTAAAAGTTCTACAAAGGGGATTGCAAGTAATGGCAAACCTTTTTTAACACTTATTCTCCAAGACAAAAGCGGGGAGATAGAAGCCAAGCTCTGGGATGTTAATGAAGAGGATGGAAAGAGTTATGCCCCACAAAGTATTGTGAAAATACTAGGGGATGTACAAAATTATCGTGGGAAAAGCCAGCTTAAAATCCGTCAAATACGCCGGACCGGGCCGTCAGATGGAGTAAAATTGGATGACTTCCTGGAGACCGCACCATTAAGCCAAGAGGAAATGTCAGGTAGACTCACTCAGTATATTTTTGAAATGAAAAATCCCAATATCCAAAGAATTACACGACACTTAATCAAAAAGCATCAGAAGGCTTTTTTAGAGTTTCCTGCAGCCACTAAAAATCATCATGAGTTTGTATCCGGGCTTGCCTTTCATGTTGTGAGTATGCTTGATTTGGCTAAATCGATTGCCATGCTTTATCCAAGCCTCGACAAGGATTTACTATATGCAGGGGTTATCTTACATGATATGGGGAAAGTATTGGAATTATCGGGTCCGATTTCGACGGTCTATACGATTGAAGGAAACCTGCTTGGGCATATTACGATTATGATTAATGAAATAGGCAAAGCGGCTGAAGAACTGAGCATTTCTGGGGAAGAAGTCCTTATTCTTCAACATCTTGTTCTGAGCCATCATGGAAAAGCAGAATGGGGCAGTCCTAAACCGCCAATGATTAAAGAAGCTGAAATTCTACATTATATCGATAATCTTGATGCGAAAATGAATATGCTTGACCGGGCACTAGATCGAGTGAAGCCAGGTGAATTTACTGAGCGAATTTTTGCGCTTGATAATCGTTCCTTTTATAAGCCAGCGTTTCATAAATAAGATAACCCTCTTTTGGGTTATTTTTTTTGCATTTAAAGGGTAATATGAATATTTCCATTTCTAAGGAATATCATGTAGTAAAGGGTGGACAACCACTAAGGAAAGGAGCAAGAAATATGACTATTCCTATTTGGGTATATGCTGTTGTGGTTGGTATTGTAGTAAGTGCACTAATGGCACTGAAAACAGGAAGAGAAGAGCGATTGATGGAAATGGAAAACATTGAGCAGGAAGGCGAAATCTATATGAAACGCCTGGAGAGAGAAAAGGAATTGAAGGAAGAATTAAAGGTTACTGGAGAATAGAAAAGCGGAAGCGCTCGTTTAGAGGCGTTTCCGCTTTTTTCATTTTTTTAATGTGCTGCAGTTGCTGCAGTTGTTTGTGGGTTAAGTGCATCTTTTAAGTCTTTATCACTAACTTTAACATCTGCTGCTTTTAGTTCACGCTGCATAGCTTTATTAATTTCTTCTGTCGTTAATTTAGAGGACTTTACTTGAGTTACGATTTCGTCCTTCATCTCTGCGTATGGTTTTTTCTCTTTTTTGTCTGTTAATTGGATAATATGATAACCAAATTGTGATTTTACTGGAGCACTGATTTCATTGACTTTTAAAGCATAGGCAGCTTTTTCAAAGTCTGGATCCATCTTACCAGTTCCAAACCAGCCTAAATCTCCGCCGTTTGCTTTAGAGCCTTCATCAGTTGAATACTCTTTTGCAACATCTTCAAATTTTGCTCCACCATCAAGCTTTTTCTTCACTTCTTTTGCAGTCTTTTCATCAGCAACAAGGATATGACGCGCCTTAATTTCCGGCTTATAAGTATCGTAGTAATCCTTTAATTCTTTATCCGTTACTTTAACGCCTTTCATTGCAGCTTTTTCCTGCATCATGCCTAACTTCATTGTTTTCTTCAAGTCAGCTTCGCTTTTATAACCATATTGTGCAAGGGTCGTTTCGAAATTTGCACCAAGATCGGTTTTTAATTGATCAATTTTTGCATTTAATTCCTTATCCGTAACCTTGTATTTCTTAGCTAGAACTTTTTCATATACAAGTTGCTGAAGGGCTTGGTCTCCGTATTTATCCTTCATTGTATTGTAAAGTTCTTCTTGAGTAACGTTACCAACTTTGCTCTCTGCCACTGTATCAGAACCGCTTTGATTACATGCAGTTAATGCAAGTACGCCGCCTGCTAATGTAAGGGCTAATAACCATTTTTTCATGATGAAATCTCTCCTAAACAGTAAATTCTTGTCCACAAACTCTACTATAACATAAATGGGAACTTCTGCAAAAATAATACTAAGATTATTTTTTGAAATTTTTCAAAAAAGTGAACCTAAAACATTTCAAAAAAAATTGGGAAGTGCCTAAACGAAATGAATTCGGTTTGAATAGTATATCGTAGTAAATGGAAAAGGAGGTATTACGATGAGCCATGGATATGGAGCGGGCTTTGCTCTAATTGTAGTACTTTTCATACTATTAATTATTGTGGGCGCTTCTTGGATTTATTAAGACCAAATAGTACTTTATGAATGGAGGGGAATATATGTCTGGTGGAGCAGGTTACGGTGGAGGCTTTGCGTTAGTGGTTGTCCTATTTATTTTATTAATAATCATCGGAGCTTCTTGGGTTTATTAATAAAAATCGCAAACTAAAAGCGATGAGAAAATCTCATCGCTTCTATTTTTTTATTAATACAAATGCCTTCGTTTGCGTAGTGTTCCCCTTGGATCATGTATATAAAATTTCCAAATATGAAGATATCAGAAGAATCGTAATTAGGATATTTATAGTACGAAACACCTTATGTTGGTTTTCTTCAGGAATTTCTTTTTGGATACAAAGTGAATTGGTCATTTTATTTACATAAAACAAGATGAAAATTGCTAAGACAATAAAAATGGAGATCATCAATGATTCCCTCCCTGATGTTCGTGTTATGTTTAATACATTATCAAATAT
>JAANMP010000119.1 GCA_011250595.1 Bacillus sp. MM2020_1 | reverse complement strand
AGGGTCAAAATCCCTCAATTACTGTGCCATTATTTAATTTTTTACCTTTGAAGTTTATTTTCATTAAAAATACTGAAAAAGAAAAAAGCTTCACCCCTTGAAGTAAAGTATTAAATTAGAGGCAACACCTTATCATTCCGAGAACAACGTGAACCGAAGGGATTGTCATTTTATCATTTTTAATTCAACAAAACTCCCGTTAATTCAATAAAAAGAGCAACCACATTTAATAGTAGCTGCCAAACGATTGGGGGTTTGTTTGCAATTAAAAATAACAAAAAGCAATTGAAATCAAATGCCACAATTTAGGCTTTAAGTCTTTCCGCCTAACTTCTCAAGCCTTTTCAGCAAAACACTTTTCTTTTTTTTTGTATCCTTTAATTTTGATATTCGATAATCCAAGTAATCTTCCGAACAATGAACTTGATAAGACATCATCATTGTCAACCCCCTTTCTGGATTGGTTTACGAAAAAAGTTTTGAAATTTTACGAATGGTCGGAAAAACTTCCTTTAACGCCGGTTTTCCCAAATATTATATATATACCCCTTATAGTGGGGGGATAATTACTCCACATAATAGCTTTCATCTTCATTTTGGATATGAATGGTTTGACTTTCTTTATCAATGAAAATTCCTATTTCACCATTTTCTTTTGTTACTTCACAAGCCAATAAAATTTGCGTTGCTAATTGTCTAGCTGTTGATATATCTAATCTTGCTCCATAATGCTTTGCATCAATGGGACTTTTTTGAACTGGATGTACGCTATTTAGTTTTAACGACCTTGGCACTTCCCTTAAAAATTTATTAATAATTGGTTTGATATAATTCGTCATTTCATTTCCACCTTATTTATCGTATTGATCTAATAAATTAATCACTTCCAGTTTCCCATATCATTTGTTCAAGTACTCCATTAAATAGTTGTTCAGAACTTCTTGCAGCATCCTATCTTCCAGTGTAGTCCCGTTCATTGGTGCCGGTCTTTTCTTCACCTTTTCTCGCAACTCATCTTTCTGCAGTTCTTTCTCAAAACGCTTAAACAACTTCTCACGTAAATCTTTATTTAGTGTTAGTGGTAGGGATATCTTTCGGTTATCATGTCTGATTTTATTTTGGCGTTCCCTTTCCGCTATCTCTTCTTGACCTAATTTTTCATTAAGGCTATAAATGATTCCACGAATATAGTTACCTGTGTCCATTTCTAATTTAGTGGCTTCTTTTATTATTTTTTTCCGTAAATCTTTTTCAAGCCAAATCGTACCCTGATTAACATGTCTGCCTGTCTTTGACACTGTCAATTCTTTAAGGCTATGCCGTTCTTCTATAGCTCGTTGAATCGTTTCCTCATGAGTAACCAGATTCCAACGGCTTCTTAATCTTCCTAAAGCGTGTACATCTTCATTTCCTAAAAATATAGGAAGGAGGTTTTCTTCTGGTGGAATCGTATAATAAGTTGCCCGTTGTTCTGCAACATTAAGATTATTTACTTTCACTCGCTTTGTCTCCTTTAACTCGTACATATTTTGACCATATGCACACATAATTCTTCCGGAATCCGTGAACGGTCTTTTGAGCCTTTGATTCCCTGTGTGCCGGTGCGTGCACCCCTTGGTGCTGCAACATGGCATGAATCGCCGTTTTTGCATGCAGGCTTGAAATTTGGGGTTGGATGATTCGTGAAGATATCTGTCGGCTTCATGCGACTTTCTCCCCATTGGCAATAAGTTGTTGTGTATCTTGGAATGTGCTTTATGAAATTCATTTTCCTTAAGCCCCCCCTTGGATTTTCTATAAAATAATAAACCGGCCTTAGGGCTTCGATTAATTTAATTACGTTTTGAATAACCACATCGCAAAATTTCGCATAGTCCGATTTTGGGGTCAAGTTTCCGTCAGCTTCTCTTATCCTATGGTGTGAAATTGCGGCTACGGAATAGGTGCTACAATCTGGGCTTGCCCAAATCACTTGGGGCTGTCCAAAGTGCTCCAAGATATCAGCAGCTGTTATTTGCCCTATGTCCGTATACCAATCTATTCCGTTGTGTGATTTATCCCAATCGATTGCAAAAGTATCATGTCCATATTTTGCAAAGGTGTTAGAAATCGATTTTGTTCCTGCGAATAAGTCAAGGATTTTTAGTTTCAATTTACGCAGCTTCCTTTGTTGGTTATTTCAAAGCTAAAAGATGTTCTTGGTTCTGACTGGTTTAAATTATTTACTTTCACTCGCTTTGTCTCCTTTAGCTTTTAATTGCTCCAAACCCACTTTAAGAAAAAAGCTGTCCTGATAATTTCGAGCTTTGGCCTTGTTTTCTGGCTTCTGCCGATATTGGCGATAATAAACTCGCCTGCCTTGGTCAATGAGCGCTTGAGTCTCGACATCTTTTTTCACTATTTTCACCACATTTCTTGTCATTTTTATTTATTTTATTTTGCATAATTTTTGTCATTTTTATGCATACTATGTACTTTTGTATACCATTAAAAAGACCCCTAACAATAGTTTAAGGGACTAAGTTGGGTGGAGATTTTTTCTATTTACATAGTTAGTGACTTAGTGACATAGTTAGTGACACAACAAAGCTAGACGTATCAAGCGATTGAGCGAAATGTCACCAAGTCACCAACATTTTCTATAAAAATGGTTATGATATAAAAACCAGTATTTAAAGAAGTATATATGTTTTTTGTTTAAGAATATTTTTTATAGAATAATTTAGTGACACGGTGACAAAAGTGATTTGAAGCCTTGATATGACTGAGTTTTCAAATGTCACTAACATGTCACCAACACGTCACTAGAAAATTGTTAGTGACATAAAAGTTTAAAAAAGCACTCAAAAAATGAGAGCTTAATTTTTTATTCCATACATTCGTTGATTACTATTACCGTATTTTTCAATACGTTGCCAACCTACTTGTTCGTATCCCAAGGAAGTTAAGATGCTAATAATACGATTCGAGTCTTTTCGTGATGGCTTCTTATTTGTATCATCTGTCATTATATCAACCCATATTTGACGAACACACACCGTTCCATGTTTTTTTACATATTCATCAATTTCCCCTTCGAGTGGGTCAACTTCTTTGAAATTCATAAATATTTCTTCAGCAATTTCCTGAATTTCAGCATCAATATAAGTGAAATAAAACGTCTGCGCTCTCCTGTTTCATCGGTCAGTAAGATTTCTCCATCCCATTCAACGGATTCTAAAAATTCTTTAATGGGGTGGAATCCTCTTTTACGAAGTACATGGATAAAAGCATTATGAATCATATCTTTGCCTTTTATATTCCACTTTGTAGCAAACCAATGTTCCAATTGGTTATAATCAGAAGATTGCCATGCTTTTTCCTCTGCATTTCTCCATGGTAAATCCCCTTGAACCTCACATTCTAATGCGAATTCGTTAAATCGAATATCACCTATTGCATTTTCAAGAATCAATTCAGTATTTCGTGCATTATTTTGTAGGTCTCCTTCCCGATCATATTCCAAAGCAGCTTGCCAATCTTCATCATAATTGTTCCTTTCTGGTTTCCATTTATAAGCTGAGTCAATTATTTTTTTTAATTGTTTCTCTGGAAAATCAGTTTTATCTAAGACAAAATATTCATAAATCAATTTCATTTATTTTTCAGCGTCATCCATAGGAATGCCCCATCTATTCAATCTGGCTGCAAAATGAAATAAAGTATCATCCCTGCTTCCATTTTCAACAGGTATAGGAAACTCATAATCCTCTTTCTTTTTTCTAACAGGACGTAAATAGAAAGGCAGTTCATCCAATTCTTCACTTTGTGAAAGGATATAGCGACCCTCCGTGTTTTCAGTTGGAAAAACAATATATCCTTTCGTTGTTCCTACTCTTGTATCAATAACCACACCTAATTGTGTGAAAAGTTTTGAACCCATTTTAATTGCTTTTGTAGCTTCTTCACTTGATTTAAAAACAAATTGGAATCCTCTAGGTGTTTGAATACAATGGTGGCGTATACTTTCTTTAACAAGCAAAGTTTTTAGTAGTCCCCCTGACGTGGAATCATCGACGTCGATTACTATATGATTTTCAGGTATAACGACACCGATCCAGCCTCTTAAAGCTAACCAACTTGTTATTTCTGATTCACTTTTTAAATACGTCCATTCTCCGCCTGCTGGAGTTTTAGCTTCATTATAGTTCTTACTTTTGTTGTGTATTGAGTAGCCTTTTAATTTTAATATTTTACCTCCTGGTAAGATTCCATTTACACCTGCTGTTATTTCTTTTTTTGTTTCAAAAGCTGTATTCAATGACCTAAACAACAAAAAAACTCCTTTACTTTAGTAATTTCTTTTTCACAAGGAACGAAATTACAACAACAAAGGAGTATATATATATACGCTTATTTTTGATATAATCAGGACATAATTGTATATGACATCACGTTTGTTATTGTAATCGCCTTTGGGAAGAGGTAGATACAAATAGGATGTTTGAAAACTCACAGACGGCAATCTGTGGGTTTTTCTTTTGAACAGCCCTATTCATTACACTAATATTTCCAAAAATGCTCGAAAGTAAAAACTTATTATTATGATTCAATTGAAGAAAAAAAATACTAAAAAATCGATATAAAACGGAAAATTTTCATTAATAAACGGAGAAATTACTTTTTAAAACCTAAGATAGAGAACGTGAAAGAACAGTAAATTCTTTAAACAGAACAAAAATGTTCAAAAAAATTTTTGACCCCGACTATTTTTGACAAATTTTAGGATTTTTTGTATAATAAATTAATTCACATACACATTTTTTCCATTCGCTAAGTTTTATTAGAACCCACACAATCGTCCACCTGTGTGGGTTCTTTTCGTTTTAAATTTCGACAAACGGATATACTAAGTAATAATTGAATATGACATTTTTGTTATAATTACCCGTGGAAGGTAGATGAAGAACCCTTAGTCCCCACTTTGGGTTCTTTTTTCGTTCATCTCCTATTTAACAAAGTGGCTATAAAAAAAGCAGCCACAAAAGGTGACTGCCCATTTTCGTTTTTATACTAAATTGTTAATAGGTGAGAACTTCTTGTGTTGTCCTTGGACATCCATATTGCTCATCTGAATGTATTTACGAGTCATGCTCATATCTGTATGCCCCAAAGTCTTTTGTAAGCTAAATGGGTCTCCACCATTTTTTATATACCATAGTGCTCCAGTATGACGGAATGTATGAGGACTGACACGTTTTTTAACACCTGCTTCCCGTCCAAGGTCTCTCAAGTCAATTCTGACTGTAGCATGATTTATTTCGTGTCCATCATAAGTTAAGAATAAATGTTCATCCTCAAAATCCTCGGTAATTTCCATATATTCTTTCAGTAATTCAATTGTAGGTTCGGTTATTGGCACGATGCGGGCTTTTCTAGTCTTTGTGTCCATTGCTTCAAGGAATATTTCACCCTTCTCTAAGTTCACATTCCTTGGCTTCATTGCACATAGTTCTGAAATTCGAACTAGCGTATCTTAAAGCACAAAAATGATTACTTTATTTCTGAATCCGGTGTATGTTGAATCGTCAATGACATCCAATATCCTCTTAACTTCTTCGGGTGTGAATGATTCTAATGTATCTTCAGGTGTTTTGATCGGTTTGAAATCCTCATGAATAGGCTCATTAATCCATTCCTTCTTATGACAGTATCTAATGAATGCTCGCATATTACGAATACGGATATTTACAGTCATAGGAGAAAGTCCTTTGTCATGTAACATATATCCAATATATCCTTGAAAATCTTCCGTAGTGACGTTCTCGTTCGTCATATCATTGCCAAGAAACTCCTTGAGATAGTTATAGTTATTGTAGTACTCATCAATTGTCCTAGATGCTAAACCTTCTGTTTTCTTAGCTGACATAAATTTATTATACATTTCATCCAATGTCAGGATATTTGAATCAGCCTTAGTTTTCGTTTTACTACCTTCCCTAATCTTACCTAGTTTCGGCTTAACCTTTTTTTGCATAAAAATAACCCCCAATGAATAATTATTTGAAGGTTGAAGGAAACGTTCTCTACAGTCTCGGAGACAGTCCCTCTACAGTCTTGCCAGTAGATAGGAGTGAGACTGTGAAGGAATATGTAAAAACTATCATCAAAATAAACCTAAGAAAACCCTTGATATAATTGACTTTTTTGGCGGGACTGCGTGGGAATCGAACCCACCAGACCTGGCACGCAGGTCTCAAGCAGTTTTGAAGACTGTGGAGGAAATCAGTATACCTCTTTGTAACAGATTATCCATAAATCAAATTAAATCTGATAATTATCACATAACAGAGGAATTATTTAAAAATATTTACTTTTTGTAAATATATATTTAAATCCACCTTCATCCTCTTTGATTAAGTATCCGATTATCTCATCATTTATTGATTTGAGAGAGTTAATATTATGTGAAATTCTTTCCCGTAGCTTTTCGGCATTTCTCCGCTTATCTCGAAAGGAACTTTCCTTCATTTCTATAGTAATTTTATGTCCATGGCGCAAAAAAACTTCTGTTTTCTTTACAGTTCGTGGTAATGTATCTTGAACATGATTAAGTACAAACCAGATGCAATTTGGCTTTTTAAAAGATTTGCTTGGAAAAAGCCAAATATCCATAGTAGAGCTTATTTTAATTGGATGCATTTTTATTTCACCCAGAACTTCTTTAGAACTACTAAGAGCACCATTAAAACTGGAGCCGTATCTCAATAATGATTTATCTATAAGCTGAACCGGTGACAACGCAACTAAAAAGAGGTTCATCCCTTCTACCACTCTGGTGAAAAGTTCCCCGTTTGTGTAATACTCTCCCATAAGTAAACTTGTTTCTTCATTTATTAGATAATCAACTGTTATCTCCATCCTAAGAACCCTCTTTCTGATTTTAAAAATTTATTTTTTTTTCAAAAAAGGGTATACTCATATAAAGTTGGTATACCCAACTTGCACATGCCCTTGGGTTACTGTCCGCCAAGACTACCTACCCAAGGGTTTATTTAGATTTCTTCACATATTTTCCTCACCTCCTTTACTGTTATCCATTTCAATCATGAATGCGAACTCCAAGATAGTTTAGTAATAAGAGTAGCTTTATTTTTTTAATGAAGGATTGTAAAGATGAAAAAATAGTGGATTAGTTTGATTTCAACTGCAGGTTTTTCTAGGAGTAAAGAAAATAACATTTGTGTAATTTGTGTCTTTATAAAATTGACTGTATCCGCTTTCAGTTATGGTCGCTAAAACATCATTTCGTCTGAAATACTTTCTTTTCTT
>JAANMP010000118.1 GCA_011250595.1 Bacillus sp. MM2020_1 | reverse complement strand
CAAAGTATAAAGGTGCTGAAAATTCTAAACCTCTAAAGTCTTGGGCTCTTGCCACATGCTTGTATTTAGCAATATCAACACCTATAATTAATGTTTGAGAAGTAATTTGAGCAATCTTTTCATTTTGATTATAATTCATTTGAATAGCCTCCTGGTATATGTGTTGTTGTCCTTTTTGCCGCCAAGCTTTGGACACTCATATCATACCAAGGGGCTTTTTTATGTTCAAACCTCATATTTCTTCATTACAGGAATGCTGCCCTTTAGCACAACAATTTGTGAGAACTTCATAAAAAGTTTTTTGTCATTGAAACTAATTTTCCCATTAATTTTTTTATAGGCGAATTAAGTGAAATCGCACCGATTTTTTAGCCTTAAAGACAGAAGGGTTATAAATTGTAAATCACCCTTATTAAAGAACAATAGTCATCCATAGAGGATGACTATGTAAATAATTCGAATATGAAGAGCTCGAACTTTCAACCTTATGCGTGAGGGTTGTTTGAACAAAACTTTTGCCGTTACAGACTGATGTTAGCGGACGGCAAGCAGATCAAAATTCAGGGTTCAATGCATATTCCACGTAATCCTTCGCACTTTGCTCAAGCTCCTCGTTGGACATTTGAACCACTCCATACAGTATAAAAGGTGTCAAATAGCGTGTGCCAATTAAGTTACTGGATGCCTGAAGAGGTCGCAGTAACTCAGCTACGGTATATATAATGGGTATTCCGTTAATCTAATGGGATAGTCAAAACTATTTTCCCGAAGTTTTCTCCCTTTTCCATTCTGAACAATGCATCAGTTATTTCTTCTAACGATTAAATTTTGTCCAAAATAGGGTGAATTTTGTGTTCCTCCACGAATTTGACCATCTCAACAAAATCTTGCGGGCTGCCCATCGTTGAGCCGATTACTGACATTTCTTTTACCGTCATACTTGGCAGAAGAAGATTCGGAACGGGGCCCCTCGTTGCACCGAAGCTGACGATTCGGCTTCCAATCTTTCCGAGTGATACAAGCGATTTGAATACTTCACCACCAATGCTGTCGATGGATAAATCAATGCCGCCCGTTAATTTTTCCAATTCCTCTGACCAATGATCTGAAGTGTAGTTAACACCACCAGTTGCGCCGAAGCTTTTTGCTTTTTCAATCTTTTCTTCTTTGCTCGATGTCACATAAACCTTAGCACCGGATGCAGATGAAAACTGAATGAGATAGGTAGCTACGCCTCCACCGGCGCCAGGAATCAGAACGGTTTCCCCTTCCTTCACATTGCCTTTCGTCACAAGAGCACGATAAGCAGTTAAACCTGAAAGAGGAAGTGCGGCTGCTTCTTCCCAAGATAAATGGGGTGGCTTAGAATAGACATTTTCCGCTGGTACCTTTACATATTGAGCAAAAGTTCCATCAATTGGATTGCCAAGAATTGTGAAGTCCGCTCTTTTTTTATTTGTATCGCTCCCCCAGTTTAAACCAGGATTAATAATCACTTCGTCACCAATGAAGATATCTCCGATTTCGCTTCCAACCTCAACTACTTCTCCCGCACCGTCAGAACCGAGAATAGATGGTAGCTTCATACCTGGATATCGTCCCTGTACAATCATTAAATCTCGTCGATTCAGAGCAGTTGCTTTTAATCGAACAACAACTTCTTTCGAACCAGCTTTAGGCGTTTCTACAACTTCAAGTTTCAGTTGGTTTGGTCCGCCTGTTTCTCTTAACACCATTGCTTTCATATGCCACCCATTCCTTTCGTCTAAACAATATATATTAATAATCAGCAGCTATCGATAAAGAAACTGTAAACTCTGGTAGTTTTTTATAATCCTTTTTAAAAATGAGTTAAATATCAAATTTCCAGTTCGCAAATCGTTTTACCATTTCAGGATCTCTTTTTGAAGGAAATAAACTCTTCTTCGTATCTATTGTTGCAATTGTGTTCATATCCTCTTGAGTTAGTTCAAAATCAAAGATATTGAAGTTCTCCATTATTCTCTCGTTATGAGTAGACTTCGGAATCGCCACAATTCCTTTTTGTGTCAACCAACGTAAAATGACTTGGATAACGGATTGATTATGCTTTTCAGCTATGGATACTAATGCCTGATTCTCAAAGATGTTATTTTTTCCTTGCGCTAAGGGTCCCCATGCCTCATGTTGAACATTAAACTCCTTCATAACTTGGGCAGACTCTACCTGTTGGAAGAAAGGATGTGTTTCTATTTGGTTTACAACAGGAGTAATTTCGTTATGGAGTATCAAGTCTACAAGACGATCTGGTTCGAAATTACACACTCCAATTGCCCTAATTTTTCCTTGCGCGTATAGATCCTCCATTGCACGCCAAGAGCCATATACATCACCAAATGGCTGATGTATTAAATATAAATCCAAATAATCCAATTGCAATCTTTCCATAGATTTAGCAAATGCCTTCTTTGTATTATCAAAACCAGCATCTTGAATCCAAAGCTTTGTTGTAACAAAGATTTCCTCTCTCGGTACCCCACTACGTTTGATGGCTCTGCCGACAGCTTCCTCATTTTCGTAAGCAGCAGCAGTATCAATTAAACGATAGCCTGCCATAAGTGCTTCGTAAACTGCCTGTTCACATTCATTAGCATCTGGAATCTGCCAAACACCAAATCCAAGTATTGGCATTTCAACACCATTATTTAAAGTAACCTTCTGCATATGAAATCCTCCTATTTTTTAGCATTAGTTTCCCTCGTAACGAATCCCTAAAACTTACACAAGTCATATAGGGCAGGGCATATTTTGACCTTGAACAACAATAATAACCATACAACCCTCGTGTAACACGAAGTCAATGATTTCATTTCAACTAAAATATACTGAAAATGGGGTGGACTTAAATGTACACTGTGAAAGAAGTTGCGAAACTACTCAATCTAACGGAACACACAGTTCGCTTTTATACGGATAAGGGATTAGTTCCAAGTTTAGAGCGTGACAAAAATAATAATCGTATTTTTAATGACGTCTCAATACACTGGCTTACAGGTGCAAAAAGGTTAAAGAAAAGTGGTATGTCAGTGGAAGACATAAAAAAATATGTAGACCTTTGTTTAGAAGGCGAATCAACCATTACGGAACGTTATGAAATGATACAGAAGCAAAAAGAGGCAGTTTTAACACAATTAGAAGAAGTAAAGTTAATGGCAGAATTTATTACTAATAAAGAAAAACACTACCGTGATATTCTAAACGGAGTGATCCCCGATGATACTAATCCAGCCAATTGGGACAATGATAAAATGCCAAATACATCCTGTCCTTTGGCAAAAGGTGAAATGCCGATTACTCATTAATTATTACTAATAGTAATGGTTCGCTACGATTCTATAATGTTGTTTTGTCTATTACAAATGAATAGTCGATGTTCCTTATTGGAAGATCGGCTTTTTCTTTAACTTTGTGAAGACATATACTTATACTAAACTACTCCGTTAGTGCAATAAAAAAAGGCTGCCCGATAGTTGAGGAAGAAATTTTACTACTTCTTATCTTTTAACAAATATCAGCAACCACGGCTGCGACGATTTCTCCATATTGTTTTTTCTAATTCCATCCATATTACCTGATATTTATCTCCACAACCACACACCATATAATAACGGAGGTGAATTTTATGCGAGAACAAGGTCATAAACAATCAAGAAAATCTGATAATTATGTTGAAGGCATTCTCTATTTAGATACAAGTAAGAACCCTTCAACACAGGCAAATCATGCTGGAAGCAGTCCTTATTTAGACACAAGTGAGGAACCTTCAACACAGTCTAATTACGCTGGCGGCAGTCCTTATTTAGATACAAGCGAGGACTAATCAACACAGAGCTATTGAAATATGGCTGTTGGATTTTTCCATTCCAAAAGCGTTTGTTTTTGCTGCTTTAATGAGTGCAACTGATCCTGTAAGTGTTATATCTATTTTCAAAAGCGTTGGGGTAAACAAATGGCTTGCTACGGTTATTGAAGGCGAAAGTCTATTTAACGATGGATTGTCGGTTGTGCTTTTTAAAATTTCCGCCTTTTATTTACTTTCCTACCTGGACCTCGGAGCAATAGGTGTAGGCTATGGTTTGTGGGAGTTTTTCAAGGTAATCTCTTTGGGACTCATAATAGGCGGAGCATTAGGCTATGTTTTTTCTCAATTAACCAAACAATTTGATGATTATCCTTTGGAGATCATTTTCAGTATTATACTATTTTATGGTTCATTTTTATTAGCAGAATCTGTCCATGCATCAGGTGTAATTGCTGTGGTGATTGCTGGTCTCATTTTTGGAAATTATGGAGCCAAAATTGGTATGAGTCCTACAACTAAGCTAAACATCAATAACTTTTGGGAAGTTACAGCGTTGCTAGCGAACTCAGTTGTTTTTTTATTGGTTGGATTAGAAATAACCAAGATAAATTTTAATGACAAATGGGGCTTAATTTTACTTTCTATATTGATTGTGCTGGTAG
This sequence comes from Bacillus sp. MM2020_1, assembly GCA_011250595.1. GTDB lineage: Bacteria > Bacillota > Bacilli > Bacillales > Cytobacillaceae > Neobacillus. The sequence goes on along the minus strand of JAANMP010000118.1, from coordinate 3,406 downwards.
CAAGAAGCCTTGCGGTATACGCTAGTTTATTTTTTTCGAAGAATTTTCCTTATGCTTGGAAGCATGTGATCAATTGGGGAGGTTTAAAAGGTTCGCTTTCCATTGCCTTAGTTTTAAGTCTTCCTCGTAATTTTCAAGGACGGGAAGACCTCTTAATTATTGCTTTTAGTGTGGTTCTCTTCTCTTTAATATTTCAAGGTCTTTCCATAAAACCGCTTCTCTCCTTCTTAGGGGTCAATAAAAAAGAGGAGGGAATTAAGGAATATGAAGAAATTATCGCTCGTGGACACCGCTATGAAATTGCCATATTAGAAATAGAAACCATTAGTAAGAAATTATTCATTTCAGAAATGGCAGCAAAAGAACTGATAACTCAATATGAGCAAGAGTTATCAAGCTTGGAGAAGAAAATGGAACAGCTTTTTAAGAAGTATCCCAATTTGAAAGAAAAACAACAATCGATTTTACAAAGGCATGCGTTAACGCACAACATGAAGCAGTTGAAAAATTGATAAAAGAAGATGTTATCTCTAATGAGGTAGCTGAACGAGAACATGACCAAATTACAGATAGACTAGTTAAGTTAGAGGAATGACTTCTTAACTCATAAACATTTTTAATCAGGTGAAAACTAATAAAAGTAATACTTAATTTTAGAAGCCATCTGAAAACACTGTTTGTAATCCCTCCAAGTATGTCAGGGAGAAGTTTACGAGATTTTGATTTAAGAGCAAAGTTTAATTTAAATGTCATTGCGATCGTTAAAAAACAGGAACTGTTCATTTCACCCTCTCCAGATCAAATTTTAAATGACGGAGATAAATTAGCCGTTATTGGGCAGCGGGACAAAATAAATGATTTTGCTAATATGAAGTAAATGCCTAAGAACATTTGTCAATTTAGATACACTTTTTAAAAACTTCATATTTAATTGAATAGGAGATGGAGTTCGCCATAAACTCGTTGCAAGCTAATGCCTCCTACCAGAAAAAATCAGGTAGGAGTCTATTTTTACGATATTCAACATTTATATCGGAGAACAAACAAGTCATTATTGATTGATATTAACAATAGTATATTGCACCTTTTTTCTAGTTATACTGCTATTTAATATTAGAAGAAATATCTTTATATTAAATTGTCAGTTGCTTGAATACGAAAAATACCTCTAGTTTTCCCTATATTATTGAAATTGATGTCTATTTCTTATTGAACTAAACTTCACGTTAGTACAATAAAAAAAGCTGCCGCACTGACAGCCCTGAACTTTAATTCTTTCCCCTGTTCGGACATCTCTTCACTTACTCCCTATTCTAACTACGAATGTTTTTTGGATTTGTCTCTTACGAAATCAGCAATAATTTTCAATATCAAAAACATTAAAACTGTAACTAAAAAAGAATAGAAGTAGTTCCAATTCTCTAATTTATATAATCCAAAGAAAACAAAAATCGGTATTCCAATGAAACACATTATTGCTGACATAATAACTGTCGAGACAAAATAAGGCTTCCACTTTGAAAAGTATTGATATGTCAAAGCCATAATCACTGGAACCACAGCAAAATCTACTGCATTAAAACGATGCGTAAAAATAAGGAACTGATGTGGATAACTCCAATAATCATAAAAAGATCCTATTTCATTTCCTAGACCAACAATTACAAAACTAACCACAAAAGCAAAAGATATTAACAATGTTCTATAACGGTCGATCAAAAGAATGAAGAGAATAAAAAATAAGACATTTATAATAAATATACTTAGCCATCCTGGACTAAACAAATCGTGATGAAGCCATATATCTGTTTGAAGTGAATGATATTTGCTACCCATTTTGTCTGTTGGGCTGTACATAAATTTATCCCCCATTATTGAATGATATTATCATTACTATAATGCACTTCTTCTCTTCAGCTATACTGCTATTTAAGGTAATATTCTTACATTAACCTGCTCCGTTAGTTCACCCAGAAAAAAAGACCGCCGCAGCGACCAAGATTGCCACCATGTTAAGTTGGATGGTCAACGGAGCTTCAATCGATTGGAAGCAGCACAGCAGTAACTCACCAGAAGATTTTTACGCTTGTTCAGCTAACCTACCAGTTACTTCAATAAAAAAAGCCTTACTCCGTTGTTGAAGTAAAGCACCCGTTTGTTTAAGTGTAATTCTTCACAAACTAAATACCTTATAAGAAAATATTACGAAGTTTTTAGGGTTGCACCCTAGGCAAATAATTCTACATTGTTTTTGTTCTTTTTTCTTTAAAGACACCAACCAACAATACAATAAGCCCTAATATAAAAATAATTGGAAACAAAACCCACATAATTAATCCTCCCCATCCATTTCTAACAATAAATGCATATGTTAAGCCTATTGAAAATGATAGGAAAGGTGCGATTGCTACCATTATGGTAATGCCCCAAATGATATACTTTCTTTTTTTTGACTTTCCTTTGCTAAATTGCCAAGCAACTACTGAACCGAGTATTGTTATAGCTATTGCTAGCATAATTGCCGTCACTTAATTTTTCCTCCTTTATATTATTGATTAAATATATTCTGGAAGAAAATACAAATTCCTTCTTCAATTATCCTGCTCCGTAGCACAATAAGAAAAATAGCCCCGAAGCAGCTGGTGATCCTTAACTATTGCACCCGCTAGTTGTATATCTTTAATTGTTTCAATGCTTCGTTTACAAGGAAAATGGTTGCCTCAGCAACCTTTTCTCACTTTTGTACCCTTTAAGAAGGGAGTACATTAATTTTCTAGACTCTAGCCCTGCTTCTTGTACCAAAGAATTTCCCTGTGTTATAGAGAATACACGAAAATAGACATAATATAGGAATTGCACCAAGTTTCAAGGTACAAATGAAAATAAGAAAATAAAAAAGTAATTCTAAAATCGTTAAATAAACCTTTTTAATAGAGCTACTATAATAGTAAAAATTACTTCTACCCACGTATTTCCCTAAAAAAAAGAAACCTATGAACACCCCTATTATTGAAATAGGAACAATAATAAATAAAACCGCTTCAAGATAAAGTACAAATACCATTCCTTCTAGATTAGACTATTGCTCAATAATTCGACAGTAATTGGCTATTTCCTTCTTCCACTCCTGCTCCGTTACTTGAAGATGAAAAAAGCATTACCGTTGTTCCAGTAACGCTACCCATTAGTTTAAGTGCATTTTTCCACAATCTTATCCTTTTTACAGTTCATTTATTACAGGAATGCTGTCTTGTTTGTAAAAAAAAGACTGCTCTTATCTGCAATCGCCCTCGTTAGCTCTATTTTGACTAACTACTTCACCAAAAATTCCCTATTAAGCGAATTATCATTCTTGGTATAAACATTAAGATGTTCCAAACTACTTCAAATATAAACTCAATTAGGG
>JAANMP010000117.1 GCA_011250595.1 Bacillus sp. MM2020_1 | reverse complement strand
AAGATTGTCTATTCTAACTTCCCCACGCTGGTATGATCCAGATCAGGTCCCAAGAGTCAAGAAACTTCATCGTGTTTCTTTCTCAGCCCAACTTATTGGGCACCCCTAGTTATTTATATTCAATTAAACTATATTATATATGAGTATCATTTAAAATGAAATACATAATATTAATTAAATCCCTCAACCTTTTATTTATTAACTCCATACTGACTCAGATACGAAAATGGTCTACAAGTTCTTCCGGATTTAGACATGTCATTGCTTCTGACATAATACATACACCTTTTGCACCCGACATCGTTACATCCTTTATTTTGTCCGTCGTTATTCCACCAATAGCGAATACAGGAAGCGAAACAGAATCACATACCTCTTTTAGAAATGGGAGACCTCTCGGAGGAACTCCTTTTTTACAATCTGTCGAAAAGATATGTCCTGCTATTAAGTAGGAAGCACCTAAATCTTGAGCTTCTATCCCTTCATCAACCGAATGGACAGAAGCCCCTATTTGAAGAAAGGGAAGTAAATCATATTTATATTTTCGTAAATTTTCCATTGATAAATGAATGTTTCGCCGTTCAAGTTTTGCCGCAACTGAAATATTTTGATTTATAATGAGTGGAACTTGGTGTACTTCACAAATATTGTTTATTTTCATGGCCAATTCTTCGTATTCTTCAAGACTTATATCTTTTTCTCTTAGCATAATAGCATGAGGCTTTCCTTTGGCTAATTGGTGGATTCGATTCAAAAAGTCATCTTTACAAAGCTTTCGATTAGTTACAATAATGAGCATCCCTGTTCACCTATACTCTAATATAATCTGTATAGACAGGCTGAAGCCCTTTGTAAAGAATCATTTGATGAACTTCACTTACACTTCGTTCATCTGAAATTTCAAATTGTTCATCACCTTTTTGCTCTTCACTATGTCCGCCAACCCCAACACTGACACCTGCTGACATTTTTGTAGCAGCCATTCCAATTACATGATCACGAAATCCTGGTCTTTCTCTTGTGGAAATTGTAATACCAGCATATGGCATTAACAGGCGATAGGCGAGCATAACCTGTAAAAGTTGTTTTTCATGCACATCTTTCGGTCCATTTTCTGTATTATTTTTATATGGCCTTAATCTTGGAGTTGAGAATGAAATCTCTGCATGCGGATATTTTTGTTGAATGAGATGGGCATGTAACCCAGCTGCAAATGCATCCTTTCGAAAGTCATCCAATCCAAGCAGGGCACCAAAAGACACGCCACGCATTCCTCCGAGTAAGGCACGCTCTTGGGCATGAAAACGGTAAGGGAAAACTCGTTTTGAACCCCATAAATGAACCTTTTCATACGTGTCCGTATTATAGGTTTCTTGATAAACAGACACAAAATCTGCACCACAGTGTTGTAAAAAAGCATATTCTTCCGTGTTTAAAGGATAGATTTCAATCCCGATGGTTGAAAAATATTTCGTTGCCAATTTAATGGTTTCGCCAATGTATACAAGGTCAGATTTATATCGTGATTCACCGGTGAGTAATAAAATCTCTTTTAAACCTGTTGATGCAATCGCTTTTAGTTCATTTTCTGCTTCATGAAATGAAAGTGTTGCCCGATGTATTTTGTTTGTTGCTTTAAACCCACAATAAACACATTCATTTTCGCAATAATTTGCAATGTATAATGGAGTAAATAGACTAATAGAATTTCCAAAATGCTTCCTAGTCGCCTTCATTGCTTTTCTTGCCATATCTTCTAAATAAGGCATCGCAGCAGGCGATAACATGGCAGCATAATCGTCCATTGATAGCAGTTCCTTACTTAAGGCTTTTTCCACATCTCTACTAGAAAAACGATCATAATCATATTCTTTTACAGCTGCCAAGACTTTTTCCATTAGATTAGACTCAATGACTTCCATCCCATCCAAGTATTGCATATGATCTGTTCTTTTTCGTAACATCCTTAATCCTCCAAAAATCCGGTCAAAGGACTTGATGCCTCTGCCTTGAATTGTAAAACGCGACCTAAGCCTGCAAGGTATGCGGAACGCCCTGATTCAATCGCAAGCTTGAATGCTTTTGCCATAAGCGCCACATCATTAGCAGTTGCAATGGCTGTATTGCACATAATGGCATCCACACCCATTTCCATTGCTTCACATGCTTGTGATGGACGGCCAATACCGGCATCGACAATTATAGGTAAATCGATTTCATCTACTATAATTTGAATAAAATCTTTTGTGCAAAGACCTTTGTTGCTTCCAATTGGGGCACCTAAAGGCATGACTGCAGCTGCACCGGCATCGACTAAAGATCTTGCCGCATATAAATCAGGATACATATAAGGCATGACGATAAATCCTTCTTTTGCAAGTATTTCGGTTGCTTTGATCGTTTCATAGTTATCAGGCAATAAAAATTTTGAATCATGAATGACTTCTAGTTTTACAAAATCACCACAGCCTAGTTCCCGCGATAGACGGGCAATTCTTACTGCTTCCTCAGCATTTCTTGCCCCTGATGTGTTTGGCAGTAATGTAATGTTTTTCGGAATATAATCTAATATATTTTCTTCTCCACCTGCATTTGCTCTCCTTAGAGCAAGGGTGACGATTTCTGCTTCACCATGCTCAATCATTGCTTTCATCATTTTTAACGAAAATTTCCCTGAGCCTAAGATAAATCTTGATTGAAATTCGTGTCCACCAATGATTAACGTATCAGTCATTTTCAATATCCTCCTTAGATTTCTTCTTGTCCTACCAATAATCGTAGAATCATATTTGCTTGATGGCCGGCACAGATTTGCACTCTTGGGGCCATTAATCCCTTACCTACTCTTGCGGCATTTTCCAAATCACCACAGAGGTATAAGTTTTTCATTGGTCTGCTTGTTTGAATTGAATTGGAGCTGTCATAGCCTGCCATCCCAGAAGCAGATACAATTTTAGTATGAGGAAGCTGCTCTAAAGCGGTATTCACAAGCATAGATTTTTGATCTGGTTTATCAAATGCTTCACAAATAATGTCATAACCGCTTAAGAGATCCTTTACATTCCCTTCAGTGATCTTTATCGTTTCTGTATTGATTTTAATAAAGGGATTAATTTCTTTTATCTGTTCCTTAAGAGCAATCGTTTTTGGCAAGCCTAAATGTCTTATGTAATAGCTTTGCCGATTCAAATTACTTGGCTCAACGATATCAAAATCGACCAAAAGAAGCTGCCCTACACCAATTCTTGCTAACATAATGGCAATATTTGATCCAAGACCTCCCAACCCAGCGATAGCAACCTTACCTTCTTTTAATTTTTGATGCACATGTGGAGTGTGTCTTGCTACCATCATGCTCTCCAGCTCTTCCTCGCTCGGCATGGCCCCTTTACAAATGATAGTTAGGATGTCATTCTCCGCTATTTTGCAATCTTGATCTATTTGAAAACCATTTAAAATAACAATATCTTTTGGATTTCCAATTTTCCCTTGCACTTCAAATGCAGTCTGACACTCGGTTTCCGTTTCTTTTCCATTAAGCGTAATTTTCATCGATCAACCACCTCCTACAAATTGAACAATTTCTAGGTTGTCTTCATCTTCAAGAAAAACACCCTTATAAGCTGCTTTTGGAACGATTTCTCCATTACGTTCTACAGCAATTCTGGCAAAATCGTAGTTTTGAACTTTTAAAAAATCGAATAAAGTTTGCTTTTTTTCTAAGTTTACAATACTTCCATTTACTCTCATTTTTTCTCCCTTTCTAAATATTTCCATAAAAAAAGCACAAAACGGCCTAACACCCTTTCGGTGGTGTTCTCCATTTTGTGCTACATTTTTATAGAATGATATGGTCATAGTTTATAAAAGTTGAGTATGATAGTCAAGTACAAACACAAGAAAAAGGCAATATTGAAACCTATTACTAAAATGAGTGCCAGGTAATTCCCAATAAAAGGAGTTACCTGGCACCCAGCTATTTGATATACCACATCTAATGCTGCCGCTTCTGACAAACAACGTGTACCTTCTTTTCCTGTTGAAGGGTTATATCAATAAATGGGAAATAAAGTGAAATAACTTTTAAATAGTACATAGATCCAATCATAACTGACATCAGGTTTGCTCAATTCTGGCGAGTTTAGGACAATTCATTAGCTACTTGTTTCAGACCTATTATACAATAACATTATGGAACTCAATCACTACAACCTTTTGGCTATCGACCAGCCATATAACAGTATACGCTTAAAGACTATAGTTACCTTTAGCCCTCCAAGACTCGCTACGAACAAATGGGTTAGTCTTCCTTGACGGGAATTCCACCTTAGCTCGGCCGCAGAGGCACCCGTTCGTAATATTAGGTTAACCGCATTATCCTAGTTGATATGTTATTATTTTAGTATTATATTAGTAGAGTAACAGGGTTGTAGTATAAGTTTGACAAGGTTTGTGAAACACGTGAATATGTAATCGCTCACAAAATCATGAGTCCTTTAGCGAGCAATTCTTTTATATTTAGGAGGCAGTAGAATGGAAAATCCATTTATCACAGCACTTGAAGCGATTTTAGATCGCAAATATATAATTACCAATCCCTCAAAAACCTTACGTTATCGCAAAGGCTACCGCTCGGGACGCGGGGATGCACTAGCTGTTGTCAAGCCAGGAAATTTGACAGAGCTCTGGCAAGTCCTAAAAACGGCTGTTAAATTTGACAAAATCATCATTATGCAAGCATCAAATACAAGTTTGACAGAAGGATCAATTCCTGCAGGCGGCTATGATCGTGAGGTCATCATTGTGTCAATCACACGGATTAATCACCTTCAGTTGATCAACCAAGGCAGTCAAGTTTTGGCCTTTCCGGGCACAACGCTCTATTCACTTGAAAATGCCTTGAAACCACTCGGGCGAGAGCCGCATTCTGTGATTGGCTCGTCTTGTCTCGGTGCGTCGGCCATCGGCGGGATTTGCAATAACTCGGGCGGCTCGCTCGTCAAACGCGGCCCTGCATATACGGAGCTGTCGCTTTTTGCCCGCCTTGATGAAAATGGCGAGCTGCAGCTGGTGAATCACCTTGGTATCGACTTAGGCGATACGCCTGAGCAAATCGTTGCCAATCTTGATGCTGGAAATTTCGATCCGAATGCTGTCCCAGAATCCCCAAAACACGGGCACGATCATACTTATCAAATGCGCGTGCGCGACATTGATGCAGATAGCCCAGCTAGATACAATGCCGACCCCAATCAGCTCTATGAATCTTCAGGTTCTGCTGGCAAAGTTGCCGTGTTCGCCGTGCGGCTCGATACTTTCCTGAAAGAGCAAAATGAAAAGGTTTTCTACATCGGAACCAATACCCCGCGCGTGCTAGAATTGATTCGGAGAAAAGCACTGACGGAGTTCGAAAGTATACCTGTCGCTGGCGAATACATGCACCGTGAAATCTATGACATCGCCAAAAAATACGGCAAAGATTCATTCCTTATCATCAATAAACTTGGAACTAACTCTTTGCCATTCTTATTTGGCTTGAAAGCGAATACAGAGCGGATTTTGGACAAAATGAAAATCTTTAAGCCTTATCTTCCTGACCGTGTCTTGCAAAAACTCAGCTATCTTTTCCCGAACCATTTGCCAAAAAGAATGGAAGAATTTCGCGAAAAGTATGAGCACCATCTGATGCTCAAAATGTCAGGCGCAGGTAGCGCTGAGGCGGAGACATATCTGATGACACTTTTTAAAGAAGCTGAGGGTGATTTCTTTGTTTGCACGCCAAAAGAAGGAGCGGATGCATTCTTGCATCGGTTTGTGGCGGCGGGCGCTGCGATTCGATACCAGGAGGTGCATCAAGACGAAGTCGAGGATATTTTGGCGCTTGATATCGCCTTGCGGCGAAATGATATGGACTGGTTTGAAGAGCTTCCTGAGGAAATCTTTAGCCAGATTGAGCATAAGCTTTACTACGGACATTTCATTTGCCACGTGCTGCATCAGGACTACATCCTGAAAAAAGGGGTCGATGCGCATGCCTTGAAGGAAAAAATGCTGGAGCTTTTGGATGCGCGAGGTGCGATTTATCCAGCGGAGCATAATGTCGGTCATCTCTATGAAGCCGCACCATCACTGGTTGATCACTACAAAAAAGGCGACCCAACCAACAGCTTCAACCCAGGAATCGGGAAAACCTCGAAAATTAAAAATTGGGCTTAATCATTATTATGAAAGACCATTTTAAGAGTACACGTTTTGACAAATTTGGTTTACAAGTGAAACTTAGAAATTAAGCTAAATTTCATTTTGGTACTATTGAAAAAGGAAATTGGGAGTCCACGGGCTTTCAGTTTTTTTATTTTAGCCAATATTAACTAAAAAGCAGGTTCTATTAGAAAATATCAATTCTAAAATTACCTTGTATGGTTTTCCCTTTACCTTTAAAGAACCAGTGGACGTTTTTTCCTACTTCAAAAGCTAATAGTTATTCCTTAATGCCCAGTAAACTAAGCACCAATGAACCGTTTGTCGTTCATTGAGGCATTGGTAAAGAATGTCGGAGCAGCCCTTGAACTTGAAATCCTATAATAAGGAGAAGGAGATACATTCATCGCGTATCTCCTATTCTTTTGTATAAAAAAAATTTCCAACCATATTTTTACTGCTGTAATTATTCGAGGAGTGAGACTATTATATCAAAGTTACATGTAATTAAATTAGGGATTTCTCGGATTCCTTAGAATAATGCACTACTTGATTAAGATGACCATTCTTGAGTTTTACTGCCCATTCTGAATCCGCTAGTATTGCACGGCCAACGGCTACATAGTCAAATTCGCCGGCTTTGATTTTTTCATCTACAATTTTGAGATTGTCTTCAATTGTTACATGATCATCCTGATTACTCAGATAGGCGCGGTTAATTCCGACAGAACCGACTGCAATCGTTGGTTTATTGGTAATTCGTTTAGTCCAGCCGGCTAAGGTTAAGGATGGATCTTCATCTTTAAATTCAGGTTCCCAAATTCGTCTTGTTGAGCAATGGAAAATATCTACACCAGCTTCAACCAATGGGGTAAGCAATTGTTCGAGCTCATTAGAGTTCTTAGCTAATTTAGCTTGATAGTCGGTTCCTTTCCATTGTGAGTAACGAAAGACAATTGGAAAATCAGGCCCAACTTCTTTCCGGCAAGCATGAACAATATCTGCTGCGAATTTTGTTCGCTCTCCTATATCCCCGCCATACTCATCTGTACGTTTGTTCGTTAGCTCCCAAAAAAATTGATCAATTAAGTATCCGTGTGCACCATGCAACTCAATTCCGTCAAATCCGATGCGCTTCGCATTTGCTGCGGCTCCGGCGTAGGCATCAATCATTTCAGCCACTTCTTCTTTCGTTAAAGCCTTTATTTTCTCATTTCTCTGGCCTCTTAAAGTAAATCCGGACGGACTGACAGGAGGTGCGTCAATATTTGGTTCACTGCCTGATTTGCGGGCTGCACCTACATGCCATAATTGTGGAATAATTTTGCCGCCTGCTTGGTGGACTTCATTCACTACATTTGCCCAGCCATTTAAGGCTTCCTCACCATAAAATCGGGGAATATCGGGGCTCATTACTGCAGCTGGGTGATTAATCGCTGTCCCTTCAGTTATGATGAGCCCAATCCCATTCTCCGCACGTTTTCGGTAATATTGTGCAACATTTTCTCCTGGGATACCTTCTGGCGAAAACATTCTTGTCATTGGGGCCATCACTAACCTGCTAGCTAACATTTCATTTCCAAATGGTACAGATTTTAACAAAGTATGACCTGCGAACTTTTGATCCAAGGCGAGCACTTCCTTTTATATATTCGTTTTATCCTGCACCCCTTATTTTATAATTCCACTATACAAATATAAACTGATATGTCCTATGT
>JAANMP010000116.1 GCA_011250595.1 Bacillus sp. MM2020_1 | reverse complement strand
ATTAATTACATTAAAATCATTGTTATTAATATATTTTCGTTTTATTATGTCAGTTGCACATGGTGAGTTGGAGAAGAAAGAGTATTTAATCAGTAATACATCTTTTTTTAAAATAGCCAAGCATGACATGATTTTTGAATTTTCGCATAACTACTCTACAACAAAATGAGTTGAAGGGTTATACATGAACTAAAAGATAAATACGTCAGGATGCAAATCTCCAACACTCCAAATTAAGGAAAATTGTGTTGTTCAAATTTACAATCGACTTAAATTACTTTGAATAATGTATTTTAAATAATTTGAAACTGAAATTCCCTCAATTCCAAGTTCTTTTACAACCACATGTAAGAATAACTTTTTAAATAAAGATTTAAGGCCTTTGCTCTACGTATTGCAATCAAAGTTTATGCTGGATTTTTCCACTAGATAATCAGAAGATATCACTCATAGTTTAGAATAGTCAGAACCTGAATAGGTACCCTCGATTGTTCTCCATGGTGTGTAGATCAATAAAAATGGCCAATAATTTTTCCTTTTAAGAAAGTTTCAAAATTACTAATTCTATTCAAAAGGTTACCGAACAACTGTTGTATGCTTTACGTTAATAAAAAAGAATGTCTTAAAACAAGTCAACTTTATTTAAATGAATATACGAGTTATCTTGGTTGATACGTTCTAAATAAATATTAGTTGTAGAAATATCCGAATGGCCAGCCCAATCCTTAACTACCGCAAGAGGGACGTCGTTCTCAAGCAGAAGAGTGACAAATGTATGACGGAACCAGTGAGGCGTTACGCTTAAATTTTTTCCTGCAAGATGTACAGCTTCCTTCACTATTTTATATAGGGTAGGGTAGGTTAACCTTTTTTTATTAACTATTGGCTCATTTTTATTGTATAGAGCGAAAAAGAGCGGGCTGGTATCCTGCATATTTATTTCAACGGTTTCGCCCAAACTTTTTCGATAACTAAATAGAATATCTTTGGTTTCATCTCTTAGAGGAATTGAACGAGGTTTATTCCCTTTACCAATCACATCTACAAATAAAAATCCTTTACGGTTATATCGAAAGCTGCCCCAATTTAAGCTTAATAGCTCACTTGCACGAAGCCCCGTAGTATAGAGTAGGTAGCCAATCAGCAAATTCCTCTTCTCCAATTGTTCTCGATTTCGTGTTGCCCTTACTATTTTAGGAAAGAAGGAAATTAGAAATTCAGCTTCTCTTTGATTCAATTCCCTGATTTGCACACGGGTTTGTGCTTCTTCGTGACGAGTTTCTTCTATTATATAGTGTCCTTTTTTAGACACTGGCTTCGAGATCCAAGTGGAAAGGTGGGCTTTATAAAATTGTGTTTCATAACCAAAGTCCAATAATCTTCTGAAAAACTCCAATTTTCGTATAGAAGATTTAGCTGCATACTTTTCTTTAATAAATTGGTTATAAGCTTTTACTTCCGGGAATCCAATATCCCGAAAGGAAAGGGAGTGGTCTGTTAAAAATGTGAGCAGCGTTTTGGCATCTGAACGATATGCTTTAACCGTATGAGCAGAAAGCCGCTTACCTTGTGGAAAGAGTTTCCCTAGAAAATACTACCCATTTCATTTGCCTACAGCATAATATAAATATAGATTCAAATTTTCTTCTCAACTATCCTGAAAAATAGTAATGGGGAAAGGGCATTTTGGCATACGAAACTAAACCCTATAAGATCCATTTTTTTTAAAAAGATCTGGGTCTCGAATTTTAGCTATATTTTTTTGACCATAATTACGCTATTGCTTCAACAGTTACTTTACAACCAAGAGTCTCTAATCGTTTGATAGATTGCTTAATTACGATTTCTTTCTTTCGTCGGTCAAAGTAATCTGCGCCCAACTCAATATAGGGTACTCTTCTGTTTAACATGTGATATGCAATTGTTAATATGGTATGTCCAACCGAGACTGCTGCGCGTTTTTTACCAACTCGTGCTGCCAAACGTTGGTATTGGGAAGCAAGATAGGTGTTTTTTGTTCTGGCTGCTGAATGTGCTGCTTCAACAAGTGCTGCTCGTATTTTTTTATTACCTTTTCTGGTTTTTCCGGACTTTTTTTTCCAGCACTTTCATTGTTACCTGGAACCATACCAGCCCAAGAACATAAATGAGGAGCCGAAGGAAACTGGTTTGAAATATCTATGCCAATTCCAGGGATAGAATCAAGCAATTCAATATCTTCTTCATAAGGCTGCATGCGTTGCCGGACTTCTTCACTTAACAGTTCAATCTGTTGATCCATAAAGTCAATGTGTGAAAGTTGAGTTTTTAACATCATCTTTTGATGGGGCCCAACGGATCCTACTAAAGCACGTTCTAAATCATCCTTTTTTTTCTTCATGCCTCTCTTAGCTAAGCTTGATAATGTTTGTGGATCATTTACACCGTTAATAATCGCTTCAATCATTGCTCGACCTGAGACACCCATAATGTCAGTCGCAACTGAAGAAAGTTTAATATTAGCACCTTCTAGAACTTTTTGGATTCTACTAATCTCCCTAGCCCTTTCTTCGATTAGACTACGACGGTATCGAACTAACTCACGTAGTTCTCTTTGTTCCCGATTAGGGATATAACTGTGTTGAAGAAGACCATGGCGTAGCAATTTCGCAATCCATTCCGCATCTTTTACATCAGTTTTACGTCCGGGAACAGCCTTAATATGAGCAGCATTTACAACCATCGGTTGTATTTCTTCTAGTTCTAGTAGATTGTAAATTGGTTTCCAATAAACACCTGTACTTTCCATGGCAACATGAGTACATCGCTTATTTTTAATCCAATCTACCAATTGGAAAAGGTCATTTGTCATAGTATCAAATGTTTCGATTTCTTTTCCTTTTGGAGTAATCGCGCAAGCGGTAATACTCTTTTTGTGAACATCAAGTCCACAACAGCGATTATATACAACATCCATTAGTAAAACCCTTCCTAGGCTGAAGTAAATTAAGGCTGGTGCAACAACCATATAAGATTAATCTATCCTGCGTTCCTCTCATTCGAGAGCAACAATTTGTGGTGCACCTGGTCGTAGTGAATCAGTCTACCATGCGGGCTTAAAAGCACCATAGTTGATCGACCTTCCTTCGCCAGCCATATTAATAGGATTGACAGGAGGCAGGGGAGCTAGACTAGTATAAAAAACATTTTCATTCATTTGATGGTGCCGCAACGCGGCATGGGTGTCTACCATGAAAATAAGTTTCCTTTAAACATGAAAAAAGGCAATAGTTAAGAAGGCCCTGCTCAATTGTTTAAAAAAAGAGGAGGGTTTGACTGGATCAAGGTCAGTATCAGTATTGACAGTTCTTAACCATATTCGTGCAACTCTGCTGCATGGGTGGCTAACGGGTGCGATACTTCAAGAAGTAGGTCGCATTTTTCCTCATACACAAAAAAAAGATTGTGAAATGTTGGACTTAAACTATCGTAAGCAGGTTAGTTGAAGAAGGATTTATGTTAAAATAAAATAAAATTTAAAATTTTAGAAGGTGTTAAAATGTTTCATACCCTTAACACTAACCGTTTAGTGTTACGCCCCTACCAAATTAGTGACGCTCCCAGAGCATCACAATTAGCTGGGGATAGAGAAGTAGCAGAGACTACTTTCGTACCTCACCCTTATACTTTAGAAATAGCTACAAATTGGATTCAAAATCATCAAAAGCTTATTGGAAATGGGGATGCTTACCCATTTGCGGTTGTTTTGAAAGAAGAAAAAGTTCTTATAGGAACAATGACTATTCGGATTGATAAACTCCACAACAAAGGAGAATTAGCTTATTGGATTGGAAAAGAGTATTGGGGAAATGGATACGCAACAGAATCAGCTAAAAAAGTGATTGATTTTGGTTTTAATGAATTGGACCTAAATAAGATATGGGCACCAATTATGAGCAAAAATAAATCTTCTGGTAAGGTGTTAGATAAAGTAGGAATGAGATATGAAGGAACTCTAAAGGAAGATGTTTTAAGATGGGGAACATATGAAGACGTTGATATTTATGGTGTTTTGAAAAGAGATTACAAATAAGGTTCCTTCTTGAGCTAACGGGTGCGTTAGTTTAAGAATAGAGATCGACTAAAGACGGACTTTTTTTGTTTGCTTAAATGGAAGATAAACTAAATAACGACGGGCTTATGTGGGATAACATTTCCCCCAAAAATCCCATTGATAAAATCCACAAATTGGAATAACATTAGTTTGATAGTAATAGGAAAGGAGGGGGATTATGAAAAAGTTATTTGTTACTTTACTATCTTTAGGTCTTGTCCTTGGTTTCTCTTTTGGTTCGACTGCTGAAGCAAAAGTTAAAACGTACCCTAACTGTAAGGCGCTGAACAAGGATTATAAAGGTGGAATTGCACGTACATCTAAAGTTAAAAACAAGGGCGGCAAAACAAAGTACAAGCCATATGTTTCAAAGGCACTCTATGATGCTAACAAAAGTAGAGATAGAGACCATGATTTTATTGCATGCGAACGTTAATAGGGAAATATCAAGGAGGACTGATTTTCAGTTCTCTTTTTATTTTTCCTTCTGTTCAGCTGATCAAGCAGCGAAACTCACACTTTATGTGAAGCGGTATTATTAGTTCAACAACAGTGACTGTCAAATGACGGTCTTTTTTATATTTAAAGGCGGATAAAACATGCTGTTTGCAACGTCTGATCAGTAATGATTATTGCCGGTGTTTAGCTAGTAATTTTCCAAACAAATCTAAGGTTGTTAAAGGGCTCATTTATGTTGAGGGCTGGACCTGCAATGGAAAAGAAGTGCTTGGACAGGGATAGCTGTGTGTATTTTAAAATACAGCCTGCAGGGGTATAAGCATGATCATCACTTGTGCCAACCGAATTCCCAACAGTCACAAAAGCTCCTTAATTAATCCTAGGAATTATTACTATTGCTACCGAAGTATTTACCTAGGAAGGCGAGGCGAGAAACGTTGGGTTTATTTCAAAGAAAGAGTCGCATAAAGGTGAAGGTATTTTATGCTGGCAATGATAGTTATGTTGCCATGGCGACTGACGGCGAACGGTCCGTTTGGAATTGCTATGGTAGCACAAAGGAAGCTGCAAAAGAAATGGCGTTATATAAATTACGGAGATTTCAAGAAGAAGGGACATAGACTAACTATCTAACCATTAAAGGGAAGGTTTGTTTAACCACAAATCCCGTTAAAGTAAATAGGAGATTCAGTTTGTATACTTCTAGTAGCAGCAATGATCACGATAAAATCTGCCGTAATAACTAAAGTAATAACGATTGGTGATGGGGATACTAAGTTTAATGGCAACAATTACTACTGTTTCCAAAGGAAAGATCACTTTATTACCAATTTATCTTTATGAGTTGAAAAAAAGCATTCGAGTTTTTCTGGAATTTTCCTGGATTAGGAGTACAATAGAATTTTGAGGAGGAGATTCTATGACAATGAAAATTATTAAGTTAGTAACAGTATTTACTTTAACTATAGGTTTATTATTTGGTGCTACATCAATAGACGCTGCAACAAAAGATATGAAGGTCCACTTTATTAATGTAGGACAAGGTGATTCAATTTATATCAAAACAGCTGCTGGTGATGACATTATCATTGATGGCGGAAATAAAGACGGCAGCGATGTAGTGGCATATTTGAAAAAGCAAAAAGTAAAGGACATTGAGGTAATGATTTCAACTCACCCAGACGCAGATCATATCGGTGGATTGGATGAAGTTCTGAAAGCATTTAAAGTGAAATCAGTATACGCTCCAAAAGTGAGCCATACGTCAATTGCGTACAAAGAGTTTTTAACTGCTGTGAAGCGTGAAGGTGTCAAAATTAAGACTGCTCAAAAAGGTGTGAAACTCCCATTAAAAGGTGTATCAGCTACCTTTGTTGCTCCTGTAAAGACGTATAGCAAAAGTGATCTAAATGATTGGAGCGCGGTACTTAGATTAGCATACGGAAAGAAATCATTCCTGTTTACCGGAGATGCTGAGGTGAAGTCAGAAACAGATATGATTAAATCCGAGCAAACCTTAAAGGCTGATGTATTAAAAGTTGGTCATCATGGTGCAAAAACTTCTACAAGTTCTGCATTCTTAAAAGCTGTTAAACCAACTTATGCTGTTTTCAGTGTAGGGAAAAACAGTTACGGTCACCCTACTAGTACAGTTGTTAATCGCTTAAAATCAATGAAGGTAAAAACCTATCGTACAGACAAAAGTGGACATATCATCTTTACAACCAATGGTTCAAAAATCAGTGTGAAGACGGTGAAGTAACATGGTTAAAGGTATTATTGATCGCTTTGAAGGGAAATTTGCAGTTGTAGAAATTGATGGGAAAACTAAGGATTTCCCTAAATCAATTTTTCCTAAGAGTGCAACTGTAGGGGATGTTGTTGAAATAGACGGTGAAAAAGTCAAGGTCTTAAAAGACGAAACTAAAAAACTAAGGCAAGAGATTGAAGAACTGATGGATGATGTGTGGGAAGATTAATTGTGAAGCGGCCCTTCTTAAAGTGAAGGGCCTCTTTATTTTTAATAAAAAGGTCTTATTTAGAACTATGGTGAAATTTCTTATTGAAATAAAGGTAGCGGGTTAGTGGAATAATTGAGATGTTTCTCTCTGTATGTCACATTACGAGGGAAATGAGTCTTTATTTTTTTATTTTTGGATAATTGTGGTAAATATATGATATTATTTACTTTATAGAATATTAGGAAGGAAAAAAACAATGCACAAAAAACTATTATTAATTTCTGCACTAGGCCTTTTTATGATTTTATTCTTAGCAGCTTGCCAATCTGGAGATACGAAAAATGATAGCTATAACTCAAATACCAATTCTTCAGATACAACGACAGATGATACTAGTACTACTAAAACAGACGATACAACGGCAGAAGATGACAATACCACAGATTCAACCTCTTACACAGAAGAAGAATTACAGTCTGACCCGACTGCTCCATCTGACAATCCAGCAGACTATGATTCAAATGGTGAATATGTACCGGCCGATGGACCAACAGATAATCCTGCTGATTACAATGCAGATGGCGAGTACAAACCAGTTGAAGATATGACACAAGAAGAAATCCAACAGGAATTGGAAGATATGCTTGGGAATTAATCTAGAAATCACTCATCTTATGAAACAAAAGTGAAGGTAATTGTTTAACAAAATGTCAGTTTAGTTGGAGAAATATAATTGTATTACTTTAAGCAATCAGCGCTGTGCTAACGGGTAGCTAGTTTAAGAAGAGCAGTTTTTGACGCCTAACCTAACAGGCGTTTTTATTTTTTTATGATACAGAACGCTTGTTTGTTTATAATAATAGAGATGAACGAAGGAGATGACCAAAATGACAATACGAGATCGCGGAAAGATTAAATGGAATGCAGCATCCTTTATGCCTGAGGTATTCAAAATGCAACGCGACATGTTTAAGGATCAAGAACGCCAGCCAAGGCCGCTACTAAGCGAATTTGATACTGAGGAGTTTGACCAGTGCATTGCTTACGCGATGGAGAATAAATTAACGGTTAAGCTATCCGTATGGGCTGACGGCTTTACGACGGACATGACTGGCAGCATACATCACGTCGACCCAATTACGCATCAGCTACGCATTGAGGTAAAGCCTGACGGATTTGAGCGGATAGCATTCGTTAATGTGGTAGGAGTAGTTGTTTTAGATTAGGCGGCATTGTGGAAAACTTATGTTCAAACCAGTGAGCTAATGGCAAGATAATTCTATATCGCTAACCTTTACGTCAGATTCATCAATATATTCTACTACCTTCAGAATTTGCTTAATTGCATATTCTTTGTCAGATAAGTCGTCTGCAATTAGCTCTCCAGCTAAATCAAGCAGATTAACTTTAATACGTGCAATCGTTAGTTTTGCTTCGAGTAAGTCGTTCAAGTAACCGCCTCCAGTGTTTGAGGATATACAAGTGGCTGTTGAACCTTCGCGCTAATCGATAGGGCCTTTTTTACGCTCATACAAGTCATCTACGCTTACCTCTAGTAAATCCGCTAGTTTATACGCTTTATCGATAGTGGGGTACGTATTCCCAGCTATCCAGTTAGATAAAGTATTTTTACTTATATCTAATTCTTGAATTATAAAATCCCGTTTATAT
>JAANMP010000115.1 GCA_011250595.1 Bacillus sp. MM2020_1 | reverse complement strand
GTAATTAGGGTGTCAGGCACCATGTGAAAAATTCACATGGTGCCTGACACCCTTTTTCTGTTAAAAATTTTCACATGGATTCCTCTTAAGGTTTCTTAAGCAAACGTTAAGGTTACGATGCTAGATTTGAGTTACTAGAGAGGACTCTTCTATTTTCTAAAGTCATTCTCAAAAAGGGGGCCTATCATGAATATTTTATTAGCAGAAGATGATATCCGACTTGGAGAATTGATCGTATATATGTTAAAAAAGAAAGGCGGCTACCAGGTCGAATGGGTGGTGGATGGGGAAGATGCGTGCTATTACGCCACCGCCTCGCATTACGATGTCATCATCATGGATTGGATGATGCCTAACGGGACTGGTATTGAAGTCTGCCAGCGGTTGCGTAAACAAGGATATTCAGGTGCTATTTTGATGTTAACCGCCAAAGATACCGTCGGCGATCGGATTGAGGGATTAGATGCCGGCGCGGATGATTACCTTGTTAAACCATTTGAAATTGATGAGCTCTTAGCCCGGCTCCGAGCGCTTTCCCGCCGTAACTACGCACCGATATTGGAGGAGGAAATCCAAATTCAAGGATTGATTCTGAATCGGATGAGCCATAGTGTTCGTTTAGGAAGCAGTGAAATTCAATTAAGCCCGCGTGAATTTCAACTCTTAGATTTATTGGTGAAAAATAAGGGACAGGTTCTGCCGCGTGAGGTGATTCTTGAGCGAATCTGGGGCTTTGATTCAGAGGTTGCCCCGAAAACCATCGATGCAACCGTCAAATTAATCCGAAAAAAACTTCAATCCTTTGGGAAGCAAGGGTTGGTGGAAAGTATCAGAGGGGTAGGTTATAAGTTTGGAAGCCAAAAAACGCTCATTTTTCCAAACGCTCATGAACCACAGGGAAAAAGATATTTTTAAAGCCACACAAGGTCGGTTAACGCGCATGTACAGTGGGCTGCTCATTCTTTTTCTCGTTCTTTTTATTGGAATCGTGTATACCGTTTTGTATGTTGTGATTCTAAATAACCAGGAGCGTGAACTTCA
Organism: Bacillus sp. MM2020_1; assembly: GCA_011250595.1. GTDB lineage: Bacteria > Bacillota > Bacilli > Bacillales > Cytobacillaceae > Neobacillus. Next base: position 7,180 of record JAANMP010000115.1, on the reverse strand, counting down.
ATCATTAATAAATCAAGAAGCAAACTATCTTGAGAATTACTTATCAACAAATGAACAGCGCAATCTCCCGGGAGTAGAAAACCAAGAGGTGGTCTTTGCAGGAGTGGATCAGTTCTTTTATTATGTCATAAATTCGAACGGGAAAATCATAATGGGTAATGAAACAGATTCGCGCCTGCGGACTGATATCCTGCGGCTGATAACAGGGGGTATTCAAACTGATAGGGAAATTCAAAAGGCAACCTTACATGTTGAAGGTAATGTAAAGGGAAGGGGAAATAAGGGAGAATTTCGCCCGCGTAAGGAACCTCAGGATATTCGTCTGATGATTGGGAGCCGGGCGATTTATGATAATGGTCAATACATGGGTCAGCTGTATGTCGCTAAGGACATCACCTTTGCCTACCAGCTATTCCACTTGCTGTTAATAATACTCACAGCGATGGGGGTCGTATTTTTTGGCGTAGCCATTTACATGAGTGTAGTCATGTCTAAAAAGGCGATGATACCGATAAGTGGTGCATTTTCAAGGCAGCGTGAATTTGTGGCCGATGCCTCGCATGAATTGAGGACGCCGTTGAGTGTCTTGCTTTCATCCATCGATGCGGTGGAAATGACCATCGAGCCTCCGAAAAAAGACCTGGCAGGGAAAATGCTTACGAACATGAGGCAGGAAGTAAAGCGGATGACACATTTGGTGAGTGATTTATTGACGCTTGCTCGGTCTGATTCCAATACAAATCAACTTAGCTTAGTGACCTTTGACTTCTGTCCACAAGCAGAAAGAGCGATCGAGTCTGTTCGTCCGCTAGCGGTTTCTAAGCAAATAGCACTTCACTTCCATTCCCCTGCTTCACTATATATTGTTGGCGACCCGCAAAGATTATCCCAGCTTTTATATATTCTTTTAGACAATGCGATAAAATACACACCAAACAGCGGGGAGGTTAAGCTCTCAATTTTTATAGAAGGAAAACAGCTCTGTATTACGGTTGAGGATACGGGGATCGGAATTGGGCAAGAGGATTACAAGCGTATATTTGAACGTTTTTACAGGTCTGATAAATCCCGTACCCGGCAAATAGGCGGACATGGCTTGGGACTTTCCATTGCCAAGTGGATCGTGGATACCCATAAAGGGATAATTAAAGTATCAAGTGAAATCGGAAAAGGGAGTACATTTATCGTTCAAATTCCACTTGTTCAAAATACATCCGGTCACGGTAAAAATTAAAATAAGCTTGCAGACTCATCTAAAAGATAGATTGAGCCTGCAAGCAAGTACAAGTGGCAGCTGCCTATAAAAGTTTATCTACTTCTTATTTCAACCCATTAAAACTTACAGCTATTTTAGCTCCGACAACGGCATTGTTTTTAACTAAAGCAATGTTTGCCTCCAAGCTCTTGCCTCCAGTCAGTTCTTTCACCTTGCCAAGCATGAAAGGTGTGACATCTTTACCGGCAATCTTGCGTTCATCTGCCTCTTTTAATGCTGTCTCAATGATGCCATTAATAAATTGCTCGTCCATTGCATGTTCTTCAGGAATCGGATTGGCAATGACAGCGCCGCCTTTTAGACCTAAATCCCATTGTACTTTTAAAGTAGAGGCGATTGAATCTACATCATCTGCACGCAGGTTTAAAGGGAATTCGCTTGTGCGTGTAAAGAAAGCAGGGAGTACATCGGTTTGATAACCAATCACAGGTACGCCTTTTGTTTCAAGATATTCCATTGTTAACCCTAAATCTAAAATCGATTTAGCACCTGCACAAATGACAGCTACGTTTGTTTGTCCTAATTCTTCCAAGTCTGCTGAAATATCCATGGTAGTCTCGGCACCACGGTGAGCACCGCCAATACCTCCGGTTACGAAGATATGAATATCTGCTAATTCAGCGCAAATCATTGTTGCTGCAACGGTTGTAGCACCCAGCTGTTTTGTCGCAATCAAATAAGCTATATCGCGTCTTGATACTTTTGCTACTCCAGAACTTTTTCCGAACATTTCTAGCTCGTCGTCAGATAATCCGACTTTAATTTTTCCATCAATGATTGCAATGGTTGCTGGTACTGCTCCGTTATCACGGATAATTTGCTCTACTTCACGTGCTGTTTGCACGTTTTGTGGGTATGGCATACCGTGAGAGATAATTGTAGATTCTAAGGCAACGATTGGTTTTCCTTGTTCCTTGGCGATACGTACTTCTTCTGATAATGTAATGTATTGTTTCAAGATAATTCCTCCATGTCTTTTTGTAGTTGTTCCGCTGATAAATCTTGTCTTACTGTATAAGATGATTGCAAGGTTTTAGAAGCATTCATACTCCCGGCATTAGCAATTTCGATCAATGATTTACCTTCTAACCAAGAGTAAATAACTGCGGAGGAAAAAGCATCGCCCGCACCCGTTACATCGACGACTTCATCAATTTCAATAGGAGGAACATGAATAATTCCTTCCTTCGTATTACCAATCATCGAGCCTTGTTTTCCATTCGTAATCACCACATTGGCTATCCCTAGTGCCAGCCATTTATCCACTGCGTTCTTCCAATCTACTTCATCTTTGATTTCCATTTGGAAATATGTTTCAGATTCATCCCGGTTTGTAATGAGCCATGTAACACCTTCTAAATTATCCGGTAATCGATTCATCTTTGGTGATGAAACGGGTATTAACACAATCGGTAGATCGTGGCTATAGGCAAAGGAACACAAGAATTGAATCGCTTCTTTCGGACAGTTTAAATCGACGATAATACATTTTGAGCGACTTAATAGGACATCATGTTTAAGCAGTAAATCTGGTGTGATCGCCTCGTACACTTCCATATCCGCTAAAGCAATCACTAGTTCTCCGTTCGCGTCTAAAACAGCCGTGTAGGAACCTGTTGATTTTTCAGGGAATTGGGTCACGGTTTCTAAGTTCATGTAAAGAGATGATGAATCTTCAATGAGCGACCAGTCCTTATCGGCGCCGCTTGTAGAAATTAATGATACGTCCATTCCAAGCCGCCCTAGGTTTTCAGCAATATTCCGGGCAACCCCGCCTGCATTTTGAGTAGCGTAAATTGGATTGGAAGTACCTAATTGGGCTTTTTCTTTGATATGGAATTTACGGTCAATATTAGCCCCGCCTATACAAATAACCTGTTGCGATTCATTTAAAATATAAGCTCTGCCTAGAATATTGCCCTTTTTAATCAAACCAGAAATAATATTGGCAATGGAAGGCCGCGATAACCCTAATATTTCGGCCAGTTCTTGTTGAGAAACATAGGGGTTCTTTCGGATTAAATCGATAATCAATTGTTCTTTATCATTCATTCTTTCAGGCACAAACTCACCCCATTTAATCTTGTACATTCTAGTACGATTACTTTGGACTAAAAGTTTTTAATTCTTTACGTGTTTCCGGAACTTTTACCGCCCCTGATTTAATCTTTTCAACCCATTCTTTAATAGCAGCTTCAGTATCCGCTTTGTTTGCCGCTTTTGCATTGATAGGGGCTAAGCCAACACCATCTTCCGCTAAACCATATAACGCAACTTCGCCGCCAGGGAAATTACCCTCTTTAGTTTTTGTTGCAAGGTTTTTAACAGCTATATCCACGCGTTTTAAAGCGGATGTTAGGACAACATCCGGACCCATGTCAGCTTGGTCACGGTCTACACCAATTGCCCAGTATTCCTTGCCGGGATCCTTTGCCTTGCGGTCATTGGCCTCTTTGAATAGACCGACACCGGTTGCCCCTGCTGAGTGAAAAATGACGTCCGCTCCGGAAGAATACATTTTTGACGCGATAGATTGACCAAGTTCGGCCTTGTCAAACGCACCTGCATATTGCACGTCCACTTTTACCTCTGGTTTAGACGCTTTAACACCAGCTAAGAATCCAGCTTCGAAACGTTCAACAACAGGAATTTCCATGCCGCCAATAAATCCGATATGGTTAGACTTTGTTGTATTAGCCGCTGCTATTCCCGCTAGGAACCCGGCTTCTTGCTCTTTGAAAAGAATACTTGCAACGTTTGGCTGTTTTACTTCAGCATCAACGATCGCGAATTTAGAATCTTTTTGTTGTTTTGCAATTTCTTCTACTGCTGCCGGCATCAAGAAGCCAATCGCATAAACTAAGTCAAATCCTTCCCGAGCAAGTTTGTTTAAGTTTGTTGTATAATCAGCATCCGATTTTGATTGAAGGTAATCGTAGCCACCCTTACCTTTTTTCATACCGTTTTCTTTACCAAAACTTTTGAGGCCTTCCCAAGATGATTGGTTAAATGATTTATCATCAACACCGCCGATATCTGTCACCATTGCTACTGAGAAGGTATCTTTTGCATTTTCCTTGCCTTGGTTGTCATTGCTTTTTCCACAAGCGCCTAATATTGTTCCTGCAGCAAGAACGAGTGTTAGTGCCATTCCAACTTTTTGTTTTTTCAAATTAAGTTCCCCCTTATGATGTATGTTTGGTTAAAATAAATGCATTTATAAACTTTTGTTTGTAAATTAAACTTATGTTTGAATTATAACTCTAGACTTATTTTAGGTCAACCCATGTTATCTATAAATTTTTTAGTACAAGGCAGACTAAGCCTGGCAACTTTTAGTATGCTCTATTCTTCAAAAAAATAAGGGACTCCAATTAAGAGGAGTCCCTTTAAAAATATCCATTTATATAATTTTCTTCAGCTTTTCCTCCAATAGTCCAACCTGAATAAGCCCGTTAAGAATTCCGTTTTGTGAGGATGAGGTAGTGACGATATCGGCAACAGCCTTTGCTTCCGGAACAGCATTCCCCATCGCAATTCCAGTGCCGGCTGAAGACAACATCTCCAAGTCATTCAGTCCATCCCCAAAAGCATAGCAATTCTCATTACTTATATTTAGAACTTTTAACAGCGCCTGAATTCCAATAGCTTTTGAAGCTCCCCTTGGAAGAATATCGTAGGCGTAATCATGCCATTTCACAAATTCAAAATCAGGAAAGTGATCGACATACATCTGGTGATTACTAGTATCACAGTATAGGTGTCCTTGGTAGATAGGCTTTTGTTTATAAAAATGATGATTGACCTCAGGATAGGTCATCAATAAAGTGTCGAAACTACTTTCAATAAAAGGATGATTGGATGCACTTACCTTAATATCTTGATCACTGCAGTAGGCTAAGGCATCGCCATTTTCTGCTGTCCTCAGGGATAAGGAATGAAGCCGCTCTGGATTCATCGGATTCGAATAAATTTCTTTCCCGTCATATACGACGTATTGTCCATTCATGGATACGTATGAATCAATATTTAATTCCTTACGGATCCAATAAAACATTTCCGGTACACGCCCAGTCGCAATAACTGTATGGATTCCTTTATCTTGGAGTAAACGTACGGCGGTCTTTGTTGACTCCGGAAGGATTTTATCCTCATTTAGTAATGTTCCATCAATATCGAAAAATACAATTGGTTTATTCATTGTTCTTCCCCCTGTCAAACACAACACTGCCGTTACGCTCCGTTTCCGGATCACGCCGGCTTGTGTTGTGATTTTCCTGCAAGGCAAGAATAATTTATGAAACGCATTTCATGTCAAGAGGATATATGTAAGTTTAAAAATAGAATTCGATTATAGAAAGTTCGATATATGATAAAAAAGGGATTAAACTGTTTGACGTTCAATTAATGTCACGGGTATTTCCTGATAAGAAGGCTCTTTTGTATCACTTAATCCTTGGAGAAATAACTTACTCCCAATTTCCATAAGCGGGATTTCAATGGTCGTAATATTCATCATTTTTGCGATGGGCTGATTATTGAATCCGATGAGAGCCAGGTCACGAGGAATCGAAATATGCTGAGACTGTGCACAGGTAACAATCCCTGCTGCAACCTCATCACTAGTGACTAACAAGGCTGTTGGCGGATGAGCCATTTGTTTAATTTGTTCAATTACTCGTTCTCCATCTTCGAAATGTAGACATTGCTCAAAAATATAGTCAGTTTCATAAGACAACTTGTAGTCCGCACAAAAGTCCATAAATGCCGCTTTTCTATTTCTGCTGTTCGTTCCAGAGTTTCTTCCAATACAATACCCAATTTTACGATGACCTTTGGTGTATAGGTATTTTAATGCAAAAATAAAGCTTTTATAGTGGTCCACGTACGTGGAGGACACCATCTTGCCTCTGGTATCTTCACATAAAATAATGGGTCCATATGGTAAATACGCTTCTACTGTGCTCCATGTACATATTCTAGAACAAATAATTAATGCATCAATCTGCTTTTGCTTTAGCATTTGCATGGCTTCTAATTCTCGGCTTTCTATATAGTTAGTTTGAAATAATACCAAATTGTAATTGTTTTTTAACGCTTCATTGGCTATGCCTTTTATTAACATGGCAAAGTAAGTGTGATCGATAAAGGGAACAACCACACCAATAAGAAACGTTTTCCCCATACTTAAATGGACGGCATTAATGTTTTGTTGGTAATTACTTTGTTGAATGGCCTCCTGCACAGCTTTCCGTTTTTCTTCACTTACATACGGATGTTTATTTAACACTCGAGAAACAGTGGTTACAGATACACCAGCCATCTTCGCCAAATCTTTAATGTTTGTCATACAATTACCTTCCTTAACGGTGCCTGACACCATAGTTAATCTTTGCATCATTGTATATTATCAGCCTGTCGTTTTGTAGTATCAGTATCTACAGCTGTTATATTGTGATCGAAATAATTAATTTAATTATTAATAGAATAGTAGTTGACTTTACTTATATATGATAGTAATATAGTAAATCTGATGAGGGCATTGCGAAAGAGGATATGAAATTCTCGAAAAAATTCCTTCACCAGTTGACAAGTATGATGATGAATGATATGATAATAACCTCGCTGATTTATTGAAAAAGTTATTTCAAAATAACATTTGACTTTATTGAAGCGGCGTGATAAACTGTTATTCTGTCACAAAAAAATAGTTCTTTGAAAACTAAACAAAGCAGAAACGTCAACAAAAAATTATTAGTGAAGCTTTCGTAAGAAAGTGAAGCTAAGCCAACGTAACAAATGAGCTAATCAACTTTCTTGGAGAGTTTGATCCTGGCTCAGGACGAACGCTGGCGGCGTGCCTAATACATGCAAGTCGAGCGAACCACTTCGGTGGTTAGCGGC
>JAANMP010000114.1 GCA_011250595.1 Bacillus sp. MM2020_1 | reverse complement strand
AATATCATAAGAATTTTCAGAAATCAAATAAATATACATTATTTTGGATAAGAAAATAGATCCAAATTTATGTTGGATAATTGAGGAAATGTGTAATTGTAAACGTTTTCAAACGGTTAATAATAAAAAAAGGAAGTGATTCCCACTTCCTTTTTTGCATAAAAGATGAATATTTATTCGTTAGAAAGTAAGAAAAATGCATTTCTAACTGCGTGTAAAGTCGCTTCAACATCCTCTTCCGTATGTGCAATGGTCAAGAACCACGCTTCATATTTGGAGGGAGCAAGGTTTATTCCTTGGTGCAGCATATGCTTAAAGAACTTTGCAAATGTTTCACCGTCTGTATTTTCAGCTTGCACATAATTTTCTATTTTTTCATTTGTAAAATAAACAGTTAACGCGCCCTTCAAACGATTAATTGTTATATGAATATTGTTTTCCTTCGCAGCCTCTAAAATACCCTCTTCGAGCATCGCACCTAGACGGTCTAGATAATCATAAATGCCTTCTTGCTTTAATACCTCAAGACAGGCAATACCTGAAAGGATGGAAGCAGGGTTCCCTGCCATTGTACCTGCTTGATAGGCAGGTCCAAGCGGAGCAACAGTTTCCATGATTTCTTTCCTTCCACCGTAGGCACCAATTGGCAGGCCGCCGCCAATGATTTTGCCTAACACAGTTAGATCTGGTTGAATTCCTAATAAATCTTGGGCGCCCCCGTACATAAAGCGGAAAGCCGTGATGACTTCATCATAAATCACGAGTGCTCCTGCTGCATGGGTAATATCATTAACCTGTTGTAGGAAGCCTGGTTTCGGTTCAACAATTCCGAAGTTGCCAACAATCGGTTCCACGAGGACCGCAGCAATTTGGTCGCCCCATTTAGCAATCGCTTCTCTAAAGGGCTCGATATCATTGAATGGAACTGTAATTACTTCTTGAGCGATGCTTTTCGGTACACCAGCTGAATCCGGTGTGCCTAAAGTAGATGGCCCTGAGCCTGCAGCGACAAGGACTAGGTCAGAGTGTCCATGATAACAGCCGGCAAATTTGATAATTTTATCGCGGCCGGTATAGGCCCGGGCAACACGTATAGTCGTCATTACGCCTTCTGTGCCTGAGTTAACAAAACGAACCTTTTCCATCGAAGGAATCGCTTCTTTTAACATTTTAGCAAATTTCACTTCATGCGGTGTTGGTGTACCATAAAGGACGCCACTTTCAGCCGCATGTTTGATTGCTTCTGTAATATGCGGATGGGCATGGCCAGTAATAATTGGACCATAGGCTGCAAGATAATCGATATACTGATTGCCGTCGACATCCCAAAAGTAAGCACCTTGAGCACGCTCCATTGCAATAGGGGCACCGCCGCCAACAGCTTTGTAGGACCGTGAAGGACTATTAACGCCGCCAACAATGTGTTCAAGTGCTTCATTATGTAATCTTTCTGAATTAGTAAATTTCATATTTTTTCCTCCTTCATCTGATTCCTACCTATTTTATCACTTTTCCTTACTGACTTAATGTGTTTTTATTTTTCGGAAAGTTAGTGAAGTGCGCGATTGTTGTTTTATCAGTCTTATTTGGCTAAACTATCCTTTTAGGCATCGATTCGGGAGGAAAAAATGGAAAATGTAATTGAAGTGACGAACTTACGAAAAGATTTTAAGTCCTATTCCAGTCGGACGGGCTTAAAAGGGGCGTTTCGGGATTTACTAACAAGAAATTATAAAGTGGTTCCAGCTGTAAATGATATTAATTTTTTAGTGAAAAAGGGTGAAATGGTCGGATATATTGGTGAAAATGGTGCCGGTAAATCAACTACGATTAAAATGCTGACAGGAATTTTGACACCCTCTTCCGGGCAAATCACCGTAAATGGAATGAACCCACATAAAGAACGGGAAAGATTTGTCCAAACCATTGGAGTTGTTTTTGGACAACGATCACAATTATGGTGGGATATAGCGGTTCAGGAATCCTTTCGCCTTTTGAAAAAGGTGTATAAGGTGTCAGATGAAGATTATAACAGCCACATGAATCATGTCATCCAGACATTAGATATTGAGCCGCTCTTAGATAAGCCAGTGCGGAAATTATCTCTTGGCCAAAGAATGAGGTGTGAGCTAGCAGCTGCATTGATTCACAACCCGCCATTATTGTTTTTGGATGAACCGACGATCGGATTAGATGTGCTCGTTAAGTTAAAGATTCGTGATTTTTTAAAAGAAATTAATGAGAAATATCAGACGACCATTCTCCTAACCACACATGATTTAACGGATATTGAGGCATTATGCGAACGGGTGATTATGCTTGATGAAGGAAAGGTTATTTATGATGGTGCATTAAAGAATCTTCAGGAGAAATGGGGGGAAGGAAAAGAACTTCAGTTTCAGTTTCTTGAGCATGTTGGAGTTTCTGAACTGCTAAATCTCACCCAAGGGATACCTGTTAAGTGGGAGCAGGACGAAAAGGAGCAAATTTTTACAGCATCATTAGAAGATAATGATGAACTTATTTCACAGGTCATTGCCAAGGTAGTCGCCGCATTTAAAATAAAAGATATTAAAATAAACGAAACTTCTACAGAAGAAATCATTCGAAATATCTATGAAAAGGGTGCAGTGTAAGTGGATAAATACCTTGAAATGATTAGAATCCGCTTTTTAATGATGCTTGCATACCGGACCAACTATTACACAGGAATTCTAATCTATAGTATTAACATTGGAGCCTATTATTTTTTGTGGTCTGCGATCTATGGTTCTAAGGAACATATCGTTGGTCTTTCTGTCACGCAGATGACCACCTATGTAGCAGTTTCCTGGATGGCACGTGCATTTTACTTTAACAATCTCGATCGTGAAATGGCATTAGAAATTATGGAAGGGAAAGTGGCGATTGAATTAATCCGACCCTATAATTATCTCGGAATGAAAACGATGCAGGGCCTGGGAGAAGGGATTTTTAGACTATTCTTCTTTTCTATGCCTGGAATGCTGATTGTTTATTTTGTCTTTCCTATAGAATTTACATGGGATTTAAGTGTCTGGGGATTATTTGCGCTCTCCATCCTGTTAAGTTTCTTTATAAACACCGAACTGAATTTATTAACGGGGATTACTACTTTCTTCTTATATAATAACTCCGGGCTCATTCGGGCAAAACGTGTCGTTATTGATTTATTTTCAGGACTGCTATTGCCGATTAGTTTTTTTCCAGGCTGGGCACAAGATGTGATGAAATTTCTTCCCTTTCAAGGAATTAGTTATTTTCCGAGTATGATTGTTACGAAAGGTTTTTCCCATACCCAAGCACTTGAAGCAATTTCTCAACAATTTGTTTGGGTAATCATTTTATTTTTTCCAATCCAAATCCTTTGGTCCTTGGCGAAAAAACAACTGATTATTCAAGGGGGCTAAAAGTTGTTTTATATTTCGATGTTTTTTCAATACTTATCTCAATATTTAAAAACAAGACTTCAATATCGAGCAGATATATTTGTAGAGTTTTTTTCTGATTTACTATCGCAAGCCATAAATCTTATCTTCATATTGGTTGTCTTTGGGCATACCAATTTGCTAAATGGCTGGAACAGAGATGAAATCATCTTCATCTATGGATTTTTTCTAGTCCCTTCTGCAGTTTTTTCTGCTTTCTTTAACATATGGGATTTTAATGAACGCTATATCGTTAAGGGGGAGTTAGACCGTATCTTAACCAGGCCGATACACAGTCTCTTTCAAATTATTCTTGAACGAATTGAAATGGAATCATTATTAGGGGCGATCACGGGACTTGCTGTCATGTTTTATGCGGGTAGTCGCTTAGGGCTAGAGGTCCATTGGTTCGACCCGTTCTTGTTTATTGTTTTTGTGCTCGGTGGGGCACTGGTTTATGGTGGAGTGTTCATCATGATTGCCTGCATTAGCTTTTGGGCAGATGCACGCACCTCGCTTATGCCGATGATGTACAATATTAGCAATTATGGACGATATCCCGTTAATATCTATAATAAACTTATTCGTTTTGTACTAACGTGGGTGTTGCCATTTGCTTTTGTTGGCGTTTATCCAGCTGCATTTTTCCTCGGCAAAAAAGAATGGTTTTGGTACTCTTTTTTAACTCCCGTGATTGGAGTTGTTTTCTTCGTCCTGTCCGTCATACTTTGGAATCAAGGGGTAAAAAAATACCGAGGTGCCGGAAATTAACTAGAATTTGATATTATATTGGCCAAGCGTGCATAGAAATTAAATACCAGATGTTAAATTGAGGTGATCTGTGTGTTTATTTTCTTGCTGCCACTCGTTATTTTTTGCATCTTTATGAGTTTAAGGACGCTCTTTGTTCCAAATACCGTAAAAGGGAAATTGGTATCCATTGATAACTTTTTGTATTTAGGTTCAGTTTATTTAACTGTTATTATTGGTTTTGGTCTTATTTATTTACTTTTTGAGTTGATCGGAATGCCATTGTTAAGGGAGGTAAATACCCAAGACCACCAGAATATTTTTGAAACAAGCTTTTATTTTAGTGCAATGACCTTATTTTCAGTTGGAAATGGGGATGTCATTCCACATGGTTTAGGAAGAATCATTACTGTCACCGAGGCCTTGATAGGTTATACACTACCGGCCGCCTTTGTTGCTCGCGTGGTGTTTGATCGGGAAAAAGTCAGCTAGCGATGCAGGAAAGTTGTGTTGTGAGCCTTGATTTTGATACGCTGACATTAAGGAATAATTTACAATGGGAGTGGTAAGGATGACTGTTGAAATTGGCATGCAGGTACCGAATTTTGAGTTAGAAACCAATAGTGGAGAAACAGTAACTCTTTCAAAATTCAAGGGCACTAATGTTGTGCTTTATTTTTATCCTAAAGACATGACACCGGGCTGTACAACCGAGGCATGTGATTTTCGAGATCAAATTCAACAATTTACAGAGGTGGATGCCGTCATATTGGGTGTGAGTCCAGACCCAGTTGAGCGTCATCAGAAATTTGTTGAGAAATATGGTTTGCCATTTTTGCTGCTAGCAGATACGGGGCATCAATTAGCGGAAGCATTTGGAGTTTGGAAGTTAAAGAAGAACTTTGGTAAAGAATATATGGGAATAGAACGATCGACTTTTATTATTGATAAGGAAGGCAACCTCGTCAAAGAATGGAGAAAAGTCAAAGTTAAAGGCCATGTAGATGAGGCTCTAACTTACATACGAGAACAGTTAAGCTAATTTGCTTACCAAAGCCTATTTTGTGCAGAAGAGGCATTTGTCCAATGCAAGAAACGTTGGATTGAATATCATTCTATTAGGGCATACCTCCTCAGATAAACTTTGGGTCCATTGTGGCCCCTTTTTTTATGGAATGAAACTGGGTTTCCATATTTCAAGTTTTCTAAGTATATATATAGGTGATATGATGAAGACAATAATTACACCTCGCATAATAAGCGAAGGCGTAAGAATTGAAAGCTGCTAATATATCATTTTACAGGGGGATAAAAATGAAAATATATACAAAGACCGGTGATAAAGGAACTACGTCACTTATCTACGGACAAAGAGTAGCGAAAAATGATTTACGAGTCGAAGCCTATGGGACTTGTGATGAAACAAATTCTATGATTGGATTAGCGTTGAGTCACTTATTTAATGAAAATTTTCAAGAGAAAGAAATAATTGATACTATTTATCATAAAATACAAACAAATCTTTTTCATGTGGGAGCGGAGCTGGCTACACCAAAAGGGAAAGAAGTACAGTGGACACTTGCAACATCAGATATAGAAGAAATGGAAAAGCAAATTGATGCCTGGAACGAATTACTTCCAGAATTAACGAATTTTATCTTGCCTGGTGGTCATCCAGCAGGTGCTGCTTTCCATGTTGCACGAACAACAGCAAGGAGGGCTGAAAGATGTGCGGTTTCACTAGGTGAAGAGGTTAATCCACTTGTATTAGCCTATTTAAATCGACTTTCTGACTTACTCTTCGTGACCGCACGTTATGTGAACCATGAGTTAGGCTTAAAAGAACAAACATTGCATGGAAGAAGAAGTTAAAGATTTCAAGTTAATGAGCTAACAATATTGACAAAAGTACAAATTACCTAGTAAAATTAATTATAACAATTATAATATAAGAATATTTTTTAGAAAGAAGGTGCATGGCGATGACTCAGTTAAAAGAAGCGTTAGATACTTTAAAAGAAACAGGGGTACGGATTACTCCACAACGTCATGCGATACTTGAATATTTAATAAACTCGATGTCACATCCAACTGCAGATGATATTTATAAAGCCCTAGAGGGAAAATTTCCAAATATGAGTGTGGCGACAGTTTACAATAATTTACGAGTATTTCGTGAAGTGGGTTTAGTGAAAGAATTGACTTTTGGTGATGCCTCAAGCCGTTTTGACTTTGTTACATCTCATCATTATCATGTGATATGTGAGAAGTGTGGGAAAATAGTTGACTTCCTTTATCCAGGTTTAGATGAAGTAGAGCACTTGGCATCACATGTTACAGGTTTTAAAGTGGAGAATCACCGCATGGAAATTTACGGTTCTTGTCCAGAATGCGCAAGTAAAGAAGTTCATTGATAGGATGGCGGCTGATTTTTTTTAATCAGCCTTTTTTGTTGTAAATAAAAGAAGAAGAAGGAAACCGTGGCAGCTATTCTGCCAAGTGGTTTTCTTCTTCCTCTTTTTATTTTAGGATTTTTTATTATAGGACTCATCGAATTCCTTACCTACAAGATTCGGGTCAAGGGTTAATGATTCGCGACAATACATACACATATCCACTCTGCCAAGCATTTTAGTATGTTTTCCGCAGCTTGGGCATTTCACTTGAATGGTTTTTGTTGATAACATTCCAATCCAAAAATATACAATAGTACTGGCAATAATAAAAAGAAGGCCCAAAATCATAAAAATGGTCATAATAAGTGGTGAAGTTCGAAAAAAGATTCCAGCATACATAACAATGAAGCCAATGAAAATCAATGATAATGCAAAGGTGCGAATTTTATTTATTTTACTCGAATATTTTGCCATATAACTCCCTCCTCGAGAAAACTATACCATATTTATAGAGAGAATAAAAAAAGTAGGTGGAACAATGTCGAAATTTGTCTTTGGATAAAGAAGGAGATTTGCTTTCCTTGTCGAACTTATAATGCTACCTGAAAAAAATGGAGGAATGATAAATGGAAGACATCCTTCGGCCTATTTACCAAGAAAGGGCGAGCCAATTAAATACTCTTGGAGTATTAATGGTGCAAAAAAAACAAAAGTTAAGCCACATAACAGATTCATTTGATGTAATTCTCTTGGTATTAGTCAAAGAGGCAGAACAGCCTTTATTTATAAAGCACTATACTTACCATGACAAAAAGGCTGCCATGCATATCATTACTGAAGCAAAGTTGCAGGAGTGGTTACTATTAGGAACAAATCGCAAAATCTTTGAATGGCTCCATGAGGCGAAAATCATTTTTGATCGAAACGAATATGTTGCCGAGTTAAAAACGGAACTGCGAGAATTTCCATTTAACGGACGCAAAATAAAAATGGGTTTAGAATTTGCTAAATTGATTCGGCGCTATGTCGATGGAAAGGCATTGTTTGAAGGACATCAGTTCTTAGATGCATATAACTATGTCGTGCATTCCCTTCACCATCTTGCAAGGTTGGCTGTATTAGAAAATGGACTCCACCCGGAGCTAACGGTTTGGAATCAAGTAAAACAAATGGAACCGGAAATTTTTAAATTATATGAAGAGCTTGTCTACAGTGAAGAAACGCTTGAGAAAAGACTTGAGCTTTTATTCCTTGCGAGCGAGTTTATGATCCATTCGAGAACGACTATCGGCACGAATCATTTTTTACAAATTCTTAGTCGTAAGGAAGTATGGCAGTTTAATGAAATTATGAATGAAGAAGAGTTGACCCCTTATTCAGTTGACCTTGCTGTCCTGCTCGAATATATGATTGAAAAGCATTTAGTTGATGTAGTTAATATTGAAACGAAAGGGCAAGGGGTTTTTCATAGAGGTTATCGGCTTAGTAAAAAATTATCGTAAAAAAACAATAAAACGTATTGACCTTTTTATGATTCCTTGGTATATTAATAACCGTCGCTGCGAGACAAACAACTAAATTGTTTTCGTAAGTGACGGTTTAAAAAATGTTGACAGTGTTAATTGTCTTATGTTATATTAATAAAGTCGCTTACGAGCGATGTTGAAATTGTTCTTTGAAAACTAAACAAACAAAATCGTGCAAACAAACAATAAATTTTAGTTTCAATTATGAAATTAAGCCAACGTAACAAATGAGCTAATCAACTTTCTTGGAGAGTTTGATCCTGGCTCAGGACGAACGCTGGCGGCGTGCCTAATACATGCAAGTCGAGCGAACCACTTCGGTGGTTAGCGGCGGACGG
>JAANMP010000113.1 GCA_011250595.1 Bacillus sp. MM2020_1 | reverse complement strand
TCAAATCTATTGTAAAATAAAATAGTAGTAAAAAAATTTTACCTCCGGAGGGACCTTCAATGAAGAAAAAATTTGTTACAAGTGCTTTTACCCTAGTCTTATTACTTGGATTGGGAACTGGAGTTATGGCAGCAACTAATAAGATTGATTGCAAAGTGGGAGATTTTAAAGAAATGCTCCCTATGATGCAAGACAAGTATCCAAATTTAAGTGAAAAACAATTAAAAGAAGTGCACAAAGATTGTGTAGCTAAAATGAAAAAAGAAACAGGTACAGATTGTATGATTAATAATTAAAATATAAAAGCATTCTAAGTACCTTAAGGTGTTTAGAATGCTTTTTTATTAACTGTTACTTCTCTATTCAATGCCCAAGATTACTGATGAATAAGTGTAATGGCTAATGAAGAGGCAATGGTTATTCTTGTTGGAATCTTTAAAACAACAAGCATAATTGGTACTAACAAGAATGCTCCTACAATAATAGCTCCAATCCCCTCGATAAAAGCAAATAGTACTCCAAACCACTTGTTAAATTTTAACATTACTTTTAGTCCTTGACCTTTCCGCATTTGTACCCTGCACAGGTTTTTTGCCATCAAAAGCGATATTGGCAATCCGCCTTAACAAATGAGTTATTAGTCATAGCGAAATTAAATAAATTTAAGTATGTACAAAAACCGACAATGTTCGATGATGACATTTAGTAGAATAGTTGTATAAATTACAATTTTGCAATAAAACTGTAATCTATGACATAAATACATAATTTAAGAAAATGAAATATTAATAGCTAGAATTTCATCAGGTTTAGGAGGAACTCTATGGAAAGCACAGCAGTAATTAATGAAATGGACAAAAAACATGGAAGTTCAGTAAAGTGGTACGGTAACTGGAGGTTTATTACCGGAGGTTTCCTCTTTACTATCATCCTCTTGATTGCAGCAGTCTGGTACTATCAAGCAACCCATTTTAATTCACAAATCAAAATTAATGGGATAAAAGTCGGTGGAATGACCGCTGATCAGTCACTAAAGAAATTAAAAACAACTACATTGAAAAATGCCGTCTATGTTGGAGATCAACAAGTTTTTGATGGAAAAGATACAAAGATGGGATTTATGAAAAAAGACCTGCCCCAAATCAAAAAAATATTAAAGGGCCAGTATACGTTTTTTCCTTCTTCAAAAGCTAATAATTATTCCTTAATGCCCAGTAAACGGGATCATTATCGAAACCAGACGTTGAAAAAGCAGGTGGAAGAAAAGCTGTTAGCCATGAATAAAAGTTTAAAAGTGCCAAAAGATGCGGTGGTTCGTTTGAAACAAGGAAAAATTGTAGTCACTAACAGCGTTAGCGGAGAGCAATATGATGTTCCTAGTCTTTTGATGGACTACGACAAACACGAATATATTGGTGAAATCCATCTCAATCCAGTATACATACAGCCCATTAATGAAGACAGCGAGTTTGTAAAAAATCAACAAAAAAAGCTGGAAGAATTTCTTGTGCAGACCGTCGATTATAAGGTGCAGAATAAGGTTTTTACGTTAAAAGCGGGCGAATTAATTAAAAATGCATCTATTTCAAAAGATTTGCAGATTAAGATTGATGATAACGGTAATTTTAAGAAAAAGATTGCTGAAATTAACCAATCCCAATCCACATTATACAAGGATATCTCATTCAGGACCCATTCAGGATCGGTGATTTCGGTTAAAGCTAAAGGCTATGGCTGGGCCATAAATGTTGATAAAGAAATTCCCCGTATTATGAAAGCTTTTGAAAGTGGGAATAAATCGGTTTCCGCCTCTAATATATACGGAAATGGCTGGAATGGTGAAGGTTACGGATATGACGCTGTTAAGAATAATGGGATTGGTGATACATATGCTGAAGTCTCCATAGCAAAGCAGCGAATTTGGATTTACAAAAATGGGAAATTAGTCGTTACAACGAATGTGGTTACTGGCAATCAAAGTACCCACCATGATACATCACCAGGAGTATGGTATATCCTTTATAAGCAAACCCCTGCCGTCCTAACGGGCAGAGAAAACGGAAAAATTACGTATCAGACACCTGTTAATTATTGGGTCCCTTTTACCAATGACGGACAAGGATTCCACGATGCCAACTGGAGGTCAAATTGGGGTGGTAATATCTATCGGAGCAATGGGTCGCATGGCTGTGTCAACACCCCGCCAAGCGTTATGAAATCTGTGTATGACAATCTCAGCAGCTATGACCCAGTGGTCGTTTATTGATGCATTGGTAGACTGTCAGAGCAGCCCTAGAACTTGTAATCCTATACAAAAGGAGAAGGACATACATTTATCGTGTATCTCCTTCTCCCTTTTTGTATAAAAATAGAGGCAATCGCCCCTAATTTTAAAATAATTTATTAATTTAAAAAATGACACCAACAGGAGCTTAATTAGGGTGAATTATTAGACATATTCCTCCACACCAATACCACACTTCTTTAATGTTCATCTGCAAAAATATACTATCGTTGTTAAACCCGAAGCAACTTAAATTGTCCGCCTCCGAATAAAGTCTTAACATAATCGATTTTTACATGATCAAAATAAACCTTGTCTCTTTCATGCACTAAAAACTCTATTCCATCTTGTTCTGTTATTTCATCCATTTCTAATGCTGACTCCTCCAGAGTCAGACGAAGCTGTGGACCCCCTCAGCCAATTCCCATTGACAAACGGATAAGGGGTTTTTTGCCTTCATTGATGAGGTCTTGAACTTCATTTTTTATCTTAACTATTGCAGCCTGTGTAATTTTAATCATCTTAATTCCTCCCATATTGTTTTTAATACAAAGGGTAACGATACAAAGGGAATTTTTTGTCGCCATTTATCCCTTGTTTCAATAAGCTAATTAATTTTATAAAATTTCTAACCATGTTTTGACTGCTGTAGCAAAAATTAAACTCCCCATAATGATTTGCAATACCTTGGTATTCACTTTTTTCCCAACATTGGCGCCTATCGGCGAAGCGATTAAACTAGCCACAACCATAATAATCGAAGGTAGAATTGCCACTTGTCCTGTTGAAATTTTCCCAGAAACCGCTCCAATGGATGAAATAAGTGTAATAGCTAAGGATGAAGCAATTGTCATTCTTGTCGGTATCTTTAACACAGTTAGCATAATTGGCACCAATAGGAATGCACCTCCAGCACCAACGATCCCAGCACCAATCCCGACAATGAAAGCAAATAGTGCTGCAAGCCACTTGTTAAATTTGACTTGATCTAAAGGAATATTATCAATTCCTCTTTTCGGAACAAACATCATAATTACAGCAATCAATGCTAAAATTCCGTAAACAATATTAATTCCGCTTTCCGGCATATGTGTGGAGCCAAATCCGCCGATAAAGCTTCCAATCAAAATACTTATTCCCATATAGGCAATTAGTGTTTTATTTAAAAAGCCACCTTTACGGTAAACCAGAACACCGCCAATTGTCGAAAAGAAAACTTGGATGGCTGTAATTCCTGAAACCTCATGTGCTGTAAAATGACCTACCCCTAGTATAACTGGAATGTACAATAACATTGGGAAATTGATGATCGCACCACCAATACCTAACATCCCTGATATAAATGACCCAACAAATCCAATTAGGAAGATCGTAATGATAAAGCTAATAGCCATAGTGTCTCCTTCTAAAGAAAGGAACCTTTAATGGTTCCCTATATTAATAACTTTTTCAGTCCAAAAGTTATCGAACAGCACAGCGGTTTGGGCCGATTTCCATTTCTCGTTGTTGATCAATGTCTGGATTGATTTTTCCCATGTTGGTTTGACGAATTTCTTGATATGCATTTGGCTGTGGCGGCAGGTTTTCCGTTACCATTTTTCTGAATTCACTCTCGTCTTCGATATTTAGACCATGATTTTTCTCAATTAATGTTCCTAATTTTTCAGCCACACTGCCATCATCATTTAACTCATCAATTATCATAAAGTGGGCTGGTAGCACAATGAGTTCTTCTGATAATTCTCTGTAACGTTTATAAAGAGTTTCTCGTAAATCTCCAACCCAATCTTCCGCCATACCTGCAAGGTCCGGTCTTCCGATGGAATCAATGAATAAAATATCGCCTGAAAGCATCCTTTGGTGGAAGCCAATAAGTTGCACCTGTTTTTTCAGCCATTGTACGTCCACCAGAAATATGGTCCGCATGAAGGTGCGTATCAACTACGTGTGTAATTTTTGCGCCGATGCCTTCAGCAAAATCAAGATAGATATCAGTCATACGTGTTGCATCAATCAGTGCTGCCTCACCGTTAGACACCACCATATAAGATAAGCATCCTTTACCAATTCGAACAAATTGATAAATTTCACCGTTATCATGCAGGTCGCCCACTTTAACCGGTTCTAAATGTTCACTCCATGCCTTCATACCACCTTTTAGGTATGATACGTTTAACCCAGCATCTGAAAGCATATCTGCCACCATGACAGATGAACCTTCCTTTGCACAAACCACCAATACTTCTTGATCGGCAGGAATTTTGTCGAGGATTTCTTCTACACCATCAAGCAATTCAAAATAAGGGACATTTAAATAGTCAAAGTGTTCACCTTCAATTTTCCAATCGTTAAAATCACTTTCATTTCTCACATCCAGAATAAACAACTCTTCTTTATTAAAAACTTTTTGTGTTACTTCTTTTGGAGTCATTACATTTAAAGACATTCTCTACTTACCCCCTATGGTATTATAATCATTAAAAAAATAAGCTTATTAAAAAGTTAAGGTAACTTCTGCGTCTTTAGCGAACTCTAAAAAGGTGACAGCACCGCCTACTTCAATTCCATCGACAAAGTCTTCTTTTTCTAATCCCATGACATCCATGGTCATTTGACATCCGATAAATTTAACACCCATTTCTTGGGCCATTGCAGCTAATTCTGGAATGGAAGGCACATTTGCTTTTGCGAACCCATCAGCAAAGTGCTCTTTCCCCTCTGGCATTAGAAGCTGTTTGTAAGCTTCTTTATGGATTAAGTTCAACCCTTCAAACGTGAAAAATATAGCTACCTCTTGATCAGTTGCTGCTGCTGCTGTTGCGATATTAAATACTTTGTAAGCATCAAATAATCCACCATTACTTGCAATAATTGCTACTTTTTTAGTCATTGTTTTTTCCTCCAAATTATTTATTTATGGTTAATACCTGTTGTTTTACCAGTCCACCCGCTCATTCCTGGTACTACATTAATTACGTTAGAAAAACCAATATCCGCTAATTTCTGTGCAGCTAAATCACTGCGGTTTCCTGTGCGACAAACCACAAAAATTTCATCTTGTTTATTTAAATCATTTATACTTTCTTCCAATTCACCTAATGGAATGGAGACTGCGTTCGGAATATGGTTAAAAGCATATTCTGCAGCCTCTCTAACATCGATAATGACGATGTTTTCATTTGCTACAATTTTTTTCTCAAGGTCTTCATTATTGATAACATTAGGGTGTCTCTTTTCAGTAGCTTCGTCGTTAGAAGATTTGCGAAGATAATGCTTCAATACTTCACCTTCTTCGATTGTTCCCAAATATTGATGGCCAGTACTTTCAGCCCATGCTTTCATGTCCGCTTTTGATCCTTTGTCTGTCGCTTGAACTTCTAACACTTGTCCTGCCTCCAAGGTATTCATTGCTTTTTTTGTCCTAACAATAGGCATCGGACAAGCTAATCCTTTGGCATCTAAAATTACGTTTGATTTCAAGTTTTCCAATTTAAAACCCTCCTTAATACCTATAAGGGTATTATTATTCTTAAAAAAATTTATTCAACTTTACCTTCCCAAGCAAGCATTCCGCCAGCCATGTTGTTCACATTAAATCCATAACTTTCAAGAAATTGCGCAGCACGACCACTTCTGCCTCCTGAACGGCATACCATAATATACTCTTTTGATTTATCTAATTCATGCATGCGAAACTCAACTAATCCTAATCGAATGTTTACAGCACCTGGGATTTTGCCAGCTGCAACTTCGTCCACTTCACGTACGTTTATGATATTTAATTTCTTTCCACCGTTTAATAATGTTTCAACCTCTTTTGCTGTCATTTGTTTCATTTTACAGTCCTCCTTCTATTTTGTTTAAGACCACGCGCTCATGCCGCCTTTGACGTTTGTTACTTTTGAAAAGCCCAATTTTTTTAGGATCTTACTAGCCTGCCCGCTTCTCATCCCACTTTGACAAATAACAATAATTTCCTTATCCTTTGAAAGTTCATTTTCTGCTTTCCCGGCAAGTAGGTTAAGGGGGATATTTTTAAAACCTCTAATATGGTTTCCTTTAAACTCTCCCGGTGTGCGGACATCAACAAATTGTTTATTCTTGTCCTTCAATTCTGCTTTCAATTCTATTGTAGAAATATTGTTAACACCTTTAGTTGGCAAAAAGCGTTTAATTATAAAAAATAAAATTGCTACAATAACAAGATAATTTACATATTCCATTTGCTATCCTCCTTGTATGTAGGGGGAATCCCCCTTTTGTTTTAAATAAACAGATTGACATTACCTTCCTCTGCATCTGCTAAATACGCTGCTACTCCTGCATATTCGATTGATTCTAATAACTCTTCTTGTTTAAGACCTAACAAATCCATTGTCATGGTACATGCTACTAGTTTTACATCCTGTTCTTGCGCCATTTCGATTAATTGTGGCAGTGACATCGCGTTATGCTTTTTCATAATATCCTTAATCATTTTAGGACCGAATCCGGCAAAGTTCATTTTGGACAGACCCATTTTATCCGCGCCTCTTGGCATCATTTTTCCAAACATTTTCTCCATAAATCCTTTTTTCACCGAAACATTTTCATTTTTACGAAGGGCATTTAATCCCCAAAACGTATGAAAAATTGTTACTTCATGGTCAAAAGCAGCTGCACCATTGGCAATGATATAGGCTGCCATTGCTTTATCATAATCCCCACTAAATAATACAATTGTAGTCTTTTTCTTTTCTGTCATGTTGTATCCTCCTGAAAAACTTATACCTATACAGGTATTATTAAAATTAAAAAAAATTTATCCTTTTTTAATCCAAAACTTTAAGATATTATTTTCTTCTTCATGTTTCAGCAATTCATGACTACCTGATTTAGCCCAAGCTGCAAGGTCATTCTTAGCACCTTTATCCGTTGTATGAATTTCTAAAACTTGACCTGATTCAAGTTCATTCATCGCTTTCTTTGTTTTAACAATTGGCATTGGGCAAGCTAAACCTTTGGCATCAACTACTTTTGTACTATTCATTGTTTTATCCCCCCTTTAGATAATACCACTACCCCTACGGGTATATATATTAGTAAAAATAAAAGAGGGTGTCAACCCTTTTTTATCGGCTTTTTACAAGCAAATTAACAGCTTCTTTTACTAATTCTTCCATGCTCTTTTCCCCTTGGGTATCTGCTTTTTGAACACATTCGACCAAATTTGAACTAACAATTACCCCAATAGTACGGTCAATGGCACTTCTAGTTGCAGATAACTGGGTGATAACTTCTTTACAGTCCTTGTTTTCTTCCATCATTTTTAAAATTCCTCGTAACTGTCCTTCAATACGTTTTACTCTGTTTTTCATTTGATCATTATAATCCAATTTTTTTCCTCCTTTAACCATTAGTTTCTATTTTCAAGGAATTTTCCCTTACTAGTAATTGGTGATGATTAACAATTGAATATCCAACAACACAAAAACCCTTTTTTCTTAAGAAGCGTATTCCTATATTTTTTTCAAGAATGCTTGATACAATTAAATGAATTTCCCTCTTTGGAATTTCTCTAAAATTTCTTTTAAGATAAGCAATAGGAATATTCAGTGCTCCTTCAATTGGGTTCTTATATGATTCATTGTAATCTCTTAAATCAATTATCTTTATTTTATCCCAATCAAGGTCCTTCAAATTGAAACAATGTATACCAAAAACCGGGAAATACCTACTATAAAAAATAATAGCAATTATTGTAGTTAAGATTAATATTATCATTAAATCCTCCTTCAATGAACCAATGTCATTGATAAGTTATATAATATACCCCTATAGGTATAATGTCAATGGATTAATCTTAAAAAATTGCTTATAGAAAAAATGACCGCAATAAACATGGCGGTCAAAGAAGGATATCGAATTTAAATAATAAAATCATATGCTTTTATCAATGCAACTGATTAACCGGTCTTCAATGTCCTGTGCAAATTGCTTCATCTTTTCATCATTCAAAAGACTAATGAGTGCTGATGGTTTGGGCATCCCGATTTTTGTCCTACCGGAATCTTCAGAAACAACTATTTTACAAGGCAGGAAGTATCCAGCCATTTTGTTTTCATTTAATACTCGATAAGCTTCTTGTGGGTTACAGACTTCCAGCACCTTAAACTCCTTTTGAAAGTCGAGACCCTTTTCCTGAAGCTTTTCCTTAATATCAAACTTCCACAAAACACCGAACTTTTCTTCTTCTAAGCTTTCCTGAATACTTTGGATCGCTTCTTCCATATTCTTATCTGTAACAACAGTATAATCAAACATAATTATCTTCCTTTCGTGGATTAATTTATTGATTAATACCGAATATACGCTTATAATC
>JAANMP010000112.1 GCA_011250595.1 Bacillus sp. MM2020_1 | reverse complement strand
ATATTAATAATTACCATGGTAAGTTATTATCAATTAATTCATTCGAATGAATCGACTAGTCTACTGGAGATTCGGTGAAAGGACATATATGTCTTTTCGCTGAATCTCTTTTTTATTTTAGAAAGGATGATGATTATTTTGGAATCAACAGTGAAAATCAATCATGTTAGGAAAACTTTTAAGAGTGACAATGAAAGTATTAAAGTATTAGAGGATTTTAATCTTGCAGTAAAATATGGTGAGTTTTTGACCATTATCGGTCCCAGCGGTTGCGGAAAAAGTACGCTATTAAAATTGATTGCAGGACTTGATTTAGATTTTGAAGGCGAGATTATGATAGCTGATAAGTCAGTGAATGGTCCCTCTAAGGATCGCGGCTTTATTTTTCAAGAGCATCGTTTGTTTCCCTGGCTAAACGTTGAAAAAAATATTGCAGGTAACCAGTCATTAAAAGATCCGGATATACGTTCAAAAGTGGACCATTTAATTTCACTTGTAAAACTTAAAGGATTTGAAAAAGCATATCCGCGTCAATTATCCGGGGGAATGTCACAACGCGTGGCAATTGCCAGGGCCTTGCTGCGGAATCCTAAAGTGTTATTGCTAGATGAACCGTTTGGCGCATTAGATGCATTCACTCGCAACCATCTCCAAGAAGCCTTACTTGAAATATGGGAGGAAAATCGAACGACAATGATTCTTGTAACCCACGATATTGATGAGGCGATCTTTTTGTCATCTAAAGTCGTCGTCATGGATGCAAAGCCAGGGCGAATAAAGGGGATTGTACCTATTGATTTGCCTTATCCAAGAACAAGGATTAGTAAAGCTTTCCAAGAATACAGAACCGTAATCTTGAAATACCTTGATCACCAAGATAATGAAATAGAAGATTGGAGTATTTAACTAAAAAAGAAAGGATGATATACATGTCTACACAAACTATTGCTCAGAACAAAGCCATTTCAATTAAGAAAAAGAAATCACAATTAGCCAAAAGCTACTCGATTTGGCGCGGATTATCCCTGCCTGTTTTCGTATTGATTTTATGGCAATTGTTAAGTTCATTCAATATCTTGTCCGTTCAATTATTTTCTTCACCCTTGTTAATTGTCACGCGCTTCATTGAACTAGTTCAGTCAGGGGAGATGGCTAAACATTTGCAAATCAGTTTAATCCGAGCATTTCTCGGCTTTGCGATAGGCGGTTTTCTCGGGTTATTAATAGGTGTCATTGTTGGTATGAACAAAAAGGCGGAGGAATATTTAAACCCAAGTATCCAAATGCTCCGCACGGTCCCATTGCTTGTGATTACACCTCTGTTTATCATGTGGTTAGGGTTTGGTGAATTATCTAAAGTATTACTAATTGCTTTAGGCGCCTTTTTCCCTTTATATTTACAAACCTTTTTAGGCATTCGTAATGTAGATAAAAAGCTATACGATGTGGCTCAAATATTAGAGTACAGCCGAATAGAGCAAATAACTAAGCTGATGATTCCGGCTTCATTACCTAATATTTTACTGGGTATACGCTTAGCTCTTAGCGCTGCCTGGATGTGCTTAGTCGTCGCTGAATTGTTGGGCGCAGATAGAGGTGTGGGCTTCATGATCCAAGATGCCCGTTCATTTATGCAGACAGACACTGTCTTTGTAGGCATTATCATCTTTGCTCTTGCAGGTAAAATATCCGACTCAATTGTCCGCTTTTTAGAAAATCGTTTACTAAAATGGCAAGATAGCTTTAAAGCTTAACCAAAAAACAATTAATTCACATCCATACCTTCAACTAAGATAAGTCTTCTAGAGATGTAAATTACTACAATAAAAGGACTACTTCCATACTAAATGGAAGTAGTCTTTTCCAAGAAAAACAGTATTGTAATTTTGGCAAGCTAGATAATATTACTTTTTATAGCTGAGACCAAAGCCAAAGGTGTAATCGTCACCCACTGCATTTGTGTAAGTATAGTCGAACTTTTCGGCGTAGCCTGGAACATCAGATGCGTTTTTCTCGACAGCATTTTGGTTGGCTGGGATGGTGATTGGCAGCTTACCTGTTGGGTTGAAGCGACCGCGAAGGACATCGAGTAGTGCTTCTGCCTTGACGCCATAGGTTGCCACAACGGATGCAGCGCCAGACTCGACCTCATTAATCACCCATGGATTGGTCATATTGACCACAAGGGCTGTTGGGACGGCCGCTTCAATTTGTTTCACTTTTGCAACGTCAATGCCGGTATTTGTGCCTAATTTAATGTCTACAGTAGAGTTGTCAGGGAACTCGAATGGACTTGGACGCAGCCAAACAACGGCGGCAGTTGCTTCATCAAGCGTTTCAACGATCGTTACAGTTGGGTCTTTCTCCGCAATCATCTTCTTCAATGCGTCTGTGCGACTTGCACTATTGGTACCGCTAAACACTTCTACATAAAGCTTAGTATCGGCGATTTTTTTATCAGTCAGTGGCAGCATGCCCTTGTTGTTACGAAGAAGTGTAACGGATTTAAGGTGCGCTTCGTCAGCACGTGCCTGTGACTTCGTTGAGCTGGCGATCGCCTGAGCTTCTGCCGGGTTGGTATATGGGTCCTCGAAAAGACCAAGGTTGAAAATCTCAGTAAGCAGCTGGGACACAGATGGATTAAGGTCCTTCTCATTAATTATGCCTTTATTTACTGCAGAGATAAGTCCGCTTGGGTCGTTGTTATCAGAGAAAATGTTAGTTCCTGCATCAATTGCCTTCGCAAATTTCTCCTCAATCGTTAAGTTATGAACGCCCCAATCGCGGTTGGTCAGCACACCGCTGTCGCTGTTGACGTATCCTTTGAAGCCCATCCGCTCACGGAGCAGGTCAGTGAGAAGGGTCTTGTTGTAAGCACCGGCAACCTCTTCGAACTGCTGTGTCTCCGATTGCCAAAGTTCACGTGGAAGCTGTTCAGCGCTGCCCTCATTTTTAGGTGCATTGTAGTAGGACATAACCGAACTCACTCCTGCATCGATGGCAGCTTGGAACGGCGGCAGCTGATATTTGTAAAGGCTGCCGGGCGTTGGATAGGTCGCAAACTGTCCAGCCTCATTGTGCGGGTCGAGGCCTCGGACGACTGCTCCGTCCCCGGGGAAATACTTAACGGTCTGGGCAACAGACTGGCTGCTAAGCTCCTCACCTTGGAAACCAAGGACGAATTTCATCTGTCCTATATTGTGGTAAGTATTTATATGGGGGATTCATGACGTAAGCTACCCGCGCGTAGCCTTCTGTGAGCAGCGTTTCTTGAACAGACTTTCCATCAACATAAACATAGGCTAACAGTCGTCCATACGAATCTCTTGTATCTCCCTGTTCCAATTCAAGTGTTAAGCCGCCTTCACGCACCAGTTCGTTATTCCTTTGGAAAGCCTCCTTGGCATAAGCTCGGACACACATCGAAAAAATATGGAAATTTAATGACAAACAAATTCTGTGGTACCGATTCTACCTTTCTCCAAAACAAAAAACACCCACAAACATTGATATACCAACATTTGTGAGTGCTACATTATAAATCTTAATTATCTTCTAGGAAAAGCTTGTTATCTATTATTATTTTACAATTAAAACTGGGCAATGTGCCTTTTGTACAACATAATGGCTAACACTTCCCAAGAAAAGTTCCTTCAGTCCACTTAATCCTCTGCTTCCCATGACAACAAGGTCTGCATCATTTTGCTTCACATATTCTACAATCATGAGTCCTGGGTTACCTTGTAATAAAAGTGCTTTTGTTTTATTTGGAAGTGACTTTAATTCTTGTTCAATTTCATTACGCACGGCATTGGCTTTTTCAAGCTGAGACTCTAAGATTGCAACAACTCCATAACCGGCGGCGTATGGAATGGGCTTTTCTGGTTGCATGACCATTACGACAAACAATTGAATTTGTTGATCCTCTTTTGCCATATTCATTGCCATCTTCAAGGCTTTTTTGCTTAAGTCAGAATGGTCATATGCAACAACAATTCGCGAATAATTCGTTAACATTATTCTCATCTCCCCATTATTAAACTTTCCTTCCTACTTTTATTATACGTCTGTCATTTTAATCACGGATTGAAGATATTGACAATTTCGTGTTAAATATGAAGATTTTTCATAAAAATAAAAGCTGGCGAACAGTGACAGTCACTGTTTGCCAGCTTTTAAAAGCCAAAATGTTGTTTTGCCAGCTCTTTAAATCTCACGTTATCAATATTCTCTTTCGTAAGAATCCCGTCAGCCCATTGGGTAAATGTGGTATCCGTTAAGGTGATATTCCCGTTATTGGTAAGTCGGGTTATTAATGGATGTTTGTTAAATGAAGATTTCGGGTGCTCGGTAATAATTGTTTGGATTTCATTTAGCTTCGATAGATCTTCTATAGATTTCTTGGTATCAAATGCATAGCCAATTTTCCAATCTGTATCTTTATGCTTTAGTTTCATTTCTAAACAATAGTCCCCATATGGATGATTTACTTTTTTAATCCTGAACTCCCCATTATAGGAAGAAATGGGCTCACCGGATAAAGGAACAGGTTTTAGCGGTAAATTACCTCCAAAGCCCGTGTCTATTAAATACATTTGGTCCTCGTGATTGATCAGAATCGTTACATGAGTCCTACCAAGTTGATGATACTCTTCGGCAGCATGATTATAGACAACACCGTTTGTTAAGATAGCACTAAACCCATTTTCTAATAGGTAGAAATAAAAAAGCGGATTAAGTTCGTAACAAATACCGCCCTCATTTCTTTCGATTATTTTGTTCATTAAGTTTTCCTTTGTAATTTCACCTGTTTTGTTTTCAATGATCGTTAAATTTTCAAACGGGATGTTTTGTGCAGTTTTTTCAAGAACCTCCGCTAAATTTTCAAAGGCAATGGTTTGGTTCATTGGTAAACCTATTCTTTGATGAAATAAAGATGTCAGTGTTTGCATTTTTATTCCTCCAAGCCCTATTGTTGCTAAAAAAAATGACTACAAATTAATTTATAATTTGAGTCATTTTTTACATTTTAAGTTTATCATTTTTCCTTTTTATAAAAACGCTCCCCTGTTTGGGGGTTAAAGTACACTCTTGTTTTCTCATTGGTGATTGGGTCAATGTTTATTTCATCCGTTTTTTCAAATCCGGCGGGCACTTTTTCACCCTGCCGACCCTTGAATCGTTTGTCATAAATAAACACTCCTAATAAAATAAAAACAATAACAGCGATGACTTGCAAGCCGTAATAGGTAATAATTATCCAAAGTCCGTTCATTACATTTTCTCGACTACTACTGCCGTACCGTAAGCAAAGATTTCAGTCATATTTTTTCCAGCTTCCCCTGAGTCGAACCGAGTCATGACTATTGCATTGGCCCCCATCGCATTGCCATTCTTGATCATCCGGTCCATGGCCTCTTTTCTCGAATCCTCCAGCATCACGGTATATTGTTTAATTTCTCCGCCTACCAACCCTTTTAAGCTTGCCATAATATCCGCACCCAAGCCGCGGCTTCTAACAATTAAACCAAAAACAGGTCCTTTTATTTCAACCACCTTGTAACCTTGGATATTTTCTGTTGTTACTACTAACATACAACCACCCCTATCAAACATTAGTAAGATATATATGTACACTCTACTTTATTGAGTACCCATTATTCCTTATTATACCATAAAAAAAGTGTCAGGCACCATTCAATTCTATTTTCCTTCCATAGGGACGGTTCTCGTGGCTTTTTATGTGTTAGTGAAGGCCACTAGAACCGTCCCCTTGGTCCCAGGATTTAACTCTATTTAATAATAAATCCGATGCCTCACTCGCATATAAATACAACCGATGCATCGGTCTAGTCATGGCTACATACAACAATTTGATGTCTAACTCTTCCTCACTGTATGACTCTTCTAAGTTAAGAATTAGTACGGCATCAAATTCCAATCCTTTTGAAAGGTACGAAGGTAAGATCACTACACTGCCCTTTTTCATATCTTCTTTTTCTTCTAGGAGTTGAATTGGAAGTTTGCTATTTTCAAGCATTTTATGTATTCGTGAGCACTCTTTGTCGGTTCTTCCAATAATCGCAATCGAGTTAAGCTCGTCCTCTTTGAGTAAATGAATATCCTGTTCAAGGATCGCTTTTACCTGATCCAAATTACCAGGGTCGATTTTTGTAAAACGAGGTTTGTCCCCATGACGAATGACTGGTTCTACTTTTGGCAAGTCTTTTTCCATGATGGAAAGAATGTCGTTTGCTAAGTGCATAATCTCGACTGTCGTTCGATAACTCTTTTGTAACGTTTGATAATTGGCATTCGGAAAAATATCGTTTATTAACGGTTCCCAACTATTCAACCCTCGATAAGAATGAATCCCTTGGGCTAGGTCACCCACGATCGTAAACAATTCTGTTTCAAAACCTTCTTTTAGTGCGGCAAATTGGAAATAACTATAGTCCTGGGCCTCATCAATGAAAATACTCTTCATTTTATAAGGTTCTTCGATCCCTTCCAGCTTTGCCTTAATATAAAATAACGGTGCTAAATCCTCGAGCTCGAGCGCCTTTTTAGCAAAAATCCTTTGACAATAGTTACTTAACCTCTTGCAGTCTACCTCGGAAAGTGTACGAGAATATTTTTGTAACAACTCGGGGGACGCCATCAGTTCCTTATAAAGCGTAAAGATATCTTTTTTAACAAAAGCAGCCATATAATTTTTTATCGCGACCTTTGACTCTTTCTCCACCGAACTGATTCTTTTTTCTTTTGAATCCATGAAGCTGACTACTTTTTCCTTTCTTTTTTCTGATTCCGGCCTGCTGCTAAAAAGGAGCTTTTCTAAAGCATCGTCATATTTGCTATTAAGTTTAGAAAGAATCAGTGCTTTTTTTAATCTTAAATCATTGGCTAATAAATTTTTAATTTTATCCAGTCTTTTATAGATAGGTAAGTATTGAAATTCATTTATAAATAGTTTTTTAAGTTTCGCCCCTCTCAACAGGCGTGATTTTTCAATCATAAAATCCTCGGAAGGGGCCAAATTATACTCAATTTCTTTTAAATAGTGGTCGATTAACTCTTTAAAGTCCAGCGATCCTTTATAACTGGAAACCCATTGAATCGTTTTTGATTTTTCATTTCCGTTAATAAGAGCCATTAATTTTGAATTAGGCGATATTAATGTTAATTTCTTGCCTAGACAACTTCTCATAAATTCAATATAGGTCGTTTGCTTTATCTTATTTACCCCTAAATCTGGCAGAACGGCGGAAATATAATCGATAAATAATTTATTAGGTGCGAGAATCATTAATTTTTCTGGAGGAAATCGATATCCAGAAGAGTAGAGAAAGTAGGAAATTCGATGGAGTGCAATGGTTGTTTTTCCACTTCCAGCCGCTCCTTGAACGATAATGGGGTGTTTAAGTGAAGCTCGAATGACTTCATTTTGCTCATTTTGGATGGTCGCGACAATTTCTGTTAAGCGATTGTCTGCTTTTCCTGCTAAGGATTTCTGTAATAACTCATCATGTGTGGTTAAGTCGATATCTCTAATATCTTTTAATAATCCATTCTCGATCTCGTACTGTCGCTTTAACGATAAATAACCACTTTGCGTTTCCCCATAAGCGTCATACGTCACATCCCCGAGACGGCCATCATAATAAACATTGGCAATTGGTGATCGCCAATCGACGATAATCGGTATCTGATTGATCCGGTCAAACAGTGAGGCTTTGCCAATATATAAAATCTCTTCGTTGGTGTCACCACTGCTTGTAAAATTGATTCTAGAAAAGTAAGGTTTGCCGATGACGCTTGATAGCCGTTCCAATTCACTCTCGGCCAATTCTAAATACTGCGCATTCGTCAGTAGGTTCATATAGCTTAAACTACTATCTGATGTGTCCAGATCAGCAAAGGCCTCTTTTAAATTCTCTACGAACTGTTCTTTATTTCCCTTCGACATTTCCAAAACACTTTTAATATATTCCTTGGTAAACTCTAGGCGCTCCACTTCTGATTGATAATCTTTATGGTCACGAATTGATTTTTGTTTTTTCGAGCTCATACTCTTAATCCGTCACCTCTCAATATGAGTTTTATAAGGATGGAACCGGCACAAAAAGAAACATCTACCCATTTTAGTAGATGCTATTCTTAAGATTGGAGTTATATTTTACCATTTGATAAGTGTTTAATCAACACTTTTAGAAGCAGAGGGACGGTTCTTATGCTTTTTTGAGTTACGATCGACCGACCACTAGAACCGTCCCCGTGTCCTCATCCTTTGAAAAAGAGTAAAACCATGAGGAAAATAATCAATCCTATTAAGAAAATAGGACCTAGACCCGTACTGTATACAAAATATATTCGAATATTAAGAAGGGCATGGATAATAAGAATAATCAGTAAGCAAAAAAGCAAAAAAATGGTTAGCTGTACATTTTTATTCCGATTTCGATTCAAAGAATTGGCTCCCTCCTAGAAGCTCTACAGGGACACTTAATGGACGAACTTACTCTTGTTTTTTATATAAATATTTTAGGTTGGTTTGAATTATTCCTCCCCCTAAAAAAAACCGACCTCTGATTCACTCAGATAGGTCGGAGCAAATTCCACAGTGACGGTTCTATTAGCTTTTAATAGTTAGAACCGACCATAAGAAACGACGAACCTTCCCCCATGGTTTTGCTCATTTACCTTGATCTATGTCAAGGTAATTAAAAAATCGATTTATTAAAATAATTGTAGTAAATCTGAAAGGAGTTAAGCATACATAAGCTAACTT
>JAANMP010000111.1 GCA_011250595.1 Bacillus sp. MM2020_1 | reverse complement strand
GAAAGATACAGATATATTACAGTTAAGCAAAAGCTAAAACCAAGGGACTTGGTTCTCCCGGCCTTTTCGACTGGGAGAACCAAGTCCCTCTGGTATTTTATTCAACATCTGTAGGTGATGAAAGTTTATCTTCATATTTGTCTACAAAAAGGTTACCACCGCTATTGACTACAGCATAATAAATTTCTTCTATCCGCAAATTTCTTCTTTTTAATTCAGCATCAATCCACTCACGGCTATAGATGCCGGAAGCGTTCTTTTCGATGATTTTCCCGTCCATAACTAGTTCAACTGGCAGCGACTCTGATGAATTGGGCAAATTGAAATCTTTTTTAATTACATTTTGAAACGGTACCTTTTTAAGTATGGATAATTCCCCGTTTACTTCCAGCATTGCGTATTCCACTTCAGCTATATTAAAGATTTCCTTTTCCCTCAAAAACTGATTAAGGTCATCGATCGAGAACTTTACTTTTTTCATATTTTTGTCTAGTAATTTTCCTTTTTCTATTAGCACTGTAGGTCTACCAGATAGCCATTTTCTAAAACTTCTACTCCTAGAAGATAACACCATGAACAAATAAAACATTAAAACTAATGCAAGAAATGAAATTGACATTTCCTTGAACTTTAAATTCGTATCAAACCCCATGTTAGCTATAAAGGAACCAATCGTAACGGATAAGGCAAAGCTATAGTGGTTTTTATGAGAGTTAATGTGCTTCCCTATTGCCAGAGTAACGAGTATTAAAATTATAAAGCTGACAACTGTTCTCAGAATTGGTATAAGTGTATCTTCCATTTAAAACTCCTGTTTACTAATATTGTTATTTTTAATCAAGCATTCTAATGGATACTGTTCTAAAAGCAAGAAACCAGTGTTTGATAAATCGAATCCTCATTGGCCAATGAATATCACCTTTTTATCAATTTATCTTTCCAATTAGCTATTTTATTTATCCATCTAGATACCTTCAATTGATGAATCCACGAAAAATAGTGTGGTAAAATAGCAATAAAACTTGTTAACGGAGGATTCTATGATTTGGTTTTTTCTGCTTATCGTTCTGTTTGCTTTTTTGATGGGATTATTCCAAGTTCCCATCTGGATTATGTATTGCGTATTGCTTGCCGTCCTTGTTTTTATCATGTTTCGAAACCCACTTTTATTTGGGAAGGATGCCGAAAAGATGATGGCATACTTAAAAAAGGCAAAATCACCTCATTTGCAATTCCTTTACCATTTTCTTCAAGGGAACCTATCGGCAGCGGAACAAGCGATGGGGAAAATCCGTTCCAAGAAATCCAAACGAAACTCTGAATTGATGCTCTTAATGGAGCGGAAACAATACGGAAAAGCAAAAGAACTTCTATCACTAATGGGTGGGCATAAGACAAAATGGTACGCTTTGGCGGATATCGCCATTAATGAAGGCGACGTAGAAGCATTCAAACAAAATAAAGAGAAGATAACAGACACCTTTTTCTTAAACATGTTGGAAGTCGATCAAGCCGTTTATAATGGAAAAAAAGAAGAGGCGGTTGCGCTGCTAGGTAACATGATTCCTCAGCTTAGGGGTTATAAATTACTGACAGCCGTCCAGTATCGAAAGCAACTACTTGAAGGAAGGGTCTGACCCAAATTTCCGATAAAAGTAAAGCCCGAAATTTTATGATTTCGGGCGTTTATATATATGATTTGCTATACCTGCTTAAGTTTGCCAATGTGCAGCATCTAGAACTTCTTAATCTTTGCATCATCTTTTTGTAAGACTAAGATTAATAATAGCATTAAGCCGCTTTTGGTAAGCCTTTTGAATCCCTTTTATAAATTATTTTGCTTAATGAAAATAACTTACTTCCGTTAATTACTAAATAAACCGCCATGGCTAAGAATGCTAAATCCAGTTCATAACCAGCCATTTGACCATTTCCTAATAAACCGATTGCTAGTTTTACTTTTAATATTGCTCCAATCATTAATAATCCCAACAATGCTGATACAAGTCTTGTTGCCAATCCAATGATTAATGCGATGCCCCCGACGATTTCAACGAGTGCAACTCCATATGCCATAAATCCTGGTAATCCAATACTTTCAAACCATCCTACAATATTTTCAATTCCACCTTGAAACTTTACGATTCCATGAATTAAGAATAATGCCCCTAATGTTACTCGTAAAATAAGTGCTCCGATTTCATTTTTTAACATCTTAGTAGTTCCCCCGTTTAGTTTTATTATTTTGTAATAAAATACTTTCGATACCAATTATTTAAATTATTCCTTTTCGTAAAATCAGTCTAGTTCTCTTACTTCAAATGGCAGTAATCCGCGTTCAATTTGTTCTCTTTTTGGTTCATATTGTGCAGGCAACATCAAATTTTCGCCCATAGTTTGTTGTGACTCATCATGAGCGAAGCCTGGAGGATCTGTTGCAATTTCAAATAAAATTTTTCCGTGTTCTCTGAAATAAATGGCATTAAAATAGTTTCGATCTTGTACAGGTGTGACCCCATAACCATTCCCTGCTACATACTTTTGCCATTCCAATTGATCCTTGTCATCACTAGCCCGCCAAGCGATGTGATGTACGGTTCCTACTCCCATTCTTCCGAGTCCTATCGGAGTTAATTTCAGGTCAATAATATTTCCGATTTCAGCTGAAGCACGGTAACGGGCGAAATCACCTTCTTTACCAACAAGTTCAAGGCCCATCACATTTTCTAACAAAACTGCTGTTTTATTTGGTTGTGATGATAAAAGAGTAGCTCCGCCAAACCCTTTAATGGCAACATCGGGTGTTACTCCACCAAAGTTCCAATTATTAACTTCACCGGCTTCTCTTTCAACAATTTCCAAGTGAAGACCGTGTGGATCATCAAATTCTAAATATTGCTCACCAAATCGTTCCATTTTCGTAAATGAAACCTTGAACTTTACCAGTCTGTTTTCCCAAAAATCCATCGCACCTTTTGGAACAACATAAGAGGTAACTCCTACTTGACCATCACCGATCGTTCTTGTCTAGCTCCTGCCCATGGGAAAAATGTGATGATGGTTCCAGGCTTTCCTCCTTCATCTCCGAAATAAAGGTGATACGTGCCGGGATCATCAAAGTTTACCGTTTGTTTCACTAGGCGTAATCCTAAAACCCCTGCATAAAAATCAACATTCTCCTGTGGATGTCCTACAATAGCAGTGATATGATGAATACCCATTGTTTTCCTACCCATTTAGAAACACTCCTTTCAAACATTATGATATCTATTAATTGATTAAATTATTGATTATATTAAAAATCAAGATTCTCTAATTCAAGATATTTTAGAATAAAAAAACATCCAATCAATCATGTCTTGATACTTCGGCACTAAGATTAATTTTGGACATTTCGTCTTATTCGTTCCTGGAGGCATTTTGAGACCTGCATTAGCAGCAAAAATCGCTGGTTCGTACAATTTCTTTCCATATTCACACCTCTTGGTTAAATATCCTTAACTAATATATCTCGAATTAAAGGTAATGTCAATACATATTTTTTTAATTAAATTGTCTTAAGTTTTATGATGTTTGTCCAGACCACTCTTGTCTTATGACAATTTAATAAATTGTACGTATCAGTTAATTTAAAATTAAACTGGTAAAGAGAATCCTTCATTAAAAATACCAGTAAAGATAGGATGACCAAGCTTATGCGAACGATTGTATTTATAGAAACTAACAAATCCGGATCCAGCAGAGAAGCTATAAAAGCTGCAGAACGACTCGGCTTTTTTACGGTGTTATTCACCAATAGACAAAAATTCATACAGCAAAGAACAGAATTTCCCGAAGTCCATCAAATGATTTTAGTGGAATTATCGAATGATGCTGAATTAAAAAAAAACCTCAACAAACTACAACAACAAGGCAAACAAATTAAAGGCATTTTTAGTTTTGTCCATTCATACGTTCACCTAGCAGCCGTCTTAGCAGAAGAATTTTGTACAAGTGTAGTCTCAACTGATTCCATTTTTAAAATGGAAAATAAAGTTTTAACACGTGAGCTTCTCAAAGGACACCCAAATTCCCCCTATTATGCCCTTTATAATCCAGATGATTATTCCTTAGAGTATTTTATTAATCAAGCAAAGGACTATTTACCGCTTATTGTAAAGTCTCCTACATCTGCCGGCTCAAAAGATGTTATGTTGGCAAATAACGAGAACCAGTTAAAACTGGCAATCCAAGAGTTACAAAAAAGAAATGAACAGATTTTACTGGAGGAGTATCTAAAAGGCCCCCAATATTTAATTGAAGTTTTAGTCCACAATGGAAAAGTTCATATTGTCGCGATCATCGAACAAGAGATTACTCTTTTACATCGATTTATCGTAACCGGATATTGTTTACTACCATATAGCAATCAAAGAATGTACGATAATATCCTTGATACAGTAAGTTCCATCTTAAAGGCTTTTGATATGAAAAATGGTGCCTGTCACCTTGAAATGCGTTTAGTAAATGGGGTATGGAAATTAATTGAAATTAATCCAAGAATCTCAGGTGGAGCGATGAATCGAATCATTGAAGTCGGATATGGAATTAATTTAGTAGAGGAAACCATTCAATTAATGTTAGGAAATGAGCCTCGCCTTACAAAAAAACACAGGAAGTATGTATATGCACATTATTTAACCGTTGATTCTAAAGGAACATTAAATAAGGTAACGGGGAAAGAACTCAGCTCTCAATATCCAGGTGTAGAAGAGGTGTATATAAAACCTCGTCAAGGCCAGATCGTACGTCCGCCTTTATCAATGGGAGATCGTTGCGGATACATTTTGGCATCCTCCGATTATAAAATGGAAGCAAAAAGAATTGCCATGCGAGCAGCTAGCAATATACGTTTCTACGTTGACCCAATATAGAATTTTGCGAGTGACAAATATTGAACAAAAATTCTAGTCTCATTATCAGAAAAAGAATATGGAGAGGTGGAAAAGAAGAATAATGACGCTAATTGGCATGCTTCATCATCGTAGAGATCCAAGTAATGTAAAGAAAGCATATGCTTATGCGGTTGTAGCAAAAGCAGAAGGTGTAAGTTTTTTTTACTTTACCCTAGGGAAGGTGAATATAAAACAGCAAAAAATTTTAGGAAAAGCCTATGAAAATGGACGATGGATTGAAAAAGAATTTCCATTCCCTGATGTCATTTATAATGCAAGTTATCTTGCCAGTGAGAAAACTAAACATATTTTTGATTATTTGTTTGATAGGATTCCGTTTACAAGCCATTCTATTGGGGACAAATTAACGGTATATAACAGGATTAAAAAAGCAAATAAATTTAAACATTACCTTATTCCTTTCTATGAATTAACTAACGTTCAGATTTTTTTTGACATGATCAAACGTTTTCAAAAGGTTATTATCAAACCGTTATCTGGGCATCAAGGAGGAGGCGTTGTTTTTATTGAAAAATATGGATCAAATCATTACAAAATAAATGATGCCGGATTAGAATTATCTATGAATGAAAAACAATTGGTAGATTGGTTAACCCCTAAAATACAAGAACATGAGTACGTAATTCAACAGTTTATTACAAGTCAAACAAAATCCGGTCATGTTTTTGATTTCCGGTTGCATGTACAAAAAAATGGAGAAGGAAAATGGGTGATTACTTCTATATATCCAAGGATCGGGCGTTTAGGAACGATTACATCTAATATGGGGAGTGGTGGTTATAGTACTTACTTGGATATTTTTTTAAAAACCGAGTTTGGTGACTCCTGGTATGATATTCAAAGGTATCTAGAACAGTTTGCGATTAGTTTTTCAAATCATTTTGATTCTTTATATGATAATGAATTGGATGAATTAGGAATTGACGTCGGAATTGATGCAAACCAAAAACTATGGCTTTTTGAAGTAAATTGGCGGCCAGGTCCTCCTAATATATATAGTCTTGAATTAGATGTAGCCAAAAACACGATTTTGTATGCTAAATATCTAGCTGACAAAAATAAATATTAAACTGGAAGTAAAAATAAAACACTAAATACATTGCCTAAAAAAAAGGCAGCTTGCCGCTCATGAACAGCACCTCCAATTTTGAACAATTGGGTTGCCATTCATCAAAGGAAAGCTGCCTTTTTATGATTATATTTTTCTACTATTTTAACCTCTTAAATAGTCGATTACATCATCGAAATCTGAGTCATCCCCGCCCGTTTTGAAATAAACAATGTCATTTGGGATTAAAAATGAATCAAAAAACCTCTTCATTTCGTCTGCATCTGAAAAATGATAAACATTATGCGGATTTACTCCTTCCTCTATAGCTGGCTTTTCAAAATCTTTTGCAATAAACCCTTTGGTGATGAGAATTTCGATCCCCGAAGCGCCGATTAAATGTCCTGCCTTTTCGTATTCTTCATCTGCGTATTTTCCCAGTGCCGCCATTCTTCCTAGAACAGCAATTTTTCTTTGCGATGGCAATGCTATTCTGCTTAACGTTTCTAAGCCTTTTCTTAAGGAAGCAGGATTTGACTTCCACGTATCATCCACCAAAGTAATGTGATTTCGTCCTTCAATTATTTGAAAATGGGATCTCATGTGGTGATAAGAAGACAATCTCTTTATAGCATAGGGAATATCCACTCCTAACATGGCAGCAGCTGCTATTGAAGCGACTGCATTATATACACTGTGCTCACCAAGACCCGGTATATATCCTTTAAATTCCCTTTGTTTAAATTCCATCCAAAAAGTCATGCCTGATGAATGATATTGAAACTTTTTAATTCTAAAAATAGCATTCTTGTTTTTTCCGAATGTTATAATCTCTCCCTTAAATTTAGAAGTATCAATTGCAGAAAGATAGGGGTCGTCCGAATTTAGGATGAGAATCCCCTTATTGTCCATCCCTTGCATTATTTTTGCCTTTTCTGCTAGATAGGTATCAAATGATCGAATTTTATCCGTATGATCCACATCAATCATTGTCATAATTCCAATCGTCGGGTAAAAATACTTACAGGACTCCGTCATATCCCCTTTTGAAGATACAGCAGTTTCAAACACTGCCACATCCGTATCATCATCTATTCCCATTAAATAAGGCAGGTTGTAACAATTGGCATTTTTGCTGGAAATTGTTGCTTGGACCTTATGTGTTTCTTCTAAAATATGTTTTAGCATTTCTTTCGTAGTAGACTTACCACATGTACCAGTAATGGCGACTACAGGAAGGCTAAACAGATGCCTGTAGTACGAAGTGAATTTAAAGAAACTGTCTTTGAGATCCTTTACCATAATGATTTGATTTGAATTTAAACTTTCCATCTGAGAAAATGGTGTATCTGTAACGATGAATACATTTTTGTATTTCTTTATCGTTTCAACAGGAACCGCTCTATTGTTCCAACGAAAAAATAACGTATGACTCCTAATTTCAGATCTGTCATAAGTGACCGTCTTAATCCGTATACCTTTTTGCTTTTCATTAGGCTGAATATTCATTGCAGTTAATATTTTCTCTAATAATAATGTCTTCAAAATATCCCTCCAGAAGTCCTTTTTTTGAAAAAAGCATATCCCTCGATAATAATGTTCTATATGTTGGTAGTGATTGGTTCACTTTGAATTCAAAGGCTTATGTATCATATGACGTGTCCCCTCTTGCAGGTGTGTGATAAATACACATGCTATAGAAATAAACAAGTATTAGAGGAGGTTTGTATAAACCTCCTCTACAAGATCTTTTCTTATTAAACGCAAGTAAATGATTGAATTTGTCTAAGGCTTATTCCGAAACGGACCCATCTACGTCCAGTCCAGCGAAACCCTGAGACAGAGTGTCTACCGATAAATGTTGGATAAAACCAGAATTGTTCACGACCTCTAAGCCATACATACGTGAATCTGTGTAAACACCTAATCATACTGCCTGGGTCTACAGCAAACGCTCCTACTTGTTGCGTCTGCTGAGGAACAATAGATGGTGGTGGTGATGTTGGCGGTCCAGGCTCCAGCTCTTGACCAGGAGGTGCAGACGGAGGTTGTTGCCCACCAAATTGTCTTCCATCAATTGTTGAATGGTAATAATCCATTTCTTGGTAGGGTAACGAATTTATATAAGCTTCCTGACTATCTGGATAGTTATAATACAAAGGTCCTTGACTAGGATACATAATATTCACTCCTTTTATTTTTTATCTCATAACATCCTATTCATTAGTCATAGACCTATAAACTTGTTCTCTCATAAATGTGTATTTACCTATTCTTAACACCATTTTAACCACTTTCCTATGAATCTACAGAACATATTCTTATCTTCTATGGGCAGACACACAGTCAAATAGGTATTGACCTACATAATGTACACAAAGCAATTACATGTGTTTTGGAGGGGTACATTTGTCCGGGAATTTTAAAGAACATTCGGATACAGAGGTATAAGCATTGGAGGTATAGGGATGACAAATTTTTTTTCGTTTCATGGGACCATCACCATGATTACTGATCTTGTAGGACAAAATGGTGAAGGAGAAGGCTGTAAAAAATTAATATCTGTCGAAAACGGAATGGGAGCAATAGTAAATTTCGTGGTGTCTCCCACAACTTACTTTGTAGACCATGTAATGGTGGCAATCGGAGATCGCGTGACTGGATATTATGACGGAAATGCACCTGCTCTTCTTATTTACCCTCCGCAATATCAAGCACTTGTCATGGTAAAGAAAAGCCCATATCAGACTGTAAAAGTAGATTATTTTAATAGTGAGTTGGAGAGTAGTGATGGACGATTACGATTAAATATTTCTCCCTATACTCAAATAGTTTTAACCAATGGGCAGCTCTTTTCAAGAACACCTGTGAACCGAGATCTAATTGTTATATACGGACCTGCCACAAAAAGTATCCCCGCCCAAACCACACCCTATAGAATTATAG
>JAANMP010000110.1 GCA_011250595.1 Bacillus sp. MM2020_1 | reverse complement strand
GCATGTCGTAATAGAGAGTTTCCATGAGAGAATCCACTTAGATCTCCTGACTCACCTAGTATCCCAGCTAATGAAATTTCACTTATTCCTTTAATCATAAGTAGTTTTTTTGCAAATGGTATTTTGTTGAGAACTTCTTTTACTTGTTGTTCAACTCTTTCGAGTTGTTTTACAGCGAGGTCATATTCTTCTAATAATTGTTCTAGATGGAATTTATAAGCATCCAGTGCTTGTCCCGTTCCAATAGAAGATTTTGCTAGATTGACCAGTAATTGAGCCTTTTTAGGTCCTGGTTGTCTTTTCATTAATGACTTCCATCCCCTCTGGACATCTATTGGCTCCATTGAAGATATTTCAGCTGGAGTTGGAAACAAACGAAGGGTTGCGATTGCACCTTTGCACGAAACATCGTTAAACACTTGTCGCAACTCTGGAAAGACAACATCCACCCATCGATTTATTTGATTAATAGACATTACTAGACGTTTTACAATCACATCACGATTAGACATTAGAACTCTAAGTTTCTCAAATGATTCTGAGGATGGGCGAATAAAGGAATAGTAGCCGTTTTTGACCATATCTGCGATAACTAGTGCATCTTTTTTATCACTCTTAGATTGGGTATTATCACGGTTCTCTTTGTTCCTTTTTACCAGGTGAGGATTAACTGTTACTACCTCGATGTTTTGTTTATCTAACCATTTTGACAAGTTAATCCAGTAATGACCTGTAGGTTCCATACCCACTATTGTGGTATTTAGGTTTTTAAGTTTTTGTAAGTTTTTAATCCAATTTAATAGGTTC
This sequence comes from Bacillus sp. MM2020_1, assembly GCA_011250595.1. Lineage (GTDB taxonomy): Bacteria > Bacillota > Bacilli > Bacillales > Cytobacillaceae > Neobacillus. Next base: position 8,381 of record JAANMP010000110.1, on the reverse strand, counting down.
ATAAACCCCTCTTCATTATTTTCAAATGTAAGAGGATCTCCGACCACAATTCCACGAAAATTCACAGCACGTGCAACATGTAGTTGTTGAGCGATATCCACACCAACAATAAGATGTGTATCGGAAATTCTTTCTATTAGTTGATTTTGTTTGTCTTGCATTTTAAAATTCATAGTAGGGCTTCCTCCTTAAGACTCTGAGTTAGATTGGACTCTATACTCGTATCTTACTGAGGGGCTCTATTTTTTTCAAACCTGATATTTAACGATCTACAGGAATGCTAACCTGCTTCGTTAGCTTAATAAGAAAAAGCCGCCTAGAATGGCAGCTGGGCTATAAAAATCAATATCAGTTAATTTAATAAATTTAAAATAATCATTAACAGAATGGATAATGAAATGAAACCAATCATAAAGGATCCAAAGTATTTTAATGGTTTTGGCAACTTTTTCATATTAGTTTTGGCAAGATTGGCAGCATTTCCTTCAATCTTGTTAAAATGGTCTATTACATCATTAAAAGGTTTATTTTCATCTTTCATTCAACCACCCCTTTACTAAATTTTAACATATCCAGTCCAAAATATTGGCATTTTTTGTGTTTTTTTCTTAAACTAACCTGCTCGTTACTTCAATAAGGAAAATGCGTTTCCACTTATTGTAGAAACGCACCCGTTAACTTAATAACATTAGTTGTTTAGTTCAAATTTTTGAATTTCCTCGTTTTTATAATAAATCACAAGGTTTGCTTTCGTTGCTTTTTTCTGTAATTCAGTTAATTTTTCCTTATCCGGGGATATTGCCATTTCTGGAATTTCCTCAATTGGACCTAATATATATTCAATTGAATAATGTCCTTTTTTATAAGGGCCGAGAATCGAAGGAGTAAATGAAAAACTACCACCATTGTTCTTCTCACTAAATAGGTTTACACCCGTCACTTCACTTGCAAATGCTTTTAATTCTGGGGTTGGTTCAATAGTTAATGTAATCGTTCCAGCATCACTTTCATTTGTTTGTGAATTTTGGCTCACCTTATAATTTTTATCACCATTATTTTTTAATATAAAGTCATATTTTAGTGAGACAAAACCAATGCTATCCATCAAATTATCATCAACAATTGACTGTTGCTCAGGATTATCGCTAACTATCTTTACAGTTGAGTTTATAAGTTCTATTGATGGTTTATATTCTTTAGGTTTTATTGTAGGTTTATTTTCGGCAAATTGTTTCGAACATCCCGATAATACGATAATTAAGATTACTAAAATAATTTTCCTCAATTAAAACTCTCCTTAATTCAACAAACTTGTACTTAACGTCCCTATAAATTAAAACAAACATTCTTTATATATTTTAACACAAATAACTATTATCCTTTGTTGAACTATTCTGCCCCATTAGCTGAACAAGAAAAGCGACTGCTCTTATTGAACAATCGCACAATAAAAAAGAATAATAACAGTTTTATAATTTTCATAAAGTTGATTAACTGCCTCCAACAAATCTAAACTCTCGACTCTTTTTTCCCTCTTAACCGAAACTTGCTCAATCATATTCTCAATTGGAGTTTCTCGTTTATTCTTTTTCAATAAGTCATAGCAACAATTTATTAGAATTCTTGTCAACCAAGTTAAAAAGAAATTCTCGTTGTTTAATTGGTTTATTGATAAAAAGGCTTTGTAAGATGCCTCTTGAACAACATCCAAAGCATCTTCACGATTTCTCACATATAGGAAAGCAGTACGATACAATTGATCACTATGTAAAACAAGTAATTCCTCTAAACATTTTTTATTTCCCTTTATAGCTTTCTTAATAAGTTTAATTTCTTTCATTATTCATCCTCCTTTCTGCTTATTAGAGTGGAAAGAAGTATAAAAAAGTTTCAACTTTATAACTTACAATTAAAAATTATTTTGAGCTAACATTTTAATAGCTTTATTTTCGCATAAAAAAAAACGTCTTCTGACGATTTTTTAAAGTTTTTATTGAGTCCATTATTGAACTAAACTGCACTTTAGCACAACAAGAAAAAGACTGCCACAGCGATCATTTCTTTAACTCTTGCCCCGTTACTTTAAGTACATTTCTTCACAAACTTTTTTTCATAGGGCACACTAATGTTCTAAATTGGTCTTTAAATAACTCCAGATATTCTAAGATTCATAAATTAGTTGCACAACACCAGACGAAAACATTCTTGTATTAACCATTTTTAAATTCAGCCTCTGTTTTATATCAATAAACAACGGTTTTCCTTCTCCCAAAATAACTGGGTGAACAGATAATCTAAATACATCAACAAGCCCTAAATTGATAAAAGATGTAATAAGATTTGCCCCGCCATATAGCCAAATGTCTTTACCAGGCTTATTCTTTAATTTATTTACTTCTTCAAGAATATTATCATTTATGAATATTGCTTTATTATCAGCCCCTTTTTGCGTTCTGGAAAACACATATTTTTCTTTACTATGTACTAATTCCCAAATTTCTTTTTCAGTATCAGAATCAGTATCTTTATTTTCTGGAGTAAATTGTCCCCATAAATCGTAACTTTTTCTTCCATATAAAATTGTATCAATTTGATTTAAGAAATTAATAAACCCCATTTCAGAGTCCATAATGCACCAATCAACTTCCCCATTTTCCCCTTCAATAAAACCATCTAAAGTAATTGCTAAATCTAAAATTATCCTTCTTGGTCTTACGTTATTGGACATTATTCTTCCTCCAGATAATCATAATGACATTAAAACTGACAGTAGTTTTGGCATTCTTTTTTAATTGTACAATACTTATTGTCCATTAATAAAGAATGATGTCAATTGTTATATCAATGATCATTAAAAAGTCCTAAAAACCTTAATAATGACATAAGAAAGCACCTTTAGAAACGCACCCGTTAGTTTAAGTTCATTTTTTCACAAACATTGCAGCTAATTTATGTACTTTTGGTACTATTTTTTACCAGACAGGTCTTGACCTCAATGATAATTTACCCTCATTTTCTGAATAAACTAATTTTGATAAATCTTCTTTGAGCATTTTCATTCGTTCTTCACTTATGTTATCAATCCAGCGTCCCTCAATCTCATTTAGTATTTTCTCTTTTGCTTTCACTACTAACCAACCACGTTCCGTTAAAACAATAATTTTCCCCCTTTTATCAGTTGGATGAGTTTGGCGCCTTATATAACCACTTTTCTCAAGATAATCAACCATTTTACTTACAGCCTGCTTTGTAATTCCTAAATAATCAGCTAGGTCTATACCTGTTGCTCCGCTAGGAGTGATATATTTAAACATAAAACCATGAGCGGGTCTAATATCTCCAAACCCTAATTCAGTCAATCTGTCATGTAGTTCATCAATCAATGTACTAAAGGATAATGATAAAAGTGATGTAAGGTCTAATTCATTAAATTCTTGATGATTCATATATATCCCCCTTTAAACAAGTCAATTAAGTTGACTTTATTTACTTCCCATTGTACTATGCATAATGTAGTCAATCAAGTTGACTACATTGCTTTACTTAAAAAATAGGTTCCAAAAAAATCAATTCAATTTGGAGGTTCTATATGATTCACATTGTTAAAATTAGAGCAAGTGTATTTATTCCGATGTCTTGGACTGAACCCAAGAAGGTTATACAAACAGGGTACGTAATCCAATTCGAAGGTGACTGACGTTAATATACACCTTATGCTGTAAACACAATGCGTTCAAGAATTGAACAAGAACATTGACATAAAAACCAAGATAAATTTGTATTCAAAATAGGTATATCTCCAAAACGGGAAGTTCTCCATTAAGCAAATTTAGACAAGAAATGCCGTAGGGTTTTTTCAACTAATGATGATTCCATGTAACACAAATTAAATTGATACTAAAATAATGACGAAAAAACCCTAAGTATGGCGGTATCCCTAATTAATGGTATGCATTTTAAGTGAGTAAATTTATAGCAACATAAGAGTGAGTAGCAGGAGGAAAAGAAAATGAAAACAGTTTTATTTGTAAAAGCAAACAATCGTCCAGCAAATCAAGCAGTTAGTGTAAAATTATATGAGGCTTTTTTAGCGAGTTATAAAGAAGCAAATCCAAATGATACACTAGTAGAGCTTGATTTATACAATGAAGAATTGCCATATGTAGGAGTAGATATGATTAACGGCACATTTAAGGTGGGTAAAGGACTTGAGTTAACAGAAAAGGAAGCAAAAGCAGTAGCTGTTGCTGATAAATATTTGGAACAATTCCTTGAAGCTGATAAAGTTGTATTTGGTTTCCCTTTATGGAACTTAACGATCCCAGCTGTACTACACACATATATCGATTACTTAAACCGTGCGGGAAAAACATTTAAATATACGTCAGAAGGTCCGTTAGGTCTTATTGGAAATAAGAGAATTGCATTATTAAATGCAAGTGGCGGTGTATATTCTAAAGGACCAGGATCTGAAGTAGAAATGGCTGTTAAATATGTAGCAAGTATGATGGGCTTCTTCGGTGCTAAAGAAATAGAGAAAGTAGTGATTGAAGGTCACAACCAATTCCCAGATAAAGCAGAAGAAATTATTGCCGCTGGGCTTGAAAAAGCCGTTAAAGTAGCAAGCACGTTCTAATTTTAAAAAACTTGCCACTCAATATAGCAGTACCAACATTTTTATAATGGGGTACTGCTTTTTTACTTATCTCATTACTTTTTGAACTAAAACCCCAATTGATATAAGCTTTACATTCTCAACTTATTAAATGATAAAAAGAAGAATTACCTTACAATAGAACGGTGATGGGCAAAAAAACTCTATAAATTTGATTTCCTTCTTCACCTAAACTGCCCCGTTTCTTGAATAAGAAAAAGGCATTACTCCCAATTGAAGTAAAACACCCGATAGTTTAAGAAGAAATCTTTAAAGTTGGAGATCTAAATCATTTAAAGTCCCATTCAATATTTATCTGATTTTCTCCGCCAACTCTAAAATAATTCCCTCTGGACCACGAACGTAGCATAACTTATAACTTTCTTCATATTGCTGTATCTCACTAAATATTTCCGTGCCCTTCTTTTTCAATTTTGCAACAATAGCTTCAATATCTTCAACAGCAAAGCAAATATGGCGGATACCCAGCGTATTTGCAAAAGGTTGCTGAATATCTTTTTCATCTGACGGCGTATAAAATTTGACTAGCTCTATCCATGCCTGACCTTCTGGCATTCCCAATCCTACACATACCGTTTTAACATCATTAAGCCCAACTATTCTGTCCAACAGTTCTCCATCCAATTCCCATTCCGCTTGCACTTCAAGTCCTAAATCAAGAAAAAACGCTTTAGCCTCTGAAAGATCATTTACGTTTATACTCACATGATCTATTCTATTGATCCTCATATCTCATACCTCCTATGTTCCTGTTATTTTAAATTCCTGTATTCTTGTTAGGTTTGTTTGGTATTCTATTTCGCTTAATACAGAAAATATCCTTCTTCAACTGACCTGCCCCGTTGATCAATAACAATCAGGAGCACCACAGCAATCCTCATTCTCCAACTATTGCACCCGTTAGCTTAATAACGTTTTGTACTATAATCTGTTGAATAGTGAAGTTTAAGATACACTAGAGGAACCCATCCAGTGTTACACAGTAATTAATTGCGTGAAGTTCCTTATTTAATTCGTGAATGTAATTTTTTACAGCTTCTACTAATACAGTTGTGGTAATAAAAGTGTGTGTTTCAAACTCTTGACAAATTAAATATATTCTCCAATTTTCATCACCTACATATAGAAAGTTGATGATAGCCTCGTCATGGTCAATTGTATCAAAGTTCATATTCTTTCTATAACTACTTCCAATCTTTTATTACCATTCGCCCAGTTTCCAACCTAGTTCTGCAAGATTGACATATGGTTCTTCGAAAAATAATTTTTCAATGATAAAAATATTTAAATCACCCGTTATATAACCATTTATATAAGGACCATAATATCCTGGTCCAGTTGGTACATCTGTGTCTAAAACAAACGAAAATCTTATATCCATAGAATCACTCCTCAGAGAAATATTCTACACTATAACACGATTCCCTCTTCTTCAAGTAACCTGCCCAGTTAGCACAAGAAGAATGCCGCCTAAATTGGCAGCTGGTTCTTCAACTCTTGCCCCCGTTACTTGAATAGGAATTTTTTATTGCCGAGGTGCAAACAGTATCACTGAAGCACCAATTAAACATATACCAGCACCTAACCAGTCATATAAATCTGGCGTTTTTTTATCAATACCCCATCCCCATAAAATAGAAAGAACGATAAATACCCCTCCATAGGCAGCATATACTCTACCGAATGATGGGAACGATTGAAATGTAGCAATAACACCATATAAAGCCAGAGTAATTCCTCCGAAAATACCCCAATAAAGTGGTTTACCTTCTCTTAACCAAAGCCATATAAGATAACCCCCACCAATCTCTGCTAGTCCCGCCAATATAAATAATACGATTGCCTTTATCATTCAGACACACTCCTAAATAACTTAACCAATACAATAAAAGGGGTAACCTACTCCTTTTTCGGCATTTGTCAGCCACCTTTTATACAAGACGCATTTGAACTTCCAACAGCAGTATTCAATTCTTGAAGAAGCAAAATAAGCTGTTCCTCATCTACCAATGATTCTAAAGTCTGTCTTGTAAGTAGAATATTGTGTTTATTAAAAATATCTTCCGTAACTTCCCAAAATGTAACAATTTCTTTTGGCGACATATTCCCTAGTATAACCACTTCAGTATCCTCCTTTTTCTTTTATTTTATCATTATTTATTAAACTAACCTGCCCCGTTATTGCAATAAAAAAAGGCTGCCGCAACAGCCTTACTTTCTTTAACTCAAGCACCCGTTAGTTTAAGTGCGAACCTTCACAATCTCTTTTGAACATAACTATGGGTTGATTAAATTAAGAAAATTTAGTAAATTAAAGATGAATCAAAAATGTATAAAGAAGAATTGTTTGGGAAAGACGGAAGCTAATTTTTTCATTAATGAACAATGATTCTTAAAAACCCCCAAAATTCCATTTGGGGTGTGTCGGAAAATCAATTCCGTTACTAATTATCGTTGGACTTTCAATGAAAACTGTATAAGAGTAGATAGTTCCCGCCTCTTTACTTTAAGAGGCGGGATTTTTTATTAATAAGAAAAGGAGAATTAACATATGAAAATGACAAAATCAATGGCAAACGTGCTACTATTGATAACTGCGGCACTTTGGGGTTCTGGGTTTGTTGTAACAAAAATAGCTCTAGATGCGAATGCGTCTGCGGGATTCATAAATTTTTTCAGGGGCTTGCTCTTTGTTGTTTTGGTCCTTATGTTTTTTTATAAAAAGATATTTAAAATGACCATTAAGGACTTTAAAATCGGGCTGATTGCGGGATTGCTAAATTTTGGCGGATATATTACACAGACTATGGGTGTTCAGTATACGACTCCATCCAATAACGCCTTTATTTCAGCAACATATGTAGTAATTATACCTTTCTTGGCTTGGGCTATATATCAAAAGAAACTTCCAGTAAAAAGCTTTGTTTCCATTGCCTCTTGTTTACTCGGAATGACCATATTAACTGGAATATTAAACAAAGCATTAACAGTAAATATCGGTGACGTATATTCTTTTATTAGTGCGTTGGTTTATGCAGCCTGTATTGTATATCTCGGCTACGGTGCAAGAGCAACTGATGTCAGCATTTTAGCTTTTATGCTTGCGGTTGTACAAACAATAGGAGGGTTGTTTTTTTTCATCTTCTTAGAGGAAGGACAACTTTCTCATATCAATTGGTCTGTTGCATTAGTGCCACTATTATATATGGGAATATTATGTTCTTTTGTTGGTCAAACGGTTCAGGTTTTGGCTCAAAAGCATACTTCCGCAACAACTGCTGGATTAATTATGATGCTTGAAGGAGTTTTTGGAAGTATTTTTTCAGTATCGTTTGGTTTTGAATCATTTACAGTTCAGCTAGTTGCTGGAGGAATGCTAATTATGCTATCGATTATTCTCTTGGAAGTGGACTTTAAGCAAATGTTGATCAAGAACCAGCAACAGCTTAGAAAGCAATGATTTTAGTAATTTATAAATGAAAACAAAACGACAAAATGGATCTGCAATGTAATTCGAATGCAGACCTTTTTGATTGCTCAAAAAATAGTTCTTGGTGTTCTTTTTGTTGTTCCACTAACCTCCCTCTATAAAGAAAGGAAAATCTCTCGATTTCTCTCATTTTCTCCAAATTACGTAGTAGTCTGTTTTAATATTCATTTGGAAATTGGAATAATGGTGTATTTAAGGATAATTTTGGGGACAAAG
>JAANMP010000010.1 GCA_011250595.1 Bacillus sp. MM2020_1 | reverse complement strand
ATTAAATAACTTATTACTATTAAAAAAATGATTCGTGCTAATACTTTTTGAGAGGTTAACAAATGAAAAAACAAATGATAGATCCTAATTTAAAAAATGAAGAAGCTCAGACACTAAAGTGGTTTTTAATTTTATTCTATATAATATCAATCTCTTTTGATATTATTTTTAATTTTATCACTGTGTACTTCCCTCAATTTAGTGACCAGACATCGAATCAACTAATTTTTTTGATTTATTTATTCATGTTTGCTTTAATACCTGTTGCCAACTATTTTGCTAAAAAGCAAAAATCATACTATATAAAATATATCTATTTTATAAGTTATACATGCATAACATTTTTAAATGACATTATAACTTTCTATGGTAATCCTGATGCTTATAAGGGCGGCAGTGCTGGGGAAATCTTTTGGCTTTTGCTATCACCAATATTTGTTAGTAAGCCTTTTATGATAGTGGTTTCAGTTGGATTAATTTTTAAATATATTGCAGTGGGATTATTGATCAAGGCTCCTGTTGTATTTATAGGAATTTTATTGGTGTCTACTCTATCAATATTAGCATTTGTATTGTTATCGCGATTCCAAGCGTATGTAAATGCAATTAAAACCTCCTATGATCAACAGCTTACGGGTATTGTAAAGGGAGTTATTGCTACACTTGAACTAAAGGACCCATATACAAGAGGTCATAGTGAACGAGTTGCAAGTTATGCTCTTGAGTTAGCAAAAGTAACTGCAAAGTATTCCGAAGAAGATCTAAAGGCATTTAATTTTGCTTGTCTACTTCATGATATTGGGAAAATTCATATCCCTGATCATATTTTAATGAAACCGTCAAAGCTAACAATAGAAGAGTATGAAATAATAAAATCCCACACTACCGTAGGGGCTGAAGCAGTTTCGAAAGTGGTTGGATTAAACAGTAGTATCGAAGTAATTCGATCTCATCATGAACGGTGGGATGGAAAAGGCTATCCTGATCAATTGAAGGGTGAGGACATCCCGTTTCTTGCTCGAGTGGCTGCAATTGCAGATGCGTTTGATGCTATGACATCTAATAGGTCCTATAGAAATGCGTTGTCAGTTGAGGAGGCGTTTCAGAGAATATTAGAGGGGAAAGGAACCCAATTTGATCCTGAATTAGTTAATTTATTTCAAAGGGCTTATCCATTATGGAAAGAAATCCATGATAAATCTGAAATTGAAATAAATAAGGAAATTACAGCAACTTTATACTAATTAAAGGGGGTGAGCGCCTTGAAAATCCGTAAATTAAAAAAAGTAAAGTTAACTGGTTGTTGGATTTGTTGGTTTGTATAAGCATGAAAAACAGGATGCTAGAAAAAAACTTAGCATCCTGTTTTATTTATAGATTACTTGTTAGGAACGGTGTTTAAATGGTCATTTCCCCTAATTCAAATCTAACATTAGTCCCTATTAAAATTCGTAAAGAAAAAAAACACTTTATTGTTGAAAATATAAATTCCGGTGAATTTTATGAAATGCCAAAGGTTTGTATTGATGCAATCGATTTAATCAACAATGGAGAGTCATTAGAGATAGTTGAACAACAACTCAGAGTAAAATATCCTAAAGAAAAAGTTGACCTTATCGATTTCGCTGAGCAGCTATTAGAGCTGAATTTAATTGCTGAAATTGATGGTGTAAGAGTTGTGACAAAGGTAAAGATAAAGGAGAATTTGGGTTTTGTGGGGATTTCGCCAAAGATGGGGAAATTCTTTTTTAATAAGGTTGCTTTGCTCTTTTATGTTGCTTTATTCATGTTAAATTTGTTCCTTTTATTATCCCATCCAAGTCTTTTTCCTCATTACAAAGACTTATTTGTCTTTGATTATATGGTCTTGAATATCCCAACCTGGATTGTCTTAACTTTTTGTACAGTATTAATTCATGAATTCGGCCATATTCTGGCAATGAGAGCTCAAAACCTTCCTACTAAATTGGAAGTAGGTCACCGTTTATTCCTAGTCGTATTAGAAACAGATATGTCTTCAGTATGGAAACTTCCATCAAAAGATCGAAATGTTTTATTTATGGCTGGGATTTGTTTTGATACTGTAATCCTTTCCATTGCCTTGATAAGTCAACTTTTCGTACCAAATGGCTCAGGGATGTTCCTGAGCATTATGAATATTATTGTATTGGATACCTTTATCCGCATGGTGTACCAACTTTGTGTGTATATGAAAACAGATTTATATTACGTGATTGAAAATATATCGGGCTGCTATAACTTGATGGAAAATGCTCAGCAGGTAATAAAGGAGAAGATTTCATTTCTGAAGGGACCAGCGATAAAAGAGGTAACCTTTGAGGGAGAAAGAAGAATTGTTAACTTATATTCAGTCTTTTACGCTTTAGGAGTCGCCTTGACTGTTAGCTTATATACATTCTTTTATATCCCACAATTATTGTTTGCATGGAAAAAAATCCTTCCTGGTTTTTCTGAAGGACCGACCTCTCTTCCGTTTTGGGATGCAATCCTATTTACCTTGCAAATACTAATTGGGTTCATGCTTCTAATCTATTCATGGCGCAAAAAATATACTCAAAAATAGGTGCCAAAACTAAATGTGACAGACATTTGTCTAAAATAACATTTCTAAGGGTTTTTTCCCCCCATGATAGGGGAACTCCCTGATATTTATAACACCACCATTTTTCTTACAATTAGAGTAAGAAAAACGGTGGTGTTATTTTTTTAGGAGGGACTTAGGATGCAAGCAAATATTGCAACGAATAAAAAATTAGGAAGATCGGTCAATCATGCCTTTGCTTCACATTTTGCTAAATCAATGTTTCTAACAGTTGTCGGAATCGCGATTTTAATGTTTATTGGCACAAGAATGTTCACGCACATTGACTTAAATCTATACGGATACATGGTCGGGACAATCGTATTTATTGGAGGATTTTTCTACCGCTTTATTGCTTGGGGTGAAAGACCACCAACCAAAATTATCATCAAAAAAGGCTTAAAGCTTTTATTACGAAAAAGTACACCGAAAACGGCTGTTAATCATTTAGCTATTTACGATTTTATTCGAAATCGTGGGCTTTACCGATGGGTACAGCATATTCTAATCGGTTGGGGCTGTGTCCTTGCGTGTTTGGTGACCTTTCCGCTCGTGTTCAGCTGGATGTATTTTACGATGGAAGAAAATGGATACTATACGATCGTGTTATTTGGAATGAACGTAATGCATGTTAAAGCCGAAGGAATTATTGCTTGGTTCTCCTATAATGCACTAAATATCGCAGCTATTATGGTGACTGCGGGCGTGTGCATGGCGCTTTACCGTCGCTTAAGTAACATGCAGGCGAGAGCAGAACAAAAATTCATGTATGATTTCTTACCTCTTTATCTATTGTTATTTATTTCGATTACAGGACTATTATTAACTTTCCAAAATATTGTTCTTCATGGCTGGATGCAGCCGCAAATGTCACTGATTCACCAATTTTCTGTGATCGTGACATTAATCTATTTACCATTTGGAAAGCTGGCGCATATTCCATTCCGTCCAATGAGTGTTTTTGCTAGAAATTACCGTGAACACTATGGTGAGCAGCACATGAAAGAATGTAAGGTGTGCGGAGATCATTTTGTCTCTGTCGAGCAGTCAAACGATGTCATCCAAGTATTAGGTGTTAATGATATGGAATTCAACATGCAGGATGGTTTTAATCTTGCAGAGCTATGCCTGCCTTGTCGCAGAAAATATAGAATCTCAAGATTCTCAGGCTTCGCAACACATCAAGTTAAAGTCAAGGAGGCAAACCAGAATGCAAAGGGATAAGTTTTTCAAGGAGATAGAGAATCTACGTCATCCAAATGAAACACTCGTTAAAACGCACTGCAGCTATTGTGGAATGCAATGCGGGATGAATTTACGGGTGAATACAAAAACAAATAAAATCATCGGGGTAGAGCCTCGTTATGACTGGCCAGTTACCGTCGGAAAAATGTGTCCGAAAGGGGTTACTGCTTACCAGCAAACAAACCATGATGATCGAATCTTGAAACCATTAATCCGGGATGATGCCTCACTAAAGGGTACAAAAGAAGGATTCCGTGAAGCATCCTGGGATGAAGCTTACAGCCTAATTGCGAAAAAGTTTGCTGAACTTCAGAGCAAGTACGGAAAAGATAGTTTATCTGTATTCAGTGGTGTATCAATGACCAATGAAAAATGTTATTTAACTGGGAAGTTTGCAAGGGTTGCGATGCAAACTCGCTATATCGACTATAACGGCCGTTTCTGTATGTCGAGTGCAGCTGGTGGCTTCCTCCGTTCTTTTGGTGTTGACCGCGGTTCAACATTACCATGGACAGATCTTCATGAAACAGATTGTTTGTTTATTGCAGGAAGCAATACAGCAGAGTGTCACCCAACTTCGATGTTCCGAGTGTGGGCCGTCCAGGAAAGGGGAGGTTACTTAATTGTAGCAGACCCTCGTGAAACACCAATTGCCAGAAGGGCAGATGTTCACTTAGATTTAAGACCAGGAACAGACCTTGCACTTGCAAACGGAATATTAAATTTACTAATTCAAAACGGCTATGCCGATGAAGAATTTGTAAATAATCATACAAATGGCTTTGAAGAAACCAAAGAATTAGTAAAGGAATTTACACCAGAATATACAAGTGAGATTACTGGCGTTGCACCTGAAAAGATCATTCGTGCCGCTGAAATTTACGGAAAAGCACCAAATGCTGTTGTGATGTTTGCCCGCGGGATCGAGCAGCAGCATAAAGGGGTCGACAACGTATCGGCTTACACAAACATGGCATTAGTAACTGGAAAAATTGGCCGTCCAAAATCAGGGGTTGCCACTTTTACTGGTCAAGGAAACGGTCAAGGCGGCCGTGAACATGGTCAAAAGTCAGACTTACTTCCGGGCTACCGTAAACTTACGAATCCGAAGCATGTTGAAGAAGTATGTCAGGTTTGGGGAATTACTCCAGAAGAAATGCCTCAGCCAGGTGTGTCTGCTTACGAAATGTTTGAATTAATGGAACAAAAAACAATCCGAGCAATGTATTTGCTTTGTTCAAATCCAGCAGTATCTGCACCAAACTTAAACTTTGTCCGTAAAGCTATGAAGGGTTTAGATTTCATGGTTTGTGCAGACTTCTATCTTTCTGAATCAGCTGAATTTGCCGATGTTATACTTCCAACAGTTACGTGGTCAGAAGATGAAGGAACAGTTACAAACCTAGAAGGACGGATCATAAAAATCAATAAAGCCCAAGAGCCGCTTGGTGAATCAAAGCCTGATTGGCAGATTCAAGCAGAGCTTGCAGAATACCTTGGAAGAGGGAAATATTTCTCTCATTTGAAAACAGCAAGAGACGTGGCAGACGAATTCCGTTTAGCTTCTAAGGGTGGCTACGCTGATTATTACGGAGCCACATGGGATAAAATCGACAAACAAGATGGTGTGTTTTGGCCTTGTAAAGATGAAGCCGACGAAGGAACACCACATATGTTCTTAGATAAAAAGTTCTATCATCCAGATGGGAAAGCTAAAATATGTGCACTTCCATACCGTCCACCCGCTGAAGAGCCAGATCAAGAATATCCATTGCGCTTAACCACCGGACGTGTCGTCTACCATTATCTTTCTGGGAATCAAACTCGCCGGATTCAGTTTTTACGAGACATGTGCCCAGAGCCGTATGTAGAAGTACATCCAGATACGGCTGCAAAATATAACATTGAACATGAAGAGTTTGTGCGCCTGTTTACCCGTAGAGGTGAGGCTGAATATAAAGTGAAAATCACGGAAGCGATTCGAAAAGATACTGTATTTGTTCCCTACCATTTTGGCCACGATAAATCTATTAATCTATTAACAATTGCCGCGCTTGACCCGATGTCACGGATGCCGGAATTCAAAGCGTGTGCCGCCCAGATAGAAAAACTAGAAATGAAGAAGGTGCAGTAAATGAAAAAGAGGCTATATCTTGAACTTGAAAACTGTATAGGGTGCCGTTCTTGTTTAGCGGCTTGTACACAGTGCGGTGGGCATGAGGAACGTAACCGTAACTATGTTTACGACGTTAACCCGCTTGTTAACCGTCAAACCATGCCTCTTATGTGCCTTCATTGTGTGAATCCAGCTTGTGCGAGAAGCTGTCCAGCGCAGGCGATCCAAATTCACGAAACAGGAGCGGTGCTTTCGGCGCTTGTTGAAAAATGTATTGGCTGCCAAAACTGTACGATTGCTTGCCCATATGGAATACCGAAGTTTGATACAGAGCAAAATTTAATGTACAAGTGCGACCTATGTATTGACCGTACCAAGGATGGCATCCCGCCAATGTGTGCGAGTGTGTGCCCGTCCAATACCTTGCAATGGTTGACAGATGAAGAAATTGAAGCCAAACAAAAGCAATTTAACCTTGATAACGGTAAATGGGTAACAAGTATGCCTTACTTAGAAGGCGAAACCAATGTAAAAGTGAATCTTCCTGGTATCCTGCAGGGCGTCACTAAATTGTTTTAGGAGGGATTCGCATGACTGATAAAAATAATAAAATCCCGTTCAATGAAGATAATTACACACATAATATAAACCGTAATAATGAAAGAAAGCTTGACCGTCGCGGCTTTATGAAAACACTAGTGGGAGCGGCAGGAGTATTTGCTGTTTCCTCACTTCCTTGGGGAGCCTTGGCTGCGAAAGAATTATCGGGATTGGGAGATAAAAAATATCCAAAGCAAAAAATTACCGATGTCAAAGCGCTGCCAATCGGAGACGCCGTTGACTTTGCCTTTCCGGGTGAGCATGACAGTGCGATTTTAATTAGATTATCGGAAACTAAATACGTAGCATACCAAAATGCCTGCACCCACCTAAGATGCCCTGTGTTTTGGAAAAAGGATGAAGGTGAAATGCTGTGTCCTTGCCATCACGGAAAATTCGATGTGGAAACAGGTGCACCGATTGCTGGACCACCGCGCCGTCCGCTTCCTGAAATTTATGTAAAGGTTGAAAATGATGCAGTATATGCAGTAGGGGTGAAACGTTATGAAGCGTAGTTATCTACCTGTTGCGTTACTACTTGCGGTGTTGATGTTAAATATTATTTTCACTCAATATATGGTACATCAATATTTCTATGAAAATTACTCAAATACCATCATCGCTGCGGTCATCAATGTTATTTTATTTCCAGTCGCATTCCTTATCTATAAAAAAGGTGTGAATGTCCATGACTAGTGAGACCTATATTGACTTTTGTTTTGTCCGCCCGGAAGCTGGTGATTTTTCCACAGAAATTGATGAGTTATTAAAGAATACCTTTGCAAAAAAACGGTTGAATTGGTTTCTTGAAAAAAAGTCAATCGATGGTGCGGAAATGGTCATAGCGGAAGTGAAGGGAATGAGTGACTGGAGTTCGGAGGAAGAAACGATTCAATTCATCGAGGAAAACGCCGGCGAGAAGTTTTGGGAGTATTTGCAGGGCTATAAGATGTTCATCTATCCGGTGAAGAGAGGATGTAACAGCTGTGGAACTCATTAAATTAGAAGACTTGAATACTTTTGTTGGTGGTCCGGTTGCGATTGCTATTCAAGATGGGGATGGTGGAGACCAGGCCCCTATTGTAAAGAAAACCATAAAGAAGGTACAGTTTTGTCCAGATAAAACCCATATTCGCTTATATTTTGATGATTTTTATTTTCTTGCTGTACCACTAAATAGTCGAGTCAGTCAATCGGAAGGACATTGGTCGGCTTTTGATTCGGAGAGCGGCTTAACGTATACTGTAAAAAAGGTCCAGGTCTTCTAACAAGAACCTGCCTTTTTTTATAATTGGAGGTGCGGAATGGATTTATTGAATTCAAAACAGCAAATAAGCTCTTATATTATTCATTCCCAAGAGGAAGAAATAAAGCGGATTGCCTTAGAACTTCACGAAGGTGTCGGACAAAATTTATATAGTATTTTTACAGGTTTACAGTTTATCGAATCCGGTGCAAAAGAGCTGCCTATGAAAAATTATGTCCGTGAAATGTCTCAGTTGATTGAGAAGACCATCCAAGAAATTAGGCTGCTCTCGGTTGAATTGCATCCTCCTACACTGACAACACTTGGTTTACTGCCGGCCATCAAGAGCTATATTAAGTTATATACATCTACGTTTGGGATCCTTGTGGATTTAGATTCTATTGGAGAAGAAAAGTGGATATCAGAAAAAAATAGTATCACGGTATTTCGAGTATGCCAGGAAGCCCTTACTAATATTGCCAAGTATGCAGATACATCCAATGTAAAAATTAATTTTTTCTGGTCTGAGAAAGATTTGAAAATTACTATTGATGATTTCGGCAAAGGATTCCACCCTGATGAACATGACAATATAAATCCCTCTTACGGTCTTGCGGCCATGAAAGAACGAATGCTTCTAACTGGCGGACAGTGTCACATTTCCTCTAAAATAGGAGAAGGAACATCGATAGTGCTATCCCTTCCGTTAGTAAGTAGGGAGTAAAGGGGAGTTAAGAGTGATAAAGATCCTGTTGGTTGATGATCATGCCGTAGTTAGAATGGGTTTGAAAATGCTGTTGAACACAAATCCCGAAATGGAAGTAATTGGTGAAGCGTCAGAAGGTAATGAAGGAATCAAAAAGGCATTAAAGTTAAAACCTGATGTGGTAGTTATGGATTTAAGTATGCCACATGGAAAAGACGGATTGTCCGCAACGACTGAATTAAAAAAGCTAAAGCCAGAAATAAACATCTTGATTCTCACTATGCATGACGATGAGGAATACCTTTTTCGATCCATTCAAGGGGGAGCTTCAGGTTGCATTTT
This sequence comes from Bacillus sp. MM2020_1, assembly GCA_011250595.1. GTDB lineage: Bacteria > Bacillota > Bacilli > Bacillales > Cytobacillaceae > Neobacillus. Next base: position 112,832 of record JAANMP010000010.1, on the reverse strand, counting down.
AAAAAGTGCCCCACATGATGAACTAATGTCAGCGATTGAATCTGTTGCTAATGGGGATGCCTATCTTCATCCATCAGCAACGAAACGGTTAATGGAGGAATATTTGGGCAGCGTTAAACATGATGGAAATGATACGTACAATCTATTATCAGACCGGGAGAAGGAAGTTCTCACATTGATTGCAAAGGGTTATTCCAATAAGGAGATTGCAGAACAGCTGGTCATAAGTGTTAAAACAGTTGAGACCCATAAAGGAAACTTGATGGAAAAACTTCAAATGAAAACCAGACCTGAGTTAGTGGAATATGCAGTTAGAAAAGGTTTATTAGGTTATGGTATCTAAGGAGAATCACATGGGATGAAAGAGATTAAGGAACTGCAAGCGGTTACCCTGATGTGCGACCGGCTGATGGCGAAAGTTGGGTGTGACTTTGTTGCCCTAGCCATGCAAAATGAAGTGGGCCCGGATGTTAGGTGGCATTATGCAACCGGTAACTTGAATGATAAATACAAACGAATAACGGTCCGTTTCGGAAAAGGGATTGCCGGGAAAATCATCTCAAGCGGCAGTCCGATGTTGATGAAAGATTTCCCAAAAGATGTTATCGGTAAAGTAACTGACCATCCAATTATGCTTGCTGAAAAACTTGTTTCCACCTATGCCGTCCCATTATTTTTCAATGCTGTTCCCAAAGGAGTTTTGCTCATTGGGAATAGAAAAACCACTACGTTTTCTGAAGAGGATCAGCAGCGGGTAAGAGAATCCGCTCAAGCCTTGGAACAGATATTAAAGGCTCAGATACTATGAAAGGCGCAGGGGGATACTAATGGAAAAGGAAATGGACCAGCCTGCAAACAATATCGCAAACCTTGAGTTAGAATTAAAAAAATCAATGCAAGAATTGGTAGATATAAAGTTTGCACTCGATGAATCATCTATCGTTGCCATCACAGATTCGCGGGGCATCATTACATATGTGAATGATCAATTTTGTCATATCTCGAAATATTCAAGAGAAGAGCTGCTGGGACAAGATCATCGAATTGTGAATTCCAGTTACCATCCAAAGGCATTTTTTAATAAGATGTGGAAAACCATTGGAACCGGTGAAGTTTGGAAGGGTGAAATTTGTAACAAGGCTAAAGATGGTACCTATTATTGGATGGATACTACAATTGTTCCTTTTTTAAATGAAAGAGGAAAACCGTACCAATACTTAGCGATTCGCTATGAAATTACTGAGCGAAAGCGAGTCGAACGAGAACTTCAAAAAATGATGACAACCATCATCAATGTTCAGGAAGACGAACGGAAGCGCTTGTCACGAAACTTACACGATGGCATCGGTCAAAATCTTTATAGCCATTTGATTACCATCAATCGCCTTCTAGCTGAAATGGACCATCCACTTTTGCAGCAGATGCAAATGGAAGCAACCCAATTAATAGAAGAAATCCGTGAAATCTCATGGGAGCTGAGGCCGTCCGTGCTGGATGACCTAGGTTTAGTACCAGCAATCCGCTCATTTCTTTCCCGTTATTCTGATCATTATCATATTGATGTATATTTTGAATGTGTGTTAAATCGTCGCTTAAACATCAGCATTGAGCTGACAATATACCGAATCATTCAGGAGGCACTAACAAATATCCGGAAATATGCAGAAGTTACCGAAGCGACAATCACGATTAGAGAGCTAGATGATGTTGTCAGAGTAATGATTGAGGATAAAGGGAGAGGGTTTGATGTTAATAATCAATCCCTTGGTGTAGGATTATTTAGTATGGATGAGCGCGCTCGTTCTGTCGGCGGAGAACTTTTGATAAGCTCCTCACTGGGGCAGGGAACCAAACTAATCTTAGAAGTACCGAATACCATTGTTGAGTAAAAAAGAACCAAGCGTATTTTTGCGCTTGGTTCTTTACTTCTAAATTTTAAATGAACTCTTTAAGGAAACAATCCGATTAAATACAAGTTTATCGACTGTTGTATGTTTTGGATCGACGTTGAAGTAGCCGTGTCTAAAGAATTGGAATTTTTCCTGTGGTCTGCTTTCCTTCATGTTTGGCTCCACGAAGCCTTGTAGCACCTCGAGTGAATTCGGATTAACATTTTCAAGGAAAGACTTTTCAACTCTGTCAGCATCTTCTGCTGTATCCAAAATTAGCGGTTCATATAGTCTGAATTCTGCAGGAACTGCATGGGCAGCTTCGACCCAATGGATCGTGCCCTTTACTTTTCTTCCCGTAAAACCTGTACCGCTTTTTGTTTCAGGGTCATAGGTACAGCGTAGTTCAACGACATTACCATTTGGGTCTTTGACTATTTCTTCACATTTAATGAAATAGGCATTTTTAAGGCGGACCTCATTGCCAGGGAACAGACGGAAGTACTTTTTCGGTGGTTCTTCCATAAAGTCATCTTGTTCAATATAAATTTCACGGGAGAATGGAATTTTCCTTGAGCCCATTTCAGGATTTTCTGGATTGACTTCCGCATCCAGTAATTCAATTTGGCCTTCTGGATAATTCGTAATCACAACCTTTAATGGGTTGATGACTCCCATCGTCCTTGGTGCTTTTAATTTCAAATCTTCCCGGACAAAATGTTCAAGCATTTGCGAATCAACTGCGCCTGAACCCTTATGAACTCCGGTTTCACTGACAAACGCACGGATCGATTCTGGTGTGAATCCTTTTCGTCTCATTCCGGAAATCGTCGGCATACGCGGATCATCCCAGCCATCAACAAATCCCTCGTCAACCAACTGTTTGAGCTTTCGTTTGCTCATCACTGTATTGGTTACATTTAAGCGGCCAAATTCTATTTGTTGTGGGACACTCTCCATTTCGCAGTTTTCAACAATCCAATTATAAAGGGGACGTTGGTCCTCAAACTCAATCGTACAAATCGAATGGGTTACCCCTTCAATCGCATCTTCGAGTGGATGAGCAAAGGCATACATCGGATAAATGCACCATTTATCTCCCGTATTATGATGGGTCGCATGTGCAATACGGTAAATAACGGGATCACGTAAATTGATATTTGGTGAGGACATATCAATCTTTGCCCGCAAGACTTTTTGACCGTTATCGTACATTCCACTTCTCATTTTTTCAAATAATTCTAAGTTTTCTTCAATGGAGCGATCGCGATAGGGGCTATTCTTCCCAGGCGCAGTAAGTGTTCCACGGTATTCGCGAATTTCGTCTGCTGATAGGTCATCAACATATGCCAATCCTTTATTGATTAATAAAACCGCGCGTTTATACATCTCTTCAAAATAATTGGAAGCAAATAATAAGTTATCCCATTCAAAACCTAACCATTTTACATCCTCTTTGATCGAGTTTACATACTCAATATCTTCTTTTAACGGATTGGTATCATCAAAACGTAAATTGGTCAGTCCGTTAAACTCATCGGCTAAGCCGAAATTGATTAAGATCGATTTTGCATGTCCAATATGTAAATAACCGTTAGGCTCCGGCGGGAACCGAGTGACGATTTTGCTATGCTTACCGGATTCTAAATCTTTTATCATAATATCTTTAATAAAATTTGAATTGTGATTGTCCACCCTTTTCAACCTCTTTCATCTTTCTTCCTACATTATAAATAACATAAATACTGATATTTTTCCATTGTTCCCAACAAATCAGCTGAAAAACACAGATGAAAAGGAATATTTACTCATTTTTTTGGTTGTTGGAATTGGAAAGTATAGTGGAAAAAGACTACAATGGTTTCTTGAAGATCTATATGAGAGGGGAAATTTAATGATTAACTTTGGTACAGTTGGAACAGGATGGATTACAGAATCCTTTATCCAAGCAGCACAGCTTAGCGGGCAGTTACAATTAACTAGTGTCTATTCTAGAACTGAGGATAAGGCAAAACAATTAGCTGATACATATAATGCATCCTATTTATATACAGACCTCGAGGAGATGGCGAGAAGTTCAGAAATAGAAGCTGTATACATAGCATCACCCAATTCTGTTCACTTTGAACAAACCTTAACATTTTTGAAAAATAAAAAACATGTCATCTGTGAAAAACCGATTTTTTCAACTAGGGCAGAGTTGGCGAAGGCCTACCAGACTGCGGAGGAAAATGGAGTTTATTTATTTGAAGCGATTCGTAATATTCATACCCCAAATTTCAACATCTTAAAGGACAATCTCCATCTGGTCGGAGAGCTCCGGAGCACGATGTTACCTTACATGAAATATTCCTCCCGCTATGATTTATTTTTACAAGGGGAGGAACCGAATATTTTCTCTGCTAAGTATTCCGGTGGTGCGCTTGTAGATTTAGGTGTCTATCCGCTCTATTTAGCGGTCGGATTATTTGGGGAGCCGAAGCAAGTAACCTACCATCCGGTTCTCCTTGGCAGCGGTGTAGATGGAAGCGGGACGCTTGTCTTAACGTACGACGAGTTTGTTTGTACAATCCTTTGTTCGAAAATATCTCATTCGGAATTATCTTGTGAAATCCATGGGGAAAAGGGAACCTTTGTCCTTGAAGACGCGGCCCCGATTTCAAACATCACCTTCGTTGACAACCGTGGATTAGAACGCGAAATCTTGGGTGTTGAACTTGAAGAACAAAATATGATTTATGAATGTACGAATATAGTCAGGATTATTGAAACGAAAAATGATCAAGAATATCAGCAATTAAAAAGCTGGAGTGAAATAGTTCTCCGAATCACTGAAGAGGCAAGGAAACAAAATAACATTATATTTGATAAAGAAAAATAAAAACAAGGCCAGGGGATATAGTCCCTTGGCCTTGTTTTATGAAGATCCATTGATATTACTCTGTTTTTGAAAGGAGTTTAAGTTCCTCCATGGCTTATTTGTCAATATTGAAACAGGTAATGTGAACTATTTATGAATTCAATATTCTCAATGACTTTTATCACATTCCATGATTTGTTAGTTCATTATAGTTGAGTTAGTAAGATTGGAGGAAACGTAATGAAATCAAAAGCATGGTATCAAAAACAGTTGAAACGTAAGCCTGTCCAGATTACCAGATATACCGTTCAGGGCTTGTTTTTATTGTTTTTACTATATGTTGGACTGCAGTTCTATCAATTTTATTTGCATTTTGAAACGCTCGGAAAAACTCCATTTGTTGAACGGCCATCTGCGGTTGAAGGTTTTTTGCCTATCAGCGGGCTAGTCGCTTTGAAAGTTTGGCTGACGAGTGGTGATTTCGATGTCATTCATCCAGCTGGCCTTGTCCTCATCGCGTTTTTCGTTGGGGCGGGACTCATCCTTCGTAAATCGTTTTGCAGCTGGATTTGTCCTGTTGGAACTGCGAATGAATTGATTGCGTGGGTTGGCAGGAAGATTTTTAAAAGGAATTTTGAAATTCCACAATGGTTAACCTGGCTATTAACTCCTATTAAATACTTATTAATGCTATTTTTTGTACTTATGGTTGTTCAAATGGATGTCTTTACAGCGAAAAGCTTTCTTGAGGAACCATATAATAAGATTTCGGATGTAAAAATGCTTCTAATGTTCGTAAATCTTGGCGGCTTTGCCTTGAAGTTTATAATTGTAATCTTCATCTTGTCATTATTCTTTAGAAATTTTTGGTGTCGATTCCTTTGCCCATACGGTGCATTGATTGGTCTGGGCAGCATTTTTAGAATTACCAAAATCGAACGTAATGAAGATACTTGTACAAACTGCGAAATGTGCACAAAGGTATGTCCGCAAAGATTAAAGGTCCACAAAGCAGAAAAGGTAAATTCCCTTAATTGTTCCGCTTGTATGTCCTGTGTGGAGGCCTGCCCTGTCAAAGACACACTCAATTTGACGGTTGCTCGCAAAAAGGTAAATAAATGGTTTGTTCCAGTCACCTTTTTCGTATTGTTTTTTGTAATTATTACTTTTGCAAAAATAACCGGTCACTGGGATTCAATTATTTCCTATGAAGAATGGAAACAACTAATCCCAGAAGCAAAAAACATAAAATAATTGATTCATAGCAGCTGACATCAGTTGCTATTTTTCTGTGTAGAGAGGTTAAAAAGAAATAGTTAAGGAAAAATCAAAAAGTTCGAAAAGTATTCATTGTACGACATAGGTTCGTATTAGTATCATGAAACTAGATGGGATTTTTGGTATTTTAAGGGAGGATTTGCAAATGACAAAAGCAATTAATGAATATTCTTTAACAGACCTCATGAATAGAATCGAAGAAATATTTAATGAAAGTCCCGGCCCGATTCAAGGCTTTGAATCCATTGTTCAATACGATATTCACGGGGAAGCCGAAGGGACCTATCAACACTTTTTTCATGATGGAAAATTAACGATTAAGGAAGGAGTAGAAGCTACTCCAGTAGTAACGATGCAGATGTCATATGATAATTTCAAAAAATCCTTATTAGGTAAACTAAACGGATCGGTGGCTTTATTGACAGGAAAAGTCAAGGTAAAGGGAGATATCAGCACAGGCTTTAAAATTGAAAGCATTGTGAAGAAATACAATATAAAAAGTGTTTTGTAAGAGCTAATACATAAATATAATGAACAGATATGTTCAGAAAGAGACAAAACGAGACACTCGTCTCATTTTGTCTCTTTTTTTGTTCGTCCAGACCGCAAACAGGTGAAAATCTCACAATTCTTTTTTGGTACGATACTTGCATTATAAAAATGTGAAAGAAATTTTTGATAGGAGGCTGAAATGATGAAAACATTTGAAAGCAAAGAGGTATTATTAACGATTGAAAAGGCCCGGTGGATGTACCAAAAAATGCTCGAAATCCGTAAGTTCGAAGATAGGGTCCATGAGTTATTTGCAACAGGAATCCTGCCAGGTTTTGTACATTTATATGCAGGAGAGGAAGCCGTTGCTGTCGGAGTATGCGCTCATTTAACAGATAGTGACAGCATTACAAGCACCCATCGCGGCCATGGTCACTGTATTGCAAAGGGCTGTGATTTAAATGGAATGATGGCTGAAATATATGGAAAAGTAACAGGTCTCTGCAAGGGGAAAGGCGGTTCCATGCATATTGCTGACCTCGACAAAGGGATGCTTGGTGCAAATGGAATTGTTGGTGGAGGTTTTCCATTAGCTGCAGGGGCAGCCTTAACAGCAAAGTATAAAAAGACTGATAATGTAAGCGTTTGCTTCTTTGGGGATGGTGCTCAAAACCATGGCACATTCCATGAAGGAGTGAATTTAGCAGCAATTTGGAAGCTTCCTGTTGTTTTCATTGCAGAAAATAATGGCTACGCAGAGGCTACACCATTCACATACGCTTCAAGCTGTAAATCAATTGTCGATCGTGCAGTTGGATATAATATCCCTGCGATTAAGGTGGATGGGAAAGATGTCCTGGCAGTCTATCAAGCAGCTGAAGAAGCGGTACAAAGAGCACGCCGAGGAGAAGGGCCAACCCTAATTGAATGTGTTACATATCGGAATTATGGCCACTTTGAGGGAGATGCGCAAAAGTATAAAACAGAACAAGAAAAGCTTGAACATAAAGTGGAGAAAGATGCGATTATTTTCTTTAGACAATATTTGTTAAACGAACAGATTTTGTCTGAAGAAACTATCGTATCTCTAGAAGAATCCGTTGATAGAGCAGTTGATCAAGCCGTTAAATTTAGTGAAGAAAGTCCTTTTCCGGATGCCTCTGAGCTGTTAACCGATGTTTATGTTTCCTATAAATAAATAAGAATACTGATTCTACAAGCATTCCTATAGTGTGCAGGATAGGGTGTAGTTTGAAATAATTTCAGAGTTTATAAGGATAAATTCCGGGCAGCAAATAATAAGGAGGAACTAAACATGACAAGAAAATTAAGTATGTCAGCAGCTATCAATGAGGCAATGAAACTAGCATTGAGAAAAGATGAAAATGTCATTTTAATGGGTGAGGATGTAGCCGGTGGGGCTGAAGTGGACCACTTGCAGGATGAAGATGCCTGGGGAGGAGTTCTTGGTGTTACGAAAGGATTGGTACAGGAGTTTGGCCGTGACCGTATATTAGATACCCCGATTACAGAAGCGGGTTATATGGGAGCGGCGATGGCTGCGGCATCGACAGGTTTAAGGCCAATTGCGGAGTTAATGTTTAATGATTTTATTGGCAGTTGTTTAGACGAAGTATTAAATCAAGGAGCTAAGTTCCGTTATATGTTCGGAGGAAAAGCACAGGTACCTGTTACCATCCGGACAATGCATGGAGCGGGATTCAGAGCGGCTGCCCAACACTCACAGAGCCTTTATGCTCTATTTACTGCAATTCCGGGATTGAAAGTGGTCGTTCCGTCTACCCCATATGAAGCAAAAGGACTACTGCTTGCAGCAATAGAAGATAATGATCCCGTTGTCTTCTTTGAGGATAAGACACTTTACAATATGGTTGGAGATGTCCCTGAAGAATACTACACCATCCCATTGGGTAAGGCCGATATTAAGCGGGTAGGCTCTGACCTGACTATTGTTGCGATTGGAAAACAGGTTCATACAGCACTACAAGCTGCTGAAAAGCTTGCGGCAAAAGGGATTGAAGTAGAAATCGTCGATCCTCGAAGCTTATCTCCTCTGGATGAAGATACCATTCTTGAATCTGTTGCAAAAACAAATCGACTAATTGTAATAGATGAAGCAAATCCAAGATGCAGTATCGCCACCGATATTGCAGCACTTGTAGCAGACAAAGGCTTTGACACCCTGGATGCACCAATTAAACGAATCACTGCACCACACACGCCTGTGCCATTCTCACCTGCTTTGGAGGATATCTATCTACCAACTCCTGAAAAGGTTATTGAAGTAACACTAGAGCTATTAGGTGAAGCAGCAGCCCTTGAAGTATAAGGAAGAAAGACGGAGGGAGAGATATTCATGGCAGTAGAAGTAGTTATGCCAAAATTGGGAATGGCAATGAAGGAAGGTACTGTTTCTATTTGGAATAAGGAAGTTGGTGATAGCGTTGGCAAGGGAGAACCGATTGCCAGTGTCAATTCTGAAAAAATTGAAATAGATGTTGAGTCCCCATCCGATGGAACCGTCTTAAAAATTACCGTACCAGAGGGTGAAGGTGTCCCACCCGGTACAGTCATCTGTTATATCGGAACCCCGGGGGAAAATGTTGATGCCACCATTGTTGAAGAAATTTCAGAGCCTGTAAAAGAAAACAAAGCAATTCCAATACCACAATCAGAGTCAAGTGTAACCACCAAAACCCTACCGGGTAGAGTCAAAATCTCTCCGGTTGCCAAGAAAATGGCAGAAGCGGCAAAACTGGATATTGAGAAGATCTCAGGAACGGGTCCTGGAGGAAGAATTACAAAAGAAGATGTTCAGGAGGCAATAAAGAATTCTCGGGAACTCGTTACTCCCCCTAGGCCGGAGCCAGTAAATATTGTGGTTCAAGCGCAGCCAATTATAGAGTCTAAGCAGATTCCTGTAAGTGGAATACGTAAAGTGATTGCAGAACGAATGTATAATAGTCTTCGAAATAGCGCCCAGCTGACAATGAATATGAAGGTGGATGTAACAGATTTAATTACGTTACAAAAGCAAACAGCTGAAACCGTACAAAGTCGTTATCAGAACAAATTAACAGTGACTGATTTTATTGCTCGTGCAGTGGTACTCTCCCTTCAGGAGCATGGGCAAATGAATAGTGCATATCTAGATGGTAAAATTCATCTGCATAAATCCGTCCACCTTGGGATGGCGGTCGCCCTGGAGAAAGGTTTAGTCGTTCCGGTAATAAGAGATGCGGATAAGTGTTCTTTAATCGAACTTTCCGGAAATATTAAAGATTGTGCTGTGCGCGCTAGGCAAGGACAGATTTCGAATGAAGAAATGCTAGGTTCCACTTTTACAATCAGTAATCTTGGCGCTTACGGTATTGATCATTTTACACCTATCTTAAATTCACCTGAAACAGGGATTCTTGGAGTGGGTGCAGTTAATGATATCCCAGTCTATAAAGGTGAAAAGTTAGAAAGAAGAAGTATCCTACCACTTAGTCTGACTTTTGACCATCGAGTCCTTGATGGAGCTCCGGCGGCTGGATTTTTACAAACTGTGAGAAAGTACTTAGAAGAGCCTATTACCATGCTAATATAGAAAGAAGTGAGATAATTGGCATCAATCGCAATTATAGGTGGTGGACCTGCCGGGTATGTAGCGGCAATTACTGCAGCCCGGCATGGTCAGCAAGTAACGCTGATTGACAAAGGGCCATTGGGAGGGACTTGTTTAAACGAAGGCTGTATGCCTACTAAATCATTACTAGAAAGTGCAGGCGTTTATAGTCTTGTTAAACAAGCTAATAAGTTTGGAATTCGGATAGAATCTAATCAAATCGAAGTTGACTGGGACACAGTCCAGCAGCGTAAAAATGCCGTTGTCTCAAGCCTTGTTCAAGGAATCCAATATTTAATGAAGAAAAATAGAATTAAGGTAATACATGGTACGGCCTCATTTTTATCAAGCCGGGTTTTACGCATTGATTCCGAAGACAAACAAGAAGAATTGGCTTCAGACAAAATTATCATAGCTTCAGGCTCAGAACCAGTCTCATTGCCATTTGCTCCGTTTAATAAGGAGTGGATCATCGACAGCAGTCAAGCGATGTCGCTTACGAAGATCCCATCCTCGCTGATGATTATTGGCGGAGGTGTAATAGGCTGTGAGTTTGCTAGTATTTTTAGCAGGCTCGGAACAAAAGTGACGATAGTTGAGATGGCTGAGCAGCTGCTCCCGGGTGAAGATGTTGATATTGCATCGATCCTACATAAGCAGTTGAAGAAGGACCAAGTGAAGATTCATACTTCCACTACGGTTATCGATTTGAATGCCGTTCAAAAGAAAGCCATTTTAGAGAACGATGGGGCCATTCATGAAGTGGAGGCTGAATTCGTCCTAGTTTCCATTGGCAGGAGGCCAAGAATTCAAGCGTTAGGTTTAGGGAATATTGGAGTTCAGTATTCCCGGCAAGGGATTCATATCGATGAGCAAATGCAAACAAATATACCAAATATCTATGCCTGTGGTGATATTATAGGCGGTATCCAGTTAGCCCATGTTGCTTTTCATGAAGGAAAAGTTGCTGCACTTAATGCCTGTGGGTTAGAAACACAAGTGAATTATCGTGCTGTTCCGCGCTGCATTTATACATCGCCTGAGATCGCAAGTGTTGGATTAACGGAAAAACAAGCGCGCGAGCAATATGGGGATATAAGGGTCGGGGAATTTCCATTTTCCGCCAACGGGAAGGCGCTAATTACAAATGAACAAATAGGCAAAGTAAAGGTAACAATAGAACCAGAGTTTGGTGAAATCCTAGGTATTTCAATTGTGGGTCCGCATGCTACGGAGTTAATTGGCCAAGGTACGGTCATGCTGCAAGCCGAATTAACAACAGATTTAATGGTGGATTTAATTGCCGCTCATCCTACTTTATCTGAAGCGCTTCATGAAGCGATGCTAAGTGCTGTAGGACATGCCGTTCATGTTTAAGGACGGCATGTCTGTTAAATAAAAGCCTATTATTTGATAAAAATACAATCATAAAAGGAAATTGAAGCTGCGCGGAACCATCCGCGAAGCTTTTTTAATTTTGAATCTTCTAATAAATATTCGATGCTGATTGAAAGCGTAAACATAATCTAATATAATTATAGATGGGCATTATCCTCAGGGAAAATCCATTCAATATCCACGTACATAACGCTCTCCGCTGGAAACAACAAGAAGTCTATCTCAAATCAATTTGGAAATTCATGAACAAATGGTTAGAGGAGGATTCCGAGTGACTACAACTACATTTTATTTAGATACATGGAAAAGGTTTATTAAAGAAGGAGTGCTCGACCCGGCACGTTTGAACAAACGAATTATTGAATCATGGTACCGTTGTAAGAATGATAAAGTAAATCCCTACCTAAATAAAGGACTCCGTGTATTAACTAGTGATCTACTCTCTTTTCAAAAGGACAAGCATTCACTTCTGATGGAAACGGCACTACCCCATTTAAGTAGGATGAACCAGGCAATTATTGAATCTGGAATGATGGCACTTTTAGTAGACCCGGATGGATATGTCCTGTCTTTAACCGGCAATGAACAAACTCTCAAGGATGCACGGAATATCAATTTTATTGAGGGTGTTTGCTGGACAGAGAATGAGGTTGGAACAAATGCGATTGGGACTGCATTAAAGACGGCAGAATCAGTCATCATCAATGGTGCAGAACATTACTCGGTCGCTTCCCACCAATGGAGCTGCACGGCCACTCCCATTCTAAATGAAAAAGGAAATTTAATGGGGGTTATTGATGTTTCATGCCCTGTTGAACGTTCGCATCCTTTTATGATAGGCATGGTCACATCGATTGCCTATGCAATTGAACGCGATATTAGCAGGGTCTATAGGAGAAATGAAATCAATCTTGTCCAACACGCAGTTGAATTAGTAGATACATATCGCCATCGCCCATTTGTGGTATGTGACCATGGGCAAAGAATTATTTCCGTTAGCAAAGCAGTCAGGGAAAAACATCCCCACGCAAATGGCATGGAACTTCGTGATTTTTTAAAAAAGGGTTATCAAATTGATATAGAAAAACCAATCCTTTCAAAAGAAGATAATAGTATATTGGGGATATCTGTATTTTTGTCAGAAGTGGTGAGCTATAATCAACACTCGTTGTTTGCTGCTGCAACCCCTTCACAATCATTTTTATTTAAAGGAGTACGAGGAACAAGTGAGGTATTTCAAAATACTTTAAAACAAGTAGAGTTAGTTGCTTCCACGGATGCGACTGTTTTTATCACGGGTGAAACGGGAACAGGAAAAGAACTGATTGCACGAGCTATCCATGACAACAGCCTTCGCAAAAATGGGCCTTTTATTTCATTAAACTGCGGGGCCATTCCTAAAGATTTAATGAGCAGTGAGCTTTTTGGCTATGTGGAAGGTGCCTTTACAGGAGCGAAGCGCCAAGGAAATAAAGGGAAATTTGAACTTGCCCATAAGGGAACCATTTTTCTTGATGAGATAGGAGAAATACCGGAGGCAATGCAGGTAGCGTTATTGCGCCTGCTTCAGGAAAGGAAGGTTGTTCCAATTGGCGGGTCGAAGGAAATTCCATTAGACATTCGTATCATTACCGCTACTCACCGTGATATGAATGAGCTTATTGATGAAGGAACATTTCGTCAGGACTTATATTATCGCCTCAATGTCTACCCCGTTGAAGTGCCTGCATTGCGGAGAAGGAAAGAGGATATCCCGTATCTTGTTCGATATTTTTGCCAAAAGCATAACTGGAATCTGCCGGATACGAACCGATTTTTACATAAATTAAGTAACTATGAATGGTTGGGCAATGTCAGAGAATTACTGAATGTATTAGAAAGGTTACATATTATGTTCTCGAGTGGATTGGCAAACCAAGATACATTAATAGATTATTTTGAGGTTATACAGGAACAATCAAAGTCTACTGAACAGGTTCCAATTGATGGTCCGGAAAGAAAACTGAAAGCCCGTGAAAAAATTCAAAGAGATCTAATGCTTGATGCATTGCAAAAGACCAAAGGAAATGTTACAGCCGCTGCCAAATTACTTGATATCCCAAGAAGTACTTTTTACAAAAGGATTCAGAAATTTGGACTTTAATTCTTCTTTAAACACATAGCCCACAATTTATCATATAAATATAGAAAACTAAAATGGGTGAGTTATGATGTTTGGAACGAACAGAGAATTAATAAATTGGATATTGCCATACCTCCCAATTGGAGCAGAACTGGAATATCGAGATCAACAAGCCATCCTTCAATTTATGGATATTGATGGTGATGGATTACTTGAAATCTTTGGGGTGTATCGTCTTAACACAAAGCCCTATTTATTTGTGCTAAAAAATTACAATGGTCAATTAATTTATTATTATCCAATTCCTCCAAGAATGAAGAAAAGGGCAGTCCAAGCGCTTAACGATTTTAGAGAGACAAGGGCCGTTTATCTTTTCCCTATTGTGAGGAAGGTAATAGGAGGAAACAAGTGGGGCTATATGGATGCAAAAGGGAAAATGGTTCTTCCTGAAATCTTCGATCGTGCCGAGGATTTTCAAGAAAATGGTTTAGCTATTGTAGGTTTAATGGATAAATCAGGAGTGATCAATGACAAAGGGTATTTTATAGTAAAACCTAAATACGACACGATTGATCCTTTTTCCGAAGGACGGGCCGTTGTCAACGACCTTCGAGGATTTAAGGTAATAGATGAGAGTGGCAAAGAAATCACGGAAAAGACGTATTCGATAATTGTTGGAGAGTATAAGGAAGGACGTGTCCGAGCAGTCGAAATAGATGAGCATGGACAGTATTTATATGGTTATTTGAATAAACGCGGGAAAGAAGTTATTCCGATAATCTATGAAACTGCCAGTGATTTTGTCCAGGGGAAAGCGGTTGTAAAAACAAAAGAAGGCAGGTTCCAATTAATTAACCTGACCGGGACGGTTATTCAAACGTACTCTTTTCCATATGTAGGGAATTATGGTGAAGGTCTGCTCCCATTTAAGAAAAGTAATGAAGGAAAGATTGGATATATCGATGAGCAGGGAAAAATAGTCATAGAACCGCAATTTTCAAATGGGGAGGCATTTATTGATGGGCGGTCGATTGTCAGTTTGTCAGAGAATAATAACGACCGTTATGGTGTGATTGATCGAACGGGCCATTTTGTGATTAAGCCAAACTATAATCAAATCTTATATCTTGACGAGGGACGCTTTGCCATCGGAAAGGAGATCAATCCGAAACAGCCTTGTATGAGGTCCATTTACGCCTTAGCAGATTCAGGAGGTCAAATCCTCACTGGTTTTATTTTTACTGTGATTAATAAATTTCAGGACGGTCTTGCCTCTGTCTCCGATGATCAGCATACTTACTTTATCGACAAACATGGAAAGAGAAATGAACATCTGCCGATGGTCAGTGGCAGCGGCTGGCTTAGCTTTGAGAAAACACTAATTAAGGGTCATATTGACGACCGCCTCCTCTATTTTAATCGAACGGGAGAGCTACTTTGGAAGCAAGCAACTATATTGCCCCTAAATAACCAATATTCTGTGGTTGAGAATAAATACAAACCGAATAAGGATTATTTAGTCTACTATCCACAGATTAATGGAATGGAAAATCCTGAACGTGTAAATCGAGCTTTAAAAGAACTAGCGGGTGTAAAACCCGTTCCCGCACACGCACAGTTGGAATCGAATTATACAGGTGATTATGATATTCCTTTTTACAAGAAAAATTTACTGGTCATTAAAATTACGGGGTACGACTACCCGTTTTGTGCGGCACACGGAATGCCGATGGAAAGATATGCTCATATTAACCTGAAGACGGGATCCATGTATCAATTAAAAGACCTTTTTAAGTCTGGAAGCCCTTTTGTAAAAATAATCAGCGATAGGATTGGCGATCAAATTAAAAATAATGAGAAATATGCTTCTTACCTATTTCCTGATGAATACCATGGCATAAAGGAGGATCAACCATTTTTTATTAGTGAGGCAGGACTTAATATCTACTTTAATCCATATGAAATCGCAGCATTTGCTGCAGGTTTTCCTACATTTACCATCCCGTTTGATGACCTAACAGATATCATTAATACGAACAGCGAATTTTGGAATTCGTTTCATTGAGGTGGCAGGAATTAGTCCTGTCTTTTTTAATGGAATCTAATGAAAAAGGCTACAAAGATATGAAATAATGGTAACAACCGTTGGAATAAAGTCTAGGGAGTGAATTATAATGAAGATTTTTGATGTTTCTAGAAAGTTAATTAACGGAATGCCCGTTTGGCCGGGTGATACTGCCTTTCAATATAAGGTCTCGTGGCCAATGGAGGAAAGCGGCTCCGTTAATGTGGGCAGTCTCGAATTAAGTACCCATACGGGAACACATGTGGATGCGCCGTTTCATTTTGATAATGAAGGGAAAAAAATCATTGATCTGGACCTTAATCTTTACATCGGTCCTGCCAAAGTGATAAATGTGATTGGAAAAGAAAGCATTGGAGTGGCTGATTTAATAGCGGTAGATCTTGATGGCTGTAAACGGGTGTTATTTAGAACCCTTGCGTGGGAAAATCCCAATGAATTCCCTGAAAGGATTCCACATATTGAGCCAAATTTAGCCCCTTTTTTAGAAAGCAAAGGGATTAAACTGATAGGCTTGGATGTTCCATCCGTCGATCCAATTGACAGCAAAGAGCTGCCTGCCCATCATAGCTTAAATGAACATGGCATTCATATCCTAGAATCACTGTTCCTCAACGAAATCGAACCTGGTGATTACGAACTCATTGCCCTGCCACTCCCACTAGTCGAAGGAGATGGCAGCCCCGTTCGCGCAGTTCTACGTAAGTAGTAGATTTGGTGTCAGGCACCAAAATGGATTATGGATAATGATAATGGATTAAAACAGAAGCGTGAATCTTAAACGCGATTCACGCTTCTTCGTTTTTATTATGTTTCCTGCGAATAACCAACCAATAACTCCCAAGTCCAAAGATAAAAAATAAGCCAACTAAAACAGGAATAACGTAATTCTTCCAGGAGGGCTGATCATCCTTTTCTTGAATAAGAGTGGATGCGGCATGCTCCATTTGTGTTGTGGCCTTTTTATTTGCTGCTACAATTTTATGACTATCTGAATTTAAGGTAACTATTTGAGTTGTTTGGCTTAATCCTGGATTATTTTGAGGAGAAGATACCTCTGATTGAGAATCGGCAAAGACATTCGTTCCTAATAAAAAAAACAACAGTGATGCGATAAGAGAAATCTTATTAAACATCATTACCAACTCCACTATAATGAAATCTTCCTGTTGTCATTCTATCACCGTTTCCTTAAGGGGATATCAAATTGAAGGCAATGTTCACAAAGCTTTCGAAATTATGATTTTCTTGAAAATGGTCCTGATGTAAGCCAAAATGTAGGACCTTCAGTGTAATGCGATATGAATAGCCCAATCTAAACTTGATATAAATCAATTTCATTAGAATCCTAGGGTGATAAACTAATCATAATCTGAAATTCTTAATAAAAGGGGACGGGAATAATGTTTGAAATCGTTGATAAAAAAGCAGTCATGGATATCCGGGAGCGAATTGCAAAAGGTGAACATCCACGCCGAGAAATAATGAATTTTATAAAGGCTGCACCAGTAGGAACTATATTTGAAATTCACTTGCCACATCGCGGGGAGCCGCTTATTGCCAGTTTACAATCGTTTGGAATGAATGTAATTGTCAATGAAATGGAGTCCATGCATTTTAGATTAATGGCAATAAAGCTCGAGGAAATTAACTAATCCCTGCTATTTTTTTTAGTTGGCCCACCTCTAGAATCTGTATTTGTCGGCGACCGTTCATGCTAATCAATTTTTGCGAAACGAACGATAGTAGTTTTCTGCTTACCGATTCTGGAGTTGTTCCAATATAACTGGCTAAATCCTTTTTTGTGATTGGCAGAGTAAATACCCCGTTCTTGGCGTTCATTTTATCATGAAAGAGGATAAGTGCCCTTGCCAGCCGCTGTTCCACCTCCATTAAACTTAAAAAACCAACAGACTCATCTGCCTCATAAAGCCGATCGTTTACAGCTAATAAGAATCGATAGGACAATCCTGCATTTTTTTCCATTATATTCAAAAAATCCTTTTTCTCGATATAACAAATAACCGTTGAGGATCCGACGGCTTCTGCATTCATATAGTGATTTTCCTGTTTTAATAATGAAAATAAGCCGAAGAAATCACCGGGAAACAGTAATCTGACAATTTGCTCTTTCCCCTCGGAGGACATTTTTGTTAACTTGATAAGCCCTTTATTGACAACGAATAATGTCTCCGAACGTTCTCCATCCCGAAAAATAAATTCTCCCTTAACGAAACTCCCGCTTCTGGTCACCTTTTGTAATTGTTGCAGATCTGCTTCATCCATCCCTTTAAAAACCGGTACCGTAGCAATACATGATGTTTCATGAGCGCAGCAATGGTCACAACACATGATTAAGTCACTCCTCCACATTTCTTATGACTTTATAGTATCTGCTTTGATCAATCTTTGTAGTGATTTTCATCAATATGCATTTCTTGATGTAGATCAATGTGAATGAGAATGATTCCCAATATAATAAAAGAAAAACAAGAGGTGATTGAATCATGAATGCAGCTTGTTTAATTGTCTATGCAAGTATGACGGGAAATACAGAAGAAATTGCTTGTCATATAGGAAAAGGTATTGAAGAAGCGGGTTTAACTGTGGTTATAAAAGATATTTTAGAAATAGAGGTGGAGGATCTTCGGAACTATGATGCCATTCTTTTAGGAGCCTACACTTGGGGAGATGGCGATCTTCCAGATGAGTTTCTCGATTTTTATCATGAAATGGATTCATTAAATTTAACAGGAAAAGTGGCTGCCGCATTCGGCTCATGTGACTCTTCGTATGAGCATTGGGGCAGGGCCGTTGAAATTTTAACTGAAAAATTAGTGGAATTGGGTGCGGATGTTGTTCTTGATGGTTTAAAGATTGATCTCGTACCCACTACTGCAGAAATAGAACAATGTATTGTATTTGGAAAGTTATTTGTAGAAAAATCATTTCTAAAATGAAAGGGGTTCTGCTCTAATGAGTATGATTGAATTAGCATTAAATGAGGTGGCCTGCTCAGGGTGCATTGGGAAGATTAAACGAGAGATGCAAAGAACTAATGGGATTGAAAAAGTAAAGATTCTATCAGGTAGTGGGAAAATTAAAATAAACTTTAACGAGAGTCTTATTCAATCGGAGGAAATCAATCGGAACCTTTATAAAATGACTCTTAGAACTTTTGATTAATGTACTGCTCAATTAGGGCAGTTTTTTTTTGGAAATAAAAATCTTTATTAAGAACGAACGATTCGTTATAATATTATATATCCTGCTTTAAAAACGAACCTGCGATGGGCAGGTGTAATAAATTCCCCTTTCAGTTAAATAATAAGCTAAAAGGGAGGGATATTTTTGGAGCGTAATCAGGATAGCAAATTTGACGATACATTTCTGCCAATGACCTCGATGGGCAGTGGGGTTGGTATAGCGGTCTTACCGGATATTTATTGTTACACCGACCAAATAGTGAACCTGGTCCTCATAGGCAATCCGAACGAGTCGGAGGAATTTGTGCTAATTGATACGGGCATGCCGAAATCCGCATTAGAAATAAGGGATATGGTGGAAGAACGATTTGGCGAGGGGGTCATGCCTAAAGCGATTGTGTTAACGCATGGGCATTTTGACCATGTCGGCTCAGTGGCTGAATTGTTAGAGGAGTGGAATATTCCAGTATATGCACATGAGCTGGAACTTCCCTATTTAACAGGGAAGCGCGATTATCCGCCAGGTGACCCGAATGTTGCTAGTGGATTGGTCGCGAAGTTGTCGCCGCTGTTCCCTAATCATGGGATTGATATTAGTGCCCATGTTCATGTGCTGCCTGAGGATGGAACGGTTCCAAATATGCCTGGCTGGAAGTGGCTACATACACCGGGCCATACCCCCGGACATATCTCCTTATTCCGAGAACAGGACCGGGCTCTGATTGCCGGGGATGCATTTGTTACGGTAAAACAAGAATCGCTTTATAAAGTTATAACGCAAACACAAGAGATAAGCGGTCCGCCAAAATATTACACGACTGACTGGAATGCTGCTTTTGAATCCGTGAAAAAGTTAGAGGCACTCAAGCCTGGAACTGCGGTGACAGGGCATGGGCTTCCAATGAGCGGCGCTGAACTAGCCGAGAACCTAGCATATTTGGTGGATCACTTTGAGGAAATTGGCCGGCCTGAAAGTGGTAAATATGTTAATTAGTTATTTTGAAGAAACATGAGCTGCCAGTATTTGCAGCTCTTTTATATTCTTCGGCTGTTCGTTTTTTGGAACGAATGAAGAATTCCATAAGTATTAGCATAGGTATTCCTAGAAATAATGGTAACTATTGAATTAATTCATTTGAGGTGAAGTGATGAGACTCTGTCTATTCCTGCTTTTGGCTGGATTGCTGGATGCCGTTTTGACCCATTTTGGGATTGTTTCGGGTATTGTAGAAGAGGGAAATCCCGTGATGAAGCTTGTTATTGAAAAAAGCTGGTCCTATTTTTACATCATAAAAATCTTTCTGCCTCTTCTGTTGCTTGGTTTGTTTTACCTGCGTCCATTAAAAGGGTGGATTAAGACTCTTTTGGTTTCTGCATGTGTTCTTTATCTCTCCGTCCTGGTCTATCATATGGTTTGGATTGTCCTCTATTTTAATACAGCATCATGACTTTGACCCTCATTCTAACTAGACACTCCAAGGTAATTCAGTTAGTATCAATACGATATGGAAAGACAAATAATAAGTAAAATGATTTTTAATTAAAGGAGTTCAATATGTTAAATACCTTAAATCCCTTCTTGCAGGAGGCTTGGAATAAATCGGGGTTTCAACAACCGACTTCCATTCAAGAGGCTGCCATTCCAATGATCCTTGAAGGCAAGAGTTTAATTGCCGAGTCACCGACAGGTACCGGTAAAACGCTAGCTTATTTACTGCCATTATTAAATAAAATCGACCCTAGTTTACAATCCCTGCAAGCTGTTGTGTTAGCCTCTTCCCAAGAGCTGGTCATGCAGGTCTATCAAGAATTCCAAAAATGGTCTGAAGGCAGTGGAGTCAGAGGCACTTCAATTATTGGCGGGGCCAACATAAAGCGCCAGCTTGAAAAATTAAAAAAGCGCCCACATGTTATTTTTGCAACACCCGGCCGTTTATTTGAACTGATCAAACAGAAAAAAGTAAAAATGCATGAAGTAAAATTGGTTGTTCTCGATGAGGGAGACCAGCTACTCATTCACGAGCATCTGAATACTGTGCAAAATATTGTAAAATCTACCATGAATGACCGCCAAGTTGTTTTGTTTTCTGCTACCATGAAACCGGCAACGGAAAAATTGGCTAAGGAAATGACGAAGGACCCGGAAGTTCTTCGCATCGAAAAGGATGAACTTGCTTCTTCCGGAGAAGTGGAACATGTTTATTTTCTATGTGAGCCAAGAGATAAAATTAAACTCCTCGAAAAAATTACTCGCTTAGAAAATAGTAAATCACTTGCGTTTATTAATGATATTGGCGAAATTGAGATATTCAAGGAAAAATTACATTTTAAAGATCTATCGATTGGAATTCTCCATAGCGACATGAAAAAGCTCGAACGGCAGGCTGCATTAAAGACGTTTCGTGATGGAAAAATGAATATGCTAATTGCTACTGATGTGGCGGCAAGAGGACTTGATATTCAAGGGGTTACCCATGTGGTCCATATCGATTCTCCAAAGGATATATCGCAATATGTGCACAGAGCGGGAAGAACAGGAAGAATGGGTGCAAATGGGGTTGTAATCTCGCTTGTTACTGAGAGGGAAGAAAGAGAGCTGAAACAATACTGCCGTGAGTTAAATGTTCCTTTGCATAAAAGAGTGTTTTACAAAGGTCTGATTGCAGAAGAAGGACAAAGGGATCAGAAATTACGGAGATAATGTTAGGGTTTAGGATTTATTAAGGGAAAAGGCCATATCGCACAACGATATGGCTTTTTGACTTTCATTCCCGGGAGAAGGGGCTTTATCTTACCGAAGAGCCGAGGAAATCGATGGCAGGGTAACATAAAGGGGCTTTATCTTACCGAAGGGCCGAGGAAATCGGTGGCAGGGTAACATAAAGGGGCTTTATCTTACCGAAGAGCCGAGGAAATCGATGGTAGGGTAACATAAAGGGGCTTTATCTTACCGAAGGGCCGAGGAAATCGGTGGCAGGGTAACATAAAGGGGCTTTATCTTACCGAAGGGCCGAGGAAATCGATGGTAGGGTAACATAAAGGGGCTTTATCTTACCGAAGAGCCGAGGAAATCGATGATAGAAGTTGGAAAAAAGGTGCCTATCCTCCAAAAAGAATAAGACTAATTATTTTCACTCATACTATCAATGTATTTCTCAAAAAGGAGCTGATGGTATGGGAAGACAGAAGCTAGGTAATCAAAATGCTCAGCGAAATAATAATCGTAAAAAGCCAATGAGAGATAGCGAAGAACTGGTTGAATTTACAACCGGTGAACCTTTAAAACATAACCGTCCGAATAGTAAGTAACAAAGCGCGCCTCCTTCTTGAGTAAGGAGGCGCTTTTGAATGTTATCAAGATCACAGATCACTCTTCTGCAAGCAATGTAAGTGCTTTATTCGTAGGACCCTCAATCACATCGCCTGAATATGCATAACGCGACCCATGGCAAGGGCAATCCCATGATTTTTCAGCATGATTCCATTCACATTCACAGCCAAGATGGGTGCAGGTGGTGTCGACAACATAAAGTTTACCGTTCTCATCCTTATAGGCGCCTGCTCTTTTCCCGTTGTATATGACAACGGAGCCTTCGCCCACCTGTAAATCATCTGGGGACCTATCTGTATACTCAAGCTTGCCCTTAATTAGATGTTTAGCCACGTCTGCATTGGTTGTCATGACACTCTTTAAGTCAGGATCAGCTTGGAACCTTGACGGTGTATAGAGCTCCATGTAGGGGTTGTCCCGCTTCATAATATAATCGGTTAACAAGTGACCCGCGAGTATCCCTGTTGTCATCCCCCATTTTTTGTAACCCGTGGCCACAAAAATATTCTCACGACCTTCCGTGTAATGTCCAATATATGGGAGTTTGTCTAATGTAACCATATCCTGGGCAGACCAGCGGTAATCGTACTCCTTAATCCCAAAAACCTCTTCAGCAAACGCTTGGAGTGCTTCATAATGCTCCAGCGTGTTCACACCCTGCCCGGTTTTATGATTTTCACCGCCGATAATCAAGATCTTTTCTTTTTCACCATCAAGCGGTGTATAACGAATGGAGCGGGGAGGGGTATCAGCACTGATATACATACCTCCAGGGTAGTCTTTATCTGTTTTAATTCCGATCGCATAAGACCTGCTCGCATACATTCTCGCAAAATAAAGCCCGGGTTTATCATAAAAAGGGAAATGGGAGGCAATGATTACTTGCTTGCATGTGACCCTTTGCCCTGACTTCGTAACCACTTTTGGTTCGGTATCATCGTCCTCAATGTCTGAAGCGACTGTATTCTCATAAACGATACAGCCCGCTTTCACCGCGTCTTCTAGAATGGCTTTAAGAAATTTTAGTGGATGATACTGGGCTTGATTGTGCATGATGAGAGCGCCTTTGGCAGGAATCTTAAAGGGAATCGTATCTTTTAAGCCTCCTTCAATTTCAAGACTTTTATAGGCTTCCCATTCCGTTTTAAGCTTTTCGACATTCTCATCCGTCGTTGTAAAAACAAAGGCATCTTGCTTGCTGAAATCACATGCAATTCCCTTTTCCGCCACACTGTTTTCGACGAACCGAATGGCATTCATATGTGATTCATAATAAAGCCGTGCTTTTTCTGTTCCAAAGTGATTGATTAATTCATCATAAATAATGTCATGCTGTGCTGTTAATTTCGCGGTTGTGTGGCCGGTAGTGCCATTCAAGACACTGCCTGCTTCTAAGAGGGCGACTTTTAAGCCTTCCTTTGACAGCAAATAAGCAGCGGTAATTCCAGTAATCCCGGCACCAACAATCGCAACATCTACGGAAATATCTTCTGTTAATTGATTAAAAGTAGGTAATTCTATTTCACGCCAATACGTTTTGGGAAACTTTTGCATATTATCAGTTGAATTCATCATTACCCTCCATATTATTAATGTGATTATGTTTAATTTTTCCTAAAGTGAAAAAATAATGTGAAAGAGGAAAAATCTTTTCAAAGAATAAAAAAGAACCCTGCCACGTCAGGGTTCCAAAGGTTTATTTATCGGGCTCTATTTTATCGACTCTTTTGGCATCCTCAGAATCAAGGGCGTTCCTTAGGAAATGAAAGAAGGTTCCTCCTACAAAACCAAGGCAAAGGACAAAACCGATGGTTGTAATCCACCAAATAGCTGCCATTATATAAATCCCCCTTTTAGCTTAAGACCTAATTAGGTCGGATGCTTTCTAAAGGTATATGCAAAAGAGGGATTATTTTTGACAAATAAACGAATTAATCCTTTTTCTTCAGCTCAGAATAATAATCGACTTTTTTAATATTCACGCCGACAAAGGTTTCAATAATCGATTGACCTCCTGCAATTGAGAATATTAATATAACGACAAATGTAATGCGAGGAAATAATAGATAGGCACCACCAAGAAAGACTGCACTCCAAACGCCTGCACACCAATAACATTTTAATAAATATCCAAACATCGATGTTGGGACTTCCTTTGTTTTTACGCCATCATCGGTTTCTACCTTTACTTTTTTGACAAAGGGCTTACGGATAAATTCAGTAATTTTATCAAAAACAATTAAATGGGTTAGCCGGTAGCTTGCCAAAATTAACATGATATAGGTCATCCAAGAAATATCCTGCACATTAAGTCCTCCAATAAATCTGCATTGATTTAAGACAGAAAAAATTAAAATTCAAAGCAAATAATTAATTTTTTAATCCATTGTATATTTTGAGCCTGAAATCAAAATTATATATTCGGAGGAGGCGAAAAAATGAAAAAATCTTTTTGGTTTAGTTTTCTGTTTTTATTGTCACTATTCTGTATTCCAAGCGTGTCTTTTGCCCAGCAAATATACACCGTTCAGCCGGGGGACTCGCTTTGGAAAATCGCAGTCAGGTATCAAGTTGGCATTTCCGAAATTATTTCGGCAAATCGCCAATTTACGAATCCAAATTTGATTTATCCAGGTCAAAAGGTGACCATCCCGAGTTTTGATGCTGTAAAGAGTATCGAAAGCCAGGTCATCCAGTTAACCAATCAAGAGCGTGCAAAAAATGGTTTGAAGGCATTAACACCGGATTGGGAGCTCTCAAGGGTCGCTCGTTATAAAGCCAATGACATGAGAGACAAAAACTATTTCAGTCATACAAGTCCAACCTACGGCAGTCCGTTTGCTATGATGAAAAGCTTTGGGATTTCCTATCGTTCTGCCGCGGAAAACATTGCTGCAGGGCAAACCACACCAGCATCCGTGGTTCAAGCTTGGATGAATAGCTCCGGTCACCGGGCGAATATTTTAAGTGCCAAATCTACCTATATCGGGGTGGGCTACTCACAGGGTGGTTCAAAACGGCATTATTGGGTTCAAATGTTTATCTCAAAATAAGCTCAAAAGGGTCAGTTTCTTAAGCATCGTGCTAAGGGGCTGACCTTTTCTACGTCTTAGGACCGATATAAAAATCAAGCTTAAGCGCAATTATGAAGAACAAAGAAAAAAGGTAAGATGAAATCAAGATAAAGAAAGGAGAAAAACAAAATGAAAAAATTTGGTTTACTGTTAGCAGGCGGAATTGCAGCGATGATCTTGCTTTCAACTATTGGTCCAATGGTGGGATTACTTGTTAGTCTGGTGCTCCTCTATTTCATACTCAAAATGTTTTTAAAAGCTGAATCTACAGGTAAAAAAATTGGGCTGGGGATTATCGGATTTATCGTCCTGATTGCTTCTATTCATAACGCCCCGGCCATCATTGGAGTAGCTGCTGCGTATGTTTTATACCTCGTTTATAAAAAATGGAACGAGAAAAAGTACGTGGCCGTCAAGGAAGAATCTGACCCATTTGTTAACTTTGAAAAACAGTGGAATGAATTAAAAAATTATTAATTTTAAAAGGAGAGAATAAACATGACAAACTTATTTACACGAATTAAAAATACGATTACAGCAGATTTACATGAGGTGCTTGATCAAAAGGATAAACAAAATCCGATTGCTTTATTAAACCAATACCTGCGTCAATGTGAGCAAGAGACAGAGAAAGTTAGAAAGCTATTGGAACGCCAGTACACACTTAAAGATGAATTTACAAGAGAATATCACCAAGCTGCCCAGTTAGCAGAAAAGAGAAAGTACCAAGCTGAAGTTGCTTCGAAAGCAGGCGAATCAGAGCTTAATCAGTTTGCTCAAACAGAATATCAGCAATATGCAGACCGTGCCGGCCGCTTGAGTTCATCGCTTGAACAAGTAAAGGGTCAGCTAGTAGATTTAGAAAGAAAATATGAAGAAATGAAGCACAAGCTTAAAGATATGCACCTAAGAAGGATGGAACTGATGGGTCGTGAAAATGTCACTCGTGCGAACCACCAAATCAATCAGGTTCTTGATGCTAATAACTATTCAGATAAATCCTACTCAAAGTTTAAGGACATTGAAAACTATCTTGACCGTTTAGAGCATCAAGTGAATAGCTCATACTACCGAAATACGATTGATGCTCGTGTTGCACAGCTAGAAAAAGAAATGAAATTGGAAGAAAGCAAGTCCATATAATTTCAAATATGGTATGCTAAAAAGGCGTAGGTTTCTACGCCTTTTGACCATAAATTGAAAATATGTGAAAAAATATAAGAAAGCCAGAAAATAATAAGGGAGGGTTGGCCTTGTTTAAAAATACTAAAAATGATTATGTTGGCTGGATGTTCATTCTCGGTGCGATTATACTTGTCATGGAAATCTTATTTTTCAATAGTGGGCTTATTTTCTCTCTTTTTATCTCTGGCGGCATGATTTATCTCGGACGGAAGAGAGCCGGGAAAAAGACAGGGAAGATCCTCTTTATCGGCGGGATTATCTTCTTTGTCCTTAGTATCGTAAATATGATGACCTTTAAATTTTTATTGTTTGCGATTTTACTGCACTTTTTTATTCAGTTTTTATATGCCAAAAAGCATCCTAAGAAGCTCACACCTGAATTCACTGCAACGGAACCAACTATCCATGAAGAAACAATGATTAGAACGGAGCCGTTGTTTGAAAATATCGTCCTTGGTCAACAAAAAACCCCTCCGGGACCTTATGAATGGAATGATGTAAATATCCAGGCAGGTATTGGTGATACGATCATTGATTTGAGCTTTACGATGCTGCCAAAAGGTGAAACAGTCATCTTTATTCGCAATCTCATCGGGAATATACAAATCCTTGTTCCTTATGATATTGATATAAGTATCCAGCATTCTTGCATCGTAGGTTCATCAATGGTTTTCGAGGACCATGACTCTAAACTATTCAATCGGGTGTTACACCTAAAAACACCTGGTTATGATACAGCAGAGCACAAAGTGAAAATTTTCACCTCGCTCGTTGTCGGAAATTTAGAGGTGAGCCGGATATGAGCACAACCCAGCGGCAAATTTTCTGGAGTGTCAGCTTTTCCTTTCTCATTGCCCTCATTGTCGGTGCCATTTTTATCTATGTTTTCCCACTAAACAGTTGGGCGGAATTGTGGAATAAACATTTCATGAATATACCTTTTGTGATCTTTATCCCGGCCTTTAGTATTGCTGTTGGAATTCTTTTAGGTGCAGTCTCGGGGATGTATTGGAGAAAACAATTTCTAGCGGTTGAACATTCCTTGCATTTATTAGAGGAAGGAAAACAGTTGGAAGTCAAGGAGAAACCTGTGATCTCGGAAATGCAACTGATTGCCAATCGAATTGACAAAATCGGCAAGCAAATGTCTGAGCAAGCCAAACTTTCACAACGGTTAGCTACTGAAAAAGTGGAAGACCTGGAAGGCAGAATTCAAGAAATAATTGAACAGGAGCGGAACCGACTCGCCCGTGAACTGCATGATTCTGTCAGTCAGCAATTATTTGCTGCTTCAATGATGATGTCAGCAATCAATGAAACAAAGCAACAGTCTGAATTAGAAAATAATCGTGAAGCAAAGCAATTGAAATTAGTTGAAGAGATGATCCACCAATCACAGTTAGAGATGCGCGCTCTTCTTTTACATTTACGGCCTGTTGCTTTAAAAAATAAAACACTGCAAGAAGGAATTGAAGAGTTATTAATCGAATTATCTCAAAAGGTTGAGATGGATATTAAATGGAAGACCGAGGTGTTTCCGTTAGATAAAGGAGTGGAGGATCATCTTTTCCGTATCCTGCAAGAGTCTATCTCTAACACGTTAAGGCATGCGAAGGCAAGCAAGCTCGAGGTCCTAATGGTCAAACGGGATGACCTTGTCATCCTAAGAATTGTGGATGACGGAATTGGTTTTGATGTAAATGAAATGAAAGCAGGCTCCTATGGAATGCAAAATATGCATGAGCGGGCAGTTGAAGTAGGCGGGACGTTAAAAGTGGTAAGTGTAAAAAATCAAGGAACAAGGCTGGAAGTGAAGGTTCCGGTGATGATTAATGGAGATGGTGCCAATGATTAGAGTTGTATTTGTTGATGACCATGAAATGGTGAGAATCGGTGTTTCTTCTTATTTATCAGCGCAGCCAGATATTGAGGTGGTTGGTGAAGCAGACGATGGAAAAAAGGGTGTAGAGCTTGCCCTCGAACTTCGTCCTGATATTATTCTCATGGATTTAGTGATGAAGGAAATGGATGGGATTGAAGCGACACGGCAAATTATTGAACAATGGCCTGAGGCGAAGATTATTATTGTCACAAGCTTTTTGGACGATGAAAAGGTTTACCCTGCACTAGAAGCGGGGGCGACCAGCTACATGTTGAAGACCTCTAAAGCGGGTGAAATTGCCAATGCTGTTCGTGCTACATACCATGGGCAATCGGTCCTGGAGCCGGAAGTAACAGGAAAAATGATGGTGAAAATGCGCCAAAAGAATACGCATCTGCCACATGAAGACCTTACAACACGTGAAATTGAAATATTACTTTTAATGGCAGAAGGAAAAACGAATCAAGACATTGCCGATGATTTATTTATTGCCCTTAAAACGGTCAAAACCCATGTAAGCAATATTTTAAGCAAGCTAAATGTACAAGACCGAACGCAAGCTGTTATTTATGCATTTAAGCATTCGTTAATAAAGTAAAATTCACAAGACTTTCCCGTTAAAACGGAGAGTCTTTTTTCTTTTTTTATAAAATTTAAAAAATATAATTGAAAATCCTTCTCAATTATTGGTATGATATAAATGAAAATGATTATCATTATTATAATTACTGGAGGATTACATAAATGAAACTATTAAAAGTGTCAGGCACTCTAATTTTATCTAGCAGTCTATTATTTGGATGTTCGACTTCGGAGAAATCTTCGATACCTGAAAAAGTAAAAGATAAACAGACTACTAGTACTGAGTTATTAAAAGATGTCACGACCGATTACAGGTCGTATGCGCTAGGGGAAATTGAAGAGTTTGTTAAGGCTACCGACGCCTTTACAACTGCTGTTAAAAATGGAGAATTAGAACAAGCGAAAGCCCTTTATGGACCAGCGCGGATGCATTACGAGCGTGCAGAACCAATTGCGGAAGTATTCGGGGACCTTGACCCGAAGATTGATGCACGAGACGGCGATGTTCCGGAAGCGGAATGGGGCGGC
Source organism: Bacillus sp. MM2020_1 (assembly GCA_011250595.1). Lineage (GTDB taxonomy): Bacteria > Bacillota > Bacilli > Bacillales > Cytobacillaceae > Neobacillus. The sequence continues at coordinate 83,291 of JAANMP010000010.1, read as the reverse complement.
TATCACCGAATAGAAAAAGGCCTTTGGATTGAAAAAACAACAAAAGGCTATGAGCAGTACGCTGAGCAGCTGATGAAAGATGTCAATCTCCTGCGTGCCAAAGTAGATACAGTTGAGGTGACACCTGAATTATTAATCACGGGGGCAGTCGACCTATTAAATGAGGTTTCTACTTCTAAAGTAACAGGAGAAGAGGATCGTTATTCTCATACAGATTTGTATGATTTTGCTGCCAATGTAGAGGGAGCGGAAAAGATTTATCAGCTGTTAAATCCTGCTTTGAAGAAAAAAGATGAGGACGTTTCGAAAGAAATTCAAGCGCGTTTTGATGATGTTTATAAGCTATTGAACCAGCATAAAAAAGGTGAGGGCTATAAACTCTATACTGAATTATCAGAAGCCCAGGTAAAAGAATTAAGTCAGGCGATTGATGCACTAGCAGAACCCCTCTCTCAAATAGGATTAGTAACGGAGGCGTCTTAATTGTCGAAGAATACAAACAGCATTGCAAACTCGTCAGCAAAAATTTCGAGAAGAGATATCCTTAAAACTGCCGGTGCTGGTGGAGTGGGAGTGATACTGGGTGCTTCCGGACTAGGCGGGTTGCTTTCAATCACGGAAAGCAAAGCTACCACCAAGGAAGCCCATGAGATTGTCCCCTTCTATGGGAAACATCAAAGCGGGATTACGACGAAAACACAAAACCATGTTTATTTTGTTTCCTTGGATGTAACCACCTCCAAAAAAGAAGAATTAGTTCAATTATTCAAGGATTGGACGAATGCTGCCGCATTGTTATCTGAAGGGAAAGCAGTCGGAGATTTATCGAGCAATGAGTTTCTCCCTCCAAAGGATACTGGTGAGGCAGCAGGATTATCTGCATCTAATTTAACGATTACATTCGGGGTGGGTCCTAGTCTGTTTATAAAAGGCAATCAGGACAGGTTTGGTTTAAGCGGTAAGCAACCAAACGAATTAGTGGATCTTCCTAAATTCCCTCTTGATGCGTTGGAGGAAGAATGGACAGGAGGCGACCTTTGTATTCAAGCCTGTGCTGATGATCTGCAAGTAGCTTTTCACGCAGTTAGAAATCTGATTCGAATTGCAAGAGGGAAGGCAATCATGCGCTGGGCGCAAACAGGCTTTCAGCGCACAAAACAAGCAGACTCAAAAAATGAAACACCAAGGAATCTATTTGGCTTTAAAGATGGGACTGTTAATCCGGATGTAACGAAAGAAAAAGAAATGAATAAACAAGTGTGGGTGCAGCCTGGTGATGGACCGGATTGGCTCGTTAATGGAAGCTACCTGGTAGTACGCCGAATTCAAATGTTTATTGAAGTATGGGACCGGTCGACATTAAAGGAGCAAGAAAATACATTTGGACGCTATCGAGATAGTGGAGCACCATTTGGGCAAAAAAATGAATTTGATAAACTTGATATGGAACATAAAAATGATAAAGGCGAATACAGCCTCCCTGTCGATTCGCATACACGCTTATCTCATGGGGATGGTTCCCGGCAAATCCTGCGCAGGGCCTATTCTTACTCGGATGGCATGGATTTGAAAACAGGAAGCTTTGATGCAGGGCTGCTGTTCTTATGTTTCCAGCGTACGCCTAGTAAACAATTTATCCCAATTCAAACTAGACTAGCCAAAATGGATAAACTGAATGAATATACATCCCACAGAGGAAGTGCCATCTTTGCTTGTTTACCAGGGACGAAATCAGGTGGATTTATCGGAGAAACACTATTTAACTAATGTTTTTCCTTTTAAAGAGGAGAGAGATGCATGCTAGGATTTAAGACTTTAAAGTATATTATTATATTAACATCGTTTATGATTCTTTTTCAAACGGGCCATCCTGCTAAGGCAGCGGTAAATCATGATGAGCTTTTCGTTCTTATCGGTGATAGTTTAATGAAAGCAAAAGATGGAGATCAAACAACAGTTTCGAACAATATGGAACAATTTGCGACTGAATGGACATCGATTAAGAGCACCAATAGTAAGCAGGCTAAAAAGGTTGATCTAGAGCTCAAAGAGGTTCAAAGCTTACTTGCCAAAGAAAAAGTGGAAAAAGACGCCCTTTCAAAGAGCCTCTCGTCTCTTTCGAGCGCAGTGGTCCTCTATGACCAAGAACAAAATCCACAGGATAAAGAAAAAGGAAAAGAGCAGGTAAAGCAGTTGGTACCACTAATCTCTACCTTGAAGCAATCGATTGAAGAGGGGAATCAGGACGTTTTAAAGGTTCAATACCAAACGCTGCTTAATAAATGGAATGCCTCTGAAAAAATTGTTCATGATGAGAGTATTGCAACCTATGGCAACATTGAAAAATACATGGCCTTCATTCGAATTGCGATTACACAGCATCCCGCAGATTTAGATAAGGCTGAAACAAATGTAGAAAATCTCACAAATGAAGTAGAAAATTTCTTGGCCGGGAAGACTTCTAAACAGTTTGAAGGTGATTATACTCTGGCGGATTTTACTGCATTATTGGGTAAGGCAGAAACGAAGATATCAAAAGAGAACTATAAGGATGCTACTGAGCAGTTAAATGAAGTACTAAACATTTGGCCAATGGTCGAAGGTGATGTTCAGACAAGAGATAGTAAGCTATATAGTGAAATAGAAACTAAGATTCCAACAGCTATTAGTCTATTAAGCTCTGCGAATGTGAATGATCAAAAAGCATTGGAGATTGTAAAGGAATTAAATTCGCGTTTAGCACCGTTAACTAGTAAAACGGATTACTCGTTATGGGATGCGGCACTTATTTTACTGCGTGAAGGATTGGAAGGGTTATTAATCGTAGCAACATTGCTTGCCTTTCTAAAGAAAATGGGCCAGGGAGCAAAACAAAAATGGATTTGGGCTGGTGTTGGTGCAGGGATCCTCGCTAGTGCCGTTCTTGCGGTCATAATAAATATAGTATTCTCAAAGATTGTCGCTGCGTCAAGTCGTGAATATATTGAAGGAATAACGGGTGTTGTCGCAGTTGTGATGATGTTAACGGTTGGAGCCTGGCTCCATAATAAATCAAGTATCGGGAACTGGAATAAATATATCAATCAACAAATGGGGCAGGCGATTGCCAAAGGAAGTCTTTTTTCATTTGCTTTCATTAGTTTTCTGTCAGTTTTCCGTGAAGGTGCCGAAACCATTATCTTCTATACAGGGATGACCCCCTATATTAGCCTGCAGCAACTAGTTTTTGGTGTGTTACTTGCAGTCGGAGTCCTAATCATCGTTGGGTTTGCGATTATTTACTACAGTGTAAAAATACCTATCCGCTTTTTCTTTAAAGCTGCAACCATTCTTATTTATTTCTTAGCCTTCAAAATTCTTGGTATTAGCATTCATGCCCTGCAGATTTCAAATGTGCTGTCGACTAGCACTGTGCAGCACCTGCCGTTTATTGATTGGATTGGACTATATCCAACCTGGGAAACGACAATTACTCAATTATTATTAGTGATGGTTATTGTCTTATTTACATGGATGGTAAGAAAAAGGACTATATTGTCAAGCGTATAAAAAGGGCTGCGAGCCCTTTTTTTCGCGCCTCTAAAAAAATTCCCCTACTAATCAAAGAACTTGTCTCATAAGTTTATAAAAGTGAGATTAGTATGGAGGAGAAAAAATTGGGAATTTATTATAAGGGAATATTCTTTTTAGCTGCTGCTGCTTTTTTGGGGGAAGGGATTGAAGTTCTTGTAAATATGATTCTTGCTAGAGAGTTAGGACCACACGGGCTGGGACTGTATATGTCTATTTTGCCATCGATATTTTTTATTGTTTTACTAGCCAGCTTTGAGTTGCCTGTATCGATTTCAAAATTTATTGCAGAAAGGGAAGACCGTTATCACCGAAATATCCTTCATCATGCCATTTCGATTACGATTGTGTTCTCAGCTGTACTTTTTTTAGCAGCCACTGTGATCCTTCCGTTTATTCCTGTGTTTGATAAATACCATCCCTACGTTAGATGGCTTGTTTTGATCTTAATCCCAATCATTTCCTTCACGTCCGTCGCGAGGGGATATTTTATGGGCAAGCAACAAATGGGGAAAATCGCCGTCTCTAATTTTTTAAGGAAAACCATTCAACTCGCTGGATTGTTTCTCCTCTTTCGTTTGTTTGCCTTTGATACATCCGAGTCTTTGTTAATCGCCATTGGGACATTTATTGGAAGCGAGATTGTTGTGTTCCTCTATTTATTCTACATGTTCATTATCCAGTTTCAGCAATTGAAACGACAGCCATTTTCTAATTTGAAACAAAAGGTTGTTCAGAAGAATTTAATGGCAGTATCGATTCCAACAACGGGTCTTCGTCTGTTTTCAGCATTCAGTGGTGCGATTCAGCCCTTTATTATTAAGGCAGCGTTGATTCGTTCCGGCATGAGTGAAATCGTAGCGACCGAGCAATTTGGGCTACTGATGGGAGTTGCCATGTCAATTGGCTTTTTCCCGGCATTTATTGCTCATTCGCTTATGGTCGTTCTCATTCCAGCTGTATCCAAGACATACTCACAGGGCGATTATCATCGGCTCCAAAAAATGCTTCAACAGGTGATGAAGCTCACCTTTGTATATGGTGTCGCAGCCGTGGCCATTTTCTACTTCTTTGCACCGGAATTAACTTCGCTATTTTTTAAATCAGAAACACCAGCTCTGTATTTACAATTACTCTGGCCATTTTTCTTATTTCACTTCTTTATCATGCCGATGCAGGCCTTTTTATTTGGACTTAATCTACTAAAAGAGACATTTTTTCATATCATTTGGTCGACCATCATCTCTTTTGCACTCATCCTCTTGCTTGCCGCGATGCCTGAATGGCGAATGAATGGCGTGATTATTGGGATGAATACTGGAGCTGTATTGTTAGCGCTTATGCATTACTTAACGATTTGTAGGAAAATCGGCGTCAGTTTTTTTATGAAGGGGATCATTCAAAATTCCACTGAGCGATAATTTATAAAAAAACTTCAGAAGTGTAGGGGTTTATCCATCCATTCCGTCTATTAGTATGAGGAATTATATTTCGAAAAAAGGAAGGACTGTTACTATGCAGAGTGGATGCTCCCCATCATTTGAAGAAGTTGTCATCGAACATGGAAGGGCCATTTATAAATATATTTTATCTTTAGTGAAGCATAAAGAACTTGCTGAGGACATCTATCAGGAGGTATTACTTGCTGCTTATTTAGCATATCCTTCAATAAAGGAGCAATCCAAATATAGAGGATGGTTTTTTACGATTGCCATCAATAAATGTCGTGATTATTGGCGGAAAGAAAATAAGTCAAAGCAATTTTGGAGGGAAGAGGTTTATTCCTATTCAGCCTCATTCGAACCAACTGTTATCCCGGAAGAGGAAGTCTTACATAAATTTTCTGCACAACAAATGGCTGAAAAGATTAACCTATTACCAGAAATCTATAAGAATCCTATTTATCTATATTACTATCAAGATTTTTCACTCATCGAAATTGCAAAGAAAAGTAACCTGCCCATGTCTACGGTCAAAACAAGGATGAGAAGGGCAAAGGAAAGACTCCGACCAAAAATGCACTCACTCGCATGATAATACCAGTAAAATATTCTTTGTGAAGGAGAATGTTCACCATGACTGGAAAAGGAGCAAAAAGAAGCCAGGCGCACTTACAGCCCTATATTTCAAAACAGTATTACCATCGCTATACGCCCATTGATCACGCGGTGTGGAGATTCGTTATGAAGCAAAATCATTACTTTTTAAAAGATGTCGCTCATCCTGCTTACGTAAACGGTCTGCGGGATTCAGGTATTAAAACGGAATCGATTCCAAAGGTAGATGATATGAATAAAAGTCTGGCCAAAATCGGCTGGGGTGCCGTTACGATTGATGGGTTAATTCCCGGGTCCGTATTTTATGGCTTTTTGGCAAATGGGATTTTACCGATTGCCACAGAAATAAGAAACATCCAAAACATTGCCTATACCCCTGCACCGGATATGATTCATGAGGCAGCTGGTCATGCACCGATTTTATTAGATAAATCTTATCGGGAATTTGTTCGAAAAGTCGGTGAGATGGGAGCAAAGGCACTTTCCAGTAAAGAGAAGTTAGAAGTGTTTATGGCGGTACGCCATTTAACAATTGTAGCTGAGGATCCTAAGTCAACTCCAGTGCAGGTTAAAGATGCAGAGAACCTGGTAGCAGAAGCTAGAAAAAAGGTGAAAGGGTTATCCGAGGCCGATATGGTTTCAAGACTTTTCTGGTGGACGGTAGAATATGGATTAGTTGGAGATTTGAATCATCCGAAAATTTATGGAGCGGGCTTACTCTCATCAGTTGGGGAGAGCCAAAGCTGTTTAGCCGATGATGTAAAGAAGATTCCATTTTCAGTTGAAGAATGTATTCAGACTCCATATGATGTCACCAAGCCGCAGCCGCAATTATTTGTTTGTAAAGATTTTGGTGAATTGGCTTCCGCTATTAATCAATTTGCTTCGACCATGGCATTTATGAAAGGCGGCACGGAAAGTCTGGAAAAAGCCTTGCAATCTGATAATCTTGCAACGTTTGTATTCTCGTCTGGATTGCAAGTGACGGGGACACTGGCAACCATAGTAAAGGATGAGAAGGGAGAAGCAATTTATATCAGAACAAAAGGGCCGACCGCATTATCTTTCGAACAAAAGCAATTAGTCAATCATGGTAGGGATACCCATCATAAAGGCTTTGGGACACCTATCGGGAGCCTTGAGGGAAAAATAGTATTAGAAAATTGCTCGTCTGTTCAATTAAAGGATTTAGGCATAATTGAAGGCAGCGGATGCATGTTGAAATTTGAAAGTGGTGTCAATGTAACGGGGGGCGTGAAGACCATTTTGTTATCAGCTGGTAAGCCCATCTTAATCTCTTTTCAGGATTGCCAAGTAACATATAAGAATCAAGTCCTTTTTGAGCCATCATGGGGGACGTATGATATGGTAGTAGGCGCAAGCATAACGTCTGTATTTGCAGGCGCGGCAGATCCAGATGCTTATTTTGAATGGCCAACAAATGAAACAGACAGTATGGAGGATTCAGGAGATGAGCAACTGAATGAATTAGAAAGCCTTTATGCAGAAATCCGCAGTTTGCGTGAGGATTCGGTGTGGAATGAACAGAGTTGGTCTAGAATGGATCAGGCGATTGCCACCCTCGATAAGAACTATCCCAATGAGTGGTTACTGAGATTAGAAATACTAGAACTCTATAAGTTGAGAAATAACAGCCATCCTAATGTAAAAAGTATTACTGAGATGTTAGGAAATAAAAACTGGGGAAAATCAGTCAATCAAGTGATTCAACGCGGATTCACCTTACTAAATAATAGTTAAAGGAAAAGGAGCTTGGAATTCCAAGCTCCTTTCTCCATTAATCTCTGCTGGAAATAATTCCTAAAATTCGCAGGATACTAATAAATAGGTTAATAAAATCCAAGTATAAGTTCAAGGCCATCAATGGTACTTCTTCAGGTCTAACACCGTAATGCTTCATTCGGCTGAAGTCAAAGAGAACATAACCGCTAAATACGATCACTCCAATAATAGAGAAAGCAAGCATAGCTGTCGAGCCTAATGGAAAAAAGATGTTAAAAATGGAAATCACCACTAAGGCAAGTAAAGCGGCAAGCAGAAATCCACCTAAAAAGGAGAAGTTTTGTTTGGATTTAGTGGCATAAATAGCAACACCGGTAAAAACAACGGTTGTACTAGCAAAGGCCATGACGACCACATTCGCACCTGCAGCAGCTGTGTAATAGGCGACGATGGGGTAAAGTGTAATTCCTGAGATAAATGTAAAGACGTATAGGAATGAATAGGAAATGGCCTTTTTACGTCTGAAAAAGAATGCGATCATGAGCATCACAAATTCTAGAATCGCAAGCGGCATAAATAAACTATCTGGTACAAACACACCTGCCATGGTGCCTAAGAAAGCAATCGCAAGGGAAAGGGCAAACGTACGTATAACAGAAGGCAAAAATTCACTAGATGTTTGTGTATACAATTTTTTCACCTCAAAATTTATTTGTTACTTAAGATATACGATGAATGGGTCAAGATGTTTCATTTTTTCTGAAAAAATCTTTATCTTCTTTTAATAAATCGCGAATTTCAGCCAATAACTCTTCTGTACGATCTACTTTTACAACAACTTCAGCTGGTTCCTCTTTCTTTTTAAAGCGGTTAAGGAACTTTATAAATAGGAAAATGGAAAATGCTATTATAAAGAAATCAACAACTGTTTGAATAAACAGGCCGTATTTTATACTTCCATATGCAAGTTTAGAAAAGGTCTTTACTCCCATAAGTAATCCAAACAATGGCATAATAATATCGCCGACAAGTGAAGCAACTATCTTCCCAAAAGCACCGCCAATAATAACCCCGACAGCTAAATCAATCACATTGCCTTTCATGGCAAACTGTTTAAATTCATTCCACATAAAAACATCCCTCCAAGCTATTTTGTTATAAGAAAAGAGCAGGGTGTCCTGCTCTTTCTGTCCTTACATTAGAAAGCCCAATTTCCACCTCGGAATACTGGTTCTGATTGTCCATCGGCAGTAATTCCGTCGATGTCCATTTCAGTAGAACCAATCATAAAGTCAACGTGGGTAATACTTTCGTTCAATCCATTCTCTTTCAATTCTTCAGATGACATTTTCTTGCCGCCTTCAATGCAGAAAGCATAGGCACTGCCGATTGCCAAATGATTTGATGCATTTTCGTCAAATAATGTATTAAAGAAAAGCACATTTGATTGTGAAATAGGTGAGTTAACTGGTACAAGGGCCACTTCACCAAGATAATGCGATCCTTCATCTGTATCGACCAGACGCTTCAGAATTTCTTCGCCTTCTTCTGCTTTCACGCCAACAATTTTTCCATTTTCAAACGTAATCGAAAAACGGTCAATGATGTTTCCGCCATAGCTTAATGGCTTTGTGCTGGCGACTGTGCCATTCACACCTGTTCGTAAAGGAACAGTGAACACTTCCTCTGTCGGCATGTTGGCCATAAATTCAAAGCCTTTTTCATTCACACTGCCCGCCCCGACCCAAATATGTTTATCGGGAAGTTCAATCGTTAAGTCTGTACCAGGCGCTGTGTAATGAAGCTTTTGGTATCTTTTTTCATTTAAATAATGAACCTTTTCATGAAGGGTTTCATCATGTTTTTTCCATGCCTCAACCGGGTTATCAAGGTCTGCACGGACAGCTTTGAAAATGGCATCCCACAGCTTGTTCACTTGGTTTTCTGCAGGCTCATTCGGGAATACTTTAGCAGCCCATGCCGGCGCAGCGGCAGCAATAACAGTCCAGCTCACCTTATCAGATTGGGCTGCCTTTCGATAATTCGCAAGTGCTTTCCCGGCAGCTTTATTGAAATTGGCGATTCGTTCCGGATTCACACCTTTCAGCAAATCAGGACTAGTCGAAATAACGGACATAAAGGCAGCACCTTGATCTGCTAAATCTTCCATTTCTTTGGCACGCCAAACAGGGTACTCAAGGAAAGCATCGTCTGGAGCTAAATCATATTTTGTTTTCGTAACAGTATCGTCGTTCCAGTTGACTATGACATTCTGTGCACCAGTTTCGTATGCTTTTTTAACAATCAGACGAACAAATTCTGCAGCATCTAGGGTGGTGTTCACAACTAAGGTTTGGCCTTTTTGAACATTTACGCCGACCTTAACGGCAAGTTCAGCATATTTCTCGAGGGTATTTTTAAAATTACTCATATGTACGTCTCCTTTTTCTGAATCTTCCTTTATTGTAGCGTTTTTAATTGGAAAAAGAAACTGATTGCACATTAAGCAAAAGGACACCTGATAAAAGAAAAAACAGTAAAGATTTTCATCTCTACTGCAACTTGCTGCCGTATACCTTTATATTAAAATAAACACCTGCGGAAAAGAGGACTAAGAATGTAATAATACCTGACAATGAAGTTGGAGACATGAACTGGGATAATTCCATTGATTCCACCGCCCTTATATTAATTACCTTTATAAGTTAATTATAATACAAATTAGGCGAATGTGAACAATTTAGTACAAATTTTAATTATTTATTGACAAGTTTTACATCTGTGATTCAATTTCTTGTTTTTCAAACGAATAAAACATTACCCAATACATTCCCGCACTTAAAAGGGCAAGGATCGTTAAGACAAAAAACGTCCACCCATAGCCGAGCATTACCGTCATTGGAATCGCAAGCGGTGCGATGGTCCGGCTAATGGTAAAACGCAGGCTTGCGGCGGCGAAGTATTGACCGCGCATATGCTCAGGAGCGAGTCTTGATACAAAGCTTTGCTGGAGCCCAGCCCCCATTAATTCTGCGAAAGTGAAAATCGCCATGGCGAACATTAATCCCCAAATCCAAGTAGTTTGACTGAATAGAATCATTGAAATGGCATAAACAACAGATGAGAGAATAAATACATTTCTTTCATAATAGCTACTCATCCACTTTGTGACGATTACGGTCAGCAGAGCGACGAGAAAACCATTCTCTGCAAGTACAATTCCAAAGGCTTGCTCTCCTTTAACGGTAAATGACCAATTCCCGATTGAAAAAAGACTTTGATCTTTGAAAACATCCTTAATATAGACAGGAATCAACAAGTCCAATTGCATAAACGTTTGCCCAGCCAAAACACCTGCAAGGATAAATAACAGGAAGGTTTTATCTTTAACAATTAGTGAATAATCCATCAATTGATTTTTTAAAAAGTAATACCATTTCCCGTCAGGCGAGGAAGTGTTTTGTTTCACCGGAACCGTTTCACGTGTCCATTTGGCTAGGATAAGCCCTAACGAAATACACACCACGCCAGCCACAAAAAGGAGTTGGAAGCGATAGGGAACATAAAAGATAGCACCTAGAATTGGGCCAATGACAACGGCAATATTGATCGATGTATAAAAAATGGCAAATACATTACTACGATCTTTTTCATCGACTACATCCGCTACCATCGCTTGGCTGGCAGGCCAATAAAAGGAACCGAATACTCCGGCAATTGCAAATGCGGTAAATCCCATCCATGGGGATTGATACCAAGGTGAACTAGCGAAGGCAAAGGCGATAAACGAGAGCCCTTGACCAATAGCAGAAAGAACCATCATTCGTTTCCGTCCGAAACGGTCCGCACAGTAACCGCCCATCAGATTAGCCACTACTGAAAAGATTTGAGAAAAAACTAATAATAAGCCTGCTTTGCTTTTACCGAACTCTTCAGCAAAATAAATCGTTAAGAACGGAAAAAACATCCAGAAAGTAATGTTCATCATCGCTTCGCTAAATAAGCGAACTTTTAAATTAGGATCCCAATCCCTAATCCTCATATATTGTCCTCGTTTCTAGAATTTTGACGATACTATCATACTATCTTAATTGAGAAACTTACAACAGAAATAGTATCCAGATCAAATCGTGCTTACCATTCATGATTATTCCAAGTCTTTTTCCTATAGCCAGAATCAATGACCCCACTTTGTTATTCTGCTTTTTAAGAATTTGTATGTTATATTAAAAGTTCAATGGTTTACTGAAAGGATGTTTAAATACAGTGAAAAAAAGTGTAATTTTAGCCGAAAAACCTTCAGTCGCTCGGGATATAGCACGAGTATTAAATTGTAATAAAAAAGGTAACGGTTTTTTTGAAGGAGATAAATATATAGTCACTTGGGCGCTTGGGCATTTAGTTACTCTTGCAGACCCAGAAATTTACGACGATAAATATAAAACCTGGAAAATTGAAGATTTACCTATGATTCCCAATGATTTGAAGCTTGTAGTTATTAAGCAAACAGGTAAGCAGTTTAATTCGGTAAAAAGCCAATTACTTCGTTCTGATGTAGGGGAGATAATAATTGCAACCGATAGTGGTCGTGAAGGTGAATTAGTTGCTCGATGGATAATTGCAAAAGCGAAAATAAACAAACCAATCAAACGTCTATGGATTTCTTCTGTTACGGATAAGGCCATTAAAGATGGATTCAATAATTTGAAGCCGGGAAAAGCATATGAAAACCTTTATTTTTCAGCTGTCGCCCGCTCCGAGGCTGACTGGTATATTGGTCTTAATGCAACCCGTGCGTTAACAACCCGATTCAATGCCCAACTAAACTGTGGCCGTGTACAAACACCTACTGTTGCGATTATTGCAGCCCGTGAGGACGAAATTAGAAACTTTAAAGCACAAACCTATTACGGCATCGAAGCACAAACCGTAGATCAATTAAAGCTTACTTGGCAAGATGTAAAAGGCAACAGCCGCAGCTTTGATAAAGAGAAACTTGATGTGATTGTAAAAAAACTTGGGAAGCAAAACGCTAAAGTAACGGAAATTGAAAAAAAACCGAAGAAATCTTATTCACCAGGTCTATATGACTTAACAGAACTACAACGTGATGCGAATAAAATCTTTGGTTACTCTGCAAAGGAAACGTTAAACATTATGCAGAAACTGTATGAGCAGCATAAAGTTTTAACCTATCCGCGGACAGACTCGCGGTTTATTTCATCGGATATTGTTCCAACTATACCAGAGCGTCTTAAGGCGTGTGGAATTGGCGAATATCGTTTACTAACAAGCAAAGTCTTAAAAAAACCAATCAAAGCCTCTAAATCTTTTGTTGATGACAGCAAGGTATCCGATCACCATGCCATAATTCCTACTGAAGGATATGTAAATTTTTCAGCCTTTACAGATAAGGAAAGGAAAATTTATGATTTGGTTGTTAAACGGTTCTTAGCTGTCCTATTCCCGGCATTCGAGTACGAGCAATTAACGCTTCGAGCTAGAATCGGTGAAGAAAACTTTGTTGCTAGAGGCAAAACTATTTTATCTCTTGGTTGGAAAGAAGTATACAATAATCGACTTGATGAAGATGAAGAAGGTGATGATCTGAAGGAACAGATTCTACCTCGGATTGAAAAAGGCGATACCTTAAACGTTAAATTAATCGCCCAAACTTCAGGTCAAACGAAGCCGCCTGCCCGCTTTAATGAGGCGACATTGTTGTCGGCAATGGAAAATCCAACGAAGTATATGGATACGAATAATAAACAATTGGCAGACACCTTAAAATCAACGGGTGGACTAGGTACTGTTGCTACACGTGCGGATATCATTGAAAAGCTTTTCAATTCATTTCTTATCGAAAAGCGAGGCAAAGACATTCATATTACTTCAAAAGGACGTCAATTGCTTGACTTGGTTCCTGCGGAGCTTAAATCCCCGACTTTAACAGCTGAGTGGGAACAAAAGCTTGATCAAATTGCACATGGCAAGTTGAAAAAAGAAGTGTTTATTAGCGAAATGAAAAACTACACAAAAAAAATCGTTGCTGATATTAAAGCAAGTAATAAAAAGTATAAGCACGACAATATTTCAACAAAATCATGTCCAGATTGCGGGAAACCAATGCTTGAAGTAAATGGGAAAAAAGGCAAAATGCTTGTGTGCCAAGACCGTGAATGTGGACATCGAAAAAATGTTTCGCGAGTCACAAATGCGCGCTGCCCACAATGCCATAAAAAACTGGAGCTTCGCGGCGAAGGGGAAGGACAAATTTTCACCTGTAAATGTGGCCATCGTGAGAAACTATCTGCTTTCGAAGCGCGCCGTAAAAAAGAATCTACTGGTAAAGTGGATAAACGGACGGTGCAAAAATATTTGAAAAACCAAAACGAGGAAGAAGAGCCAATTAATACAGCTTTAGCAGATGCTCTAAAAAAACTTAATTTGAAGTAGATCTTCAAAAAGGACTTTGTTAAATAGTATAACGGAATCTCAAGATATTTCGTAACATGAACGTTTCATCTTTCATTTGTTATCTCACTAAAGTGTTATCGTGCTAAAATTCTGAAAATTTGATTGACAGATAAGCTATTCATCTCATACAATAATTATCAATAAGATAGTTATAGAATGGAATGATCCCATGAGGCATCTAAAAATATTCAATCAATTAATCATAAAAGAGGCTGGACTCCAAATCATGTAGATTCGGAATCCAGCCTCTTTCTTTATTATACTACAGTGGTAGAGGAGAGAGACGTTATGATCACACTTACTGGTGGAAGTTTAACATTAGAACAGATGAAAGATGTATTATATCGCAAGCAAAAGGTCAATGCCTCAGATAAGAGCATGGAAGCAGTCAAGAAGAGTCGCGAAGCCGTAGAAAGAATTGTTTCAGAATCAAAGGTAGTTTATGGGATTACAACTGGATTTGGTAAATTTAGCGACGTCCTGATTGATAAGAATCATGTTCAAGACCTGCAGCTTAATTTAATTCGCTCCCATGCATGCGGGATAGGCGACCCTTTTCCGGAAATTGTCTCTAAAGCAATGGTCCTGCTTCGTGCGAACGCACTCCTAAAAGGATTTTCAGGGGTCAGGCCGATTGTTATTGAAAAGTTATTAGAGTTAGTGAATAAAGATATCATTCCCGTCATCCCACAGCAAGGTTCCCTTGGTGCGAGCGGTGACTTAGCCCCGCTATCTCACCTTGCCCTAGTTTTAATTGGGGAAGGAGAGGTATTTTACAAAGGTAAGCAAATGGATGCTTTTGATGCGCTTCAGCAAGAAGGGATTTTACCAGTTACATTGGAAGCAAAAGAAGGTCTAGCCCTAATTAACGGGACCCAAGCGATGACAGCAATGGGTGTTATCGGCTACTTGGAGGCAGAGCAGCTGGCCCATGAAAGTGAACTGATCGCTGCGATGACAATGGAAGGGTTAAATGGAATTATCGATGCATTTGCGGAAGAAGTTCATATCGCAAGGGGCTACAAACAGCAAATTGACACTGCGGCAAGAATCCGTCGTTATTTAAGTGATAGTCTATTAACAACCCAGCAGGGGGAGTTGCGGGTTCAGGATGCTTATTCTCTTCGCTGCATTCCACAAGTTCACGGTGCATCATGGCAGGCCTTGGATTATGTAAAAGAAAAATTAGAAATCGAAATGAATGCAGCGACTGATAACCCATTAATTTTTGATGATGGAGAAAAGGTCATTTCAGGAGGAAACTTCCACGGACAGCCCATTGCTTTTGCGATGGATTTTATGAAAATAGCCGTAGCGGAACTGGCAAATATTTCAGAAAGACGGATTGAAAGATTAGTCAATCCGCAGCTCAATGATTTACCAGCCTTCCTAAGTCCCGAGCCTGGTTTACAATCGGGTGCGATGATCATGCAATATGCAGCGGCGGCACTGGTTTCAGAAAATAAAACTCTCGCCCATCCTGCCAGTGTCGATTCGATTCCTTCGTCTGCTAATCAGGAGGATCATGTTAGTATGGGGACGATTGCCTCTAGGCATGCTTATCAAATAATCCAGAATGCAAGAAGAGTTTTGGCGATTGAATTGATTTGTGCCATGCAGGCAGTAGAAATACGCGGGGTTGAAAAAATGGCCACGCAAACAAGAGAGTTTTACGATAAGGGCCGTGAACAGGTGGCTTCCATTAAACAAGACAGGGTGTTTTCCAAGGATATTGAAAAAGCAGCTGATTGGTTAAAAGCAATTGAATTTTCACAGTTTATTAGGAAATTAAGCATGGAAAAAGGGAAATTTGAAGTATGAAAAAGGAAACAGGCGTGAGGAGCTCACGCCTGTTTTTATTCATTCTGATTATTGAGCAAACGAGCTGTATCTCCGCGATACTCATCCTCATTTTCGACTCGATTTTTAAATGCTTCCCGTACAACTAGGAATTCTTCGTCACCCACAGCTTCTTTCGCATGTTTTTCCGTTAAACTGTCTTCTGGGAAGTTCCCTGGATGGTTTTTCTTCTTATGTTCAAAATGTTCACCACGTGCCAAGTTCAACACTCCTTTCGTCCTCGCAAGTAGCATTCCCTGATTGGAGCAAAATTAAATACTTTTTTTGATCTTCCCTTAAAAAAGAAAAAGCTGGTAAAGTGAACCGAATAACTTGGTTCAATCTTCACCAGCTTTTTCTTGTGGGGTGGGATCTGGTTTACACATGCGGTCTAAAAAATACCCAGCAAACACAATAAACGCAATCGGAATGGAAAAGTTTAATACATGAATAAGGGTCATCGCATTGCTTCACCACCATATTTGTAATGTTTATAATATTAAGTTTATTTTTATGTTGTTTACATTATATGCTAATTGTCACATTTTAGACAAATGTTTGAAGCATAAAATTTTCCTAACTATAAAGAATAGATTGGAAATTTCGCCCAATGCTCTAGACCTTTGACAAAAAGCTATTTTAGGTTGTAAGAGTAAATTGGGATATTTTTGTAGATTTATGGGATAATTTGTTAGAAAAAAATGTGTGAAAATTTTAATAATCCGACAAATTACAACACCCTACTATAATAGCACTAGTTATAATAGCAGTATGGATTAAGTAAATCGACCTATCTAATTTTAATAAATAGCTTATACATTGCTACTTAAGTTGTATGAGTCACAGAAAAAGGCAAACTTGTTGAAAAGCAGGGACGCAAAGCCGAGGATCTAAGGCAGGTATTACTTGTTATGATGGCCGGGCTACCTGGAATACATAATGTATTTTAGGAGTGATAACAATGATAATTACAAAAAATGAAGCTGAAGTTATTGATCAAGAATGGATAGATCTTATTTTAGAAGCAAAGGACTTGGGATTATCGATAAATGCAGTTCGTGACTTTCTTAGCCAGAAAGAGGTAATAAGTTAATTGCGAGACTACTATGTACATAAATTAAAAAGCATTCTACAAAAAGTTTCTTTGTAGAATGCTTTATTTTTATATAAAAAAAGAATTTTCCAAACCAGTCTTACTTATCGTTTTGATTTATCCGCCACTTGTTAAATTCAAGGAAATCACGGAATTGGTCCTTAGAAACACCAGAATTCATTGCATCTTTAACAAGATTCATCCAATCGATATCTAATTCCTCTTTATTAACTTCTTCATGAATTAAATGATCAACAGGAATATTTAAGACAGCAGCTATTTTCTCAAGAAATTTAATTGAAGGATTCTCTTGTTTGTTATTTTCAAGGTTACTTAAATACGATTTTGCGACCCCTGCTTGAGAAGCAAGTTCGGAAAGTGACATTTTCTTATTTAAACGAAATTTTTTAACGCGATCACCAATCATGAGTCTCACACACCTAATAAATTATTAAATATATATTTATTCTATCAAAAAGAATTAAGAAGTACCATATTAAGAACGTGGGAATATGACAAAAAGATGAACATTAAGAATAATCTCCCCAAAGTTGATTGGAGGTTAAGTAATTTTGAAAAATTATCGGGTAAGAGTTAATATTAAAAGTGTTGCCAATAATGGACTATTGTATAATTCTTTTATAGGTATTGCGATTAGTTGAATAACATTTTTGCATTGCATACATAAAAATAAACAAAAAGGAAGGGGACCCTCCTAAATGATTGTCCTTAAATCACAACGTGAAATTGAAGCTATGAAAAAAGCAGGTGAAATACTTGCAGCTTGTCATAAAGAAATCGGAAAACTAATCAAACCAGGAATAACCACTTGGGAAATCGATCAATTTGTTGAAGAGTTTCTTAAGAAAAAAGGTGCAACCCCAGAACAAAAAGGCTATAAAGGTTATGAATATGCAACCTGTGCAAGTATAAATGATGAAATATGCCATGGCTTTCCAAGGAAGGAGCCTTTAAATGAAGGAGACATTGTAACGGTGGATATGGTTGTTAACTACAATGGTGCCTTGGCCGATTCCGCTTGGTCCTATGCTGTAGGGAAGGTATCTGAGGAAACGGAACGATTATTACAGGTTACGAAGGAAGCACTTTATAAAGGAATAGAACAGGCGATTGTTGGCAATCGAATCGGGGATATCGGCCACGCAATTCAAACCTATGTGGAAGGGGAAGGGTTTTCTGTCGTGCGTGACTTTATCGGCCACGGGATTGGAGCAGTAATCCATGAGAAACCGGACGTTCCACACTACGGGCTGCCTGGAAAAGGGGCAAGAATTAAAGAAGGTATGGTCTTTACAATCGAACCCATGGTAAACGTAGGCAGATACCAAACGAGGATGGACCTTAATGGCTGGACAGCAAGAACGATCGATGGGAAATATTCAGCACAATACGAACATACTCTGGCAATTACTAAAGATGGAACTGTTATCTTAACTGAACAAGAATAAAAACAAACCCGTTATGTGGA
This sequence comes from Bacillus sp. MM2020_1, assembly GCA_011250595.1. GTDB lineage: Bacteria > Bacillota > Bacilli > Bacillales > Cytobacillaceae > Neobacillus. The sequence continues at coordinate 65,023 of JAANMP010000010.1, read as the reverse complement.
ATAACGGGTTTTTGACTTATTTTTTTCGAAGGCTTCCCAATTCTTCCACTAATGCCTGCATTTCATTCGGACTAAATGAATTCTTTCTAAGTACCATGTCATATATCTCTTTTAATTCCTCGTACATTTCTTCATCAAAATGAGAAGGCTTTATGGCACCAAGGTTTAGGACCTTAAGTTTTTCCTTTATTTGTTCAATCATATATTCGACATTCTCAATCGATTTTTCAGATAAATTCATTTCGGTCACCCTTTTCGAATTAATATATTCATCTTTTCATGTTGAAAATTATATGTCAATATAAACTTCCTCGAATGACTCCAATTAGTTTAGCCAAAAAAGTGGATAAAAGTATCAACTGGACTTGCGTCGAAATCCGCTATGAAGCAAAATAAATGAAAGAGGGAGTTTGGTATTTTTTTCATGTGGTAATTAAATGATAATAATAATGATTAAAGGAGACGTTAACATGACAAAGAAAAATCAATTTTGGCGCGGAATGTTACTCGGGGCACTTGCCGGAGGGGCCATCAGCCTATTAGATAAACAAACACGTGAAGTGATGTGTGAGAACGTACAAAAAACCACTAGTAGGGTGACCTATGTTCTGAAAAATCCCAGAGAGGTAACTGAAAAGGTAAAGGAGACGGCAGAGAAATTAAAGACTACCGTTAAGCAGGTCAGTGAAGACATCTCTTACATAACGGATAAAGTGGAGGAGTTCCGTGAAATAACCCCTCAGGTAACTGACATTTTGAAAGAAACGAAGGATACCTTCACAAAAAGTGACGAAGAGCTCCTATTAGCAGAAGTGGTGGGAGAAGAAGAAAAAATTCATTAAAAGGAGGATGGAAATGGAAAAGGCGGGGAATGTCCGCTCATCTTTACTGAAATTACTTTGGCATAGGATCGATGAAGATGATCTTCCTGGATTAAGTGCACAGTTGGCCTATTACTTTCTATTGTCCTTATTTCCGCTCCTGATTGTTCTATTTACACTTCTGCCTTATATTCCGATACCACATCAAGATATGCTGGGGCTAATAAGAGATTTTGCACCAGTGGAGGCAATGGACCTTATTGAGAAAAATGTCCATGATATTATGAACGACCGGAATGGCGGGCTGCTTTCGTTCGGGATCATCGGTACGATTTGGTCGGCGTCAAACGGAATCGAGGCCATTGTAAAGGCATTTAATAAGGCATACAATGTCAAAGAAAGCCGCTCATTTATTGTTTCTAGAGGAATGGCTATTCTATTAACCTTTGGTATGATTTTGGTTCTAATTCTAGCGATTATTCTTCCAATATTCGGCAGAGAAATAGGTCTATTTTTATTTTCTCGAATGGGCTACACCACTGAATTTATTAAGTTATGGGATACGCTTAGCAGGCTGGTCAGTGCGATTATTTTGTTCCTTATTTTCACAGGATTGTATTGGATTGCACCGAATGTAAAATTAAAATGCCGTAGTGCCTTTCCGGGGGCCGCTTTTGCAACCATTGGATGGATTATTTCCTCGCTTGGCTTAACATTTTATGTGGGAAATATCAGTAATTATTCGCTAACCTATGGCAGTATTGGAGCAATAATTGTCTTAATGATTTGGTTGTACATATCGGCATTTATTATTATTTTAGGTGGAGAAATTAATGCCTTTTATAGTGAAAAAAACCGTAAAAACTGCTAATAGTTACCTTCATGAAAATAGCCCATCTGTTCAAACTAAGATAGAAGGCTAATTAATTTAACTTCAAGGAGGTCACTAACATGACAAAGAAGACTAAAAAAGATGGCGGTACAAAACAAAAAGGTAAAGGAAGTAAAGGAAATAAAACTTCCGGTTCTGCGAACGGCTCAAATGGCTATCACTAATGGGTTACAACCCATATAAAAAAAGACCGGATGAATTTCCATCCGGTCTTCTTACGGTTTATTTTAATAATCTTAAGCTATTTAGAATAACTAAAATAGTACTGCCTTCATGACCGATGACTCCATAGGGCAAATCGAGCATCTGAAAGAAATTCGATGAAATCAAGAGCATGATAACGGTGATGGAGAAAATAACATTTTGTTTAATAATTCTATTCATACGCTTCGAAAGATCAATCGCCTCGGCAATTCGCGGCAAGTCATTCTTCATTAGGACAATATCAGCAGTCTCAAGAGCAACATCCGTACCACCGCCCATGGCAATACCGACATTAGCAATTGCCAATGCAGGTGCATCATTAATCCCATCACCTACCATTGCCACTGTTGTATACTTTGTTTTCAAACTCTTAAGTTTTTCGACTTTGACCTCTGGTAAGCATTCCGCGAAAAATTCATCGACATGGCTTTCAGAGGCAATTGCTTGAGCTGTTTTCTCACTATCACCTGTCAGCATAATGGTACGGATACCTTGCTTTTTTAAATGGTCAATGGCAAGCTTTGTTTCCTCACGAACGACATCCTTCATGGCAATAATCGCGCTCAGTTCACCATTTATTTCAATAAACACAAGTGTATTGCCAAGACCTGCAAGGTCTTTTGCCCTACCTTCAGCAAATGTATCAACATGTTCACTGTCAACAAAGGCAGCTTTTCCAATTTTCCACTGTTCCCCGTTAATGGTCGCTCGAACACCCCAGCCTGGTACATCCTCAAGGCTTTCTGGATAAAGTAGTTCCTTGTTGATGTTCGATTTCACGTAATTCACAATTGCATTCGCGAGCGGGTGATTCGAATGGCTTTCAATTGAAGCTGCTTTCCAAATCAGATTGTTTTTATCAAGTCCTTCTTTAACAATCACTTCAGTTACTTCCGGTTTCCCTTTAGTAAGTGTTCCTGTTTTGTCAAAAGCAATGGCCCCGAGATGGCTTAAATTTTCAAGATGAACCCCGCCCTTAACCAATATCCCATGTCTCGCCCCATTAGAGATAGCAGATAAAGTGGCTGGCATAATGGAAGCAACAAGTGCACACGGGGATGCAACCACTAATAAAATCATTGCCCTGTAAAAGGATTCTTGCCAGCTCCAGCCTAATATAAAGTGTGGAAGGAAGAACATCAATAACACAACTGATAGAACCACTTTTACATAGGTTCCTTCAAAACGTTCAATAAACTGCTGGCTGGGAGATTTCTCACTCTGAGCAGATTGAACAAGTTGAATAATTTTATGAAAAAGGGTATCATGACTTGCTTTTGTGACTTCGACTGTAATGGAGCCAGTCATGTTAACCGTTCCGGCAAATACAGTTTCTTCTGTCCCTTTTGAGACAGGCATGGACTCGCCTGTTATCGCCGCTTCATCGATATTCGTTTGTCCTTTGATGATGAGGCCATCAGATGGGACACGTTCTCCGGGCTTAATTAGAATTAAATCCCCGACACGAAGCACGGAAACCGGCACTTTTTTTTCATAACCACTTGAGATTAGCAAGGCTTCTTCGGGCTGAAGCTTCATTAAAGAAGAAATTTCCTTGTGGCTTTTATTCATGGTATAGGTCTCTAATGCTCCGCTTACAGCAAAAATGAAAATGAGCACAGCACCTTCTGTCCAGTAACCAATAATGGCTGATCCAATGGCAGCAAAAATCATTAACATTTCTACATTTAATTCTTTATTTTCATAGGTGGCTTCAATCCCCTCTTTTGCCTTCGCAAATCCGCCAATAACAAAAGCCAGAAGGTAAGCAATGATTGAATCCGCACCATTTCCATACTTATCAAAAATCCAGCCGGCCGCAATTAATCCACCACTTAAACCAGCCGCAATTAATTCTGCGTGCGGTTTGATTTTTTCTAAGAAACCCACTTTGTTTATACTCTTTGTTAGAGTCTTTGCTTCGGTATTCAATGAATCTCCCCTCCCCATTATCTAATTGATAAGAATAATCAAAGTCAATCCCCTTAAAAAACACGAAAGCTGTCATCAAAGAGATGACAGCAACATTCTTAAATTTCACTTTATTTTCCTTTATCTTACCACATATTTTATGCTTAGGATATGAATTTGCTCCACAATACGGATTAAGATTTTTGTTGTTCGAAAGCCAAAAAAGTCTTTTTTCCAAAAGCAAAGATGATGATAGATAAGGCTAGAAGCATTGTGCTAATGATAAAGAAGAAACTCACATTTTCAGAGAATTTAATGAACAATCCCCCAATGATAGGTCCACTTAAAGACCCAAGACTAAAAAAGATTCCACATAGTAAATTTCCTGTTGGAAGAAGGTTCTTTGGAACCAAATCGGTCATGTAGCTAATACCGAGCGAGAAGGTAGAACCGACTATCATCCCAGAAATGAGGAAAGCTACAAACAGCCCAACAAAGGAGTGTTCCAGGAAGCTGGCTGCTGTAAAGCTGAAAAATCCCAAAAAAAGAATAGTCATTAAGAGATTTTTGCGCCCATACTTATCACTAATGATTCCTAATGGCAGTTGGGTAATAATACTGCCAACGGCAAAAGCCGATAACACCATGGAAACACTGGATACGTCTATCCCCATTCTTAATGCATAGACAGGAAAACTGCCGTTTAAGGAGGATTCTAAGAAGCCGTATGAAAATGGCGGCAAGAAAGCAACCCATCCATATTTTAATGCCTTTCTAAACTGTTTGATCGTTGCTAAAAATGAATTGATACCAGCTTCCTGTTCAGGAAGTTCATTTTTAAGAGTAAAAACAAACACCCAGCCAATAAAACATAAAATCGAGGAGACAATAAAGGGCAGCGATTGATTTACGTTTACTAATGGTGTCATTAGAGGACCTGAGGCAAAACCAATCCCAAAAAACAGGCCATATAGAGAAATGTTTCGTCCCCTTCTTGCAGCCGGAGAAGAGGAAGTGATCCACGTTTGTGTGGCAAAATGTAGGGAATGGTCGCCAATGCCGATCAGCAACCTTAGGGCAAACCAAAACCAAAAGGTCTTCCATAATGGAAACAAAGCGAGTGAGATAATGACGAGCGCGCCCCCATAAATAATCACTGGTTTATACCCGTATTTTCGGAGCGGCATTTCCATAAAAGGGGACACGAGTAAAATTCCGATATAGAGTGCTGTAGCATTTAAGCCATTTAATGAAGGAGAGACGCCACTTTTCTCAAAAATGACTGCAATAAGCGGTAACAGCATTCCTTGCGAAAAACCGGAAATAGACACGATACTTACCAATATCCAGAAACGATGGTTATTTTTATTCATAGAACTTCCTCAATTCTGTAAGGTCATTCATTTTTTAATAGTTCCTAAATGATGGTAACGAGAAAAACTTCCATTTGCAAGCGAAAAATCTTACCTAGACATTTGTGTATCTTTTAGGTAAATTAAGGAACAAAAGGAAAAATGATGATATGTAGAGATGTTAAGCAGATTACATATAGATTATGGAGGGAATACAGTGAACAGGATTTTTATGCTTATGACACTTATTGGGGTGCCACTTTCAGTGATTGGATCACTTATGCATTGGTCTAATATCATTTTATTTATCATTTATTGTTTAACGATCGTAGCATTAGCCAGTTTTATGGGGAGGGCAACAGAGAGTCTTGCCATCGTGGCTGGGCCACGAATTGGCGGACTATTAAATGCCACCTTTGGTAATGCGGTAGAGCTTATTATTTCTATCTTTTCATTAAAGGCCGGACTTATTGGCATTGTGCTAGCCTCATTAACGGGTTCCGTGCTCGGAAACTTACTACTTGTAGCAGGGCTATCTTTTTTTATTGGGGGAATAAAATTTAAGCGACAATCCTTTAATGTATACGATGCGCGACACAATTCGGGACTGCTTATGTTTGCTGTTATTATTGCTTTTGTCATTCCTGAAGTTTTTTCGATGAATATGAATGAAACGAAAACTCTTTCTTTAAGTATCGGAATTTCAATCATTCTGATTATCCTTTATCTGGCTGCTTTATTCTTTAAACTGGTAACCCATCGAGGTGTGTATCAGCACGGTAATGAAAAACCGGTACATGAGGAAGAAGAACCGGAATGGAGTAAAGGGAAGGCGATTGCTGTCCTTTTTGTGGCCACAATAGCAGTTGCGTACATTTCTGAACACCTTGTCCATACCTTTGAGTATGTTGGAGAGACGCTCGGTTGGTCTGAATTGTTTATTGGGGTAATTATCGTGGCGATTGTTGGTAATGCAGCAGAACATGCCTCAGCGGTTGTCATGGCCTTTAAAAACAAGATGGATATTGCGGTTGAAATCGCTATTGGTTCTACCTTGCAAGTGGCCATGTTTGTTTTACCCGTACTTGTCCTTATTTCTCTATTCTTTGAAACCACGATGCCGCTTCTTTTTAGCTGGCAGGAATTAATTGCAATGGTTTCATCAGTACTCCTAATGATAGTCATCTCCAACGATGGCGAATCCAATTGGTTTGAAGGGTTAACTTTAATGGCTGCCTATTTGATTATGGGAATCGGCTTTTACTTACTCTAATTCTAATTCACATTAAAAAGAGACTCTAAGCCTAATGGTGGCTTGGAGTCTCTTTTGAAATATATAACATTTTAAATTCCTTCATGTACAGAGTAAATCACCTTACGTGTGATATAATGTAAAATAGCTTTTTGTAGGGTTAAGTATCAATCGCTTTTCTCTAGGCCATCAATCACCATCCTTCATGTTAATTTAGATACATGAACACGAGTGTTGAATCTCATATAAGACGGGAATCCCAACCTCCTTATGAATAAATAGGTTAATGGTAAGCGAATTGAGTACGGCCCTCCTTACTTGATAGATTAAGTTTATTATAAATTAAAATTAAAATTTTGTAAATGTTCTGATTATTACATTTATGTTACTTTTTCAAAAAATAAAGGAGCGACACATGAAATTACTTATTAGAGCTCTATTTTTCATTATCGGTTTAGCAATTATGACTTTCGGTGTTTGTATGACAATTAAAGTAGCAGAAATCGGTGTAGGAGCTTGGGATGCCTTAAATGTCAGCCTAACTGAAAAGGTTGGGTTATCCGTAGGAAATGGGTGATGATTGACGGGGCGGTTTTAGTCATCGTTGTGTCTTTATTATTGAAAAAAAGACCGGATTTACTTTCGCTTCTTACCATTATAATCATCGGTTCGCTGGTTGATTTTTGGTTGGGTACTGTTTTTGAATTATTTGAAGTCAACCAATTGATAGGGAAAATTGGGATGTTATTGATTGGGATCTTGATCATTGGATTTGGTGCATCTATTTATATTCAGGCCAAGTTCCCACAAAGTCCAATTGATAATTTTATGTTAGCGATAAAGGAACGGTTTCATGTGAATTTAATGGTCGCGAAAACAATTGGGGAAATTACCGCCTTAATTCCGGCATTTTTCCTAAACGGTCCTATTTCATACGGAACCATAGTTATCACGTTTACGGTTGGACCTGCCATTCAATTGTTTTTTCCATTTTTTGAAAAATTAATGGTGCGTCTTCAAGCGAAATATTGAAATTATTTCTAGGATGGATAAAATATATCAACTCCGAAAAAACTAGTAGCAGACTGATTAATGCTATTTAGTGAAAGGAGTTTCGCTCGTGAAGAGAAATATCTCGGTTCTAATAACAATGCTATTAATGTTAACTTTTATTCCGTCTGCCTACGCCCACAAGGTCCCGGTGAAAAAAGTCTCGGTGAAATATCAAGTCCCGCCTTCGGTTCGAAATATTACTAAGGAAAATACTTATCCGAATTCGACCCAGGACCTGCCATTATTACAACCCAGTGATTTAACGAAGAAGTTGATTAATTCTTCAAAGGTCAAAATTGAAAACCCGGATTTAATCCGGATGCTGAATGAATCAAGTATTAATAGCACACCATTTGCGATTGGTTATCGTGCCATCGTCTACTTGGGGCAGTGGCCATTGAATTATGAATCCACTGAGACCTCCCCAAATTGGGAGTTCCAAAAGATTAACACCAATTACTTTGATAATCGCGGCGGGAAAGTACCCTATCAGATTAAATATGTGCAGGAGTCGCAAAAGATTATCAGAGGCGGGCTGACTGCTAAAATCGCCAATGCCGAAGATGTGAAAAAAATGATGCTATTAAAGGCAATGGAAAAAACGCATCTTCCCCTTTCATTCGATACGATTATTGGTGCAGGCACGAAGAATGACCATATTTATAACATCCCGCCGAACCGCTTGGGCTATTTATATGCCTATGCTCCGGGTGTGAATGAAAAAGGTAAAGTAACCTACGGAGAAGTATACCTAATGCTAAAAGGAAGCAAAAAATTTATCGTGATTAAAAATGTCACCTCGCAAGGGATTGGAGCTTGGATCCCAGTGCAGGATTATGTTTCCTTTGGCTTTGCGGCATCTGAGCGGCCACGGTGATAATGATTTAAATGGACTCCTGATTGCGGGAGTCTTTTTATTTATAGGCTATCTTAAACCTTATTGTTGATATGACACCCTGTGGAGCGGAAATCAACAGGCAAGTTTAAGATAGCTTATTTTTAAAAAATAGGGCAAAATACGATTAATTGATTGTCAAAGTATCAATTTTTCGGTAGGATGAGAACGTTAACGAAAAGGAGTGAAACCGCTTGGGTAGTCCAATTGAAGATAAAAATACACAAGTCAATTTTTTAAAACAACGCTTAAATATGTTCATTGATGTGCTCGATGCCATTGATCCGGAGGATACGGACCTCGATGATATTGACCGCTTAATTTCAATGTTAGATGATATGGAATCTAAATGCAGAGAATTTAATAACCGTGAAGTGAGTGAGTCTGTTTAATCAACAGACTCTTTTTTATTGTATTTTTTTCCTTCAGCAGACAAGTAAACGATTGCAAGCTAATCCTTTAATTAATGTGGTTATAGGAGTATAATATAAACGTGCAAAAAGTTGTAAAATTGAAAAAGATTACTGGGGAACATTGGGAGAGGGGTACTCGAATTGAATATTTCTAAATTTCAAGAAAGCATGTATAAGTTAGTCGTTGAAACTTCTACAAAACTTCCTAAGGATGTACGCCGGGCTGTTAAAAGGGCGAAGGAAATAGAAAATGCTGGAACAAGTGCAGCGATGAGTCTTGCGACGATTACAAACAATATTAAAATGGCGGACGATCAAGTGTCACCAATCTGCCAGGACACTGGGCTGCCAACTTTTAAAATTAAAACGCCAGTTGGTGTGAATCAGTTAGAAATCAAAGAAGCGATTCGTAATGCCATTGTGTTGGCGACGAAAGAAGGAAAATTGCGCCCAAACTCGGTTAATTCGCTAACTGGAGAAAACAGTGGTGACAATCTGGGTGCAGGAGTGCCGGTCATCAAATTTAACCAATGGGAAAAAGACTATATCGACGTTCGTCTGATTTTAAAAGGCGGCGGTTGTGAAAATAAAAATATTCAATACAGCCTGCCGTGTGAGATTGACGGACTAGGCCGTGCTGGTCGTGACCTTGATGGAATTCGCAAGTGTGTTATGCATTCTGTTTATCAAGCTCAAGGACAAGGCTGCAGTGCTGGGTTTATCGGTGTCGGAATTGGCGGCGATCGCTCCTCCGGATACGATTTAGCCAAAGAACAGCTATTCCGTTCGGTAGAAGATGTGAACCCAAATGAAGATCTTCGCAAATTAGAAGAGTATGTGATGGAAAATGCGAATAAATTAGGAATTGGTACCATGGGCTTTGGCGGCGAGGCAACACTTTTAGGGTGTAAAGTCGGTGTAATGAATCGTATCCCTGCAAGCTTCTATGTGTCTGTTGCCTACAATTGCTGGGCATTCCGCCGTTTAGGCGTGAGTGTGGATCCTGTTTCCGGTGAAATTAATGAGTGGATGTACCAAGACGGGGAATTCATTGATTTTGCGGAGGGAGAGGCAGCGAAGGAAACAGCTGCGACTTCTGAAGATGTTATCACGCTTCAAGCGCCAATTTCCGAAGAACAAATTCGTTCTCTTAAAGTTGGCGATGTTGTTCAAATTAATGGCATGATGTATACAGGCCGTGACGCGATCCATAAATATTTAAGCGATCACGACGCACCGGTTGATTTGAATGGACAAGTTATTTATCACTGTGGTCCGGTAATGCTGAAAGATGAGGCCGGTGAGTGGCATGTTAAAGCAGCCGGACCGACAACTAGTATTCGTGAGGAGCCATACCAGGGCGATATCATGAAGAAGTTCGGCATCCGCGCTGTTATCGGTAAAGGTGGAATGGGTCCGAAGACCTTGGCTGCTTTAGAAGAGCATGGCGGCGTATACTTAAATGCGATTGGAGGTGCGGCCCAGTACTACGCAGATTGCATCAAAGCAGTTGAAGGTGTGGATTTAATGCAATTCGGAATCCCAGAAGCCATGTGGCATCTACGTGTAGAGGGCTTCACAGCCGTAGTTACGATGGACTCGCACGGAAACAGCTTACACGCTGACGTCGATAAATCTTCGTTGGAGAAATTAGCTCAGTTTAAGGAACCGGTTTTTAAATAGGATATTGGTGGAGAGGGTAGACGCTGCGGTATGGCGTCTATCTTTTTTTTGATTAGGTGTGGTGGGAATTGTAGAAATGTTCTTGGTATAATATCCAGTGAATTTCGTAAGTTTTGAAAAATGTGTAATAAGAGTCTAAAAATATGTAGTAAGTGCCGAAAAATATGTAATAAGTATCAGGATATCGAGACGATTACCAATTGGTTTCCAGTAAATGTCGTAAGTTTCGAAAAATGTGTAATAAGAGACCGAAAATATGTAATAAGTGAGGAAAAATATGTAGTAAGTGCCGAAAAATAAGTAATAAGTAACTGGATATTGAGAGTATTACCAATTGATTTCCAGTAAATGTCGTAAGTTTTAAAAAATACGTAATAAGAGTCTAAAAATATGTCATAAGTGCCAAAAGACATGTAGTAAGTGCCCAAAAATATGTTATAAGGAAAAATCTTTTCCGAATTAATTTCTAAATTTACAGGGGAATTTCCTCAGGATAAAAATTAGACACTAAAATGTCATAACAACTACTAAAATTAAGAAGGTGCATCGATCATTTCTATTGAAAATATACTAATAAATACAAAGGAGGAATATATCTTGATAGAAATGGAACTCGCCCCACCCACCCTCTTACTCCAAGCGGAGGCTTTAGAAAGACGGATTGCAGTAAATCACAGAAAGATGCAGGATGTAAAGACCAAAATTAGAATTTTGAAATCCGGATACAATGGTGAAAAAACAATGAAATATTATCTGGATCAAATTCCAGATCACAAATATCATATTTTTTACGGTCTCCGCCTCCCCATAGGTAATACTTTCTTCCAAATTGACACGCTTCTAATTTCACCAAAATTAATCTTAATCCTCGATGCTAAAAATCATTCAGGAACGCTGCGATTCGAAGAAAATCAATTGATTCATGAAAATGCAGGCAATAGAGATGTTTATGAAAATCCAGTTGCCCAAGTAAATCGACATAAGATTTTATTAAGACATTTATTTGAAAAATATAAAGTACCTCTTATTCCAATAGAAAGTCTTGTTACAGTTTGCAAACCCTCTACTGAAATCATAATCCAACCAGGTTATCAGGAGGCCTCACAAAAAGTCATTAGAGCCTATAATTTATTAAAGAAAATCGATGAATTAGAGGAGAGGTATACTGATAAAAAGTTTACCCAAAAGACAATTAATCAAGTAATTCATCTTTTAAAAACAGAACACAGTCCTCAAAAAATTGATATTCTAAATTATTTTCAAATTCCAGCAGAGGATCTCATCAGCGGAGTCCAATGTCCAAGATGCTTGTACATACCTATGGATTATAGTAGATCTAAATGGATATGCCCAGAATGTCTTTTATTTTCAAAGGAAGCTTTCATAAATGGGATAAGCGATTACTTCTTGCTGATAAAACCTTCATTTAGTAACCCAGAAATACGGTCCTTTCTTCACTTGCCATCTTCAAGATCAACTACATCATTTCTTCCAAAACTAAATTTTCCCCATACTGGTACAAAAAGAGGCCGAATCTACTACCAACCAACATTTCCTATTTTAACCAATCATCTTTTTTCACCTAATAACAAACAATAATAAAAACAAAATAGGGGGAACATGGATGAGAAGATTATTGTGCATCCTCAGTATGCTTTTTTTATTAATACCTCAGAGTACATATGCGGCTGTATCCAATCAGCCGATTCATTGGGGCTTTAAAAAGGGGGTAAACGAACAGCCTGCTGAAGCAGGGGACGAGCTTGATCAGGTAATCGAAAAATATGGTGCTTTTTATAAAAGTGACCCAAATAAAAAGATTCTTTACCTTACCTTCGATAACGGTTATGAACAAGGCTATACCCCTCAGATTCTTGATATCTTAAAAAAGGAAAAGGTACCTGCCACATTTTTTGTTACGGGACATTACTTGCTTTCCGCAGGCGATATAGTGAAAAGGATGGTAAAAGAGGGACATATTGTCGGCAACCATTCGTGGCATCATCCCGACCTGACAACCGTAAGTGACGAAAGGATTCGGGAAGAACTGGAAAAGGTCCGTGTCAAAACGAAAGAATTAACGGGTCAAAAGGAAATGAAATACCTTCGTCCGCCACGAGGTGTTTTTAGTGAAAGAACAATGCAGATAGCTAAAGAACAGGGTTTCACGCATGTCTTCTGGTCACTCGCTTTCGTCGATTGGAATGTGAACGCGCAAAAAGGCTGGCAATATTCTTATGACAATATCATGAGGCAGGTCCATCCCGGCTGTATCCTCCTTTTACACACTGTCTCAAAGGATAACGCCGATGCCCTTGAAAAGGTTATTCAGGATTTAAAGAAGAAAGGCTACAAGTTCAAAAGCCTAGATAAATTTCCGATAAAAAAATAATCAAAGCTAAAGGCGAATTTAATTAAATTCGCCTTTTAATGATTTATTTTATAATATACAATATTATCCAGAAGAGGGCGAAAAATATAGTAATAACGGGCAAATAATCTTCCCAAATATCACCCGAAGTTATTTGGGAAAAGTGTAAATTTTATAAAATAAAGGCCGAATTCTTATCTGGAATTCGGTTTATTTTTTGCGTTGAAAACAATGCGGCCATAGTTCTAATCATAAAAGCGATTCATTATCATTGGTCTGATGGATAGAATGAATTTATTTAAGAAATTCATTTATTTATAATGGTAAAGGAATCAATATTTGTAACACGTAAATTGTAGGAGGAATAACGTTAATGGTACTTCATAGAAAAACAATCCTATTTCTTTTGTTCAGCTGTTTTTTAATCTTATCAGCATGCTCTAATGTTTCAAAGACAACGAATGAAAAGGCTGATAAAAAGGATTCTACCAATTTAGCAGAATCTATTAAAACCGAAGACTTAAAAGCGAATATTGGAAAAGACGACTGGGTCATTGTTGATACAAGATCGAATGATGCATTTAATGGTTGGGCGTTAGATGGAGTGGATAGAGGCGGCCATATTAAGGGTGCTGTGGATTTTTCAGCTAACTGGCTAAATGTAGAAGCTGATCAAAAAAATAAAAAATTAACGGATACACTGAAAAGTAAAGGGATTACTTCTGATAAAAAAGTCGTTCTTTATGATGCCAATGGGAAAGATGCTCAAAGTGTTGCAGAATTTCTAAAGGGTGAAGGATTCAAAAACCTATATAAATATGATGTGAAGGAATGGGCAGCCAATCAAGACTTGGCAATGGAAAACTATCCGAATTACGAAATGCTAGTCCCATCATCATGGGTTAATGAACTCACAACTAATAAAAATAATGGAAAGCCTTACAAAATTTTTGAAGTCAGCTGGGGCGATGAAGCCAAGGATTATAAAACAAGCCATATTCCTGGAGCGGTCCATATTAATACGGACGAAGTTGAGGAAGGACCTGTTTGGAATCGTCTGAAAGATCAAGAACTTGAAAAGTTTGCATTAAAAAATGGAATTACAACAGATACAACAGTTGTTCTCTATGGCAGTGATTCTATGCCGGCATTTCGTGTCGCGGTGATTTTGAAATATATGGGTGTTAAAGATGTACGGGTTGTAAACGGAGGATTTACTGCTTGGAAAAATGCTAATTACGATGTTGAAACAAAGGTAAATGCTAAAGAATCCGTTCCAGCATTTGGAGCTGTGGTTCCTGCGAATCCGGATTATATTATTGACCTGCCAGAAGCAAAAGAGATTCTTGCTAATAAATCTACCAGCACCCTAGTGGATATTAGAAGTTGGGATGAATACATCGGAAAAATATCAGGTTATGATTATATTAAACCAAAAGGGCGTCCTGCCGGTGCTGTTTGGGGACATGCCGGTTCTGATTCAAGCAATCTTGAGGATTTCAGAAATATTGATCATACGATGAGAAACGGATCCGATGTTTTGGCTATGTGGGAAAAGGATGGAATTAATCCAAATAATAAGCTATCCTTTTATTGCGGAACCGGTTGGCGAGCTGCCGAAGTATTATTTTATGCAGACGTTTTAGGCTTAAAAGATATTTCACTTTACGATGGTGGTTGGAATGAATGGAGTATGGATTCCTCCAATCCAGTTGAAAAGGGTGTACCAAACAAGAAATAATAGCTTATTGAAAAAGGCAAACCGTATGTCGGTATTGTCTTTTTCTGTCTACAATAGGAGATCTTACTATGATAAAAAAAATAATCTACTTTCTGGTTATTCTCGTTCAATTTTCAGGAATCTGCATTGCCATCGTCCTTGAAAATCTATCATCTAAAAAAATGGGAGTTGCCAGATATCTAACCTATAAAAAACAAGAATTTGAATCGACCCTATTTACTCCTGCTAATGAGCATCTTTTAATGTACCTTTTGATTTTGGGGACAATCGTGTGTTTAGCCCTCCTGTTGATAAAAAAAGGAGGCGGAGTGGTCTTATTTGCAGCACTTGTCAATAGTATTGGAATCATTTTTATTCAGTTTGAAAAAGAGCTGCAAGCCTATCACTTTTTTATACTTGGCATATTAATCGTTCTAGTTATTCAATATGTTTGGATTACTTACTTTTACCTTAGAAAGCCTGAGGTAAAGTAATACCAACAAAAACCGAATTTCTGATGGAATTCGGTTTTTCTGTTTGAAACATGCTATAATACGGGGAAAATTAAAATGAAACGATCTATATTAATTTATGGAATACTATGGAGTGAAATAGATGAAAACTGATCAAAACATCAAAATTGAACTAAATCAAACCTTTCCGCTTACGATCAAAAGGCTTGGGATTAATGGGGAAGGCGTAGGCTATTTTAAAAAGCAAGTTGTCTTTGTGCCAGGAGCTCTCCCAGGTGAAGAAGTTGTCGTCGAAGCCACAAAGATTAACCCTAAATTTGCTGAGGCAAAAATTAAAAAAATTCGAATTAAATCCCCTCATCGTGTCCTACCGCTTTGCCCGGTTTATGATCAATGCGGAGGATGCCAGTTGCAGCACTTGAAATACGATCAACAGCTTAAGGAAAAGCGTGATATTATCATTCAATCACTTGAGCGCCATACCAAAGTTGACATTAGCAAGCTCGATATCCGCGAAACCATTGGCATGGAAGACCCATGGGGATATAGAAACAAGAGCAGTTTTCAAGTTAAGGCGGTTGATGGCAAAGTCCTAGCGGGATTGTATGGCCTTAATTCCCACCAATTAATTAACATTGACGAATGTGCAGTCCAGCATGCACAAACAAATGAAGCAACATCTGAAGTGAAGCGGATTTTAGAGGAATTAAAAATACCTATATATAATGAAAAATCTAGAAAAGGTATCATTCGAACCATTGTTACGCGTGTCGGTATTCAAACAGGTGAGCTACAAATCGTTCTAATTACCACACAAAAGGAACTTCCAAAAGAGGACATCATCATTCAGGAAATTCAAAAACGTCTTCCGAATGCGAAATCCATTGTTCAGAACATTAATGGGCAAAAAACTTCACTAATTTTTGGAGAAGAAACATTACCATTGGCTGGTGAGGATTTTATCCAAGAAACACTTGGAGATTTACAATTCGAGCTTTCAGCTAGGACCTTCTTCCAGTTAAACCCTGTTCAGACAGTAATGCTTTATAACGAAGTGAAAAAAGCTGCAGCACTTACAGGTCAAGAAAAGGTCCTCGATGCGTATTGCGGAGTGGGTACTATTGGGTTATGGCTCGCTGACCAGGCAGCTGAAGTTCGTGGGATGGATGTCATCACGGAATCGATTGAGGATGCGAAGAAAAACGCAAAGCGTCACGGGTTCACCAATACAAAATATGTACCGGGAAAAGCGGAGGAAGTCCTACCTAAGTGGGTCAAAAAGGGTTGGAAGCCAGATGTCATTGTCGTCGATCCACCAAGAACAGGCCTCGAGGGGCAACTTATCCAAACAATCCTTCAGGCAGAACCAAAAAAGCTCATTTACATCTCATGTAATCCGTCAACATTGGCTAAAGACATTCAGGACTTAGGCGCGAAATATGAGGTAAAGTATATTCAACCAGTGGATATGTTCCCTCATACGAGCCATGTGGAGTGCGTCTCGGCTATGATTTTAAAAGAAGAAGCAGGAGTCCAGTAAGGGGTTTCCTGCTTCAATTCAATTTTAGGACCACAAACTAGGAGTTACTCCCCAAATGGAGAAACTCCTTTTTCCCATTAGTTTTATTTTAGAATTTATACTCCAATTTTCCTTTTCAAAACTACTTTCATTTCTCTCAAATCAATACCATTCGAAGCCCTTACTTGTGTTTACTTCTAAGTTTTACTTAGTCAGTGTGTTCCATTAATAAGTAATAACTATAGTCTAACGTATTCTAATCTTCGAAAAAAAATAATTTTGTTATTTTAATTTATTAATTGTATTTGATAATCTAGATTTGAGCCATTTTTATACGATTTGATCACATAAAAAATGAGCCACATGATTTCCAATTCTATTAACCTCTCTTATGATAGTTAGTGACCAAACTTACTACATATGAGAGGACGAAAAGGATGATCGAAATGGCTCAATTTCATAATATCAAATTCTTAAAAGAGGTTGAAGGTTTATCGCAAAGACAAATAGCGACAAAACTTGGAATATCCCGTAACACTGTGTTCATAAAACACTAGATGGCTATGATTTTAGTTTGATGCCAAGTCTGAATAGGAATCGTTTTTTGACTCTATCAAAGGGAGATTTTGTGGAAAAGAAGGAAAACATAATATTTTTAGGAAACAGTGGGACTGGAAAGTCGCATCTGGCAACGGGGATCGGCATTGAAATGATTAAAAATGGTTATAAGGTTAAGTTCATTTCGGCTGCAGAATTAGTGGAAGAACTTCTCCTGGCTAATGAAGAACATAAGCTAGGTGCATTAGAAAAAAGGTGGCTCAAATTTGATTTGATCATTATTGACGAGCTTGGCTACGTACCATTCACAAAAATAGGATCTGAGCTCTTATTCCAATTCTTTGCCGGTCGATACGAACGTGCAAGCGTCATGATAACTACGAATCTAGAATTTACAGAATGGACCTCTATGTTCGGAGATGAAAAGATGACCGCAGCTCTTCTAGATCGACTAACCCACAGGGCTCATACCCTAAACTCCCAATTCTCCACCAAATATGGAAATAACTCAGCATGAAGTGGCTCACTTTTGAAGTGATCGCTCTGGCTCAAATTAATATTGACAAATACATTAATTTTAAAATTTTCACAATTATTCCTAAATTCATATTGTAAATTGGTAATATAACACATATAATCAAAAGTGAGCATAAAACATCAAATTCATTCAAAAGTGAGTCAAAACGGTCAAACATCGCATTTCAAATGAATTGGAGGAAAACGATTCCGTGTACGGTATAGAAAGAAAGTCGGCCATATTAGAGTTACTAAACAAGAATGCTAGAGTAGATGTACAAGAATTAAGTCAACACTTCGACTTGTCTGAATCAACAATTCGTAGGGACTTAAAGGAACTAGAGGAAGCACAATTGTTAAAAAGAACGCATGGTGGGGCTGTCTTGTTCAAAAGTGTGACCTTCGAACCGACTTACATTGAGAAAGAAGTGCAGTTTCAAAAAGAGAAAAGGGCTATTGCAAAGGAAGCGGCTAAGCTTATTGAGAACGGTGAGAGTATCTTGCTCGATTCGGGTACGACAACTTATTATCTTGCTCAAGAACTAAGAAACTTTTCGAGCTTACAGGTGGTTACCAATTCAATATTATGTGCCAACGAATTAAAGGATGTATCTGGAATTGAAGTCTTATTATGTGGTGGTTCTTTGCGTTCAGAAACACTAGCGTTGGTTGGTCCAATGGCAGAAAACAGCTTTAATCAAATTTGTGTAGACAAATTGTTTATTGCTACGAATGGCGTTGATGTAGAAAATGGCTTAACCACCCCAAATTTAATTGAGGCATCAACGAAAAAGAAAATGATTGATTGTGCGGAAAAGGTTATTCTCATTACTGATCATACTAAAATAGGTCAAGTAAGTTTTGCAAAGTTTGCGGATATTCATGAGATAAATTATTTAATAACCGATAGTGCTGCACCAAAGACCGTACTTAACCGCATTGAGGAATCAGGAATTTCTGTTCGAGTAGTCTGACTTTTCCCCCTAGGTAAGGATCTACTATCAGATAAAAGCAAAAAATGAAGGCGCTTAATGAAAGCGTTTTTAAAAAATATCCACACTATTTTTAGGAGGTGATGCTTATAGAGTTGTGAAAATTATAGAAGAGATTTTAAACGGTTTAATTAACTTGTTCTTTGGGGGAGAAAAATGAAAGAATCACAAAAAAGGTTACGATTTAGGGCAACCACGACCAAATGGAAAAAAGCCCAAAATCATAACCCAGCCTGAGTATATCTAAAATTAATACTAATTTTAGCACTCATTTTTATACTACAGTATTACAGATTTTATTACAAGGGTTGTGTTTTGCTAGAAGTATCTATTACTTTACAAAACTATATTTAGGAGGAATTACAAACCATGAAAAACTTTAAAATTTTTAATATAGTAATATTAATTTTAACTTTATGCTTTTTAGGTGCATGCAGCAATAATGAAAGCGTTTCTAATACAGGTAAAACAGATGACAAGTCTAATACTGAAAAAAAGCTAAAGATTGGCTTAACAGTTCCAAATTTAAGTAATCCATTCTTTGTAGCGATGTCTAAAGGGGCTAAAGAAGTTGCTTCTAAGTATAATGCTGAAGTAACGACTGTAAGTGCGGATCAAGATCTTGCTAAACAAACTGCACAAATTGAAGACTTTATCACAAAAAAGGTTGATTTAATATTATTAAGCCCATTTGATTCTGCTGGTATTGCTGGTGCAGTTAGTGAGGCAAAGGCAGCAGGTATTCCGGTTGTTGCTCTTGATGGATTTGCAGAAGGCGGCATTGACTCAGTGGTTATGTCTGATAACGTTCAAGCAGGTAAATTAGCTGCGGAGTACCTTGTAAAACAACTTAATGGAAAAGGTAATATTGTTATTATTGATGGACCTCCTGTTTCAGCAGTGACAGACCGAATTAAAGGTTTTAATGAAGTAATTAAAAAATATCCAGATATCAAGGTTGTTGCTAAACAAAATGGTGAGGGTAATCGTGAAAAGGCTCTTACCGTAATGGAAGGTACATTAACAGCAAACAAAAAAATCGATGCAGTATTTACAATAAATGATGAAGAGGCTGTTGGAGTACAAATTGCTCAAGAACAAGCTAGTAGACAAAATGAATTCTTTGTCGTAAGTGTTGATGGTGCGCCTTCTGCGGTTGATGCGTTGAAAAAAGGCGGAAGCTTTGCTGGTACTTCAGCACAATTCCCGAATCAAATGGTTATTGATGGTGTTGCCTTAGCATTAAAAGTCATTGATGGAAAGAAAGTTGACTCAAAAGTTCTTATTCCAACTAAATTTATCACTAAAGATAATGTTGATTCCTATAGTGGCTGGTAATTGATTTCCCTCTAGTGGAGGTAAAATATGGTGCTCTATCAGGAGCACTATATTTATATCCTAGGAAAATAGGGCTTAAAAAGAGACTTAGGGAGTGACACTAATGGCAGTATTTCAGGTTCAAGAACAAATAAATCGTCGTCTACCAGAGAGTCAGTTACCCATCCTTAGGATGAAGGCGGTTACGAAGAAATTTTCCGGTGTCAAGGTGTTGCAAAACGTTAATATCGAACTCTATAAAGGGGAAGTTCATGCCTTGATGGGGGAGAATGGTGCAGGAAAATCTACTTTAATGAAGATCATGGCTGGTGTGTATCAGCCTGATGGAGGAACAATTGAATATAAAGGTCAAGAAGTACATTGGAATAATCCAATGGAGGCAAGAAATAAAGGGATCAGTGTTATTCACCAAGAAATAAGCCTTTCACCTAATTTGTCCATTGGTGAGAATATTATGATGGGGACAACATTTAAGAAAAATAGGCTGGGCCTAATAAATTGGAATGATATTTATGAAAATGCTGCCCAAGTTTTAAAATCCATAGGATCTTCCTTGGATCCTCGAGCGGATGTTTCCACCTTAAGTGTGGCCCAACAACAAATGGTAGAAATTGCTCGAGCTTTATCACTTAATTCTGAGATTTTAATTATGGATGAACCGACGGCATCTCTGACAGATAAAGAAATAGAAAAGCTTTTTGGCATCATTGAAGAATTAAGAAGAAAAGGCGTAGCTATTGTTTATATCTCTCATCGAATGGATGAGATTTTTAAAATTTCAAATCGCTTTACAGTTCTTAGAGACGGTCATTGGGTCAAAAGTGGACCAATTTCGGATACAAATCCCGAGAATCTAGTAAAACTAATGGTAGGAAGAGAGTTAAATGAGCTATTTGTAAGAGAAAGAATCGAAAGTAATGTTAGGTCTGAACAAAAACCAGTCCTTGAGTTAAAAAATGTCTCTGACAAGAAGATGGTAAAGGGAATATCGCTGAAAATCTACCCTGGCGAAATTGTGGGCTTAGCAGGCCTTGTCGGTGCGGGACGGACTGAGCTGATAAGAACTATCTTTGGACTATCCGAACTGTCAGAGGGTCAAATAATTTTGGATGGCCAGCAGGTTCATATAAAAAGTCCGATTGACGCAATAAAACTTGGCATTGCTCATGTTCCTGAGAGCAGGAAGGAACAGGGGCTATTACCAAATTTATCTGTAAAAGAAAATCTACTGATGGCAAAATTGCCAACCTATCGTAAATTTAAACTATTGCAGTATAAGCAAATGAATCGTGATGCGGATCGATACATTAAAGAACTTGGAGTAAGAACGGCATCAAAGGAACAAAATGTTATGGGCCTTAGCGGAGGAAATCAACAAAAGGTTGTTATTGCTAAATGGTTATCTATTGGTCCTAAAATACTGCTGCTTGACGAACCGACCCGTGGTGTAGACATAGGTGCAAAGACTGAGATTCATAAAATCATAAGTAAATTAGCAGAACAAGGGCTTGCTGTATTGATGATTTCTTCTGAATTACCAGAAGTATTAGGAGTTAGTGATCGGATTTTAGTGATTCATGAGGGGAAACTAAGAGCTGAACTATCTCGTGATGAAGCTACACAAGAAAAAATTATGTACTATGCTACAGGAGAGGTTAAATAATGAATACAAACTTACAAATGTCAAGTCCATCCGTAGTTTCATTCAAGGAACGGTCAAAACAGATTTTTAATCAGCTGGGCATGGTAATAATTCTTGCCTTATTAATCATAGTTATGATTATTTTTGCACCGAATTTCACAGACTCAAGTAATATCTTAAACGTACTAAAGCAGAGTTCAATCACTGCCATTCTGGCAGCTGGGATGACTGTAGTTATCTTAACAGGAGGAATTGATTTATCGGTAGGCTCAACCCTTGCATTGAGCGGTGTTATATCTGTATTACTATCAAATGCCGGAACTCCTCCAGTTATCGCTATGTTAGTAGGAGTTGCTGTAGGATATGTGGCTGGGGCTATTAATGGGTTTTTAACAGCTGTACCTAAGTTGCCTGCCTTTATCGTGACGCTGGGAAGTATGACCTACCTGAGGGGGTTGGCTTATGTTATAACCGGCGGATATCCTGTAGTTTTGGCATCAAAGCAGTTCAAGTTCATTGGAGCAGGTCAAATTCTGGGGATTCCTACTCCTATTTATGTGATGGCAATTGTTTATATCATCATGTTAATCGTTTTAAAGTATACGATGTTCGGGCGACATGTTTATGCTATTGGCGGTAATGAAGAAGCTGCACATCTTACAGGGATTAAGGTTAATCGCACCCTGATTAATGTATATTCCATCAGTGGCTTACTCGCCGGTGTTAGTGGCGTTGTGATGGCAGGACGTTTGTTCTCAGGGCAGCCCATGGTAGGAATAGCATTTGAGCTAGATGCGATAGCAGCTGTCGTGCTAGGTGGTACAAGTTTTGTAGGGGGACGTGGCCGTATACAAGGAACTATCATTGGGGTTTTGATTGTGGCTGTGTTAACGAATGGAATGACTTTGCTTAATGTGGATTATTACTGGCAACAAGTTGTAAAAGGGATAGTTATTGTTATTGCCGTGCTTCTTGATAGATTACGAAGCAGAACTTAAATAGTTCGATTTCAAATAAAAAGCCAGAAGAGTAGTCTTCTGGCTTAATATATTCTAGAATTTAGGAGAGGTTGAAATGTATGATGTAACAGCTCTTGGAGAGTTATTAATAGATTTAACTCCTTATAACTCTTCTCAGCCTAGCAAAGTTGTCTTTGAAAGAAATCCTGGTGGTGCCCCGGCTAATGTATTAGCGGGCTTAACCAAATTAGGCAAGAAGACTTGTTTCATAGGTAAGGTAGGAGATGATCAATTTGGACATTATTTAAAGCAAGTTTTATTAGATACAAACATATGCTGCGAAGGATTATCCTTTACCAAAAAAGCAAATACTACTCTGGCATTTGTTCATTTAGATGAATATGGTGACCGTTCATTCAGCTTTTATCGAAATCCCGGTGCGGATACCAAGTTAACAGAGGATGACATTAATGAAAATATCGTAGCTCAAACCAAAATTTTTCACTTTGGATCTCTTTCCCTCACTAATGAACCAGCTGCCACTACCACTCTAAAGACAGTCCAATTAGCAAAAGAACAAGGGAAAGTTGTTTCCTATGATCCTAATTTAAGGGCTTTGCTTTGGAAGAATCTAGAGCATGCAAAGAAAATGATTAAAGAGGGATTGAAATATGCAAACATCGTAAAGCTATCGGAGGAAGAGTTGGAATTCATTACTGGAAAGGCAGATTTAGAAAAAGGAACAAGACAACTCGTTGAACAGTATAACACAGAACTTATATTTGTCACTTTAGGAGCAGAAGGCTGTTTTTATCGAAAAGGGGAGAAAATAGGGAAATTTAAATCCTTCAAAGTGATTCCAGTTGATACAACAGGTGCGGGAGATGGCTTCTTTAGTGGTGTTTTATATAAATATTTAGAAAAAAATAAACCTATTGCTGATTTAAATATCGATGATATGGAAGATATTATTATATTTGGAAATGCGGTTGGAGCAATTGTCACAACAAGGAAAGGTGCAATATTAAGCATGCCTTGCATGGAAGAAGTTAAGAAACTAATTGATAATCAAAATTAGTAACTGTTTTACATGCTACCTTTTATCCAACTCTTTGATTGGTATTGTCGGTGCAAAAACTATTCTGAATTACAGGAAAGAGAGGAAGTCGAAACATTAACAGATGCTTCAAAATAAATAGATTTTATCCGTATGAGAATTTATTTGCTGTTACAGAAAAACTATAGCTAAGATAGTCCATTCTAGGGAAAGAGTTGGTAAACCCACCAACATCTATTTGTATTGCCAATTACAGTCCACACATGTGGAAACTGTTGCAAAATTAATATTGAAATAGATAGAAATTCATTCTAATTTTAGTTTGGATGAGCTTTTTTAAGAAATCTAAATGTATATTTTTATTAAAAATTTTAGTTGGTTTATAAAAAGGGGTACCCAAGTAGAATTTTACTCATTGGGTACCCCTTAATCTTTATTTAAAACACTTTCGTAGTCCAATCCTCACAATTCCAAATATCAGTCGCAATTTCACGATAGAAATCAGGTTCGTGGGATACCATCAAGATACTTCCGCGATATGCCTTTAAAGCACGCTTCAATTCTTCTTTTGCGTCCACATCCAAGTGATTGGTAGGTTCGTCTAGAATTAATAAATTCGTTTCTGTGTTTAAAATTTTACACAATCGAACTTTGGCTTTTTCGCCACCAGAAAGGACTTCAACTTTACTTTCAATATGCTTAGTCGTTAATCCACATTTTGCAAGAGCAGCTCGGACTTCAGCCTGATTCATACTTGGGAACTCGCTCCAAATCTCTTCGATACAAGTGTTGTAGTTGGACTGTTTAACTTCCTGCTCGAAGTAACCGATGTGTTGATACTCACCACGTTCCACTTTACCCGAAATGGGATCAATCAACCCAAGAATACTTTTTAAAAGAGTAGACTTACCAATCCCGTTTGCACCGACGAATGCAATTTTTTGTCCGCGTTCCATTTTCAAATTCAGAGGGCGAGAAAGTGGTTCATTGTAACCAATAACAAGATCTTCAGCCGTGAAAATATAACGACTAGCAGCACGAGCTTCTTTGAAGTTAAACTCTGGTTTCGGCTTCTCTCTCCCCAATTCAATAACTTCCATTTTGTCGAGCTTCTTCTGACGAGACATCGCCATATTACGTGTCGCAACACTTGCCTTGTTACGTGCAACGAAATCTTTCAAATCAGCAATTTCTTGTTGTTGACGCTTGTAAGCAGACTCTAACTGTTGCTTCTTCATTTCATATATATTTAAGAAGTTATCATAGTCGCCGACATAACGATTCAACTCTTGATTTTCCATGTGATAGATCAAATTAACAACATTGTTCAAGAATGGAATATCATGTGAAATCAAGATAAATGCATTCTCATATTCCTGTAAATAGCGCTTCAACCATTCGATATGCTGTTCATCCAAATAGTTCGTGGGCTCGTCTAGTAATAGGATTTCAGGCTTTTCTAGCAAAAGCTTAGCTAGCAAAACTTTGGTACGCTGTCCGCCGCTAAGGTCATCTACATCTCGATCGAGTCCAACATCATCTAATCCTAGACCACGAGCAACTTCCTCCACTTTTGAATTAATTCGATAGAAATCATTACTATCTAAAGTTTCTTGCAGCTCTCCAACTTCTGCAAGTAAAGCATCGATATCAGCACCTTCATCACCCATTTTTGCATAAAGGTCATTGATCTCTGATTCAGCATCAAAAAGATATTGAAAAGCAGTACTCAAAGCTTCACGCATCGTAGTACCTTTTTGAAGTACAGCATGCTGATCTAAATAACCAACACGAACTTTTCGTGACCACTCAACTTTCCCTTCGTCGGGTTGCAACTTTCCAGTAACAATATTCATGAAGGTAGACTTACCCTCACCATTTGCCCCAACTAGTCCAATGTGCTCTCCTTTTAAAAGTCGAAAAGACACATTATTAAAAATCGCACGATCACCGAAACCGTGACTTAAATTCTTTACGTTTAATACGCTCATTTTTCTAACCCCTTATCTAATGTCACATGTGGATATCTTACTAGATTTTAGCTTCTTTTTCTATCTTGAAGTTATTTTTTTTGTGAAAAATGTCATTCGATTTTTGGGCTAAATTGAATTCTGCCCCATCTTAATAATATGAGATTATTGAATTATATTTACTTGAACATTTAACAATTGGGTAAAAGTCTATTATACAACCGAAACTGTAGGTAAGGTATGAGTTATTCGCATGTGGGAATAACTGTACAAAAAATGAAAGAATTGGTTCAGTTCTAGCCTAATATTTTTATAACGAATATAGATATTTTTTATACTAAAAACCTGATAAGATATTAGTTGAGTAGTGAAAAGCCCTCGTTTAAAATCTTTAAATGATGTTGCCTGTTCGCGCTACTCTCTCTTTGGCACTGGAGTTACCCCTGTGGTACCAGTTCAAATGGGTTCGAATCCCAAAATTAAATCCACACACAGTATATTTGGCTTGGCAATTTTGCAGGTAAGACCTCCATTGTCCTTTCCTATCTGTGTGTGGGTTTATTAAGGTGAATTTTTAGGATAAAGGTGATGAAATGACAGAAATTACAATTATAGTCTCCGCTTCAATTTTTTTAATTGTCGGGCTAATGATTGAAAAAAGATTGGTTCCTAGAGTTACTATCTTTGAATATGAGAAGGGCGTAAGGTTTTATAAAGGAAAGTTAAAGGACATTGTTGGTCCTGGAAAATATACTTATTTAAATTCATCAACACGTATAGAAGTGTTTGATTTGAGACCATCTATTATGTCAATTAATGGGCAGGAATTACTAAGTGCGGACAATGTCAGCGTAAAGATTAGTTTATCGGTAAAATACCAGATTACAAACCCGCAAGCACTTATTTTTCAATATGAGGACTTCCATGGGTATGTATACATGACCATTCAGTTTAAATTAAGGGAAGTCATTTCAACCTTAGGAATAGATGAGATTTTAATCAATCGAAAAAATATATCTGAGCGAGTAAAAGAATTATTAGTGGAGGACCAATCTTTAACCGGATTGTTGATTCATTCGGTTGATTTAAAAGATATCATGTTGTCTGCTGAAATGAAAAAGGTATTTGCGGAAGCCATAAAAGTAAGAAAAGAAGCTCTTAACTCCTTAGAAAAAGCAAGAGGAGAAATGGCGACTTTAAGAAGCCTTGCAAATGCAGCTAAAATGATGGAAAAAAATCCAGAATTGGTAAATCTTAGACTCATTCAAACTATCGAATCTTCGCAAGGGAACACTTTCATCATTGACACAAATCATCAAGTGAAGGAAGTATGTGGGGAGAAATAGTCAAATTTTACATAATAGCAAAATTAAAAGCCGAAGTTCCAGTTAGAATCCACATTTAGTTTTTTTATTAGCACACTATCAATACACGTCGAGTGTATCTCACAACTATTTTAAAGAAAGGCAATTAACCCTTGTGGTTGTTGCCTATTCTTGTTCATCGAAGGGATAGTTTCTGTTCTGCTTTGAACAGGGTCACCACAAGAAAACACCGACTTCCTACTATTATATATGGTTAACTTTCACCCTATTAATATCAATCAAAAAAACGCCCCACTGACATAAATTCAATCATCAGAGCGTTTTCGCCATGGTTATAGATTCTCAAAAAAAATTTCCAAAATTATGCTTTTATATATGAATACTTTACTACACTGCTTGCTTGATTGTAGACAATCTCTTTTTTTCTCGCCAATGATAAAACATTTTCATCAAAGGCATTATTATAATAAAGATGAACAGTAGCCTGAACGTTTGGAACATCGAAACAAGCGAGACTTCTGCTTTAACTGCATGAGCTAATAATACCATTTGATCTAAGCCACCTGGGGCTGTGCTTAGAAAACTTGTAGCGAATGTTGTGTCCAATGCAAACGACATTAGGAAGCTTGAGCCGAATGTTAGGGCTATCAGAGCGAATGCGCTGAAAATGCCTCCTACAAGTACACGTACTGGAAGCTTAATCATATGTGGCTTGAGCATTAAGCCAATATGGGCGCCGATTAATAGCTGTGCGACGTCCATGAATATGCCAGGTACTTGTGGCATTGCGATTGGTGTTGTGATGTGTAACGTAATTAACAAAATAATGGGTGTGATGAAAAATGCGACAGGCAAATGGATGCGTTGCATTAAATGTGAGCATACCCATGCAAGTGCAATTAATAATACTAAACTAATGGTTAGCTTCGCGTCAGTTGGCTGCTTACTTATTACTTGTCCAGCGACGATAAACGGTACAAATACAACGACTAGTAACAGCCGAATTACTTGAAAATAAGAAATAATGCCAATTTCTTCAACTTTTTCTTCTTCAGCAAATACGACGATTTGACCTAAACCGCCTGGGATAGCACCTAGTACAGCAGCTTTCATCGGGATATTTGCCCATTTACTCGTTAAGTAAGCGATGCCGATTGAGCCACCGATTAAAATAACATTTAGCGTTATCATGTAAAATAATATTGAGCCCATCATGCCGAATAAATCGATGTTAAATTGTACACCTATTACGGTACCGACCATGACGACACCTAAATCACGCATTTGACCTGACCATCTGAGCGGGCCTTTATAAACAAATTGGGCTAACATGATGACTACAATTGGGCCGAGCATCCAAGGAATAGGGATGTGCAGCAGGTTAAAAATATATCCGCCAATTAAAGATAAAACTAACACCTTTAGCATTGCCTTCAACAGTAACACCCCTTCCTTTAATAATATTCCTAACTACATTTATTACTTAAGAAACCACCAGCGTTCAGCGTCATGAATACTGGTGGTTTAGTTATTATGATTTCGCTAATTCTTTTACTTGTGCTTCACGATCTACGTCATCGCGGCGACGATCACCCCAGTATGCAGAACCATTTTTCAAATATTCTTCATAAGTCCATTTTACTGGCTCCCAGTCTGGTTCAAAGATTAAGTAGCCGTTTGTAAAGATTTCAAGACGCAAGCCGCTTCCTGGGTCTTTTACGTAAATATACATTGCTTGAGAAATCCCATGTTTCCCAGGACCAACAAATTGTACTTCTGACTCGCATAGAATGTCAGCGGCACGTAGTAAGTCTTGTGCGTTGTCTAACCAGTAAGCGATATGGTGCATTTCGTTTGGTTCTTTTGAACGTGGTGTCGACATAACAGCTACGTCATGTACTAAGTTAGTTACGGATAACCAGCTGGCAACTTGGACATCGTCTGGATTGACGAAATATTCGCGCAACTTGAAGCCTAATGCTTCTTGTAAAAATTTTACGATCTCTGCGTTGTCGTGAGAAGTTTGTAAGTTTACATGATCGATACGGCGTGGAGATACACCCTTCGCCCAGGATTTATACGTTTGGTTTTTAAGGACTGATTTACGAGATTCATCAGCCGGTGTTTTTTCCATATCGTAGTAAAGTTCGAAGCGGTGACCACTCGGTAATTCGAAGCGGATTGCTTCACCTTGCGCTACTTCTTCGCCTGCATCTAGCCAACGTACTTCTGTACCAGCGTCATCTAATAATTTTGCGAAAGTTGCGATGTCCTCGCGTCGCTTTGTTCGCCAGCCGATGTGATCAATGTAAGAAGTTTCACCAGCTGTAATTGATAATGTATGATGTTCGAAGTCGCCCCAAGCTCGTAAGTAGTGTACGCCCTCTACAACTTCTGTTTCTTCTAAGCCGATTGTGTCGCGGAAGAACCATAAAGATTTTTCAAGATCTGCTGACACTAAAGCTACGTGTCCTAATTTTGCGATTTCCGGTGCGTAATGAAACTTTTCCAAATCTATTCACCTCATAATTAGTTGTTTTTTTTATAGGAGGACATGTGAAATACAAATCCACTATTTATAAATCACATTTTAAAATAAAATATTATCCTTGAATGTTTGTATTAACGCCGAATAAATGTCTACCGTAACCTAAAATGCCGTCTTCATATAAAGAAGTAATATGGGTTGCGATTGCCATTAAGTCACGAGTGAATAGTTCTACTGGATGCCCTTTTAATAATGCGTGTCCACCTAAAGTAAGTAGTGATTTTACGCCGATTTGTGTACACTTATCGATGATCTTTGCACGGATGGCTTTATATTTTGCCCCTTCGTATGGGCCGCCTTTATCTGTTTCCATCATTGCGATGTATTCATTTAATAAACTTTTAGCAGTAAGCATTTCAAGTTTTAACTCCGAAAGTACCCGTTGGCTCGTAGGAGATTCTTTTTCGTTTACACCGGAAAAGCGGACGCGACCTGCTGTATGCTTTTCGAATTCATCAAGTACACGCTCTGCACCACCAACAGCCATCGCTGCGAATCCTACATAGAAGCCAGGGTAGAATGGCGTGTTGTAGTACAAGTAGTCTTGATCGAACCCTTCATACGGTGGTTGGCTCTTTTCGATAATTTTGCTAAAGCGTAAAATGGCATCAGGCTTAACGAAAACGTTATCGATGATTAATGTATTACTGCCTGATCCCCGAAGACCAAGCGAATCCCAAGTCTTCACAACTTCTAAATCAGAAACTTTTAATAAAATACCTACACGCTCAGGTTGGTCGCTGTCTTCGAATTTCATAATTGCGCCAACGCCAACCCAATCACAGTAGTTGATGCCGCTTACAAAGTTGTACTTACCCGAAACGAGATAGCCGTCTTCCACTGGTTCTACTTTGCCGACTGGTGCAAATACATCAGCTACGAAGCCGCCCTGGTTAATGACTTCATCGCGAATGTGCCTTGGATAGTAGCACACCCAAGAGTTGTGCACTGAGAAGAAGTACGTTAACCACGAAGCAGATAAGTTGTGGTAACCAACTGTACTTACCATATCCACGAACGTGCGCCAATCAAGTTGGGCATAGCCAAAATCTTTCGGTAAAATTAAACGATGAATTTCCTCCTCGCGGATAATATCCGCGATGCGTGGAGAAATAGTCGAGTTTAAATCTGCTTGTAGTGCTTCTGACTCTGCGGCTTCACCGATACGCTTTGCTTTTTGCATGATTTCTTCATACGTCGCTTTTTTTTCAACTACTGTTAACATTTGATCATTCCTTTCAAAAATAGTTTATTGTACTGTAACTGCTTGATCTTGTTCCACTGCTAAAAAATTGGTAACAAGTTTGTTCACGATTTCTGGTTGGTCAGTTTGTGCTTGGTGACCGCAGTTTTCGATATATTCGAATGTAATGTTCGGTAATAATTTCTCAAGCTTATAACCGGTCTCAACTGGTGCAACAGAATCTTGGTTACCCCAAATGAATAAGCCAGGGATTTTTAATTTTGGGAATGAATCTTTAATGCAGTAACGATCCCAGAGCTTTGGATCTTCATTCATTCTTGCTAAGTAAGCATCGAATGCTTGATTTGATTCTTTTATACCTGGGCGAGTCGCTGCTTGATGACGTAATTGAATGAGTTCTTCAGGAATGACTGTATCTTCACTTGAATTGCGATACATAAATTTACGTAACGATTCCTCTGTATAGTCGTAACCTATCACCTCTAAGAATGAACGCAGCTTTCTTTCGGGTACTTCTTGCATCGCCTGATAAATGGTATTACTGCCGATGTAAACAACCTTATTTACTTTTTCAGGGTAGTCAATTGCATATTTAGCTGCCACGTAAGCACCTTGTGAGTTGCCGACAAGTGATACTTCATCGAGGCATAATGCTTCAATAAAATCATGGACATGGTCCACTAAGCTTTGATGACCATTTACTGGCCAAGCGTGAGGGCGTGCATCAGTGAATCCCATTGATAGTTGGTCTACTGCATATGCGCGGAAGCCAGCTTTTGCTAATGCAGGTAACATCAAACGCCAACCCGCTGCGCCGCAAGCTCCAGGTCCTGCCCCATGTAGCAATATTACAGCTGGTCCTTCTGTTCCGGCCCAGGAATAATGGGTACGTACACCGTTAGCTAATACGTAACTATTATGAAATCCTTCAAAAATTGTCATCGTTTTTTTGCCCCCTTGTATTGGCTGTTATTTTATGTTCTGAGTATAACTGTTAAAAATTTTAAACATCATAGCGATTTTTATTGAATGAATAGTAATAATCTTTAAAATTTATTGAAAAATGAATTTTATTTTTGTAATATGGAAAATAGAAAAACAAAGGGGAAGTGATTTTAATGAGTGAAATTGCATTTGATTCTAGCGAAACGAAAAATATTTTAATGTCGGCAAATGCCTTCCACACATTAAAAAACAATTTATTTAACAACATTGGCTCTCATAAAACGAAAGGATTTTTATTCCGATTTGGTAAAGAGTTTGGGATGGAATCAGCAAAAAATAAGCTCCAAAATAAAAACTCGATAAATCCTGTCGGAAAAAGACATTCGCGCTTAGGTCACGTAAAAGATGTTATTTTCATGGGGGAAATTGTGCGCCATCAGGACGGTACAATTGAATGTATCGATACGTGGGGACAATGGGTAGAATCATTCGAAGCAGCATTACACCTTAAAAATTACGGTTTAGCAAATGAATGTGTTTGTCATATGCTATGCGGCTTTGCAAGTGGTGCATTGACATATGAGTTTGGCGAGTCAATTATTGCCGTTGAGTACAAGTGCGTCGCAAAAGGTGATCCATGCTGCGAGTTTAAAGTTCGTTTGGAGCGCGATTGGCTCAAAGAGAAGGAAGATCTTATAGACCTTTATCAGAATGACAACATTCTTTCCGAGCTTGAAATGACATATGATGCACTTTTGCATCATAAGCAAATGCTCGAAAAAATTTCGATATTTCAAGGTCAACTTACGCAAAAAGTAACAGATAAGCATTCGATGGATGAAATTGTGCAGGCTGCGTATGAGCTGTTGAACATCCCGATTTTAATTGAGGATATTCACGGCACTCCGTTAAGTCAAATCGGTTTAACGGAAGAACAGCAGCTAGTAATAAAAAAAGATAAGGCGAAATTATCGCATTTTGTCGATAAGCACAACGTTTCGCATTATAAAGGTGATAAATATTGGAAGTTGACGGCACCTGTTCTTATTAATAAAAAAAGTTATGCCACTTGTTCGTTTTTTTACTTTGATGAAAAGCATATGGATGAAAACGACCACTTATTTTTAGAGCGTATTTCGACGGTCGTGGCGTTATGTATTTTATACGAGGAGACGCAGTTTGAAGAGCAACAACGTTTGCGAAGCTCGCTATTAGAGCGCTTAATTCATAATCGGAATATTAAAGATATCGAATCTTATTATAAATTCTTACCCTTTAAGTTTCAGCCACCGTTTTCTACAGGTATTATTAGTGTGAAAAAGAAAAAGAAAAATCACGAAATTATTGACATTCATGACCAGCTAACAGCGCTGTCTAAGCTGGCAAAAGAGTGGGATTTACCTTGTATTTTTGCAGTGCTCGGGGAAGAAATTGCTCTCCTTAACTCGCTAAATAGCGATAAGCAAGGTTGGCAAAAGAAAATCACAAAAATTTTTCAAAAGATGGAGAAGCAAAATAGCCATTATAAATATTCTATCGGGCTTAGCGGAACGTTTAGCCACTTTAAAGATTTCGAACGTTCTCTACAAGAGGCGCGTGTCGCACAGCGCTTCCCAAACCAAAAGCTACTAACCGATTACGAAGAACTAGGAATGCTTGGCGATATCGTAAAAAATATGAGTATCGAGCAGCTGCATGAAATGGCCAAAAAGACCTTAAAAGATTTATACAATTTCAATGATGAACGTAAAAAAGAATTGTTGTACACGCTTTATGTCTATTTATTAAATAGCCAGCGCTTAAAAGAAACGATGGATGAGTTGACCTTATCAATCGGCGGGATCCAATATCGCATAAAGCAGATTGAGGAACAGCTGCAAATTTCACTAAAAAACGCATCAACAGCCGCATATACCTTATTAGTCATTCAGGCACTCATATTGTCGGATAGCTTAAACTTTGAGGAATTTGCACGATAAAAAGCCACATCAAGCGCTCATACTTAGTGAATACCCTTATTAATCAAAAAAGACTGTAAACAAACTCATTACCTGAGTTTGTCTACAGTCTTTTTTCTTATGGGGTAAACCCATGCTGAATTTTATTGCTCTACAACAATGTCTAAGTTCACTTGCTCTTTTCCAGCAGCACGACTTACATCTTCATTTTCAGTTGCTGTCATTTTTAATTTACGAGTAACTAATATCACTATTGCAGATACAACGTATAGACCAACTATAAATAACACCCCTGAGTTGAAGCCAGAGCGAATATCATTACCAGCAAGTGTAATTAAGTAACCAGTAATCCATGGACCGATGATACCAGCCATACTTGCAATAGATAATGAAATACCTGTTACACTGCCTACTAAGTTTTTCGGAATGATTAACGTTTTAATCGTGGTATTTAACGGTAATAAGCTTGTGTTCATTATTAAGCCCAATCCTAAGAAAATACAAGCTAAAACTGGTGAAGATACAATGGTGGTCATTGCGTAAGAGGCCGCACCAACAAGTAATACTGTAACTAATACACGGTCATAAGATTTGATAAGGCTTTTATTTTTCTTGAATAAGGAGTCTGTAAATTTACCTACACCAATTGCGAATACTGTACCTGTAATACCCATTCCAGCGAATATTAAGCCCATACTTTGTGGCTTGAGACCAACGATTTTTGTTAAGTAAGTTGGTGCCCATGTAAGAACCCAAGTTGTAATCCACATTGACACGAAACCTACAAGTACAATTGATAATACATACGGGTTGGTGATTACATTTACAATATACTTGAACGGTACTTCCTTGTTAGAAGCTAAAGACTTTACGTCTTCGACCAGTGGCTGCTTTGGCTCGTCTCTCATAAACAAGAAGAAGAGTGCCCATACAAAGCTTGCTACCCCTAACAATGCGAAAGTATGCTGCCAACCAAAGTTTGTAATACCCATTACTAAAAGTGGTGCAGCTAAATACGTACCAACTGTTGTACCAGAAGTCATAATAGCTGTAGCGACACCACGTTGTACACTAGTGAACCATCGTGCAAGGTGTACTAGGCAAAAACTGAGTGTAGCACCCTCGAAGAAACCTAAGACAATACGCAGTAAAATTAATTGTGTTAACGTTTCGACAAAATAAGCACTTGCTAATGAAAGTGTCCATCCAGCAGCAATCATCATTAATAAATATTTTGAGTTGAAGCGATACGTTAACGTCCCTAAAATAATACTTCCGACAGCATATGCAGCGAAGAAGCTACTTCCCACTAAACCAAACTGATCGTAAGATAAATTTAGTTCAGTCATGATTGGTTCTGCGGCTAATCCTAGTACTGATTTATCAGTATAGTTTAAAACCGATAGCAAGAATAAAAATCCTAATACAACCCACCGCATGAAAATCCCCCTTGTATCACCGTATTTTACCATCCACTTTGTTTCGTTGTTAAATTGTTAGATTTTTCTGAATTTAAAAAGAAAATTCATGTCTCTTATTCTCTCTTAGGTGATGTCAGCGTTTTCAAAAAATGATTTGGTTCGTTTCACACCTCCATTTGCTTTGCAAGAAACGCAGTCAATTCAGCGATTCTTTAATAAAATAATCGTGTCCAATGGGAAAATTCGGAGTACGAATCTTCCATGAAAAGAATTCTATTTGAAAAAAAAGAGATTTACAAGAAAAAAAGAATGATACTAATTTGTGTTTTGAAAGAGAACAAAAAAAATAAAACTAAATTCTAATTCCAAAAAGAGTAATTTTTAACATTCTGATATATTGATAAATCTGAGTTTTTCAAAAAAAAGAGTCACAAAAAATTCATATTTGTTTTTGTGTAAATTTTATTGTTAATATCTGAATTTTCAATAAAAAATACCATGATAATTTTAAATAGACTCAATTATGATTAAATCATTCGATTAAGAATGGAGGAATTGGGATGGATGATCGTTTATTTAGAGATGCAATGGGAAAGTTTGCTACAGGCGTGACTGTTCTATTAACTGAAAACGAGGGAGAAACACATGGAATGACAGCAAACGGTTTCATGTCAGTATCATTGGATCCGAAGCTTGTCTTAATTTCAATTGGACATAAAGCAAAATTTTTAGAGAAAGTTTCACAATCTAAAAAATATACAGTAAATATTTTAGCGGAAGATCAAGAGCATTATTCACGTCATTTCGCTGGGAAACCTGGGGAAGAAGTAGAGTTTGAAACGTTAGCTGAGCTGCCAGTAATAAAAGGGGCTATCACTCAAATCGCATGTGAAGTCGTATCAGAACATGTAGAAGGTGACCATACATTATTCATTGGTAAAGTTGTAGATTTACGACTTGAGGATAAAGATCCGTTATTGTTCTTCAGTGGTAAATATCGTCAATTGACTGAGGTAGAAACAGTTAAGTCATAAAAGGAGAATTGTCTATGGATATTCAAATAATGGCTGAAACATTGCTTGAAGCAGAACGTACGAAACAGCCAATTGCACCATTAACTGAAACCTATGGAAATATTACAGTTGCTGATGCATATGCAGTGCAATTAGCGCAAATTCGTCAAAAGATTGACACAGGGGCGAAAGTAAAAGGGTTAAAAATTGGTTTAACAAGTAAAGCGATGCAAGAAATGTTGAATGTATATACACCAGACTACGGCTTTATTTTAAATACGATGGTGTATGACGAGGTAGATGGTTTAGTTGCTGAGTCTTTTATTCAACCAAAGATAGAGTTTGAAATTGCATTTGTTTTCAATAAAGAGTTAAAAGGGCCAAAAGTGACGGTGCAGGATGTAATCGATGCAACGGATTATGTTGTACCAGCAGTAGAAGTAATCGATAGCCGTATCGTGAATTGGAAAATAAAATTTGAGGATACTGTGGCAGACAATGGTTCTTCAGCAGGTGTGATTTTAGGTGAAAAGCGTACACTACTTAAAGAAATTGAAGACATCACAAATATTCCAATGATGGTGAAGAAAAATGGTGAATTTTTTGACGAAGCAACTAGCTCGGCCGTGTTAGGTAACCCACTCAATGCGGTTGTTTGGTTAGCAAATGAAGTGAGTGCATATGGTATTTCTATCGAACCAGGCATGTTTGTTTTATCAGGAGCACTAACAAAAGCTGTTACCTTTGAAACAGGCGATGAATTCGAAGTTGACTTCGGTTTACTAGGAAAAGTAAACGTTAACATTTCGAAGGAAGTAGTGAAAAAATGAAAAAGCTCAAAGTAGGAATTTTTGGATCAGGACGGACTTAATGTATAAAATTGACACATAAACGAAAAAGGAGAGAATCGCAATGAAGGTAATCTATGTGGATGCAAATAACTTACATGAGATTAGACAATCATCTCCTAATGCAGCAATGGCGCTTGGTTATTTTGATGGTGTGCATTTAGGGCATCAGAGTGTAATTCAAACAGCTAAAGAAAAAGCACAAGCACAGGATTTATCACTAGCGGTTCTCTCTTTTTTCCCGCATCCAAAAAGTGTGTTATTTTCGGATATAGAAATCTTATATCTAGAGCCACTAGAACAAAAAGTTGAAAAGTTAGAAAAGCTTGAAGTGGATATTTTTTATATCGTAGAATTTACAAAGGAATTAGCTAAGGTAGAAGCGAACGATTTTTTAGATGATTATATTATAGGTTTAAATGCTAAGGAAATTATTTGCGGTTTCGACTATACATATGGGTCAAAAGCAAGTGGTACTGTTAAAACACTGGCAGTTTATGCGGCTACACACCAAGTAGGCCTAACTGTTGTCGAGGAGCTAAAGTGGAATAATCAAAAGATTAGTTCGACTTTGATTCGGAAGCACTTAACAGAACGGAAGCTTAGTGAATTACCCAATTTATTGGGAGGCTTTTATAAAACTAAGTATTGTCAAAAGAATGGTATACTACCGAATTATTCGTTACCGAATATAGGCAGTTATAAAGTATTGATTGAAGATTGTCATTCTTTTATTGAGTGTGTAGCGACCGTAAAGTGTAAAAAGTATATTCAGATTCATCATGAAACATCCAGACTACCGAATTTATTAACGATACAATGGGTTGAACGATTCGAAACAATACCAAGCTTATTACCCCGGCTGCCGTAATAATAAAACCAAATAAAAAATGGTTAACCAGATATATACACTGTACCCGATAAAGTAGACACTAAAAAAGGTCTGCCTTGTCGGGTACTTTTATGATGAAAAAAAATTTTTCTAATCAGTTTGATAAAAAGTGCTAAAGCATGGTATAAGTGTAAAGGTAGCAGGGACTTTCGGCTTTTTTAACTTTGGGAGAAGGGGTGCCCTGGTATCTTATAATGGAGGATTTGAATTTACTATGAAAGAAAATTTTTGGCGTGATTTACCACGACCTTTTTTTATACTAGCACCAATGGAAGATGTGACGGATGTTGTTTTTCGTCACGTAGTAAGTGAAGCCGGTCGACCGGATGTATTTTTCACAGAGTTTACCAACTCGGATAGCTATTGTCATCCAGAGGGCATGAAAAGTGTGCGTGGCCGTTTGACTTTTACAGAAGATGAACAGCCAATCGTGGCACATATTTGGGGAGATAATCCTGAATATTTCCGACAAATGAGTATTGGCATGGCGGAGCAAGGATTTAAAGGCATCGATATTAATATGGGCTGCCCTGTACCGAATGTGGCATCGAGAGGGAAGGGGAGTGGCCTTATTCTGCGTCCAGATGTTGCGGCAGAACTTATTCAAGCAGCAAAAGCGGGCGGACTGCCTGTCAGTGTGAAAACACGACTTGGCGATAAGGATGTAAATGAGTGGGAGGAGTGGCTAAGGCATATTTTAAAACAAGATATTGCGAACCTTTCTATTCATTTACGTACAAGAAAGGAAATGAGCCAAGTAGATGCGCATTGGGAGCTAATTCCCGAAATCAAAAAATTACGTGACCGTATCGCACCAAATACGCTGCTAACAATCAATGGAGACATTCCTGATCGTCAAACTGGGCTGCAGCTTGCTGAACAATATGGTATTGATGGCGTTATGATCGGTAGAGGTATTTTTAAAAATCCTTTTGCTTTTGAAAAAGAGCCAAAAGAGCATAGCAGTAAAGAATACCTTGATCTTTTAAGACTGCAGCTTGATCTTCAAGATCAATATGCGGAAGTACTGCCACGTTCAATCACAGGACTTCATCGCTTTTTCAAAATTTATGTCAAAGGATTCCGTGGAGCTGGTGAATTAAGAAATCAATTGATGAACACGAAATCAACAGATGAAGTGCGCGCATTGCTTGATAACTTTGGAAAAGAATGTTGATGGGACGGGGAAAGTGAAATGATGTAACTCTCAAAAAGTTAGAGAAAAAATGAATCACATCAACTCATGTGCACTTATTTTATTCAGTTTCAAGTTCCTTTGCAGCCACTAGGAATCGGGTCTTTGGAGGGGAACGTTCATATTAACCACAGATTAAGAAAGTGCTTTCCGTTTGGAGAGCACTTTTTTGTGGAAAAGATTTCAAATCTAAAAGTTATCTGCTTTTTATGAATAATTATTGACACCCAGTTGTCATCGGACAATCAGTAGAAGTTGCACATTCATATACACCACGGTTCATTTCCTTTGCACACATAGAAACACATTTCCCTTTATCCATGTGCGCACAATCAGCCACACCAGTACCAGCAGCGAATACTGAAGTTCCCAAAGCCATAGTTGCGACAAAAGTAAATGTTGCAATGATTTTTTTCATATAAATCCTCCTCTTAGGTTTCTAATACTATATTTCTTTTATAGATTACAGGGATATTTTGCAGAAAGTATGGAGATTAGATATTGTTCAAAAAAAACACATATATAAACACTTGTTTAAAAACAAAGTTCCATTGTTTTAATGTGAATGGATTATTTCTTTAAACTACCGGAGTTCGGATTTTCTCTATGTTGATGACGGTGTTTATAAAACATATAAATGATTAATGGACTTGATGATAAATTGTCACATATCTTTATTGTTAATTTGGGAAACTCCAATTAAAATTGTGATAGATTGATAGAACTTGTTAGATTATAACAAGTTTGTGGAGGGAATTTTTATTTTACAATCGGAAAGGCAAGATAAAATTAAGGAATTGATAAAGGAAAGAAGGAATTTAAAAATCTCTGAGATTAGTGAGATTTTTCAAGTTTCCGAAATGACGGTCCATAGAGACATAAAACCTTTAGTTAACGAAGGGGTTATCATGAAGACTTTCGGGGGTATTACCTTAGTAAGAGAGATACCAGGGAATCCTGAGAGCAATAACGAGTGTATTCTATGTAACAGTCAGATCAATCCACGTTTTGTATATAAAATTATCCTACCAGAGAATAGGATTGAGGATACTTGTTGTGCCCTTTGTGGGCTAGTTCGTCAGTTTCAATTGGGCGAAAGTGTGATTCAGGCTTTATGTTTCGATTTCCTAACTGGAACCACTGTAAGTTCCTTCTTAGCTTGGTATGTATTTGAGTCTAGTATTCGTGTGGGATGCTGTAAGCCGCAAATTCTCACATTTGAACGTAAAGATTATGCTGAAAAATTTGTCAGCTCTTTCGGTGGAAAAGTAATGAATTTTCAAGAAGCTATAGAAAAAATTTGTAAATGATAAGTGAGGAGAAAGAAGAATGCGAGTATATGTTAGCCTTGCCTTGATTGGCTTGCGTCTACCGACACTCATCTCCCACCTATTTCATCGGGCTAAATCCAGTTACATTCCTTCAGCTGGGAGTCTTCTGTCGGGAAAAGATAAAAGCTGCAAAAATAAATTTAGGATGGAATTTAACATGTTAAGAATAAGTAATATTAAGCTTCGTGCTGATTTTGACCCAAGTAAGGAGAAGGAACTTTTAGCTCAGAAAATCCAAAAAATACTAAAGGTCAAACAGGAGAAAATATCGTCTTTCAGTATATCTAAGAAGTCGATTGACGCCAGGGAAAAAAATAATGTTCAGCTTGTTTATTCAGTTGATGTTGAAATTGAAAACGAGAAATCGTATTTAGGAATAAAAAATGTTTCTTCCTTTGAACCATCAGAGTATGTGATCAAGAAAACTCTAAAGACCACCCGTCCTGTAGTAGTAGGCAGTGGACCTGCTGGTCTTTTCTGTGCCTTGGTATTAGCAGAACATGGTTTAAACCCAATTGTAGTAGAGCAGGGAATGGATGTCGATCGAAGAAAAATGGCTGTTGGTAAATTTTGGAAAGACGGCGAACTTGAATCGAGTAGTAATGTCCAATTTGGTGAAGGTGGAGCAGGAACATTTTCAGATGGGAAATTAACAACAGGGGTAAAAAATACTAGAATTCCGAAAGTATTAAAGGAATTCGTAGAAGCGGGTGCTCCTAGTAAGATAGCTTATTTATCAAAGCCCCATATTGGAACGGACATTTTGATAAATGTTGTTAGAAATATTCGTAAAAAAATCGAACGACTTGGTGGGGAAGTTCGTTTCGAAACGAAAATGAAGGAACTTATTATCGAAAATGGTGAAGTTAGAGGCGTGCTGCTAGAAAGACTAGGAGAGTCTGATATCATAGAAACCGATGCGGTAGTATTGGCGATAGGGCATAGTGCTCGAGACACTTTTTATATGTTAAAGGATTTAGGTGTAGACATGATACCGAAACCTTTTGCTGTAGGTGTGCGTATTGAACATCACCAAAAAGACATCGATTTACAGCAATTCGGTAGCTTTGCAAATAATCCACTTCTTGGTGCTTCTGAATATAAGTTGAATGCCCATCTTCCCAATGGACGTGGTGTTTACACGTTTTGTATGTGCCCTGGAGGTCATGTTGTTGCTGCCGCATCAGAAAAAAATGCTGTAGTTACAAATGGTATGAGCTATAGCGCAAGAAGTGGCGAAAATGCGAACAGTGCATTGCTTGTTTCTGTCACACCAAATGATTTTAATGGAGATATCTTGGGGGCTATCGAGTTTCAAAGAAAACTTGAGCGCAAAGCATTTGAACTTGGTGGAAGTAATTATTTTGCACCCGTACAATTGGTCGGCGATTTCTTAGAAAATAGAGTTAGTAAACAGCTTGGCGATATCATCCCAACTTATACCCCGGGTGTTACACCAACGGATTTAAGAGAATGTCTTGATGATTTTATCGTTGAAAGTTTAAAAGACGGGTTGCGAGTCATGGATAAAAAACTTGCGGGCTTTATCAAACATGATGCCGTTTTATCAGCTGTCGAAAGCCGAAGTTCCTCACCAGTTACAATTAAGCGAAATCCGCTGACATTTGAGACGAACATCAAAGGGTTATACCCTTGTGGTGAAGGTGCAGGTTATGCTGGCGGGATCACGTCAAGTGCTGTTGACGGTATAAAATGTGCAGAAGCGTTAATGGAGATTGAAGTTTAGTTTTTGATATACACATTGATTTTCTGTGATACAAAGAGGATCCCAATAATTTAACACTCCCTCGTTTATTATACATACCTTATTATGTAGGATTTATTAAGGGAGTGAGGTATGTGTTTTGGAATAACACTTGGACTGCAGGGTATCGAACCATAAATTATGTTGTGCAAAAGGGAGATACGCTGTATTCAATTGCAAAAAGATTTAATACAACCATTCAAAATATAAAGAATGCAAACCATTTAATAAGCGATTCAATATATCCTGGACAATCGTTAACTATTCCAGACGCTATATCTTATGTTGTAAAACCAGGAGATTACTTATATACAATTGCTAATAAATTTAATACTACTGTCCAGAATATAAAGATTGCTAACCATTTAACAAGTGATTTAATTTATCCCGGACAAACACTATTAATCCCTGCACCACTTGGAATAACCCTGCCAGAGGGAGTATTTGGTATCGGAAGCCACGGTCCCAATGTAGTAAAAATACAGCAGGCATTGGTATCTATGGGTTTTAATATTCAACCGGACGGTGTCTATGGTCCTATAACTTCAAATATTATCTTGGATTTACAAAAAAAATACCCTGAAGTATTAGTTGCTGATGGCGTATATGGACCCAAAACAAAAGAAATTTTACAAAAGCTTTTATCTTCAAACTATAAAGTAGTACAAAATCCCGACAATACAATGGTGTTAGTAAATAAATTTAATGCTC
Source organism: Bacillus sp. MM2020_1 (assembly GCA_011250595.1). Lineage (GTDB taxonomy): Bacteria > Bacillota > Bacilli > Bacillales > Cytobacillaceae > Neobacillus. The sequence continues at coordinate 22,276 of JAANMP010000010.1, read as the reverse complement.
TTCTCCCTTCCTATGTCCCTAAAAATTTAACTGTAACAGATATTCCATTTTACTTTTCGGAATTCCGACAACAAAAACTGTTGCAACCAGAAGCGGCTAAGGCGGTTGAGGCTCTATTCGCTAAAGCGGAGAGGGACAATATCAATTTAACTGGTGTTTCGGGCTACCGTTCTTACGATTATCAAGTCGATCTTTTCTCAAGAAATATAAAAGCGAATCCCAACGCCAATCAGGTTAGTGCTCGACCTGGCGAAAGCGAACATCAAACGGGCTTAAGCATAGATATTTCCAGTCCATCAGTAGGTAATTCTCTCAGCCAATCCCTTGGTGATACAAAAGAAGGAAAGTGGTTAGTACAAAACGCACCTGATTTTGGTTTTATTATACGATTTCCAAAAGGAAAAGAAAGTATCACGGGGTATCAATATGAGCCTTGGCATATTCGTTATGTAGGAAAAGAGGCAGCAAAGGAAATAGCTAGTCGAAACATAACATTGGAAGAGTATCTCGGTCAACTACCTATTAATCGAATGAATTCTATTTATGGATAAGGTGTTCAAAACTGTTTGTTTTAAAATACGAAGCTAAAAGATGGAGTGGAGCTTATGCCTACTCCTTTTTGCTTTAGAAATTGTTTAACATACTACTTATATTTATTTTTTTATAATACCTATAGCCCTCTTCTCCAAAAAGTCCTTAAAATTTATGACGGCAGGAGACATATATCCATTCAATCTCCATACCATTTGGATTACTCGAAAGCATTTTGGAGACTTTACGCGGACCATTGAAATTTTACTTTCGTCAAGATTAGGGATGTACGGTACAATGGCAACACCCAAATTGGCTCCTACTAGGTCAGACACTGTTCTCTCCTCATATCCTTCAAAAATCTTCCTTGGGAGGAATCCTGCTTCATTTCTTTCTAAGCATTAGTAAAGGTTATATAATTAGTAAGCATATGAAATTTGAAAGGAGAAAAATCTGAATGCAAGTACGTGATTTCATGATTCGAAAAACTATTACAGCCAAGACTTCAATGACTGTCAAAGAATTAATTTCTATTTTAGAAAGTAATCGAATTGGTGGTGTACCAGTCGTTGATGATAAAGGAAATTTAGTTGGCATTGTTTCAGATGGGGATATCGTACGTTTTCTTTCTCCACATAAAGAAAAACTATATTTAGCATACTATACTGTGTATATAGAAGAGGCTCAAAAAATAGAAGATATTTTAAGAGAAAGAATGAATACTCCCATTGAGCAAATTATGGTAAAGAAAAATATTAAGACTTTAGCACCTGATGATGATTTTGAAAGCGCAATACGATTAATATCCAGACATCATTTTAAAAAGATTCCTGTAGTGAATGGAGCAGGTAGAGTTGTAGGGATTATAAGCCGTGGAGATATTATCCATAGTTTATCAAAATCAATATTTAAGGAAGAACCAGTCCAGGAAAAATAAACTATATACTAACCAGCACCCCACACTCATAATCAAACTTCGGGTCGTGTCAGGCACCGAAAATCAATAGGAGGTTTAGTATGAACAATGAAAAAAGGATGTTGTCACCAGAACAACATGAAGAAATACTTAGGACATTGAAAGCCCGTTTTGAGAAAAACATGAATCGCCATAAAGAACTTGAATGGGCTAAAGTACAAGCAAGGCTAGAAACTAGTACTGAAAAACTGTGGTCGCTTAATGAAATGGAAAGAACAGGCGGTGAACCGGATGTTATCGATCACGATAAACAGGCGAGCGAATACATTTTTTATGATTGTTCAGCGGAAAGTCCTAAAGGCCGCAGAAGTGTTTGTTACGATCGTGAAGCGCTTGAGTCAAGGAAAGAACACAAACCAAAAAACAACGCTTTAGATATGGCTGCTGACATGGGTATTGAAATTTTGACGGAAGACCAATACCGGGAGATGCAGAGACTTGGAAATTTCGATACTAAAACATCGAGCTGGGTGAAAACACCTGATAATATTAGAAAACTTGGTGGGGCCATCTTTTGTGATCGTCGCTACGACACTGTCTTTGTGTACCATAATGGAGCAGAATCCTACTATGCTGCAAGGGGTTTCCGTGGCTCGCTAAGAGTCTAAATTTTGCTGTCAAATGGTGTCCTGTGGAGGGAAGTAGGTGTCTTAAACACCATGGGGATGGATTTTCCACAGGTAATAAAGTGATTTTAAGTACCGCTAATCAATTATATTAGTGGTACTTTTTAAGTTGTGCTAACATGGCAATACTAGATTTAAAGAATGGGGAGGAGAGCGCTATGAAAATAAGTCAATTAATTGCAAACAATATTAACAAATTAGATGCAGCAATTCCGGCTGATCAATCGTTAGGAATTGCTGGTTTGTCCGGATCTGGTAAAACAACTTTTTGTCAAACCATTGGTGAAGAATCCAAGAAGCGTCTCGTTTCCTTATTGCCAAAGGCTGATTATCAGTATTTATTTCCTAAAATAATGGAAACCAATTTTAGTGCCATCAAAATGGAAGAAATGCCGCTTGTACTTTTTCTGGGGAGATCATCTATTTCTTCCAATCCGCGTTCAACAATTGGCACACATACTGGCGTATTTACAGAGATTCGTGTGACTCTTGCTGAAAAATATAATCTGTCTCCGGAGGTTTTTTCATTTAATAATCCGTTGGGCTGGTGTCCGGATTGTAAAGGACGCGGTACTACTAAAAATGTCGAATGTAAAAAGTGTAAGGGAAAGCGCTATAATCAAGAAGTTGAACAATATAATATTGAATTATTTCATCAACCACATAGTATTTCCGATATCAACAACTTAAGTATGGAATCAATTTTATCACTAGCAGAAGTTTTACATATTAGCGAAGCGAAACAGCATATTCTCAAAAATATCATCAATATGAATATTGGCTACTTAACGTTAAATCGGATCATGGGTACATTATCTGGTGGAGAATTAACGCGACTTTACTTAGCAGAATTCATGGCAACCAGTGAGAATACCGTAATTATTATTGATGAAATATCTGTTGGTCTGGATTACCAAACACTATTGAAAATTTTAGAACAGATTAAACTATTAGGCTATAAGAACCAAATTTGGTTCATTGATCATTCTGACACCGTGCTGGATACAACGGATGAGCAAGTATTCTTTGGACCCGGCAGTGGAAAATATGGCGGAAAAATTGTGGGAGAATCACCACGTCCCAAACCAATCATTTGGGATAGAAATCAGGCAGTGCCAGCAGAATACTATCATTTTCAAGATCTTTACTTCCGTAATATTCAAATGGCTGAAATTCAGATACCCCAAAATAGACTTGTAACCGTTACGGGTGAGTCTGGATGTGGTAAATCTACTCTAGTAAATGAATGTATTGCCAAAGATTTTCAGAGACGTTATCCCAAAGATAAACTAGTAATGGTCGGGCAAGATCGGAACCAATCAATTACTAGTCGTTCAACTGTTGCGACATTTCTTGATATTAAAAAGAAAATTACAAAATATAGTGAAGATATTGATGATCTTTTCGAGCGTTCGATTGAAGATATTATTGATGAACTTCCAAATCAAGACATCGCACATAAACGTTTGAGTTTACTGATCAAACTGGGACTAGGTTATTTGACATTAGAACGAAAAACGCAAACCTTATCAACTGGTGAATTTCAATGTGTTCATTTAGTTTCGGAGCTGTTTGCGAACTCAAGAAACCCACATACACTTTTCATTTTTGACGAACCTTCAAAAGGTTTATCACAAAATATTCTAAATCAATTCATTGATAGTGTCAGAGGAATACTAAAAGATGAATCAGTTTCTATCATGATGATTGAACATAATGCCTATATGCTTGAAAGCTCTGATTTTATCGTTGATTTTGGTAAAAGAAAGATTGAAGCTGTCACGCATCTTGAAGTTGTCAGTCATAACGAATATTACCAGCTTAAAAGTAAGGAGGATATTGCACTTCCATCGCAAATTTCTTCGACACTCAAAGCGCAAAATGGCATTACTTATTTAAAAGAAAATCATATCGACTATTATAAAAATGCAGAAAATATCTATAAGGGCGGTATCTTAAAAAGCTTATCATCAATGGCCCGTTTAATTTACGGCGAATACGATTCTGACATCAATGCGCCTGTTATTGCTATAGATTTTGAAAGACATTTGTATAGTCAATATAGTTTTCTCTATGAAATGGGCGGTGTGATCAACCATATTGTGGCGACGCATCCGACCAATAAAGATACGAGGAGCTTCGATTTCTATTCACAGGACAATCATTGTCCCTCATGCTCAGGACGCCTTAAGATTGATATCTTTGATAAAGATCTTGTCATTCAAGACAAAACCGTTCCATTCTGGGATGGCTTATTTTATCCTGAGGTGATGGAAGTATTAAAATATTATCAATATCCAAAAATAGAGTTTCTATTTGAGGAAATTAAGAATGAGCTCGGGTTTGATCTGACGAAAAGCTACAATGAGATGTCAGAAGAAGAAAAACATATTTTTTGGTACGGATATTTTGAAAAGACATTCTATGATAAAGCAGGCAAGACACAGAGGACCTGGGTAGGCTTTAATACCATCGTTGGTGGGTATATGGTCATTTCAAAATCAGTGATTAAAGAGAAAATGAAAGCATCAAAAGAAAAAATTACCTGTCCGATTTGTCATGGAACGGTACTTAATCATAATAAACCGCTTACATTTGGTGACACAGATATTCGTGAGGTAATCAATCAGCCACTTGATCAAGTGTTACAAATAGTTGGTGACTTAAATGTACTCGTAAAGCTAAAATCTATTGTTGGCGGCGATATGACTTTGGCAGAAGATGTCTCCCTGCTGCCTAGGGAAACCCAAGTCGCATTGAAAATGTTTGAATTGGAACTCGCTAGCTTTACAGGTTATGAAATGGTATTACAAAATGTCTTACCATTCTGGGGCAGCATTAAAGACAATGTTGAATCCATCAGCATCCATAATCAGGTTAGTATCTGTGATTTTCCTAATATCTATGAAACAAGGGAAACTATCATTGATAGGTATTTCACGAATGGAAAATACAAAAAACTAACGTATGTTTATGAAGCATTTGGTTACAAAAAAATAGTCACTCAAATTAATAAAATTAATAAAAGTTATCCATGTCGATTCTGTAAAGGGAAGAAAGTCATTACAGAAGAGAATCTCCATGATGGCGTGTTTAAATTAACAATACCATGTGTGAGTTGTCAGGCAAGTGGTATCAATGCTGAAGGCCGCAAGGAAATGGTTGAAGACATACCAGTAGCAACATGGTTAACGGGCAAAGTAAGGGATGTTGTTGCTGAAAGCTTGTATACAGAAGCTGTTGCAGATATTCCTATTTACAATCGTATTCGTGAGTTAAATAAACGAGATATGATGGCGGTTTATCGATGCCTTGAGCAAAATAATTAAATTAGAATGATTTTTTAGCAATTATTTCATATAAAAATACTTTATTTTTATAAAAATTGAATTTAATTCCATTCTTGTTATAATAATGAATAGACAATTATAAGCGATTACACATAATGTTTTTAAGGTATGTTTAATTCTTGAAAAAATAGGAGGACATTATGGGAAGATTAGTGCATTTTGAAATTCATGTGAGTGAAATGGAACGAGCGAAAAAGTTTTATGGTGAGGTATTCGGTTGGTCATTTCAAGACTGGAGCGAATATGCAGGTATGCCGTACTTTGGAGCGGTGACCGGCGATGAGAATGAGCCAGGGATCAATGGTGCTTTAATGCAGCGCCAAAGTCCTCCCCCAGAACCAAACCAACCTTTAAATGGATTTGCTTGTACAATGGGTGTGGAAAATTACGATGTCACGGAAGCCAAAATTATTGAGAATGGCGGCAAGGTCGCAATGGCCAAATATGCTTTGCCTGGTATGGCTTGGCAGGGATACTATATTGATACTGAAGGCAATATTATCGGAATTCATCAACCCGATGCAAATGCAAAATAGGTATTACATAACCGCTAGAGAAAGGTAGAATCATCTGCCTTTCTATTTTTTTGCGGTCTTTTATTTTAAAGAATTTCCGATACTTATAAAAAAGTTTTAAAACTTGAGAGCAATAATATGTGTAAAAATGAATCCCTATTGCTAAAATAAAACGATAAGTAATCAAGATAGAACTTTTCCCAAAATAATTTTTTGAAAAATCAATCTTTAATACTTGGGTCGAAAAAGTTTAGGAGGCATTAATTTGGAACAGAAGCATAAACAACCGAACTTAGAAGTCAGAGTTAAGAACATCATTGAAGTGGATGGATTAAAATTTAAAGATTTAAATAACAGTGGGAAATTAGAACCTTATAAGGACTGGCGTTTAAGTCCGAGAGAACGCGCAGAGAACCTTGTCTCATTGATGAATATTGATGAAAAGGTCGGGATGATGCTTATTAATACTCGCCAAATGGGCCTTACTCAAAAAGATAAGAGTAAGACAAGCCATGATGGTTTGTTAGATGAAGGGATTGTCGAAAAGGGCGAGACGATTTTTGCTTTGGCAAAAGTATATGGTACAACGCATACGATTGAAAACATGCATTTGCGCCACTTTATTCTAAGAGACAATTGGAGCCCATCTGAAATGGCAGAATGGGTGAATACCATGAATGAAGTATGTGAGGGGTCACGTCTTGGTATTCCGTGTTTAATCGCATCGAATTCAAGAAACGAAAATACAGAATTCATTTTTGGGATGAATGATGCGGCTGGGATTTTTTCCACATGGCCTGGAACTCTAGGACTTGCTGCAGCGGCAAAGGGCGATATCAAAAATGGCGGTGATGCCTCCCTTATTAGCCAATTCGCCCAAATTGCTCATGATGAGTGGGATGCTGTTGGTTTAAGAAAAGGGTATATGTACATGGCGGATACTGTTACGGATCCGAGATGGCAACGGATATATGGTACATTCGGTGAAGACCCGGATTTTATTTCTGATGCAATTGGCCGTATCATTGACGGATTTCAAGGGCAGACCCTCGGAAATCATAGTATTTCGATGACGACCAAGCATTTTCCAGGCGGTGGACCAAGGGAAAACGGATTTGATCCCCATTATGAAGAGGGGAAATGGAACCTATACCCAACTCCGGGAAGCCTAGAAAAGTATCACCTGCCTCCATTTCGGGCTGCGGTAGAACACGGGACTTCTTCCATGATGCCATATTATTCGATTCCTAGTATTAGGAAAAGTGTAGAACAAGAATTTGAAGGGGAAGTTATTCCTTTCGAAGAGGTTGGTTTTACTTTTAATGATTATTTCTTAAATACGATCCTTAGAGAAAAATTAGGGTTCAAAGGCTATATAAATAGCGATAGCGGCGTCACAAGTAAAATGAGCTGGGGCGTTGAAACCTTAAGCGAGGCGGAACGCTTTGCTAAAGCGATTAATGCGGGGACAGATCTTATTTCTGACACGAATGATATTGAAAACCTTAAAACAGCGATCGAAAATGGTTGGATTAGTGAAGAGCGTATTAATGAATCAAATGTACGTCTCCTTTCAGAAATGTTTGCTTTAGGATTATTTGATGATCGTACCTATGTTTCACCCGACCAGGCTGCTGAAGCAGTGAAAAACCCAGCTAACTGGGAAGCGGCATATGAAGCTCATAAAAAATCAGTAACCGTGCTCAAAAATCACAATCAAACCTTGCCATTAACAGGTGAAAAGCTTGCGCGTAAGAAGGTTTATGTAGAAGTGTTCCATAAGGAAGCGGAGCGGGCCACTTCTTATACAGTAAAAGCAAGACAGGAATGTCAAGAGCTTGGTCAATTTACTTTGACCGATAACCATGAAGAAGCTGACATAGCTTTCTTGTTCTTAAGTCCAAAATCCGGAGCTTATTTCAATGCGACACCAGGACTATTAGAACTTGAAATCTGTGAAGATAAAACGGTATCCGCTTTGGATGGTACTACCTATCAAGAAACGACTTTGACTGGTATGAACCATTTAAAGGAAGTAGCGGACAGTATCCATATTCGTGGTGGAAAAGTAATCATGAGTGTGAATGTCATCCTACCTTGGATCCTTGGTAATGTTGAACCTCTTGCAGATGTCTTAATCGCAGGATACGATACTTACTACAAGGCACATTATGAGGTAATTGCAGGCAATAGCCACCCGGTAGGTGTTTTACCGTTAACATTACCAGCGAGTGAAGCAGTCATTGCGGTTGATGAAAATGGGGATTGCGTGTCGAGAAATGATGTACCGGGCTATGACAAGGACAAATATATGCCTGAAGGACTTAACTATGCATATAAAGATAGCGATGGTAATATCTATCAACTTGGTCATGGACTAACATTTTAATAATAGGTATTGATTAACTGTATATTCAAAATCATCATCTATCGCTCGAAAGGTATGGTATAATATCGTCAACTCAAAAGCGTTAAACCTTGAATATTGAGGGTTTAACGCTTTTTTATCCATTGTCATAAATGTAGGTGATTTATTTAATGATACATAATTATTTAGGTCAGAGTTTTCTTTATTTAGGAAACGAATATCCCATTCAGATCTCTCAAGAAATAGATATCAAGCAAGACTATGTAGTGTTTGACGGGGATAAGTTAAATATATATGTGAAACAACTTGAAGATGAGAAAATAAAACAAGCATTAAAACGGTTTTATTATCAGCAATGTAAAACATTAATAGAGAGAAGTATTCGTTCCTATCAAAGCAACTTTAAAACAAAACCAAGGTCTATTTGTATTACAGATAATAACAAGAACTGGGGAACCTGTGATTTCAGGAAGCAGTTAACATTCAATTGGAAGCTGGCGATGGCACCATTAAAGGTGATAGATTATGTAGTCGTTCATGAAATGTGCCATATGGTTCATCTGAATCATGATCGATCTTTTTGGCGACTTGTTGGAAAAATAATCCCTGAATATGATCAAATGGAAAACTGGTTAGCATTATCAAGTTGGAAAATGACTGTCTAACTTAGTAAATTATTTCGTAGGAGGTTTTTAGATGGAGAATAACGATATATTAATTAGATTAAGATATGCTTTGGATATAAAAAACACAGAAATGGTCGAGATATTTAAACAGGGCGGTATTGATGTAACAAAGGAAGAAGTACTTAAGATCCTTACAAAATCACCTGACAATTATGATGAAGATGATAATGGAAGTGAGTTTGCTGAGGATGAAGCGCACATAAAATGTAATAATAAGATGCTAGATTCCTTTTTAAATGGCTTTATTATTTTTAAAAGAGGAAAACAAGATTCAAACCCGGGAGAACCTGAAAGACCGGCACAACCTGTAAATGAGAGTGTAAATAATATTCTTTTAAAAAAATTGAAAATCGCACTAACATTAACTAGTGAGGATATAATTGAAATATTAAATGAAGCAGGTGTCCAGATAACAAAAGGAGAACTAAGCGCACTATTACGAAAAAAGGGACATAAGAATTATAAAGAATGCGGGGATAAATACGCTAGGAATTTCTTAAAAGGATTAGCTCTAAAATATAGGGACTAGGCTGGAATAATTTCTGGACAGGATTTGAATTTTGCTTAATATATGGGGAAATTATTATAGAATGCGGTGAAATTTCCACAAAGTAAAAAATGACAAACAAGGAAAAGGGGATAAAATGTCTGAAGAAATAAAAGAACCAGGCTGGAACTTCGACAACAGTTATGCTCGTCTGCCAGAAATGTTTTTTACCAGCACCAACCCAACTCCTGTCCGCTTACCACAGTTAATTATTCTTAATAATCGACTGGCTGCTTCCCTGGGCTTGAATCAACAAGAGCTTGAAAATGTAAATGGCCTAGCCGTGTTTGCGGGGAACCAGTTACCTGAAGGTGCTAAGCCGCTCGCCCAAGCATATGCCGGACATCAATTTGGGCATTTTACTAAGTTAGGGGATGGACGGGCTATTCTGCTTGGCGAGCAGATTACCCCTAAAGGTGAACGGTTTGATATTCAACTCAAGGGTCCGGGGAGAACCCCCTACTCACGCGGAGGCGATGGTCGAGCGTCTCTTGGCCCGATGCTGCGTGAATACATCATCAGCGAAGCGATGTATGCACTTGGGATCCCAACCACCCGAAGTCTGGCAGTTGTGACAACCGGTGAGGCAGTCCTCCGCGAAACCGCCCTGCCTGGTGCAATTCTAACTCGTGTCGCTTCTAGTCATCTGCGCGTGGGCACCTTTCAATACGTTGCAAAATGGGGCACAGTTGAGGAACTCCGGGTTCTTGCTGACTATACACTAGAACGCCATTATCCGAAGGTTGCCCTTGATGAGCGGCGTTATCTTTCATTACTCCAGGAAGTGATCAAACGGCAAGCTTCGCTCATTGCTAAATGGCAGTTGGCTGGATTTATCCACGGGGTGATGAACACCGACAACATGACCATTAGCGGAGAAACGATCGACTATGGTCCGTGTGCCTTTATGGATACCTATGACCCGGAAACTGTCTTTAGTTCTATAGATACGCAAGGACGCTATGCTTATGGCAATCAACCCTATATTGCTGGTTGGAATCTTGCACGATTTGCTGAAACCCTATTGCCGATCATTCATGACAATCAGGAACAGGCTGTCCAACTGGCTCAGGATGAAATTTCAAATTTTATCGAGTTATATCAAAGGAATTGGCTAACTGGAATGAGAGCCAAGCTCGGACTATTTAACGAAGAGAAACAGGATGAATCTTTAGTTGAAGACCTGCTCAGTATGATGAAGAAGTATAAGGCTGACTATACTAATACCTTCCACGCATTAACTTTTGAAAAGTCAGAGGATACGATCTTAAATGATGCCCCAGAGTTTAAATATTGGTATAAGCAATGGCAGGAGAGACTTGATAGACAGCAGGATTCGAAGGATTCTTCGAAACAATTGATGCGAAACAGCAATCCGGCAATCATCCCTCGGAACCACCGGGTAGAAGAAGCATTAGAAGCCGCAGTGAAACAAGGAGACTACAGTGTTCTGAAACGGCTGCTTGACATATTATCAACACCATACGCGCACTCCGAGGAACAATCTGAGTACTCGACACTGCCTGCCCAAACTGCCCAGCCTTACCGGACTTTTTGTGGGACATGAGGTTCACTAAATTATAACTAATAGGAATAGGTAAGGAAGCAAGGAATACAGGGAGGGGATACTCGTGTTTATTTTAACTGAGAATGCCAAAACAGAACTGAATAATAGGTTGAAATTAGCGGATACAAAACCGTTTATTCGCTTACAAATGCGTAAAAGTTGTTTTATGAAAGTGAAATTAACCTTCGAAGAATCAATTCACCAAAATGATGCAGAAATTACTAAAGAGGAGCTGCATTTTATTATTGACAATGGTGAGTGCCATTATTTCAATAATAAAACATTAGATTTTATCTCAGATACAACAGGTTTTAAACAATTTGAGATTATATAAAAAGAGTCTGATTTCCATTGGAAATCAGACTCTTTTTTGATGCAAAATAAATCATTAAAATATTGACAAAATAATGAACGAGGATGTACTATTAAATTGTCCTTAGAATTTACGAACGCCATTCGGCAATGTCGAACAAGAGGAGGCTGGTTGTGTCAGAACGATTAATTCAGTCTGTTGAAAGAGCCGCCGATATCCTTGAACTATTTTTGGTGACTAAACCAGAACTAAGTATCAAGGAGATTAGTGAGAATTTAAACTTATCAAAAAGCACCGTCCACGGGATCATCAAAACCTTAGAACATAGAGGGTATCTTCAACAAAATCCTGAAGATTTAAAGTATAAGCCCGGGATAAAACTTTTTGAACTTGGTAATTTTGTCGGAAAGCATCTCGATATTGGGCAGGTTGCCAGACCAATTATTAGAGACCTAGTCGATGAACTTAATGAAACCGTTCACTTAGTTACCTTACAACGCGATGAAATTATTTACATTGAAAAGGTAGAAGGCCATAGTACCCTTACAATCTATTCACATATTGGAAAAAGGGCTCCTTTTCATAGTACAGGCGTGGGAAAAGCAATACTTGCCCATTTAAATGAAAGTGATGCAAATAGAATCTTATCTTCTATCAATTTGGAGTCGTTTACAGAACACACAATCACAAATATTGAGAAGATTAAAGAGCTATTCCATTCCATCCGTGAGCAAGGCTATGCGGTTGATGATGAGGAAATTGAGTTAGGGCTGAAATGTGTAGCTGCTCCTATCTTTAATCATCAAGGTAATGTAATCGCTTCAATCAGCTGTGCTGCACCAAAAATGAGGCTTGATGAAATTAAGCTTCCTAAGGTCATAGCGGGGATTAAAAAAGCAGCAGCGGATATATCAAGAAGTTTAGGTTATCAAGGTAAAAACAACATATAGAAGAACGAGATGGAAAAAGTAAATACATTAATTTTTAGGAGGAGAATTATTTTGTCAAAAGTAAAAGTTGCCGTTCTTGGCTCAGGGAACATTGGAACAGATTTAATGGTCAAACTTGGACGTTCAGAATTATTAGAGTTAACAGCTGTAATTGGGATTGACCCGCAATCAGATGGATTACGTCGTGCCAGAGAATTAGGTTATGCAGGGGTTGATACAGGGATTGATGGTTTTCTTGCAGACCCAACATTAGAAGCTGACATCGTATTTGATGCAACTTCGGCCAAGGCTCATCTTTATAATGCAAAAGTATTAAAAGAAGCTGGAATTAAAGTAATTGATATGACTCCTGCCGCGGTTGGTCCATATGTATGTGCTGCCGTAAATATTGACGAACATTTAGATAAAGATAATATCAATTTAATTACCTGTGGCGGTCAAGCAACCATTCCAATGGTCCATGCAGTTAACCGTGTCGCTCCAGTAGAATATGCAGAAATCGTTGCGACGATTGCCAGCTTGAGTGCAGGTCCCGGAACACGTGCAAATATCGATGAATTTACTGAAACCACTTCACTGGCTATTTCAAAGGTTGGCGGTGCTAAAAAAGGAAAAGCAATTATGATTTTAAACCCTGCAGAACCGCCAATTATGATGCGTGATACCGTTTATACACTTGTTGAAGAAGGAAAAATGAACGAAGCAGCAATTAGAAAATCGATTGATGAAATGGCTGAAGTTGTTCAATCCTATGTACCCGGCTATCGACTACGGACCGAACCTATTTTCGAAGGAAACAAAGTAACCATCTTCCTTGAAGTAGAGGGTGCTGGAGATTACCTACCTAAATACGCAGGAAACCTAGATATCATGACATCTGCCGGTGTTAAAATTGCCGAAGCGTTTGCAAAAAAACTATTATCGAAAGCAACAGTTTAAGCTGTAGAAAGGGGTAAATAAAAATGACAAATGAAAGAGATATTCTAATCACTGAGGTAGCCTTACGCGATGGAAGCCATGCCATCAATCATCAATATACAGTAGAGCAAGTACTTAAAGTGACAAAGGCATTAAACGATGCAAATGTTCCATATATTGAGGTTTCACATGGAGACGGGTTAGCAGGTTCGTCCTTACAGTATGGACTTTCACGTACAAATGAAATGGAATTAATTGAAGCAGCTGTTTCTGTTGCCGATAAATCTAAAATTGCTGTTCTTTTAATACCGGGTATCGGTACATTGCATGAATTAAAAGAAGCAGCCAATTTAGGGGCAAAAATGGCTCGTATTGCGACACATGTAACAGAAGCAGACGTAGCACCACAGCATATTGCTTATGCAAAAGAACTTGGGATGGAAACTGTAGGTTTCTTAATGATGAACCATATGGCACCTGTTAATAAGTTGGTTGAACAGGCAAAACTAATGGAAAGCTATGGAGCGGACACAGTCTATGTGGTTGACTCCGCAGGATACTTACTTCCTGATCAAGTTCGCGAACGTATTCGTGCCCTAAAACAATCGATTGGCGTTAATGTCGGTTTCCACGGACATAATAATCTATCACTTGCCATGGCAAACACACTTGTAGCCATTGAAGAAGGCGCTACTCGTATAGATGGCAGCGTTCGTTGCCTTGGTGCCGGTGCCGGTAATACCCAAACTGAAGTACTTGTTGCAGTTTGTGAACGGATGGGAATTAAAACAGGGGTAGATTTATATAAAATGATGGATTTATCTGAGGATATTATCGCACCACTTTTACAAGTACCACAAGAAATTACCAAAGATAGCCTAACACTTGGATATGCCGGTGTATACTCAAGCTTTGCGCTTCATGCAAAACGTGCGGCTGCAAAATTTGGTGTAGATTCACGTGATATCTTAATTGAATTGGGCAACCGGAAAGTAGTTGGCGGTCAAGAGGATATGATCGTTGAAGTAGCAGCAGAAATTGCTAAAAACAAATCAAAAATCGTTTTGGCTTAACATTTTTATCTAATTAAAAATAGATTAATAGAATAGATTTTTTGGAAGAGGGGACAAAACCGTTCCCCTTCCATCAACTATCTTATATCGCAATAATAATTTTTTATTATCTATTTTCACTGCACGTGTAAGCGTTTTACCCTTTTAAGAAGAGAAAGATCGTGTGTCTTAATTTCATCTTAGCTGGAATTTACATTATAGGATTAGAGGCGAAATTTTATGGAATTAGTTGTTATTTTATTAGCTCTCGGAATGTTAATGTTTATCGCATACCGGGGATTTTCAGTTATCATTTTTGCACCTTTATGTGCATTGTTTGCTGTACTTTTAACAGAACCCGGATGGATTCTACCTGTTTACTCTAATGTATTTATGGGAAAAATGGTTGAATACATTCAGCTTTACTTTCCAATCTTCTTATTAGGAGCGATTTTTGGTAAAGTAGTAGAAATGTCAGGACTTGCTAAATCAATTGCTTCTACCATTGTTAACATCGTGGGTCAAAAACGAGGAATGTTAGCCATCGTTTTACTTGCTGCCATTTTAACATATAGTGGAATTAGCTTAGTGGTGGTAGCATTTGCAGTTTATCCATTTGCTGCACACCTATTCAGACAATCAAATATTCCAAAACGATTGATTCCAGGTACGATTGCGCTTGGTTCCTTCACCTTTACGATGGATGCATTACCTGGTTCGCCACAAGTACAAAACGTAATTCCAACAACCTTCTTTAAAACAGATCTTTATGCAGCACCTACGCTTGGGGTTATCGGAGCGATTTTTATCTTCATAATTGGAATGTGGTATTTAAATTCTCGTCGTAAAAAAGCAGAAAAAGCAGGAGAAGGTTATGATAGTTTCGGTACAATCAAAGAAACAAATGAAGTTTCCATTAATTTGGACGAAAATGAGAGTATTGGACGTAAAATTTTCGCTTTTGTTCCTGTTGTATTAGTAGCTGTTTTAAACAAAGTATTTACAACCATTATTCCAAAATGGTATCCAAATGGTTTCGATTTTGAATCCATTGGAATGAATTTTCCAAGCATTGAAACGTCTAAAGTTATTGGGATTTGGTCTGTTGAAATTGCCCTTTTAGTCGGTATTCTTGCTACCATTCTTTATAATCGTAAACCTGTTTTGATGAATTTCAAAGATGGAATGAGGATCGGGGTAGCAGGTGCACTCCTTGCTATTATGAACTCTGCAACAGAATATGGATTTGGAGCCGTTATTTCAAATATGCCTGGTTTTGGTATGGCAAGAGATGGAATTGCAAAAGTATTCTCGCATCCTTTACTAAACGGAGCTGTTACAACCAACATTCTTTCTGCAATCTCTGGTTCAGCTTCAGCTGGTATTGCCATCACTCTTGGAATGATGTCAGAAAAATATATTGAACTAGCAAATCAATTCGGTATTCCACTTGAAGTAATGCACCGTGTCATTTCCATGGCTTCAGGTGGTATGGATACACTACCACATAACGGGGCAGTCATTACCTTGCTTGCTATTACAGGTTTAACACATAAGCAGTCGTACCGTGATATTTTCGCTATTACCATCATTAAAACAATCGCTGCTTTCTTCATCATTGCCGTATATTTGCTAACTGGGATTGTTTAATAATCCAATGGTTAGATAAAGTTTATATATCTCCAGTCATAGAGGCATTTGCAAGTAAACAAAGTCCAAGTTGGACAAGTTTACTTGCTTTTTTTAAATGATCATAAAGGAAATTCCTCAATGCTTTTAGCATCTAAAAACAGCGTAAAATTGACATCAATGATTAGAAATATTACACTCAAATCTTGGAGAGGTTAAGATCGAAATATTATATGGACTGAAGGAGATTGGATTATTTGAAAAAAATTGAAGAAAAAAGTACGTTACCTGAAAATTATGAGGAATTAAAGAAACAAGCCAGTCGAACATCTAATTGGAGAGAGCGTTTAGATGCGGTTGAAGAGTTAGGAAATTGGAAGAACAAACATGTTGTCGATATACTAATACGAATCATGAATAATGATTCAGTCTATAAAGTTCAAGATGCGGCATTCCGAAAGTTGAAAAATTTAGGAGAAGATGTTCAATTACCTCAAAGAAAAAAAGGCGAATTAATTAAAGATATAAATAAAATTTTGTTAAGAATTAAGAAAAGTCTTCCTGAAGGTCAAAGCTTTGAAGAGTTTAAAGAGAAAGTAAAGAAAATGAGACTTGATGTGTATGATACGTACGAAGGAAATAAGGGTTCTGATTTTGATAATTGGCTTGAAAATATGTGGGTTGCTTTTCCGAATAAATAGAATCCCTTTTTACATCAAATCACATTAACAATATAGACTGAAACCGATAAACCCGATTGCAAAAACAGCAATCGGGTTTCTATTGAGTTTGTTAAAAAACAACACTTGACTAAAAAGTGTTGTTTTTTTGTTATTCTATTTAATTAAGGCTAGTGTTCCCGTTCTTTCAGCTTCCTATGCAATTGATTCAATCGCTCCATTAACTGTTTATATTCCTCAAGTTCAATATTACAGGATTGTATTTCGTTACTGACTGTTTTTGTAATAGCCTTCTTTTCATTCAGTGCATTCTTTTGCAAAAAGATATAGACCCTTCGTTCATCTGCCTTTGAACGTTCCTTTCTAATCCATCCGTTTGCTTCCATCCTTGTAAGCATCGGGGTTAATGTTCCCGTCCCTAAACTTAATTTTTCTCCTATTTCTTTTACTGTTACACCATCTTTTTCCCATAATGCTAATAGCACCAAGTATTGAGGATAGGTTAACCCATAGGGCTGAAGCGCATTAGAATATAATTTATTGAATTCACTTGCTGTTTCGTATATCGCAAAGCATAGTTGGTTTTTTAACGACATGAAGTTTTCCACGATGATCACCTTACTTTAACTAATTATGACAATAACTTTTTTATATCCTTCTCAATTCTGCTTGGCTCCGTCGTTGGTGCATAACGTTCAATCACCTGACCATTAGGGTCGACTAGAAACTTTGTGAAATTCCATTTGATATTTTTTGAAAGGGTTCCTGGTTTCTTGTTTTTTAAATGAGTAAAAAGGGGATCAGTATTCGTGCCATTTACATCAATTTTTGCAAATATCGGGAAGGTTACCCCATAGTTTAATTGGCAAAACTGAGTTGTCTCATCAATATTAGAAAATTCTTGATTGGCAAATTGGTCACATGGGAAGCCTAAAATCTCTAAGCCAAGCTCATGGTATTTTTCATATAATTCCTGAAGTCCTTTGAATTGAGGTGTCAACCCGCACTTACTAGCAGTATTGACAATTAATAATGGTTTACCATCGTAATCCATTAAAGATTTTTCCTCGCCATTAGTCATCTTTACACTAAAATCATATATTGTTGTCATTTTAGCATCCTCCTTGGATTATCATTAGGATTTTTATTTAATTAAATCGTCTACGATTTAATCTTACACGATTTAATTGAAAGTGGCAAGTTGAATGATGGATAGCTGAAAATATAAAAGAGAACGATAAAGGTGAAAAGGAGGTTTTGCAGATGGACTTAAATTTATTTAATAATAAAAATGATGAAGAAAAGAAAATTCTAAAAGACGTTCTTGAGGATTCCATCGCAACGGAAGAAAGTCTAATGCGGGAATATCTTATAACAGCTGAGCGAATTCATGATGATGATGAACTAAAAGAACGCCTCGAAAACTTTGCCGAAGGAAATGCGAAACGAACCAAACAGCTGATTGATGAACTGAATGATATTAAAGAATAGTAAAATAAAGTGCTCATCTGACGATAGACTAGGATGAGCCTTATTAATTTTTATTGTTGCTCTGATTACCGCTATTATCCAAACATAAACCTTTTCTTTATATACCAAAATAAGATGGTTCACTTATTCATTCCAAAGGAGTTGGTTGTGTTGAAATGGCACAAAACGATACTTTCAATGATTCAACAGCGTCAAGGTGAAAAGGTTGCGTTAGCTGTTGACACTTCCACGAATGAGGCCCCAAGCATTTTAATCAATAACATAGTAAAACTGTTTGAACAACTAAAGCCAGATACCATTCTGGTGCAAGCTGACTTTAAAATTAGGAGTACTTCACCTGTCAAAAGTGATACAATTAAATACTATACACATGGGAAGTCTTCATATACTTTGGTACTTGAGTGGGCAAAGGAAGAAAATATCGATACGCTGTTTTATATTACCGATGTAACAGGCTTTATTGCTGAAGAAATTGACTCGGTTAGTTTTGAAATGATTTGGCTTGTACCTGGTGCTATCTTACCAAGGGTTCCTTTTGGTAAAGCAATTAAGGTTGCTTGAAAAGAAATCCCTCACGTTAAGTGGGGGATGAATTCGTTCGAAATGGAGTTTACGATGAAAGAATATTATTATGATAAATTATTGGGGATTAAAACGGGAGGGGACCAAAACGGATTTAATAAGTCTTTCCACTACCATCGTTATGAACCCACACCCTATAGTGCGCTAGAAGAATTATTTAACAACTATCAATTGACTAGCAGCGACCGAATCGTTGACTTTGGATGTGGTAAAGGGCGACTTAACTATTTTATTCATTATCACTTTCGTTCAACGGTTGTTGGCGTTGAAATGAATGAAGAATTCTATCAGGAAGCAATCGAAAACCAAAATAGTTATTTAAAGAAAACTAAAATAATTGATAGCCCTATTCATTTTTATTGCTGCCTGGCAGAAGATTATCAGGTTGATCGATTGGACAATCGATTTTACTTTTTTAATCCATTTTCCATTCAAATTTTTATGAAAACCATTAATAATATATTATTATCAGTTGAAAAATTCGAACGAAATATTGAATTGATTTTATACTACCCTTCAGAAGATTATATTTATTATTTAGAAAATGATACCTCTTTTGATTTGAAAAAAGAAATTACGCTTCCTTACTTTTATGAGCATAATTCTAATGAAAGATTTTTAATTTATCAGTTAACAGTTTCACGATAAGTTAGGAATTTCATTAATTCCGCATCTAAATCTGTTGTGTATTCTAAATCAAGCATTTGTTCAGAAATGATGAGATAACGGCTGTTACTTCCTTTCAAATAGCTATAGATAATCTGCGCTGCATCTATCTCATCCTTGTTGATTTTTTTTGCTGATGTTTCTTTTTTAGTTTTAAAAGTGCTTAATACAGTGGTCTTGATGGCTTTACGCAAAGTTTCAACCTCAGACCATTGATATTTTTCACTAAAAAGGACATTGTTTTTCTTGATCAGGAATAGCTTAAAAGTCCTATCTGTTAAGGATTCGATGACGACCAAATTTTTATCGCTTTCCGTAAATTCAATCACTTTTTCCTTATTGAGTAGCGAGTGAATGGTCTCCAACATGTCCCTATATTTTACAGCTTCTTCAAATTCGAATGTTTCTGAGGCCGCTATCATTCTTCGCTCAAATATCTCCAATAGGCTCGTATCCTTGCCTTCAAGTAATCCGATGATTTTGTTTATGCTGTCATTGTACTGGTCGAGCGCTGCTCCTCCCATACACATACCGATGCACAACCCTAAGGAATAGTTTAAACACGGAGTATTCTTGTTTGAAGGGGTGCTGCAGCTTATCTTATAGAAATCCTTTATCCCTTGAAGTGCCCTTTCTACTGTATGTTTACTTGTATAAGGCCCAAAATAGAGACTATTTGGCTTATCAGGGTTACTACAAATTTCAATTCTTTGATAACCATCATCCATTTGAATCCCGATGTAGATATAGGATTGAGGACTTTTCATCATCCGATTAAAAATAGGCTTTATTTCCCTGATTAATTGACATTCAAGCATGAAGGCTTCAAATTCTGTATCTGTCAGAATATAATCAAAATCCTTTAGGCTTGCTTTAAGCTTAATAATCTTTTGAGAATGAGATTGGGAATTTTGGAAGTAAGACCGTACACGATTTTTAAGATTCTTTGCTTTCCCTACATATATAATCTGTGCTCTGGAGTCCTTCATAAGATACACTCCCGGGGAAGAGGGGAGATTTTTTACTTTCTCTTTAAGTTCCATATGAAATCCTCCATTCTCCTTATATTTTTATTTTATCATAAATAAAAAAGGTGCCCAGCCTTCATCATCTGTTAACAATAGATGAGAAGACGGGCACTTTTTTAATATTAGCGGATACCTTTCATGTAGCCCTGAATTTTCGGTGCCAACACTAAAAGGATAATTCCTAGGACGATAGATGCTCCACCAATTACACCAAAATAGGTCATTTCAGTTTCAGGTGTATAGAATTTAACAACTTGTGCATTTAGGGCTTGTGCAGCAGCACTTGCTAGGAACCAAAGGCTCATTGTTTGTGCTGAGAAAGCTGCAGGAGCTAATTTTGTTGTGGCAGATAATCCTACAGGTGACATACATAATTCACCAAATACAACGATTAAATAACTAAGAACAAGCCACATTGGACTTACTAATGAATCTGAACCGCCAAAATAGGCTGGAATAAGAATAACAAGGAATGACAAGCCGGCAAATAATAATGATAATGAGAACTTTTGAGGTATTGTTGGCTGACGCTTTCCTAATTTAACCCATATCCAAGCAAATACAGGCGCAAAGATAATAATAAATAATGGGTTTAACGATTGAAACCACGCTGGTTTAATTACAATTCCAGCAAAATGTAATTGTGTGCGAGTATCAGCAAAGCTTGCAAGGATGGTGGAACCTTGCTCTTGGATTGCCCAGAACATAACCGCTGCAATAAAAATGGGGATATAAGCAATAATTCTTGAACGTTCATCCGCAGTGGTTTTTGGACTGCGATACATCACTACAAAGTAAATTGTTGGAATTAAAATACCAAGGAAAGTGACAATATTAATAAAGCTAGCAAAAGTTAAAAGTCCTTTTGGAATTAATACTGCACATAAAACAGCAATAATAATGACAGCTACTCCAAAAATAGTGAAGGTCTTTTTCTTTTCTGCAGGTGACAGTGGATTGGCGATCATCGTTCCTGCTAGACCTAGATTTTTTTTCTTTGTTAGACTGAACACGATTAATCCAAAGAACATCCCTACAGCTGCAATCGCAAATCCAATGTGGAAGTTGTCTATAGACCCAACGATTAATGGGGATAAGAATGCTCCCAAGTTAATACTCATATAGTAAATTGTGAATCCTGCATCCCGGCGTTCGTCCTTTTCGCTGTACAATTCACCTACAGCGGAAGAAACATTTGGTTTAAGCATCCCGGTACCAAGGACAATCAATACCATGGAAACAAAGAACATAGAAACATTGCCCGGAACAGCGAGCGCTATATGTCCAAACATAATTAAGATTCCACCGTAAAACACGGCTTTTGAAGAACCGAAGATTCGGTCAGCCATCCAGCCGCCAATTATTCCGGACATATAAACAAGTGATCCGTAGATGGACATGATTGAAAGTGCGAGATTCTTATCAATGCCCAAGCCGCCTTTTGAAACTTCATAATACATATAGAAAACAAGGATGGCCCTCATTCCATAGTAAGAGAAACGCTCCCAGAATTCGGTAAAGAAAAGTGTAGATAGTCCTTTAGGATGTCCGAAAAATCCTGTTTGAGGGACACTATCCACAATTTTCTGTCTATTAATTTTTGACATGTTATTACCTCCCTTATATTATACTATAATACTTTCTAGAGTTTTGAATTGTCAAAAACTTTTTTTGGAAAATAAGTTAGAGAAGGTTAAAAACATTGATATTACTGAATTCTAGGCAGTGGTTTTTACAAAAGAAAGTTTTTTTGAAATAGTAAATGATTTCTGACTAAAATGAACTTTCGTTATAATAGAAT
>JAANMP010000109.1 GCA_011250595.1 Bacillus sp. MM2020_1 | reverse complement strand
TAAAACAAATTAAGTTGTACACTATCAAGAACATAATTAATAAAAAAAAACCTTTTTTTACAGCTATTCCTTTAAAAGCAATAAATGCACAATACAGGTTGTTCTATATAAAGAACATTATTAATTAAAAAATACCATAATACCTCCAATACGTCAATCAATTATTAAAATAAAATCTCAGTATGAACCTATATAGTTTTCCTGTTTAACAATTTTGCTTGTTCATAATTTTCTTTTAAGACTGTATCAAGGTTTATTCTTTCGAAGACCTCAAGCATGCCTCCTCTTGTGGCATTATATATTTTAATATTATTTTTATCTGCATACTTCTTAGCTTCCTTATATGCACTAATCATTTTATTCCCAGCTTGTGAATAGGCTGGATCCACAAAACTGTAATCTTTAAAGTGATGATTCATATTACTTGAATAATTACAATCTGCACCAAGTAGATATATTTCTTTAAATCCCAAGTAGACTGCTATCTGAATTAATGAGTATGTTATAGAATATCCATCAAAAACTTGCGCAAAAGCATCCGAGCTAAATTTTGAATTAAATTTTCTGTGTTGTCTGGTATGGTTAAGTAAATTCAGAGGATAAATATAATAATCATCAATTGTGTCTACTTCATTTAAAATTGAATCTGCTATAAATATTCCTTCAACTTCTAACATATCAATATGTTTCTTAAGCTCCTTGTATAATATATCGAATTGAATTCCATAATATGTAGGTCTCCAGTCTGTATCATTAAAAGCTAGACATATAGAATTCATGCTAAAGGTTACCTCATCTTTTAACTTTTCTAAATCTTCGATTGTAAGACTTGGACCAGTAGCAACTATAAAACACCTTTCTCCTTTATGTTTATTTTTTATATTTCTTAACTTCTCATAACAGCTATTTTTATTAATTCGTTTGACTCGTAAAAACTTTTTAATATTAAAATTTATTTTGTAGATAAAATTAGGTATAACAATTTTTTTGGTAATATATTGAAAATCTCTTATTTTGGTTATTATATTATAGGTAAATTTGTTATCCTTAAGAGTTTCTTTTATTTTCATTCGTTGAGCCTCTCTTTATAAACTAATCAGTCTATTCTTAGTCCATCAAGGAATTAAAGCACATAGTAGTTAGGCGAATGCTTGAATTTCAGCAAATTTTAGTTTTGGTTGATTCTTATCCTTTTCTGATAGTATTGGATTGTAAGTAGGCCAATCAATATTAATCCCTTCATCATTCCATATGATCCCCCTATCAAATTCAGGCATATAATACTCATCTACTTTATAAACAACTTCAGTATTATTTTCTAGTGTACAAAATCCGTGCGCGAAACCTTTTGGAATTAAAAGTTGCTTTTTATTTTCAGCACTTAACTCTATACCATACCATTTTCCAAAAGTGGATGAACCTCCTCTAATATCTACAACTACATCAAAAATAGAACCGCATATAACTCTAACTATTTTCGTCTGAGCTTTTGGATGAGTCTGGAAATGCAATCCTCTTATAGTTCCCTTTTCTACTGATAGTGAATGGTTATCTTGGATGAAATTATTTTCGATCCCGCAGTTTTTTAGCTGCACAAAATTAAAGGTCTCCATAAAAAACCCCCTATCATCACTAAATATTGTTGGCGTTATTATTTTTACTTCATCAAACAGGGTTTTGTTTACTTTCAACTGCAAGACCTCCCTATAGATTAACATCAAAAATTATGCATTAAATCGATTAAACTCTGGAATTCACATCGGTTTTATTAATTGATTTCCTCTACCTCTGTCATTCTTTATTTTTAAGTTATGCCACCATTCATGATTATTCAGGTACCATTTAACCGTCTCCTGTAAACCATCCCTGAAATTATATTTAGGATTCCACCCTAGTTCATTAATAATCTTATTAGGGTTTATAGCATAACGGCGGTCATGGCCTTTTCGGTCGTTGACAAATTTAATTAAATTTTCAGTTTTATCCAATTGACTAATAATTTCTTTTACGATATCTATATTTTTCATTTCGTTATGTCCACCAATGTTATAAACCTCACCTGGTAAACCCTTATGAAGAACTAAATCAATAGCTTCACAGTGGTCCTCCACATGTAACCAATCCCTAATATTTAGCCCATCACCATAAATTGGTAAATCCTTGTTTTGTATGGCATTCGTGATTATCAGAGGAATTAATTTTTCGGGAAATTGATAGGGTCCGTAGTTATTCGAGCAGCGTGTAATATTAACATTCAGATTAAAAGTTTCATAATATGCTTTCACAAAAAAGTCCGCAGCGGCCTTACTTGCTGAATAAGGACTAGTTGGAGCTAAAGGAGTCTCCTCGGTAAAATATCCCTCTTCACCAAGGCTTCCATACACTTCATCTGTTGAAATTTGTAAAAATTTCTTGATTTTATTTCGATAAGCAACATCTAGTAATGTTTGGGTACCAAGAACATTAGTTTTGATAAAAATATCCGGCGTTTCAATACTTCGATCCACATGAGATTCTGCGGCAAAATTAATTATAATATTAATTGCATGTTCTTTTACCGTGGATTCCACTAATGAATTATTTGAAATATCTCCTTTAATAAATAAATAGTTAGTTGTAGACTTAATATCTGATAAATTTTCTAGATTACCCGCATAGGTTAAATAATCAAAATTGACAATCTTATAGTCTGGGTACTTTTTTAACATAAAGCGTACAAAATTACTTCCGATAAAACCTGCTCCACCCGTAATTAAAATATTCATCAACTTTCCCCTCCGAAGTATTTAATAAATTATCGATTTATTCATTTGAGAGTAGAAATACTAGACGGGCAATCCTAATGTTTCTCTACTTTTGGCCATTTCAACTAATCCAAGCAAATATTGACCATATTCACTTTTCTTTAATGGCTCCGCTAATTCTAATAACTTAGACGTTGAAATATAACCTTTGTTATAAGAGATTTCCTCTAAACAGGCCACTTTTAAGCGTTGTCGCTTTTCAATTATCTCAATAAACTGTGATGCTTCTAATAAGGATTCATGCGTTCCTGTATCTAACCATGCAAATCCTCGACCAAGCAGTTCTACCTTTAACTGCCCACTCAATAGATATCCATTAAGAACATCGGTAATTTCTAATTCTCCTCTTTCTGAAGGCTTTACACTTTTCGCTAAATCCACAACACGATTATCAAAAAAATATAAACCTGTTATGGCATAATTTGATTTAGGAAGTTGAGGTTTTTCTTCAATTGAAAGTACCTTTCCACTTGTGCCAAATTCTACAACACCAAATCGTTCTGGATCTTTGACGTTATAGCCAAAAATGGTTGCACCGTTTAATTCTTTTGTTACTCTTTCCAGATGGGATGTGAATTCATGTCCATAAAAAATATTGTCACCTAAGATCAAGGATACATCTGAATCTCCAATAAAATCTTCACCGATGATAAAGGCATCAGCCAATCCTCTTGGCTTATCTTGAATAGCATAGGATAAATTAATGCCTAAATCACTCCCATCACCCAAAAGTTGTATAAATCGTGGTAAATCATCAGGTGTAGAAATAATTAAAATCTCCCTTATTCCAGCTAACATTAACACAGAGATTGGATAATAAATCATTGGTTTATCGTAAATCGGCAGTAATTGTTTTGAGATGGATTTTGTTAAAGGATACAATCTCGTCCCACTTCCACCTGCCAATATAATACCCTTCATAATAGCCCTCCTTACTATAAATAAAAAATGCATCTCATTTTAAGTTGAGATGCTTTCAATTAGAGATAAAGTTTTTTTGGTCATTTTCTATATAATAAATCAACTAATGTTGGATTTATTCTAAACAATATGAACATTAATTTTTGCTTATATCCTATTTCCTTATGAAATAAAAGATGAATCAAACTCTTATCAAATGTATGTTTTAATTTTTTAAGTTCTATGTCAATATCCTGTATATTTGACTTAGCCGTATAATAGTACAAAAAAAACGTTTCCATATAATGTTTAAGTGCTTTTTGATGTAGCTTCAATTCTTTTTTGTTTCTAAAAAATACCTCTCTTTCCTTAAGTGCATACACTCTACCAAATTTTTTTATATGGAAGGGCGTATTTACCATACTTCCTTTTCTATTAACATAATAATATAACTGAGTTTGAATATATGTTACTTTTTTACTAAGGTAAAGAAGCTTATGAGCAACAGTTTCATCATCATATAAATTCCCAACCTCATAATTTATGTCTTTGAACAAAAATCTCCTATATAACTTATTCCAGGGATATACAAATGTAGGCTTACTTGAGTAAATATGATCTAAAGCTTCTATATTGTTGAAGTGTTGTATTTTATAACCTGAGTCAAACTTCTCTGTGTCACAATACTGATCTTCATCAATATGTAAGTAATCACAGACCACAATATCTGATGAATGGACGGATGCACTATTATATAGTGTTTCAAACATAAATTTATTTATATAATCATCGTTATCAACAAAACCTATATATTTACCTGTTGCAACTTCCAAACCTGCATTTCTTGAGGATGCTGTTCCACCATTTTTTTTATGAATAACTCTTACCCTATTGTCAAGATTAGCATATGCGTTACAAATTTCTGCGCTTTTGTCCGTGGAACCATCATTAACAAGTATTAGCTCAAAATTAGTAAAACTTTGAGCTAATATAGAATCTATACACTTTGCTAATAATTGCTCAATATTATATACAGGAACTATGATACTTATTTCAACATCCATACAAAATCCTCCAAAGGGGAAAAAGTCTTTATATCCCCAAAAGTTTACCTGATTGTTCCCTAGCTATATCCAACCAAATTTTTGTTGCTAATGTTTCATGAATATCTACATCAGAAAATGTGATAATTTCTCCAGCCTTTATATATTTGGTTATCACAGCATTTGATAGTAAGCCAATAGGAATATGAGATGGCTCCTGAATAATCCTCACGGCTTCTCCCCTCACTTTAAAACTGCCAATTCCTTTATCTATAGCTTCGCCTGGAGATAGATCCCTCTTTGCAATAGCAGCTACACTTACGGTTGGTGAAGAAGAATTATTTAATAAAATATTTCCACCATTAATAACCCGACGAATTGTCTTGACAATTTCTAAATGACAGAGATGAAAAGGGGCTGTCATTGTATAAAATGGTCCATCCCCCATTTTTAGATAGGACAATGCCTGTTGTTGATTTTTTTTATGTTTAGCCGTAATAAATACTCCTGGAGGGCCACCAGGGCAAAGAATATAATCACTAATAGACGTATTCATTTCTTCCGCTAACCGAGCAAGTTCTTGTCCTCCAACTTCCACATTGGACACTGTCATACCAGTTAACCCTTTCTGAGCTATTGTTGAATTGAGTCCGTTTGCAACTAACGTCTGCTCTATTTGTACCTTTGTACCATCTGTAAATGATGTAACCATCTGTAAACTAATCCCTTTTTTATTTGACCAGTACATCATATCTTCTATACTTGGGTTAAGATTTAAAAATCCCTTTATATTTCCAAAGACGATCGGTTCGAACCCCATTTGGATTACGTTTTCTCTAAATGCAGCTAAACATCCTGGCTGATCGCCTTCGGCTTCAGTTATAAAACCCTTTTTTGCAAAGTATGAACCCGTTGTCACTTGTAATTCCGCATTCATTGTTACAACAGGAATTGAGGAAGTCATAACTTTGTCTATTACATCTGTTCCATGAATAACGTCTCCACTACATTCAACAACAATATCAGAGTTCTCAATTAGTTCATTTATAGAATTAGTTAATTTATTATGAGGAAAGGTATCATTTACTTCTGATTTAACTCTCCTTGTTAAAATTTTGGATACATATAAATCATCCTGATTATCTAAAGCATATACAAGACCTTTTGCAATAAAACCAGTACCAACAATCCCAATTTTTGTTTTGTTCTTCATTACAATCCCCCATTATTTATACTATTACTGTTTTTTACTAGATTGATTGTCAATATTCACAACCTTTAAGGAAGGTAATCTTTCTAGTAATCTAAAATCACTTATATTATTGTTACTTAAATTCAGCCTTTCTAACCCCAAAAAATATTGAATTCCATCTAGATTTGATATTCCTTGATTGCTAAGATCTAATTCCTTGATTGATATCAAATCTGAGATTTGAATAAATTGATTAGATTCCATAGATAGCAAATTCCTAACAATTCTTTCAAAATTCCTATCAATAAAAGTTGCTACTCCAGCAATTTCAGCTGTTGTATAAAATTCTAATTCAAGATTTTTTGCTTCATTTATAATTACTTGAATAACCTTTGGGGAGACTCTCCATCTTTTCGCATGTTCATCCATTTCCCATCCGAAATCTCCCCATTCAACATCATCTGGCAATATTGAATGGCAAGTTAGAACCAAATTACCTCCACTATTTTTTACGTATTTCAAAACCTTCTTAATATTTTTCGGATTAGCCAAATAATGACTATCTATACAAATAGAAGGGGCAAATCCACTATGATTATTTGGAGTTAAATTATTCCCCTTTCTATGCCCTCTTGCAACTTTAAAATACTTTGGTACAATTTCTTTAAGTGTTTTTTCATTATAGCTGAATTTGGGGTAAACAAAAGTAACTGGTCTTTTAAATCTTTCACCAGTTTTGGAGTGGGATCGTTTTTCCATCCAATCGAATAATTCTTCAATCTCGTTTTCAATCCACTTTTTTAACCCAAATTCTTCAGAATACTTAACTGCATCTTCATGCATAAAACCATGATGAGCAATCTCATGACCATTTGATTGTAAATCTAAGAGCATATCAATCTCAGATTGAGAATGTTCTCTCTGCCCGTCATAATGATGAAACGCATTAATATTAAAACTTACCTTTACGTCATAAAACCCAAATAATTCCTTACCATAAGTGTACCAGTCGTTAACTCGGAAGCTATCATCCATAGAAAAGGTAATACCTGGCTTATTTAGGTATGGTATAGACATCGATTTTGGTTCTGATTTAAAAGTTCCTAACTTTTTAGTTTGTTTCTTCATATCTTGATACAAGTAATTCCAGGTTCTCCAATCAAAATATTGCCTTTTTAATAGATTAATTATTGATTTCATAGGGTATCCATATAGCTCCTTAACACAAGTATTATTTTTATCTTTATATTTCCTACAGTATTTATATTTAAAAACCCATAGAAAATAACTATTCATCTCCTATTTAAAAGATAATATAAGCCCACATCAAAAAATAAAAGGATGCTCTCAAATAATTTCTTTAATTTTTACAAACCACTTTGCTAATATACGGTCGATTTTCCATGAGAAATAGTTTCTATCTTCCAGTTTATGTCCATCCACAGCAACCAACCACTTGTTTTCCTCTAATTCTAACTGGTCAATAGAATGCATTCCATCTTTGTTCCACCCCATTTCCTTTTTAGAACCATTTAAAACTAAACTAATTTCTTTTTCTTCGTACTCAATGTCTGACAGTTTGGTTATCTTAAATACCCGAACTGCACTTCCATAGGTTGGCTTACCGTCTTGTGTGTATCTATAAATAGTATGGTTATCTACAATGACTCTGCCACCAGGTCTAGTAATACTACTATTATTAGTTATTAATGGACTTTTCGGATGCTCTGCCCAATTTTTTTCAAGGTCATCAGAGAAAAATAAGTGTAATTTCCCGCTCTTTCCTGCAAACATCCACCATTTATCGTTATATTGGAATATACTAGAGTCCACATAATTTCCCTGAATTATTTCACAGGTTTTTTCCCACTCATAGGGGAAGTTCTTTGCCTTATATAACAATACTTTGCTGACTTCACTTGATTCAGGAATCATATAAAAGTTTCCGTTATATTCAAATACATATGGATAGGATAAATGGTAATCTTCCTTTAGGACGGCTCTATCGTAGTTCCATTTCTCTCCGTTCTCACTGGACGCTACACCAATAATCCCTTTTTCAGAAGATTTATCTAGAATTTCAAAAAACATATATAATCTAGAATCATGGGAAATAATGAACGGATCGGCTACAAACTCGGCAGGCACATCTGTTACATCTGAGGCTTGTAGAGATGGGGTTTTCAGTTTATTCTCATCTGGAAAGCTAGATATGATTGAATGAGAAATAAATACTTTAATGGACCAAATACCCACAGTCATTTTTCTATTAAATAGCCAGTACAGTATAAATAATAAGATTAAAAAAATAGGAATTGATAAATACATAGAACCACCTTAAATGATTGTATTTGTAGTGAATTAATCCAAATCAGCAGCTTAAACTCCTATATTGCTAGATCTGGTTAAATTATTTTTAGACTTTTAGATAACATAATCAAATTTTATATTTACCTTTTGTTTTTTGTCAGATAATTCCTTTGCCAAATTTCGTTTAAGTTTTTTGCGAAACTCTTTATTATTTATTAGTTTCACTAATGCCTGATAAATTTCATCTTCATTAACTCCAACGATAATTCCAGTTTCCCCATTGATTATTTGTTCGTTTGCTCCTGTAAAACAGGTTGTTATAATGGGCTTTCCTAAATACCTAGCCTCCATTAAGGTAATGCAATACCCTTCATGTCTAGAAGGTTGAACATATATATTGCATTGATCCATATATGGATATGGATTCGGATCTGTTCCTAACAAAATGAATTTGTTTTCTAATTTATATTTCTTAATTAAACTTTCATATTTCCCACGTGAGTTTCCCTCTCCCAGACAGTACCATTTTACTTTATATCCATCTTTCACCAATCTCGCAAGAACATGGATAGCAAGGTCTTGCCCTTTTTCATCCGATAGTCTACCAACAGTTAAAATTCTTAACCCATCAAATGTATCCGTAAAACCAGTTCCTTCTTTTGCTTGGTTATATATTGTTTTTGGAGATGCAACATTTAAAAAGACATCTGCTTTCTCCTTCAAATTTGGTAATAAATCTATAAATTTTTTTTTCGCTTCTTTTGAAACAACGAATACTTTATCAAATTTGCTATATACTTTTGATGCAAATTTACGGTTGAAACCAATCTTTGTAATATCAAAATGAATCCATTGTATTTTCCTTTTGGAGCTGATTTTCTTCCAAACAAAATAGCTTATGAAGTCATTGGGACCGTCATAAGCTACTGCAAAATCATATTCCTCATTTAGC
>JAANMP010000108.1 GCA_011250595.1 Bacillus sp. MM2020_1 | reverse complement strand
CATGGTGCCTGACACCCTATTTTTATTTTCTTTAAAAGGTAATTATTGTATAAAGTTATTAATTTTGGAAAAAATGGATGCTATAAAGAATGGAGGGTTATGCGAATGAAACGATTTGTCTCTTTGATAGTGACATTTTTTTTACTTACAAGTTTATGGGGTCCATCTGCTTTTGCGGCTGAAGAAAAAAAGAATGCTGACGAACAGAAGAATGCTGATATCGTCAACAATGTAAAATCCGCTATTTTAATTGAACGTGATACTGGGAAAGTACTCTATGAGAAAAACAGTAATGAAGAACTCCCCCCTGCAAGTATGACCAAAATAATGACGATGCTTTTAATTATGGAGGCAATTGATCATGGTAAGCTTACTTGGAATGAAAAAGTCCGCGCAAGTGAGTATGCTGCCTCGATGGGCGGTTCGCAAATTTTCCTTGAGGCTGGCGAAGAAATGACAACCAAGGAAATGTTAAGAGGAATTGCAATTGGTTCTGGAAATGATGCTTCTGTTGCTATGGCAGAAAGAATTGCAGGCTCAGAAGAAGCATTTGTAGACATGATGAATGATAAGGTCAAAGAACTTGGATTAAAACATACATTCTTTAAAAATACGACAGGACTTCCGGTCAGTGGTCATTTTAGCACAGCAGGTGATATGGCTATTATGGCGAAAGAACTATTAAAATATGAAGACATTACGAAATTCACTGGTTTGTATGAAGCATACCTTCGTGAAAATACAGACAAAAAGTTCTGGCTTGTTAATACCAATAAATTAGTGCGCTTTTACCCTGGGGTGGACGGACTTAAAACAGGCTTCACTGCAGAAGCAAAGTATTGCTTAACAGCGACAGCTCAAAAGAATGGCATGCGGGTAATTGCAGTTGTGTTTGGTGCGCCTACATCAAAGGAAAGAAATGCTCAAGTAACAAAAATGCTCAATTATGCCTTTAATCAATATCAAACACATCCAATGTATAAACGAAACCAGACCATTGCCAAGGTGAGAATAAGCAAAGGACAGGAAAAGTCTGTGGAAGCTGTAACTAGTGAGCCAATTTCCTTACTGACTAAAAAAGGTGAAAAATCCGAGGATGTAAAACGAAAGGTAACGATCAAAAAAAATCTTAAAGCTCCAATTAAAAAAGGAGATAAGATAGGTACCATCAAGTTGATTAAGGATGGAGAAGTTTTTCTGGAAAGTCCTTTATTAGCAAATGAAAATGTAAAGGAAGCAGGCTGGTGGACCCTTTATAAGCGTTCATTCGGGATGTTTACAAAGGCCGGAAAATAAATAGAAAAGCGGAAGCGCCCGTTTAGCGGCGTATGGACTGGAGCGCTTCGACTGAGATAAAGGAAACACGGAGAGCGCTAGCGATTCGATGTTGACTTATCGTAGGGAGAAGAGCGAAGTCCACTAGCCGTTGGGCGCTGGAGCTAGACAGTTATCGAAGTTCAAAGTAGGTAATTTATTATCTTTACCTGTGTCGAAACTACAAGATATGTCACTTCTTTTAGCGAATTACGACTAGTTTTGTAATTGGAGAAGGATATTACCACCCGTAAAGAGAATTGACTCACTATACCAGATTAAGGAGGACGTGGATAGTGAGTCTTAATATTAATATGGAAACAAAACATGACGTTCTATGTATTCGTTTAAGCGGTGAGTTAGATCATCACACCGCGGATGAACTTCGCGAAAAAGCGATAACCGTTATTGAAAAAAATGATATTCGTCATATTGTCTTAAATCTGGAACATCTTGCGTTTATGGACAGTTCAGGCTTAGGAGTTATATTAGGCAGATACAAACAAATTAAACAGGTGCACGGTGAAATGGTCGTTTGTGCAATTTCCCCTGCAATACAAAGATTATTCGATATGTCCGGTTTATTCAAAATCATCAAAATGGAACCGACAGAAGAATTTGCATTGCAAAGATTGGGGGTGGCCTGAGTGAAGAATGAAATGAATCTTCAATTCAGTGCGTTAAGTCAAAATGAGTCCTTTGCCCGTGTAACTGTTGCAGCGTTTATTGCACAACTAGACCCTAATATGGATGAGCTGACCGAAATAAAAACTGTCGTTTCAGAAGCCGTAACCAACGCGATTATTCATGGTTATGAAAATGATCCCAATGGAATTGTCTATATTCAATTAATTATTGAAGATAGTCTAATTGATCTGACAATTAAAGATGTTGGAATTGGAATTGCAGATGTGGAAGAAGCTCGTCAGCCATTATTTACAACAAAACCGGACCTAGAGCGTTCCGGTATGGGTTTTACTATCATGGAGAATTTCATGGATGAGGTAGAGGTTCATTCACAGCCAGGTCGAGGAACCGAGGTTAGATTACGAAAGCATTTACAAAACCGCAAAATGCTTTGCAATTAAGGAGACTTGCCAATGGATGTGGAGGTTAAGAACGATAAAGGTCAAACATACTTAAAGGACCATGAAGTAAAAGAGCTCATCAAAAAGAGCCAAGACGGGGACCAAGCATCAAGGGATTTAATCGTTGAAAAAAATATGCGTCTTGTCTGGTCGGTCGTTCAACGATTTCTTAATCGCGGCTATGACCCGGATGACCTGTTCCAAATTGGTTGTATCGGACTATTAAAATCAGTTGATAAATTTGATCTTTCATATGATGTGAAGTTTTCGACTTATGCAGTACCGATGATTATTGGTGAGATTCAGCGATTTATCCGTGATGATGGAACTGTTAAGGTTAGCCGCTCTTTGAAAGAAATGGGAAACAAAATCAGAAAAGCAAAGGACGATTTATCGAAAAC
The DNA here is from genome assembly GCA_011250595.1 of Bacillus sp. MM2020_1. Taxonomy (GTDB): domain Bacteria; phylum Bacillota; class Bacilli; order Bacillales; family Cytobacillaceae; genus Neobacillus. The sequence continues at coordinate 6,399 of JAANMP010000108.1, read as the reverse complement.
GCTTGGAAGAATTCCAACCGTTAACGAAATATCAGCACATCTGGAGCTTACACCGGAGGATGTAATCCTTGCTCAAGAAGCAAGCAGGACACCATCTTCCATTCATGAAACCGTTTATGAAAATGACGGGGACCCGATTACATTACTTGATCAAATTGATGACGGTAATGATGGAAAATGGTTTGATAAAATTGCTTTAAAGGAAGCTATCCGTGAATTGGATGAACGTGAAAGACTCATTGTCTATTTAAGATATTATAAGGACCAAACACAATCTGAGGTTGCCCTTAGGCTTGGGATTTCCCAGGTCCAAGTATCACGACTTGAAAAAAAGATATTACAGCAAATGAAAGGCCGTATGGATCTCTGATTCATACGGTTTTTTTTGCTTTATACTGGTATTTTTTGGATTTCATGAAAAAGTTACTTATTACTCATACTATTTTTACGAGGAAATCTTTGTGTGGGAAGTGAATGTTTTGGAAGAAACAATATACATCCGCATGCGGAATCGTGTCCAATCTCCGCCTGAAGAAAAAGTATTGTTAAAAGATATTGCCCAAGTCATTGCCCCAGATGAAGTTCTTTCACATTTACAAACTATGATGATTCATCAATTATTAGATGCGGAACAGAATATTGTCATCATAGATGTCATGAAAGTAATCCACTTAATAAAAAAAGAATTTGGAGAAATGGAAGTTCAGACCATTGGCCCAGCTCAAACCATTATTGAAGTTACTTATAAGAAAAAGGGAGTTTCCATTCCCTATTTTCTGTTAATATGGTTTCTCTTATTTTTTGGTTCAGCCATGGCAATAATGAATTTTCATGATGATGTAAGTATGCAAAGTGTCCAAGAAAAAATATACACCATCATAACAGGAAAAAAAGAAACAAAACCATTACTTTTTCAAATCCCCTATTCTGTCGGACTAGGCTTGGGAATGATTCTATTTTTTAATCATTTTTTTAAGAAACGGATTAATGATGAACCCAGTCCTCTAGAGGTAGAAATGTTTAATTATCAAATGGATTTAGATAACTACGTAATTATTCATGAAAATAAAGAAAGTATGAAAAAAATCAGTGATGACTAGTATTTTAGCGATTATTTTTTTAGGTGTAGCGAGCGGACTGGCAGTAGGTTCTGGTTTTGTAGCTTTTCTTACCGTACTCGGGGTTATCCCGAGACTAACACAGCTGAGCAAGACGATGAAAATGATTCAACAATATGAATGGGCCGTAGTTTTAGGTGCGCTAACTGGGGTAGGAGCGAGTCTTAGAGATCCTATTTTACATATTCCTTCCTTTCCGTTAATTTTTTTAGGAATCACCGGTGGGATTTTTTATGGAATGCTGGCTGCCGCCCTTACAGAGGTATTAAATGTCTTCCCCATCCTCGCCAAAAGAATCCGATTAGATGGAGAAATTGCCATATTAATTATGGCGATTGTATTAGGGAAGATTTTTGGATCTATCTTCCAATGGGTTTACTTTGTTCATCATTAAAAACTATTGAAAACAGTCTAGCACCAGCGCTAAGCAGGGCGCTTACGCTTTTCTGATGAAAGGACATCACAGAATGAGCAATCGGAGGCGTGTTATTTTAATAACTGATGGTGATGAATATGCAAAGAGGGCTGTAGTGCTTGTTGCTAAGGAAATTGGCGGCAGGTGTATTTCCAGTTCCCAAGGTAATCCGTCAATATTAACCGGAGAGAAAATAGTCCAGTTAATAAAAAAAACTCCGCACGATCCTGTTCTAGTGATGTTTGATGATAGTGGAATAGTTGGAGAAGGTGCAGGTGAAAATGCTTTGAAATTTGTTGCAGGACATGAAGATATTGATGTACTGGGCATCATTGCGGTTGCAGCAAAATCAAGGCATGAGGAATGGACAAGAGTGGATGTAAGCATCGATCGTGATGGGAATTTAACTCCATATGGTGTAGATAAATATGGTATACCTGAGCTTGAAATCGGAAGAATAAATGGTGACACCGTGTACTGTCTGGATGAATTGGAGGTCCCTATCATCGTAGGAATTGGCGATATTGGCAAAATGTCTAGACATGACTCCTACAAGAAGGGGTCCCCAATAACGAAAAAAGCAGTGGAGCTTATACTTGAAAGGAGTGGCTTCCATGTCAAGAAGTAATGAACATAAATGGCCTATCCCCGAATCAGTAAATGAAATTGAAAATTATATGAAACAACGGGTTGGTCTGGGGAAAAGCTTTGATTTTGGTGTCAGGAAATTAAAAATCCTCAAAAAAGACGTACATATCTACTATGTAAATGGCTTATGCGATTCCCGCTTCGTAATTGAGCTAATCGAAGAATTAGTTGAAATCAATGACCATGAAAAATTATCAACAGATTTCTTTAAGGTAGTTGAAAATAGGCTAGTTAATCAATCGGTTGAACGAGCGACCACACTTGATTACATTGTCGATAAGGTTTTGTCCGGATTAGTTGCTGTAGTAATGGAAGGGGAAAATACAGCTTTTGTCATTGATGTAAGAAGCTATCCAGGGAGGCAGCCTCAAGAACCTGATACAGAGAAGGTAGTTAGAGGGTCCCGTGATGGATTTGTTGAAAATATCATTTTGAATACAGCATTAACAAGACGGAGAATTCGAGATGAACGTCTACGTTTTGAAATGCTCAAGGTAGGAGAGCGCTCAAAAACAGATGTAGCTTTAGGTTATTTGGAAGATGTTGCAGATCCAGATATGATAAATGTTATCCGCAAAGAAATTGAAGCGATTAAAACAGATGGTATTCCGATGGCCGATAAAACAATCGAAGAATTCATCCTCAAACAGGGATGGAATCCATATCCGCTCGTAAGATATACGGAGCGTGCAGATATCGCAGCTACACATATTCTGGAAGGGCATGTTGTTATTTATGTCGACACTTCCCCAAGTGTCATAATTGCTCCAACGACATATTTTCATCATTTACAGCATGCAGAGGAATTTCGTGAATCTCCGGCCATGGGAACCTTTCTCCGCTGGACCCGTTTTTTAGGAGTATTAACGTCTATTTTCCTACTTCCATTATGGATGTTATTTGTATTAGAACCTTCTTTATTACCTGAAAAACTCTCGTTTATTGGTCCGAATGAGCAAACAAATATACCAATAATCTTGCAAATATTTTTGGCTGATTTTGGAATTGAGTTTTTACGGTTGGCCGCCATACATACACCTACACCACTATCGACAGCCATGGGTTTAATTGCCGCGGTATTAATTGGACAGATAGCGATTAGCGTTGGGCTGTTTGTTCCAGAGGTAATCTTGTATGTCGCTGTTGCAGGGATTGGCTCTTTTACAACTCCTAGTTATGAGTTAAGCGTTGCAAACAAAATTGGTCGATTGACATTGTTGATTCTTGTGTCGTTGTTTCATTTGCCGGGATTTGTGATTGGGGCGACTGTGTTCTTTCTCTGCTTAGTAAAAATACGTGCCCTAAATACACCATACCTATGGCCATTTCTTCCATTTGAGCCAAAGGGATTTTTACAAATCATTGTGCGTAGAGCCATACCAGGTTCCATTCTTAGACCAAGTATTGTTCATCCGAGAAACCGTTACCGACAACCACCTAAAGCAAACGAGAAATAATTGCACTTTTCAAACAGATATGCTAAAATATTTTAATTAAATAAAGGAATAAAGCGTGAAAATAGGCAGTATCTTTTGGAGATTCTGTCTATTTATTATTATCATTAGGGATTGTACGCATAAACTATAGTAAGTGATTGGGAGAGAGGGAAGGGAATGTATTTTTACGGGACAACAGGGGTAAATAAAAATGGGAATTTGGAAATTGGCGGAGTTGATTCTGTCCAATTAACAAAAGAATTTGGAACTCCCCTTTATGTATATGACGTTGCATTAATGCGCGAGAGGGCCCGGTCCTTTAAGCAGGCATTTGAAGAACAAAATATTAAGGCTCAAGTTGCCTATGCGAGTAAAGCTTTTTCTACTATAGCGATGATTCAGCTTGCTGAGGAAGAGGGGTTGTCACTCGACGTAGTATCAGGGGGGGAATTATATACTGCATTGGTTGCAGGATTCCCTGTTGAGCGAATTCATTTTCATGGGAATAATAAAAGCAGAGAAGAATTAGAAATGGCTTTGGATCAGGAAATCGGTTGTATTGTGGTTGATAATTTTTTTGAACTTGAACTTTTGAAAACTATATCCATCGAAAAAAATGCCCATGTTAACATCTTGCTAAGGATCACCCCGGGTATTGAAGCCCATACGCATGATTACATTTTAACTGGGCAGGAAGATTCGAAGTTTGGGTTTGATCTTCAAAATGGACAAGCGGAAGATGCGCTAAAAATGGCACTTGAAATTGAAAACTTTGAGGTCCTTGGACTCCATTGCCATATTGGATCACAGATTTTTGAAACAACCGGATTTTTATTAGCGGCAAAAAAGATTGTCGAAAAAATGGAAGTATGGAAGCATAAGCTTTCCTTTGAAGCCAAAGTATTAAATTTAGGTGGGGGCTTTGGAATCCGCTATACAAAAGAGGATGAACCCTTACAACCATCACAATATGTAAGTGAAATTATACGTGAGGTCAAAAAGTTAACTGAAACCTATTCATTAAAAATGCCGGAAATTTGGATAGAGCCTGGTCGCTCGCTTGTTGGTGATGCAGGAATTACCCTTTATAAAGTGGGTTCTTCCAAGGAAGTCCCTGGTGTTAGAAAGTATTTAGCAGTTGACGGTGGAATGAGTGATAATATTCGACCGGCCCTTTATCAGGCCAAATATGAGGCTGTTCTAGCAAATAAGCCTTTAACGAAAGCAAATAAAACTGTCTCCATCGCAGGGAAATGCTGTGAATCTGGGGATATGTTAATTTGGGATTTACCGCTTCCAGAAACTGGCGAAGAAGATATACTTGCCGTTTTTTGCACGGGTGCCTACGGCTATTCTATGGCAAATAACTATAATCGAATACCGCGTCCAGCAGTTGTTTTTGTAGAAAACGGAACAGCTACTCTTGTAGTAAAAAGAGAAACTTTTGCAGATTTAATCCAGCATGACTTACCGTTGAAATAGAAAAAGATGTCGCTAAAAATAGCGGCATCTTTTTGTTAAGAAAACAATGCTTTAATGGCATCAATGAGCCAGATGAAAAACTGTTTTAATTTTTCTAAAAATCCTTGTCCCTCTTCCGATTGAAGAAATTTAGAAATACGATCTTTGGCTTTGTTTAGCTGGTCACTAACTTGGTTCCAATCAATATTTAAATCTTTAAGCTTATTAAAAAAGTCCATTAAACGTTTCATTTCTTGATCAGTAAGTGTAACATTTAATTCATTGGCGGCTTGTTCAATGATTTTTTGTAATTCTTGATCATTTTTTGGTTTATTCTTGGCAATCTCTTCTTTCACTTTAGCAATTAATGCTGCAGCATTTTTATCACCAATGGAATCACCTAGTTTAGCGGTTTCGACCATTTCCTGATTTGCGGCTTGTTTTACTTCTTCAGGAATCGTCTTATCTGCTGAAATTTCATAGGCTTTTATAATGCCAGTTAGCGCTGCTGTTCCAGAAACCGTAATGGGGGCTGTAATATAAATTTTTGCATCCTTAACACCTGCTGTAATAAGGGCATTGACATACATCTCGTCCGTAACCCAGTTAATATTTTTGGTTTTGACGGAAATCCCTGATCCCTTAGGTTGAATCGTTATCGCAGAAGATGAAATTGCCTTTGTACCGATAAGCGCTTTTGATACATATTTCCCTAAATATTGATGTTCCTCCTGATTCGATACCGTTACTATTTGAACATCTTCCGGGGCACCCATTTCCGATAATAGTGTTTCCTTTTGACTAGTTGTTAAATTTTCACCAAGTGTAACAATCATATCACCTTCAGCCATGTCAGCAAAAGTGTGGACCGGATTGAAAATTAGCAAACTTAACAGTAAAAAAATAAGAATTTTTTTCATAGTTTCCTCCTCGTCAACTCTAAAAGGTAGTAAAGAATCGTTCTTTAATATAATATAACCGATTCCACTAATAATAACGTAAATAACAACGTGGAAGTTTCATAGATAGTAAATCTTAACTGGAAAAATGCAAAATTTGTAAGCAGAATAGATTATTTTTGTAATTTAGTGTAGAATGGAGGTCGTGGACAATATCTTCAAAACTATTTTTGGAGGAAGCAATTTCATGAAGAGAAGTAACTGGATTTTGTTTAGTATTCTTATTGGTCTGTCCGCTTTATGGGGGATTATCTATTGGATTTTTATTGGACCACGACATTAAGAATAATTTTGATTGATGATTGGCCTTTTAATATGTATCATGATGATTAATGAAACATAATATCCGCCACTACATATAA
>JAANMP010000107.1 GCA_011250595.1 Bacillus sp. MM2020_1 | reverse complement strand
GACCACTTGGTCACCTTTTTTCAACTTTATTGTTCTGTTTTTTGAATAAAGTTTTGTGTATAGTACTTTTGAAATACCCCAACTCCAAGGTGTGAATAATCCTTGTTTAACAGTGACTCACGGTGTCCCTTACTATTTAACCAACCTTCGACAACTGCAGGTCCATCGGTATAATTGGCTGCAATATTCTCCCCGGCTGCTTTGTAGACCACATGTGCTGTTTTCAATCGCTTGGAAAGATCTCCAAATTTCTTAGAAGTGTGTGAAAAATCATTGTTCTCAGACATATCCTTACTATGCTTGAACGCAGCCTCCGCTGTATTTTCATCCCATTTTAATTCATTTAGTTTATGCCTTGCCCGTAAGACATTGGTTATATCAAATATCTCTTGTTCCGCATCTTCTTCAATTGTACGCTGTAATTCCTCGGAAAGTACAGGGGCTTGAATTAAGATTCCACTATAAACAAGTTCATATGGGCGTTGTTTAATTAGTGTTTCTGCATTCAGGAAACGCACACTTGAAAGATTGCCGGTAAACTTATCAAAATATAGCTGGACGTATATATCACCTAATTGTACCATTGGCCGAAGATTTAAATCGGTATCGTTTAATTCAAAGCGATAGGTATTCCCTCTATATTCAAGATTAATATTGGTATCAATAAATTGCGTATTAAAAATTTCCTCAACTGGCTGGCCTATTTCAAACGGGGCCACATCTAGATTTTGACCAAGGGCAAAAATCGTCACTACACGCTTATTTTCAACACCCACTTGCAGATAATTTTTATGGTCTTGATTATAGATGTACCACTGATAGCCATACATGGACTCATCAATTCTCGCTGGTGTTCCAAGTTTTTTTTGTAGTTCAGATAAATTTTTCCCAATTAATATTGCTAAACCCTCTTTCGGTTTTTCAGAGGAAATTTTTTTACTTTGCTTTAAATCAGGAATTTGGGTGTTGGCTGGTTTCATTTCTGTGGTATGATCTTCTTTGATCAAAATATTACCATCATTATTATCATTTATACTTGCATAAAATCCAATGGTTAAAAAAACGGCTGAAAGGATAAGTATTCTAGACAGTATACGCAGAGGCATTCACCCTCTCTATTACTTTTTCTATCATTATATGTATAGATAAAATTATTATATCATTTATATCTTGAATAGTAATAGGCATTATCAAAAATGTCAGTCAAATGAAATGATTAAAAGAAAACAGGCACTATGAGTACCTGTTTCATTTTAGTAAAACTATTTTATTTATATAATAATTTTGATTATTGGACTCCATTAAAGTTCTGCTCAGATATTTCCGTTAATGCTACTTTAGCCTGATCATCCGTTAATTCATGAACGGCGAAATCTCCAAGGGAAACGATCCCGATTAACTTTCCTTCCTCTACCACAGGTAATCGTCTAATTTGATTTTCTGCCATTAACTTTGCAGCCTCTTTGCTCGTGGCATCAGTTGATATGGTAATAAGGTTATTACTCATGATATCCTCTACTTTGGTTGAACCAGGATGTTTTTCAGCAACTCCTCGAATAACAATATCACGGTCTGTAATCATACCCACTAGCTGTTCCTTATCAACAATCGGAATGGCCCCTACATTAAGCTGTTTCATTTTTAAAGCAACTTCATAGACATTATCCAATAACGTGCAACTTTCAACATCACTTGTCATGATATCTTTGATTTTTTCCATATTACTACCCCCATGTATTTATTCTTCTTATCATTTTTCTAGTTTTTCCAATCAAGAATGTTTTATTCGTTGTATGAATTCATTGCAAGTTGCTACATTTTCAACTATTATTAAATTGAATTATATTGCTTTACTAATGAAATAGGTAACATAGGGGCAATGGTATTGTTTTTAGGAGGGATTAATGATGAAATTCGAGAATACCGAATTTGAAAAGTTAAAGGCTGACTTAAACCGTTTAGATGAGGTAATGCTAGATCACGGTTTAGTTCGAGAGGGACAATGGGACTACGAACGTGTTACATACGACCGCAAGTTTGAATTAAGAGAAGGTGTATTTTACCTGCGTGTTCGTGGCCATGCAATTGAGGGTGACATTGGTGCTGATAAGGCGACCATTCAATTAATGACACCACTACTTGGCAAACATTATTATCCACATGGTGTTGAATATGGTGAAGGCGAAGCTTTCCCAACCTCTCTCGTGAATCAATGTAAAAAAATACTTGATGAAGTTAAAACTGAAGTCAGTAAATTCGCCTTATAAGCAATAATAAAAGACGCATAGATTTATGCGTCTTTTATTATTTTACATATGATTAATTCTAGAGGCCAAGAATTGCTTTTATCATCGATGTTGTCTCGCCGCCTTGATAAAATACGTATAGCAATAGGTAAACGGCTACACCTGTGATGGCAGTAAAGAACCAAATAAAACTAGTTAGTGGTCCAAGCTTGCGATGGATAGCAAGTTTGTTTTTGTACCCTGTCAAGATAGATACAATCCCGAATCCAGCCCCCGTAGTTGCAAGAGTAATATGAAATATTAAAAATATAGTGTAATATTTTTTAATATCATCAGGACCTCCAAAAGAAGTATTCCCAATAAATAGTGTTCGAGAAGCATAGATAATAAAGAAGATAACAGCAAAAATAGCCGCAATAAACATCGTCTTTTTGTGTGATTCAATCTTTCTTTGCTTGATTTGCCACCAACCAATAGCAACGGTAATAGCACTTAATACAATAAAGGATGTACTTATTGTCGGTAAAATCGGTAAGGAATCCATTCAAAAATCCTCTCTTTTCATATATTCTACAACAATCTTAGTGTAACTAAACTAGTTTTTCAACAAATAACTTTAAAATCATTTTAATCAGTAAAAAATCTCCCATAAGAGGGAGATTTATTTGATAAGTGATGGATTTAAGGTTTGTTTCATTTCTCGTTCAGAATCAGCCTGGTCCTTTCGGTACCATTCAAAGAAAACATGTCCAAGGATAACTCCATAAATGATTTCTTGAATAATCTTCATTAATACTCCACCAAGCTGCTGGTCATGTAGTAAGGACATGGAACTAAAAAGTTCAGGACCACTCAAATTTAAGCTTTCGAAATTGGCAGTACCTACGCAAAGGCTCATAACTTGTCCCCACACATGTGGATCAGAATAGGTCCCATACATAGGTGTATCTGCAAAAATGATTAAAGCGCAAGCAGGGGTTAATAAAATTCCATCAGCAAAAATATATCCAACCTTTTTCAGCCCGCTTAAAGTCTGATGATCAGGCATTTGGTTAAGTAAAGGCCACCACATGAAGGTGGCTACAATAAATAGAAGTATAGAGTAGCCAGCATGCAACCATACATTTTGCATAACATGATCGAAAATCATAGGCACATGATAAAAGGAAAATAATCCATTAAAGACTATCAATGCAATGAGTGGCTTGGTTAACACCACAAAAACGGAATTAACTACCCCATTGCTAAATAATTTTCTCCAAAACCAGTTCGGAATACTTAAGATAAAAATAGGTGGGACGACTAAAACTAAAGCAGCCATTTGTATCATGTGGACCCAAAACATAAGGTGGGCTAATAAATCGATTGGAGATCCTTTAATGGTATAAAGCAGGATCATCGATAATAAAAATAACCCCCCCTGTTTTTTTGTTAATGGCTCACTATCTAAAAATAAGCTTCTGTATTTTGTGGTAAGAACAAAATACCCTACAGTAATGGCTATTAAGATCAGTAAAAAATACGGGCTCCAAAGTGCTTTAAAACCGAATATATCTAATGTAAGCACCCAAATCACCTCATTATGAATTAGAAGAATTATTGACTATATTATACCCTTGGTCAAAACGATAAGCAAAGAAATGAAACCTTCTATATACATACTGTTAAAAAAGAAAATCGGCCTAAGCCGATTTTCTTTTTTAACATATTACCACCAAATAATAGTTGTAAATGCAAGAATAGTAACTGCACCTACCAACACACCTGAGTACAAAAAGAGTGAAGGAGCTTCATGTCCTTTGTGGCTCATATGCATGAAATAATATAATTGAAAAATAACCTGCACAACAGCTAAAAGGATAATAAATGGAACTGTAAACCATGCAGTAAATCCTTTAATATAAACAGCGGAAAAAGCAATGAGAGTCAAGAAAATCATTAACGCAAATGAAACCAATTGATATCTCATTTCTTCTGCATTTTTCTTGCGACGATATTCAATGTCAACTCTTGGGTTACCTGAATTTAACTGTTGATTTGCCATCAGCTTATCCCACCATTCCCATTAAATATACTACTGTAAAGATAAATACCCAAACAACATCGATAAAATGCCAATATAAACTAAATACATAGAATTTCGGCGCGTTGTAAAGGTCTAAGCCACGTTTAGAATTTCTAAACATTAATGTTAGACACCAAAGTAAACCAAAGGCAACGTGACCTCCGTGAAAACCAACTAAGGTGTAGAAAGCAGATCCAAAAGCACTACTTGTAAATGTATGCCCTTCATGAACATAATTGGTAAACTCATAAACCTCAAGTCCTAAGAAACCTGCTCCTAAAAGTGCTGTAAGTCCAAGCCAGACCATCATTTTTTTGAAGGCAAAGTTCTTCATATGGTACATCGCGTAAACACTTGTTAATGAGCTAGTTAACAATAGCATCGTAGCGACAAATGTTAACGGTAATTCAAATAAATCCTTTGCTAAATGGTGAGTTGTACTTGGAACTTTATCCTTTAATGCAAGGTAAGTGGCAAAGAGAGAGGCAAAAAGAACCGTCTCTCCACCCAAGAAAAACCAAAATCCTAAGAATTTATTTTTTGATTCAAGGGTTGATTTTTCTGGCGCAGCAGGCCAAGTTTCATAAGTAAATTTTTCATCAGCGTGCATTATGCCTTAACCCCCTTATCATCCTCATCCATTAAATCTTCCTTATGAATATGGAATCCATGATCATCCTTCACTGAACGTAAGAACATGGAACCAAAAGTTACTAATAATCCAATGATCAATACTGGTAATGCCCACGCTTTATCATTTACATGGTACATTGCACCAAAGGCTGCAATGAATAATCCCATTGCCATCGTAAACGGTAAAAATGAGGAATTTGGCATATGAATATCACCAAGCGGTTCAGCTGGAGTCATTCCCTTTTTACCATCCATTTTTTCTAACCAGTAAGCATCTAAACCACGAACAAGTGGGAGTTGCTTAAAGTTATAAAAAGGAGGAGGTGAAGGAATAGACCATTCAAGTGTTCGGCCATCTCCCCATGGGTCATTGCCAACTCTAACATTTTTCACGGATGTCATAATGACGTTATAGAGAAGGACTAATACTCCCAACGACATAAATAACGCACCCACTGAACTTACCATATTTGCAGAGCTAAATCCTTGGCCTGGAAGGTATGTGAATACACGTCTTGGCATTCCCCATAAGCCTAAGAAATGCTGAATAAAGAATGTTAAATGGAAACCGATAAAGAATAACCAGAATGTAATCTTCCCTAATGTCTCATTTAACATCGTACCGAACATTTTAGGCCAATAAAGATGTGTCCCTGCAAGGACTGCAAATACAACCCCACCAACAATTACATAGTGGAAGTGAGCAACTACGAAATAAGTATCATGATACTGATAGTCAGCTGCTGCAGATGCAAGCATTACACCTGTTACCCCACCGGCAACAAATGACGGGATAAACGCAAAAGCGTAGAGCATTGGAGTTGTAAATTTAACACTACCACCCCACATTGTTAACAGCCAGTTAAAGATTTTAATACCTGTAGGTACACCAATAGCCATTGTTGCAACAGCAAAGATTGCATTAGCGACTGGACCTAAACCAGTTGTAAACATATGGTGTGCCCAAACCATGAAGCCTAGGAACCCAATTAAAACAGTTGCAAAAACCATTGATGAATAACCGAACAACCGTTTCCTTGAGAACATTGGAAAAATTTCCGAGAAAATACCAAACGCAGGAAGTACTAAAATATATACTTCAGGATGTCCGAAAATCCAGAAAAGATGTTCCCAAATAACGGTATTACCACCCATAGTGACATCAAAGAAATTCGCTCCAAACAATCGATCAAACATCATTAATACTAAACCAACTGTTAATGGAGGAAATGCAAATAAAATTAGAGCTGAAGTTACAAAAGTTGTCCATGTAAACAATGGCATTCTCATATACGTCATACCCGGAGCACGCATGTTAATGATAGTAACCAGGAAGTTAATACCACCAATCAAGGTTCCAATACCGGAGATCTGTAATCCTAAGATATAGAAGTCTACACCATGCCCTTGTGAATGAAGTGCAAGTGATGCGTAAGATGTCCAACCTGCATCAGGTGCTCCTCCTAAAAACCAAGAAAGGTTAAGGAAGATTCCTCCAAAAAAGAACAACCAAAATCCTAGTGCATTAACAAATGGAAATGCAACGTCGCGTGCTCCAATTTGTAATGGCATTACGGCATTCATAAAAGCAAAAACCAATGGCATTGCCGCCAAGAAAATCATCGTGGTTCCATGCATTGTTAAAATTTCATTATATAAACCTGCACTTACAAAATCATTATTAGGTACTGCAAGCTGGATACGGATAAATACTGCCTCAAGTCCGCCTACTAAGAAGAAAAATCCACCTGCAATAAGATATAGGATGGCGATTTTTTTATGGTCCACTGTCGTTAAAAAGTCCCATAAAGTCGCACCAAATCCCTTTTTTTGAGCATAGGTACTCACAATTTTACCTCCCTTTCTACCAATTCCCCTTTTATTCCTGAGCCTTTAAGCCCATTAAATACTCAGCTAATGCATCAAGCTGTTCTTCAGACATTTCCGGGTATTTACCAGTCATCATGTTACCTGGTTTATAAGTTTCTGGATTACGGATCCAATTTTTTAATTCTTTTTTATTATGATCTAAAACACCGGCTACACGAGATCGATCACCAAAGTTTGATAAGTTTGGTGCCAGACGTGCAGTTTCAGGCATTTTATTTGAAGGTGTAACGGCATGACAACCAATACAGCTTTGATTAAATATTTCTTGACCTTGAGCAGCCACAGTACCTTGAGCTTTTTGTGGTTCTTTCACATTCTGCATCGAGGTAACCCAGGCATCAAATTTGTCTCGGCTGATTGCTTTAACTTTAAAGTCCATCAAAGCATGTGATGGTCCGCAAAGTTCTGCACATTTCCCATAAAAAAGATTACCTGCTTCATTTGCTCGTTTATCATCAAACTCTAACCAGAATTTATTAACATTTTCAGTATTCGTATCCAACTTACCACCAACTGCTGGAATCCAAAATGAATGTTTAACATCGGAAGATTTTAAATTGAAATAAACTTTTTCATCCGTAGGGACGACTAAATCCTGACTTGTCACAATCTTCTGACCAGGATACTCAAAATCCCACCAGTATAAATGTGATCGAACATTAATAACAAGTGCCTTGGAATTTTTCTTATCCATTGGAGATACATCTGCAAGTTTAAATGTTGCAGCCACAGTAGGAACGGCAAGAATTAATAGTAAAAGAATAGGTACAGCAGTCCAAATAATTTCTAATTTGTGACTTCCTTCTACCTGTTTTGGAATCTTGTCATCCTTTCTTCTAAAACGAACCATTACTATAAAGAATATGACCATTACAATAACAATTACCCCAACCATAATTAACGTACTTAGCTTCATTAAATCATATTGCATGTCTGCAACTTCACCGGCTGGCTTTAACGCGGAAAGGTACGGTTCGCCACATCCGGAGAGTACAAGCGCTAAAATTCCAAATAACGAAATCAAACGCCACTTTGCAAGCCTTTTCATAGCTTAATCAAACCCCTCTTTCACTAATGTATTCTTAAAAATATTTTTGATTGATCAAAGAAGTATGTAGTATGGTTGCTTCCTCATTTTCATTAGGAAACAATCATTTGCAAAACTAAATTAATGTAACTATAACCATTGCTACAAAAATAATAGTTAAATATTGCAAGGAGTAAACAAACATTAGTTTTGCCCACTTTATGTCATCTTTGATTCTATATCCATAAATCCCTAATGCAAGCCACCCGATATTTAATACGATGGCCAGAATTAGAAATGGGATTCCTAATTTGGTTAGAAAAAACGGAATAGGCTGAAGTGCAGCTACCCAAAGGATTATGTGAATTTTTGTAGTTTTAAAACCCTTTACTACAGGTAACATCGGAATACCAGCTGCCTTATATTCATTCACCCTTCTCATCGCCAGTGCATAAAAATGCGGAGGCTGCCATACAAACATTAATACGAATAATGACCACGCCATGATATCAAGATTTGCATCAACTGCTGCCCAACCGATAAGCGGCGGCACTGCACCTGATATGCTCCCAATAATAGTATTGGAAACTAATTGACGTTTTGACCACAATGTATACAGGAAGACATAACTAAAAACTCCAAGCAGTCCAATTACTGTTGCAGTTATAGTAGTAAAGAATAAAGACAGTGTTCCCAGTCCAATAAGTAAAATACCTAATGAGAGAACTTTTACTGGACCTACTTTCCCTGTAACAGTTGGTCTTGCTTTTGTTCTTTCCATTAAATGATCAATATCACGATCAACATAATTATTGATTGCACATGACCCGGCAATGATTAAAGATGAACCTACTACTGTAAAAAACACAATATCTAAATTATTTAGAAAACTTTGCCCTGAAAAATGAAGCGCGAGCCATAGTCCGGTAAACGTCGTAATTAGGTTTGAATTTACAATCCCAATTTTGATAAGGGCCATCAAGTCTTTCCATGCTGTGGTTTTTATATCGGAATGCAGGCTTGCAGTACCATTTTCTATGGCAGCTTCTCCAATAGCCTTAGAGTTTGGCATTTGTTTCTCCTCCTAAACCTAAATAACAGTTCAATTTTTTCAATTCGAACAAATAATTAATTATAAAGTGCAGTGAGAATTAAAACACTTTCTCTGTATATTAAATCACACTTTCCGATATTTTTGTGAACTTTTTTTGAATAATTTAAAACTAAATTGTGACAAAGTTCATTTTTGTAAAATATAGTTGCATTTTTTTACAAAAAGCCAAACCAATTAAATTTATTATCTCCAAAATTCGTTATAAAACCTTGTATCTACAAAAAAATTCAAAGTTAATTTATATAACTACTAATTAGGAATAATTCTAATTAAACT
>JAANMP010000106.1 GCA_011250595.1 Bacillus sp. MM2020_1 | reverse complement strand
ATAGATTTTTTAAAATTGGAATATTAAATGGAGACTTAGTAAACAAACAGGCCATACTGAGTTACCGAGAATTTTGATTAATTAAAAAATAGAGGTAATTTTAGTGCTTCCATAATTTAAAGTAATGGGGGTCTAGTAATGGCGGTCTGACACCCATTTATATTTCGAAACGCGATGACTCTTAAATTCTTGTGAACTTAAATATAATGAGCATTTTCGATTTGATGTTTTATATTATTAAGCTGAAAAGCACCATATATTCTATTTTTGGATGTTAACTCATTGATAAAAAACTGTTGTAACTGCTCTTTATTCGTTAACCGTTTTACGATGCTGTGATCCGACCAATCGTGAACCTCTTTTTCATCGTCATTAAAGAATAGCAGGGGATTGATCCAAGTTGGAATATCTTTACCTTCTAAATAATTTGATAGGATGACGGCTGACTGCTGAATCTGGCAAATTGGATTTTCATATGTTATTACATTTAATGCTCCCGACTCATCTCTATTAAATACAATCGATTCCTCTTTTTCACTGTCTACTAACTCTGCTAAAAAAGAAAATTTGTGGCTGCCCATTCTTGTTAATCCCAATACAATGTGGCCAGTCCAGTCTTTTGTTTCTATTACATATAGACCCGTTGATAAAAGTACCAAGTGATCGATCTGCCGGGCATTTCCGTTACCTTCTGGTATAAAAATGTTCGGCATAATAATCATTTCATCTGGTGGAATGATTTTTTTTGAGATTAAGTCGGCTTTAAAATTTTCTAGTATCTGATGGGTGAGGATTTCTCCTTGGTTTCGATAATTTTTCCGTATCTCTTCATTTTCGATGATCAGTTTTTCAATTTCACGTTGGTACGAATCGTTCATACGCATAACCTGCTCATCAAATTGAGTGGCTGCCGTTTCCATTGAAGCCTTTTGTATTTCTTTCAGGGCCTCTAATTCTTGGTGATAGTCATTTCTCAGTTCTTTTTGTTTTAACTTTTCCTTTTTTACCAAATAAGCTAACCAAGTGACAGAAGCAGCAAGTAAAGTGGAAATAATTAACCAGATCATTTATTTTCTCCTTAACTATCAGTTCATATATTTGTTTAATAGCTTTTTAGTAGCATTTTATCTAATTCACGGACTTTATCATAGGAATTTACCAATTTTTCTGGTACCAATGTTCTGCCATAATTCCAGGCATTGGTTTCTATTTTAGTTAGAAGCTGTGCTTTCTTTTCATCCTCGAAATACTTTAAAACTCTTAAATCATGTTTGTTGTTTTTAAATGCTAAATAATAACCAAGTTGATGATATAGAATAATTTTAACACAATCTTCATCAGACTCTTTAATTTTAAAGTTAATATTAGCAATGTATCCATTAATTTGTAAATAGTTAAATTTAATTGTATTAGTCGATATATTAAAACTCATTGGTGCAAGTAGATTATTGTTGATTTCATAATCAATATTTAATTTGTGTTCTTGTAATGTATGTTCAATTATTTTCTCAATATCCCTAATATAAAGCATAATATCGGACACGACCTTTCAAAATCTGCTACTTTTAATTTTTAATAAATAAAAGGGGAAAGTAAATCCTTCTATCTTCCTTTAGACTATTTACCTATCGCATTGGCGCGAATTAACTATAAAGAAATTCCTCTAATTTGCAATTGTTTTCTAAGTTCATCCTGTATATAAGTACATTCCCATAAAATAGAGCATACGATAATTTGTATAAATCTGTGAAGGGATTGAATTAGATGTACTATAAGCCTTGGATGTATCCACACCCATATCAACGGAATATGAATTTTACGAATGCCCCAATGTATAATAATTATATAAGTCAGCCTAATTATTGGAATATTTATGATGACGCAAGGAATAGGGTAAAAGATTATGGGCGGGAGCCATTTGTAGTTAATATAAATGAGGCTTCAAAGCATAATAGTACCTATCGTACAGCTTTGTGGACTGGAAATCATTTGCAGGTTACATTAATGAGTATTAAGGTTGGTGAAGACATCGGTTTAGAAATTCACCCTAACATTGACCAATTCTTACGAATTGAACAAGGTCAAGGGGTTGTGCAAATGGGCAAGAGAAAAGATCGTTTAAACTTTGTTCAAAACGTTTATGATGATTTTGCCATTATGATACCTGCTGGCACCTGGCATAATGTAACCAATACCGGTAATACCCCCTTAAAACTTTATTCAATATATGCTCCTCCCCAACACCCACCTGGTACGGTTCATTTAACTAAAGCAGCGGCTTTAGCGGCGGAAAAATAAATAATTATTTTTGGTACCGTACAAAATACGCTATAAATCATGAGGTTTGCACTTTATGAATTCACAGTGGAAATCGTAAAATGGCTTGGGATTTTCCTAAGCCATTATTATAACTTTTCATTGGAAAATACAGCCCAAATGTCCTTTGAAATCAGCATGCATATCCTCCTAAAATGAAAATCACTCCGACTGTTGAGCAGGGGTCAATTCTTCTTTATTCTTTGATTTCATCCCTAAACAAAAGTTATCGTAAAATAAAAGGAGAACACATTTTGGTAATCTACCAATGTGTTCTCCTTTAACTATCTACTATTCGTTTTAATATGATCATAAAGGTAGGGATTTTCCTTTCTACATAAATTTTATCTAAGGTTAATCCGTATATCTAACACCTTTTAACATCATATCCACTTTTACTTTTGTATCTTGAACAATACTTTTTCGAAATTCCTTTGCTTTTTTGAAGGCTTCCATCATTCCTGATGCGATGATCTTAATTTCTCTGGTACCGACCGGTTCTTCTAGAAGAAAAATATATTCTTTCATGCTTCTTCACCTCGTAAGTTGTAATTTTAATATAATTATATATCACTTTGTAAGCGATTACCACAGAAAATGTGAACGTTTTCACATATTTTTATTAACTTTATTTATTTGATTCTGCCAAGTATACAATCTAAAATGAACTATAATAAATGCAACGAATGGGTGAGCTGAGAGTTGGGATGAATCTATCCTGCTATATCATCTGACATACGTGTTTTAGTGGAGGTAAATTAATTGACAATTATTCCAACGCAACAGCGTGATAAAGTGAGTTCTTATAAAAATCTACGGTCTTTGTACGAGAAAAACATCACGGTGAACAGTATTTCCGAAACGATGGATACTTGTCATCTTAATGATGATGCGGATACCATTAAAAGTATGATGACTATAAAAGATTATGATGTTTTGGGTGTGGAAGATAACGGAATTGTGATTGGCTATGTGGTAAGAAATGAATTGAAAGACGGAAGTTGTAAAGAGTATTATCGAAGTTTTAGTCCGACTGAACTTGTCTCGGAATCTACACCTCTTATCGATACTTTATATATTTTTAAAGAGATCGAAAGAATATTTATCCTAGAAGGGAACAGGATAACAAAGGTTGTCACGCGAGCAGATCTCCAGAAACCTCCGATTCGAATGTTACTATTTGGGCTGATTTCGTTATTGGAGATGCACCTTTATCGGATTATTAATGATTATTTTCCTGAGGATACTTGGAAAGTATATTTAGGTTCCAATCGAGTTAAATATGCAGAGGAATTATATTCTCTTCGCAAGTTACGGAACGAAGCGATTCAATTAAGTGATTGTCTGCAGATTTGCGATAAACGAGACATCATTCTTAATGAGGATCCATTACGGGAACTTTTGGGTATTGAATCAAAAAGCAAAGGGAAATCTTTCTTTAAAAAATTAGAAAGCTTACGAAACAACTTGGCGCATGCTCAGAATTTGAATACCAATTATTCTTGGAATGAAATGTTCTTATTAATTGAACAGACAGAGAAATTATTAGGGAAATGTGAAAAGATTTGAATTAGAATTTCTATAGAAAAGTGAAGAAGTTGGTGCCGGTTATTGAGGCATCAGCTTTTTTTATATCGAGGATTTTGCGTATATATAAAGATCCCATATTTCATTTATCAGATATCAATTAAATTCGTGCCGGTTTTTTAGGTTGTTGAATACAATTTATGATAACAGCATTTCAATGTACAGCGAGAGGTGTGATGACTTCATGTTTTCTGCTACAGGAATGCAAGGATTCGAGTTGTTTTCAAAGGTCCATATTGGTACATTAGTTCTATTCATTGCTGCATGCGGAGCGTTAGTGAATTTACGAAATAAACGGAAGATTTATCAGCAGATGATAAAATGGACGCTGTTCATACTCTTGCCTGCATGTGAGATTTCCTTGCATGTATGGTTGATCCTCACCAATCAATGGAATGTGAGCAATCTTCCTTTACAACTATGTTCAATAAGTACTTTTTTAGCTGTGTTTTTATTTTTGAAAAAGAGTAACCATGTGTTTTATTTGTTATATTTTTTTGGTACTGTACCCCCGATATTAGCGATGGTTACGCCTGAAATGGCCTACACATTCCCGCATTTTCGCTATATTGAATATTTCCTTCACCATTCCGTTATTCCGTTAGCCGCATTTTATTTTATCCTTTATGAAGGCTACAGAGTTCCCAAGGATGCAATATTATTTAGTTTCATCACTGTGAACATTATTGCCGTTCCCATATTTTTCTTAAATCTATGGCTTGGCACGAACTTCTTCTATTTAGCAAGTCCAACAGATGCCAAAACAATTCTATCATTCTTCAGTAGCGGGATTATGTATTACATTTATCTGGAAATTGCCGCAGTGATTGTATTTTTCATCACCTATTTGCCAATGGGTGTTTTACAAAGGGTTGAAACTAAAAACAAAAAAAGTGTAGTAAAAATAGATAACGGGTTTTAAGTTTTTAAGCATTTCTATGGAATGAGGAATGCTTTTTCTTTTTGTCTAAAGGTAAGTGTATATTTCTTAACAACAATAATATAATAAAAAAAGATATTTTTTTATCGCAAATCGATAAAAAATATGGTAAAATCTACTTACAATAATGAAGTGAGGTGCTTTGTATGAAACGTGGTTCAACACTCTTTTTAAAAATAGCTCTTATACTCATAGGCTTGCCGGTTCTTGCTTTGTGTATCTTTTTGGTACCGGAGATAGCGAATTTTGCAGTAGATTTGTATCCGGATCATGCTTATTTGAAATATCTCGTTTTCCTCGATTTGTATGCAACGGCGATACCTTTTTACTTTGCTCTGTATCAAGCTTTTAACCTTTTACACTACATTGACAAAACACAAGCTTTCTCAGAATTATCGATAAAGGCTTTAAAGTATATAAAATACTGTGCAATCACTTTCAGTGGCATCTATGTGATTGGCATGCCAATTTTTTATCTGATCGCTGAAGCAGATGACGCTCCGGGAATCATCCTAATCGGAATGGCCATCATTTTTGCCGGACTTGTGGTTGCCGTCTTTGCTGCTGTTCTCCAAAAACTCTTACAAGAAGCGATTGATATAAAATCAGAAAATGACTTAACGGTCTGAGGTGAAAACAATGGCGATTATAATCAATATTGATGTGATGATAGCTAAAAGGAAAATGAGCGTGACAGAACTTTCGGAGCGGGTTGGAATCACGATGGCAAATCTTTCAATCTTGAAAAATGGAAAGGCAAAAGCGATTCGATTATCGACGTTAGAAGCCATCTGTAAAGCTTTGGACTGTCAGCCTGGAGATATTTTAGAATACAAAAGAGACGAAGATAGTCTAGGATAATAAATGGGGGAGTTTTAACGTTGGGAAAGAAGGGAGATTTTTCATATCTATTCCCATTTAGAAAAGGTAGAATAGGAAGGGAAGTTATCTGAAAAATCAGGAGGTTGTTAGGTTATGGCGAGAGATTTGTGGTTGAACCTGCCAGTAAGAGAACCTGAACGAGCAAAGGAGTTCTATACGCAGCTCGGTTTTCGGTTGAATGAGCAATATGCGAGCCAAGATGGCTCAAGCTGCTTTATCGTCGGCGACAATAAGGTTGTTTTAATGCTCTTCCCAGAATCTACTTTCCGCAGTTTTACGGGAAATGCTGTTGCGAATTCCTTGCAGGGGACTGAAGTATTATTCTCTCTGGGGGCAAACTCCAAGGATGAAGTGGATGAGCTCGCCTTGAAAGCCGAACGTGCGGGCGGCTCTGTATACAGCAGGCCGGGAGAAAAGGGCGGTTGGATGTACGGCTGCGGTTTTGCTGATCCAGATGGTCATCGTTGGAACGTATTGTATATGGATATGAGCAAAATGCCGAAGGGCTGAGCGCCCGACGCTCAGTGTGTTTAAATAACTAGGTAAATTAAAATGGCAGGTATGGATCTATCAACAATAGATCACACCTGCCATTTTTTTAAAAAAATCATCTTAAATCACATTTGATTCATAAGACTTATCAATAAGATAACGTTCTATAAACTCAGCTAGTCCATCATTTTCGTGATGTCCTGTTACAAAATCAGCTACTGTTTTAACCTCTTTGCTTGCGTTCCCCATCGCTACACCTGTACCGACATGACGAAGCATTTCTATATCATTAGGTCCGTCTCCAATGGCTACAACTTCAGTTGGACTAATTCGATAGGCGCGAAGTAAGCTTTTAATAGCAGACCATTTGGAAACATTAGGAGCAACCAGTTCAAACCCGTCATTCCAATTGATAACTTCTGCTTCATTTTTAAACAAAGCGGATAATTCAGGACGTGGTACACCTGTTCGAACACTATATTTAAGAACATCTTGATAATTTGCCTGTCTTAAATCTCCAATATACCGTGGCGGAATTTGCCCAACTTTTGTCCAATAATCGATTTCTTCAGTTGTTTCCTTACAATAAACCCCATTTTCTGTATGGATAATAACATTACAAGGATTGTCAGTGGTCAGATGGTGAAATCGTTCTTCGTTAAGTCGGACGGTCTTCATTTGCACAGCTCTTCCTGTCTCTGCATCGTGAATAGCGGCACCATTCAAACAGATCATGGGAGTTCGTAATCCAATTTCTTTATGGTAGGGAGCGGTAACTTCATAGTGTCGACCTGTAGCAAGAAAAACCTTGACGCCCTGATTAATGAGTCTATAAACGGCTTCCATATTTCGGCGGGAAATGTTGTTTGAAGCTTTTAATAGTGTACCATCCATATCAATAAATATTGCACGCACATTCATGTTTTCTGCCTCCTCATTTGTTGATAGACCAATCATATCACCTGAATATTAAAGTCTTGTAAACTCAGTGTACAGATTAAATTAAGTTTGGTTGAGGCAAGGGACGGTTCAATGCATGATAAAAATATTATTCTGTTAACGGGTGCTTATGTATAACAAAGGGTCGCTTTTTCATAGCGAACTCCCTAAACAATTAATGTTACAATGAGGGAACGAAAGATATAACAGTATGTGAAAGGAGATAGACATGAAGCTAATTGATGAGTACTTTGAAACAGCGATGGAAGCCTGGAGTATGATGCAAAAGACGTCTGGTGATGAAGGGGCAGAATGGGCAGAAAGATTTGAACGCTACTTTTATGAATTTATAGATGAATTGAAAAAGTGGTGGGAAACGCTTCAACCAAAGCCAACGAATATAGAAGAGGCTGAGGAGTTACCTGAAATAAAAAAGTGGATGGAACAAATCCCTGCTCCTGTACAACTAAATTTTCTTACCGAATTAGAGGATATTTTGGATGGATTTGAAACAGAACGTTTTGATTAAGAAGTAGAGTAAAGATGTGTTGTAATTGAGGTGAATGAAAAATAAAAACCACTCAATGGAGTGGTTTATTAATCGCGCATGGCTCCTGCCTCTCGGGAAGTCATTGCACCTTGACCTGCGCTCACATCTTTTTGAATTTGTTGTTTAACTTCTTGTGCATCCGTTCCAGCAAATTCTGGTTTCATAATAGACCCCACATTTTTTTTAGCATTTTGATTCTGTTGCATAAAAGTCCTCCTTTTTTATTGTTTAACCATGTTATTATTAGCACCTAATCGAAAATAAAAACGATTATTTTCCACATTTTCCTATCGACATACAAAGATTGTAAAAAAGTTATAAGAAATATGGAAGAAAAACTTTTATGCGAATAAAACTGTGTTATAGTCAGACTTATTAAAGATTTTGGGAGAAGCTAGGGAAGAAAATGAAGATGTATAAGTTAAAGAAAAATTTTAAGAATCTAAAAAAAGGAACACAATTCTATTTGATTGCTGAATCGGAATTTATTGGGGTTAAAGATTTTGTGTTACGAACGCAAGACTTAGCAGTCCGG
This sequence comes from Bacillus sp. MM2020_1, assembly GCA_011250595.1. Classification (GTDB taxonomy): domain Bacteria; phylum Bacillota; class Bacilli; order Bacillales; family Cytobacillaceae; genus Neobacillus. Next base: position 1,704 of record JAANMP010000106.1, on the reverse strand, counting down.
ATATCAATTAATGAAAGGGAGCTGCATAACCATTTTATTTTATTGAAATTTGGCAGAATGGATTAACCAATTTTTTTTATTGTTGAAAATGGCCTATTTTCAACAACTTTAGAATTACCTAAGGAGTGGTTGAAATGGCACGTGTTTTATTTATAAATGCCGGATCAGAAGGACATATCAATCCAACGATGGGAGTTGTGAAAGAGCTTATTTCGCGCGGCGAAGAGGTAGTGTACTTTACTATAGAAGCTTTTCGAGTGCGAATGGAGAAGACGGGAGCTACGGTACGAACATTAGATGGCCAACAATTTATTAAGGCCTTTATCTCGGGTGGAAGAAATTATTTACCTGAAAGAATCAACGGTCTTTTACATACGGCAGATATTGTCATACCAAGTGTGCTTGAACAGATTGAAGGAGAACAATTTGATTATATCATCCACGATTCCATGTTTGGTTGTGGAAGTTTACTTGCGCAAATCCTTCAGCTTCCTGCAATCAATTCATGTACTTCCTTTGCGCAGACAAAGGAATCATTCGATAAAATGTTGGAACAGCTGTCTAAAAACATTCCTCCAGAAGTGAGTAAAGAAATAAACGATAAATATCAAAGCCTGACGGCTGGGTGTGCGGAAAAATATGATGTCGAAATCCATTCTCCCTACGAAGTTTTTTGTAATCCGGCACCACTTACAATCGTATATACTACGAGGGAGTTTCAACCTTTTGGAGAAAATTTTGATCAATCTTTTAAATTTATTGGTCCTTCTATCTCTACACGATTCGATCAAGAAAATTTTGACCTTACAGCCATCCAGAAAAAAAGACCCATATATATTTCACTGGGTACTGTCTTTAATCAAGCCATTGACTTTTATAAGCTTTGTTTTGAAGCATTTAGGAACACTGATCATACCGTGGTTTTGTCGATTGGGGAAAAAGTTCAACTGTCTGATTTAGGCGAGATCCCTAAGAACTTCATTGTAAAAAATTATCTTCCACAAACAGAAGTATTGAAATACACTAAATTATTTATCACCCATGGGGGAATGAACAGTACTCATGAGGGGCTTTATTACGGGGTTCCGCTCATTGTCATCCCACAAAACGCGGATCAGCCGATTATTGCCGAGCAAGTGGCTAATATCGGTGCTGGTATAACATTAACAATGCAAGACTTGACTGCCAATCAACTACGTGAAGCCGCTGATCATGTATTAAACGACTCATCCTTCCAGATAGCTGTTTCAAATTTAAGTGAATCCTTTCAAAGATCGGGTGGGTATCACCAAGCAGTTGATGAGATTTTTAAATTTATCAGTCAGTATGATATATAAATCTTAAATAGAAGGACCATCCGATGATTAACTGGTTCCGTTTCCTATCGCAAACATTGAAAATGTAATATAAAATGGCTATCAAATTGCATATGATTTTGATATATGATGTTTTTCTTTAGTTTATATATTTAGGTATTGGGATTAGAAGAATTTCAAAAAGGACGAAAAGGTATTGGTTGGATAAGTGAAGTAGTATTTTTCTTTCTATTATTTGTATCAATTCAAGGGTTTTTATTGAACTACCATGAAAATAAACTTCTGTAACTTTGAGAAAATGGCAATACTAAAGAAGACGCAGCTCATTCATTTTTTAAAAGAGGGGAGAGCGCCAGATTCATGGATCTATGGTTTAGAAAGTGACTGG
>JAANMP010000105.1 GCA_011250595.1 Bacillus sp. MM2020_1 | reverse complement strand
GGAAAATTATTACTAAATTGGGTCCATAGAACCATAAAGCACAAACAGACCATTTTTATAAATGAACGATAGGTACGTAGTTTGTTGTCCTGATTTCGGACAAGTCGAACAGTTGTGTAGTGTTTTCGGACAAAAATCACTAACAATTGCCTGATAATTTTCTTGAATATTATAAATGATAGCGTTTTCGATTTTGGCACACTTCTTGCAATATTAATTGGCATAGGATTCATTCACTTTTTTACTATCTTCACAGTGTGAAGATTAATATTTTTGAATACAGAAACAGATGGATCCTAAAGCCAATCAAAGGAGGGGTTTTTCATGTCAAACGTAAAAAAGGTTCTTATTGTTGGAGGGGGTATCGGCGGGCTGGCGACAGCTATAGCCCTACAGAATGCCGGCATTCAAACTGAAATTGTTGAAAAGCAAAAGGAATGGAATGTTTATGGGGTGGGCATCATTCTTCAATCCAATGCACTTAGGGCCATTGATGAACTTGGGCTCACAGAAGAATTTTTAGCTATTGGAACTACTCATTCCGCCTTACATATTCGTGACTCCCAAGGAAATATGATCTTTGATGCGCCTATTCAACCTTCCGGGAAGTTCAACATAACGGGAGGGATACCACGAAGAGATTTTCACGAAATATTGCTTAGTGCCGCTACGGAACAAGGAACTAAGATTCGCATGGGTACTACTGTTGAAGGAATTGAAAGTGGTGACAGTTTTGTTTACACGAAATTTACGGATGGTACCTCAGGGACCTATGATCTTGTGATTGGAGCGGATGGTGTCAGTTCGAAGGTTCGTAACATGGTGTTTGGAGAAATTGAACCAACATTTGTCGGACAGGCGGTTTGGCGTTACACCATTGAGCGGCCTAAGGGTCTCGAGAACATAACGATGTATTATGGACAGAAAGCAAAAGCAGGTATCGTTCCAATGACCAAGGAAAGTGCTTATCTGTTTATTGTTACGGCGGAACCTGGTAACCCGTGGAAGCAAGAGGATCAGCTGCATGTTCTTATGCGTGAGGCTTTTCAAGAATTTGGAGGGTTAATAGCAGAATTAAGTGAACAAATTACGGATCCACACGAGGTAGTCTATCGACCGCTCGAAACTCTGATTGTAGAGAAACCTTGGTACCGTGACCGAGTACTATTAATCGGAGACGCTGCACATGCAACTGTTCCTCATTTAGCACAAGGAGCGGCGATGGCGATTGAAGATGCCCTTGTTTTAGCGGAATTGCTTCAGAACGAAGAACCAGTATCAGATATTCTAAATGAATTCATGGACAGGCGTTTTGAACGCTGTAAATTTGTTGTTGAAAATTCAAACAGGTTGGTTAATTGGGAACTTTTGCAGTTAGAAGGAAGGCTTCCAAAAGAGAATAACCCAAATGCTATAGTCGCACAAAGCCTTATGAAAATGACAGAGGTCATTTAACCAACCGTCTAAGGTCAAAAAATAATTTAAATATGGAGTGTAGTTGATATGTGGCATTATTTTCCTGACCATTATATGTGGTCTTACCAAATTGTAAGGATGTTTAGCCAAACCCATTTTGGCGGCGGTGAAGTGAATGAAGTTCTTGAAGCTGCCGGCAATATTACTCTGGGGGATACCGATAGCTTCCATAATGCATGGATGGGAATCGGTAACCGCTCGCTAGCCGTTGCCAATGAAGCTCTTGATAAAGAACAGATCGAAACAGCGCGAGCAGCGTATTTGCGCGCATCCAACTATGTCCGAACTGCTGAGTTTTTCCTTCAGCCGGATGATCCTAGAAAAATACCAACCTATTTAAAAGGAGTCGAATCCTTTCGAAAAGGAGCGGAGATGCTGGATAATCCGCCACAAGCTGTCCAAATTCCTTATGAAAACTCCTTTCTACCAGGTTACTTTTTCGCTGTCCCTGGTAAAAAAGAAAGCCCATTAGTGGTTATGTTTGGCGGGCTTGATTCGACGGCAGAGGAACTTTATTTTGGTCCTGCCCAGCTATTTCAGGAACGGGGGATTGCACTACTGGCTATAGATGGACCCGGCCAGGGTGGAGCATTAAGGGTAAACCATATTTCTTCGCGTTATGATTACAATGTTGCGGGAACAGCTGCTTATGAATGGGCCATTCAAAACCTTGATATTGATGCTAATCGAGTAGGAATCATGGCTGTATCAATGGGCGGTTATATGGCGGCACGATCAGCAGCCTTTGAACCGCGCTTCAAGGCATGCGCAATTTGGGGGGCTGTCTATGATTATCAATCTGTGTGGTCAAAGCGCCCAGATAACCATCCATTAGCCAAAATTCTTCAGCATGTGGTCGGAGCTGAAACCATGGCTGAAGCACGTAAAAAACTAGACCTGTTTAATCTTAAAGGGGTGGCAGAAAAAATCAATATGCCAACCTATATTATTCATGGTGAAGATGACCGTCAAGTCTCTGTAGAAAACGCCTATAATCTATACAATGATTTAACCTGTCCAAGATGGTTGAAAATTGTACCAAAAAGCAGTCCGGGTTCCGCTCATTGCCAGGTGGATAATGTAACCGAAACTTACGAAATGTATGATTGGCTCAAGCTTCAGTTAAATTCATTATAAAATATTATTCATTTTTAGGAGGATAAAATCATGCCAAAAAGAAACCACTTTATTTCCCAATTAGCCCACGTTGAAATTTTAAGCCCGAAACCAGAAGAGTCCGTAAAGTTTTTTAAGGATGTTTTGGGAATGGAGGAATCCGGAAGAATCGGCCAATCTGTTTACATGCGTGCATGGGGCGAGTTTTTTCACCACAGTTTAAAGATCACTGAGGCAAAAACAAAAGGAGTTGGCCATATTAGCTGGCGGGCGGAGAGTGACGAAGATTTACTGGATGCCGTTCAATATATTGAGAACCTGGGTTGTGGAAAAGGCTGGATTGATGGGGACCTTGGACATGGGAAAGCCTATCAATTTTACTCGCCTGATGGACATTTAGAAGAAATTTTTTGGGATGTGGAACTTGCTGAGATCCCTGATCATTTGAAGAGTAAATGGAGATCCCGTCCGCAAAAAAATCCAAGCCGAGGGGCGTCTGTTAGACGATTAGACCATGTGACGCTTTGGACAAGTGATGTTACCCGTCACCGGAAATTCTATCAAGAGTTAGGCTTTAAATATAATGAAGGAATTGTCATTCCAAATGGAACAGAGGTTGGATCCATCCTTGCCGTTTCAAGTTTATCCCATGAAATTGCCTTATTTGCTGATTTTAAGAAGGAGCATGGACCACTGAACCATATTTGCTTTGCAGTGGAAAATCGCGATCAAGTGCTGGAGACTGCTGATTATGTTGTGGACAACGGTTATCGGTTAGAGATGAAGCCATTTAAGCATGCCGTGGGTGAGGCGTTTACGACGTATGCGATTGAACCAGGCGGTAATCGGATTGAAATATATGGCGGTTCACCATTGTACTTTGCCCCTGATTACGGTCCGAAGATTTGGAAGGTCGAGGAAAATCCGAACGATGCCTGGGATGAAGTAAATATTTTTGAATCAGCACAGTTTGACAGTATTAAAGAAAAAGCTTAGAGGTACTGCAAAAGTAATAAAGGACGTCTTGATAGATGTCCTTTATTAGTTTAAGAGAAACGAGGGAGATCAGATTATGAAATTTATTACTTTTCGAAATCCTGACGGGAAACAACGCGGTGGATGGGTGAGCGGTGATGGAGTAGTAGATATGCAGATTGCTGGTCAAGGGAAATTACCGGTCAGCATTCGTGAATTATTAGAACACCAAGAGGCATATTTGCCAGTGATTCAATCCATTGAAAACGATGTCCAGCCGACCTATTCAATGGATGAAATTGAACTGCTTGCCCCGTTGCCAAACCCTTGTACGTTCCGGGATTATGTAGCATTTGAAACGCATGTAAAAAACGCATCCGCTACCCATGGAAACACAGTGGCGCCTGAATGGTATGAAGTGCCCATCTTTTATTTTTCAAATCCAAATGCCATGAGGGGACCTGGTGAAGAGGTGGCACGCCCTAAAAAGTGTCTGAAATTGGATTACGAATTAGAAATGGCTTGTATTATTGGGAAAAAGGGTAAAAACATTCAAGCAAGTGACGCAGAAGAGTATATTTTCGGTTATACGATTTTGAATGATTGGTCCGCCCGAGATCTGCAGGCACAGGAAATGAAGGTATTACTCGGCCCGGCAAAGGGAAAAGACTTTGCTACATCAATAGGACCGTGGATTGCGACAAAAGATGAATTGCAAACATACAAAATCGGTGACCGGTTCAACTTGGAGATGACAGCGAAAGTCAATGGGGAAGTGTGGTCTCATGGAAATTTTAAAGATATTTACTATTCATTCGGACAAATGATCGAGCGGGCTTCCGAGGATGTTACCTTGTATCCGGGTGATATGATCGGCTCTGGAACTGTCGGGTTTGGATGTATTTTGGAATTGGGAACAGAGGAGTACCGCTGGCTGGAGCCTGGAGATGAAATAGAATTGGAGATTACGGGACTGGGAGTTTTAAAAAGTAGGATAGTTTAATTTTAGAGCTCATGAGGACAAGACCGTGGGAAACCTAATAGAAATTGTCCTCATGGGTCACTTAAAGCCGATGAAGGACAAAACCTGGAAACAACCAGCGAGATTTGTCCTTCATAAAGCCGATGAAAGACAAAACGGGGAAACAACAAGCCAGATTTGTCTTTCATAAGGAAAATAACGGAAAAAACCGCACAAATTTTAGAGATGCTAATTAATTGAATAGTAAACGGAGGGAATTTCATGTCAAAAATTGTTGACCTAAGTGTTTCAATCGAAGAGGAGTTAAAAGATCCACTTCCATTTTCAATCCGCTATGAATCGCACGAGGAAGGGGCTGAATTTGGCGCAAAGCTTGTGGGAGTCACACCGGATGATTTTCCAGAAAGAAAGGGACTTGCCGGTGAGTTTCTAACGCTGACAAGTCATGCTGGTACCCATGTCGATGCCCCTTGGCATTACTGGCCTACTTCGGAGGGGAAACCAGCAAGGACGATTGATGAACTGCCGCTCGAATGGTTTTTTAACGATGGGGTTGTCCTTGATTTTACAGATAAGCCTGCCGGTTATACAGCGACCATTTCAGATTTGAAGGAAAAATTGCAAAAAATTGAGTATCAGTTAAAGCCGCTTGATATCGTGATGATACGCAGTGATGCGGATAAAAGAAGATACGAACCCAATTATAGTGAGATACATGTTGGGGTGTCTGCAGAAGCCACTCTTTGGCTGATTGATCAAGGCATAAAAGTGATGGGGACGGATGGGTGGGGCTGGGATGCGCCCCTCGCTATTCAAGCTGCTGATTATAAGGAAAATCCGCGTCCTGGCGTTCTTTGGGCCGCCCATTATGCTGGTAAAGAAAAGGAATATTGTCAAATTGAAAAACTAGCAAACTTGGATCAATTACCGCCATATGGTTTTAAGGTATCGGTTTTTCCTGTGAAAATTAAAGGCGCAAGCGGTGGCTGGACGCGGGCAGTAGCTATTATCGATTGAAGGTACTTTTTATTTGATGATTTAGATTGTCATAATATATATAAGAATCATATTACTGTAAACGAAATTTTATATTTCTCTAAAAATTTATACTACCCTATACTTTTATTAAGTAAAGCGCTTACTTGATGGGAAGGATGGGGTAGTTATGCATATGGAAAACCTTCTGAGAAGGAGGCTCCCATGCCTTGCTTTATTAAACCAATAAAGGGGTGTAGTTGTGAGTAATAAGAAACAATCATTCTTCAGGTATGAAAATAGCCTGCTTATTCTTTTATTTTTAACCTTTGGCCTTGTTTTTATGGACAGGTTAAGTATTATTTATCTATTTCCATTTGTAGCTGAGGAGTTAAAATTAATAACACTCAAATGGGAATGATTGTCGGAGCAACAAGCATTGCCTGGGGGATCTCAACTTTACTTTTTGCCAGTGTTTCTGATTTTATTGGCAAAAAGAAACTTACGTTAATTATTTTTATTCTTGGGTTTTCTATTGCCACTTTTACTTCGGGCTTAGTTGCCGGGCTCGGGTCGCTTATTCTTGTTCGTTTATTGATGGGGATTACAGAAGGTCCTGTCATTCCATTGGTCCAGTCTACAATGATGGCCGAATCCGCTCCAAAAAGAAGGGGTTCAAATTTGGGATTAATCCAGGGTTCAGGAGCATTAATGGGGAATGCCATTGCACCTATGCTAGTCGTAGCAATTGCTGCAGCCTCAAATTGGCGTTACTCGTTTTTTGCCTTGGCTATTCCAGGGATCATTTTAGCTGTGTTTTTAATGGTGTATATGAAAGAACCAAATCTTAATAGGGGCAAAGGCACGAACGAAAAAAAAGTAAAACCAACGTTTCAGGAATACAAAAGTGTATTTAAAACCCGTAATGTTTGGGTGAGTATGCTGATGTCTATTTTTTACATGATGTACTTATTAGTATTTACAGCATTTATGCCGCTATTTTTATCAGGCATATCGAAATATAGTGATGCACAATATGGAGCCATATTAGGAATTCTTGGAATTGGGATGTTCTTTTGGCAATTTCTTTTACCATTCTTATCAGATAAACTAGGAAGAAAGACTATCATTGTTCCCGCTACATTTATCGCTATCCTGCTCCCGCTGGCGGTCGCAGCCTTCCATACCAACTTTGCCATGCTGGCTATTTCTATCTTTATTCTTAGCCTAGGGTTTGGGGCACAGCCGCTCTACCTTGCCATCATTCCATCAGAATCCGTTCCTAGGATATTTGCCGCAACAGCGATCGCATCTGTTGTCCTTACCGGAGAAATTATCGGGGGCACAGTAGGCCCTATCATTGCTGGAATCCTTGCTGATAGGTTTAGTCTATACACACCGTTATGGCTTGCCAGCGGGACAGCCGTTGTATTCTTCTTGTTATCCTTTTTACTCAAGGAAACGGCACCGGTAAAAGTGTCTCATAATATTTCAGAAGATTCTGTAATTAATGTAACTTTATAAGTAAAAATAGGAAGTCTTTAAGAAACCAATAAAGGTATCTGAATTTCTTATTCGGATGCCTTTAAGTCATTATTTAAGGGAAGACATCCGCAATTTGAAGAGATTCTTTTGAAAAAATGCAATATAAGTCTGTCCTAACACTTTGTAGTGCAGCATTTCGAATGACCAATCCATCGTATCCCTGTTTAATCAGGCTCCTACGAAATTCTGTATTAGCTTCTTCTTTATTTAGCAGAATGGCATGATCTTTCCATGTCAGGTTTCTTTTTTCCGCACCCAAGTAATCACAATATTTGTCCCGTTCCCTCATAAATAAATCAAATGAATCCTCTGTATTCGATGCGTAAATCTTTAACGTTGGTTCATCAATATAAACTTTATAGATAAAACCTTTTACTGGCCGTTCAAATTGTACGATCTTAGGTTCTCCATTCTCCCAGAATTCCGTTTCTGATTTTTCGAAAACTGTCTCAGTACCGATTGTAAAAGGTTTTGCCGAATGGATGTCGGAGGTAAACCAAAATCCGATGGTATTGATATCGTTATCTAAATTTTGAACAATTGTTTCTTTAGTGAAGTGATCAAATTTTTTGATAGATCCATGATAAACAATCATTAGCATCCCTCCATAATACATTTCCCTTATTAGTTTTTCAGTATATTTCTTATTCTCTCCATAGATAATATAACTGATTAATAAAAGGAGATGATGAGGATGAAAACTAAGGATGATTTCCTATCAGGAGCGAAAGTAACAAAAGATAATCAAACCTATGGGACACCTAATAGTAAAAACAAAAATGGTACCGGTGATTCCCCAAATGATAATACCGGAAAGAATCAAAAGGGTCTAGGTCATTAAAAGATGAGTATGTTAGCCAGTTAACGATTTTATATCGGCAACTGGCTATTTATTTTGGATTTTAGGAACGGGACTGTGGGGATGTTTAAATATTTGTTTTATTGTCTATAGTTCATAAGAAAATCATTTCAAAGGAGGTCATAGAGGGTGTTAGAATTCCCAAAAAATATTGTCCCATTACCCCAGGATTTTTATGATCAGCCCACGCTTGAATTGGCAAAGGCTTTGCTCGGATGCCTCCTTGTAAAAGAAACGAAGGAGGGAATTGCGGCAGGTTATATTGTCGAAACAGAGGCTTACATCGGTCCTGGTGACAGGGCTGCCCACAGCTTTAATAACAGGAGGACAGCAAGAACAGAGGTGATGTTCCACTGTTCAGGGCTTGCATATACTTACCAAATGCATACACACTGTCTTTTCAATGTGGTTAGCGGTGGGGAAGAAAGACCCGAAGCTGTTTTAATCCGGGCCTTAGAACCACGATACGGTATTGAGCTAATGAAAATAAGGAGAGGCATGGAAAAACCATTAGGACTAACAAATGGCCCTGGAAAATTGACAAAATCATTAGGCATTACGATGGAGGACTATGGCCGCTCACTGACGCTTCCGCCTTTATATATTGCCAATGGTTATAGTCCGGAAAGTAAATCAGCTGGAAAAAGGATTGGAATTGAGAATTCTGGTGAAGCACGGGATTACCCATGGCGTTTCTGGGTTACTAATAATAAATATGTTTCAAGGCATCAAAAGTCTGAATAAGTCAATATTTTATCCTAATAACGATTTAACGCCTTCTTGATAGTTTACTTCCGGCGGCCAGACAGAGAGGTCAAAAGGATAATCGGACCCAGGAACAACCCTGTCCTCGCCAACGGCATTAACGAGGAATTCCAAACTTTCTTTATTCCATAATACCGAGTCATACCAAAAGCGTTTCAAGTATTCTGATGGTGGCGCCGAAAGGTTAGATGATACAAGTTTCCACTGCTCATAACCTTTGTCCATTCGACCAATTTGATAAGGTAAGAAACCTCCGCCATGGGCAAATAGGATTTTTACATTTGGATAACGGTCAATCAATCCGCTTAATAAAAGGTCTGTTGCACAAACAGTGGTTTCCCATGGCACCCCTATTAAATTTGGCATCATTCTTCTGTTTATACGCGGGTCTTCACATAACAGGGGATGAATAAAGACGATTGCTTTTTGACGGTTCGCTTCTTCAAAAAAAGGTATAAAAAATTCATCAGATAACAATTGATTTGGCAGGCCTGGACCGATAATGGCACCTTTAAGTCCAAGGTTCATAGCTTTCTGTAACACTTGGGCCGCTTTATCTGGGTTGCTAAGGGGAACAGTGCCTAATGCTGAGATTCTTTGGGGTGCTGATTTTGACCACTCGGCCAATGAATGATTGTAAACGTTGGAGATATCCGTTGAAATTTCATCAGGAAAATCATATAGGAAGAGCTGAGGGATCGGTGAAACAACAGAATGGGTTATTCCTGCGTTCGCTTGTTCGCTTAAATAAAGATGATTGTTGATGAACGCCTGTTTAAGCTCAAATCCCCATTTTTCATTCACAACCAAAAATTCATCCTTGTTTTCTTCTTTCCTCGTCCATTTTGCATTTACAGTTTCCTTGTTATCCTTGAGCCATGTGATGACATCAGCCGGGATAAAATGAGTATGAAAGTCAAACATATTTAAAACTCCCTCTACTAAGTAATTTAGAATAATAGATTAACATCTATATCCCATTCGATCCGAGACTTCATTGGCAGCAGCCATTATTTTTTTTGCAAAGCCTTGGACTTTATGGGATTGAATTCTTTGCTTCGGACCAACGACAGATAACGCTGCGACAACCTTGCCTCTGTAATCATAGATGGGGGCAGCAAGGGAATTTACCCCTTCATGGAATTCTTCAAAACTAGTAGAATATCCATTTTTTCTAATTTCTCTTAAATGAGCACGGAAATTTTCTGGGTCTGTAATCGTAGTTTTTGTATATTTTTTTAATTCTCGTTCGATAATCACATCCACCATTTCCTCATCACCATAGGCAAGCAGCACTTTGCCGGAGCTTGTACAGTGAGGGGGATTGCGTCTGCCTACATGGGTTAAGAACCTTACGGGATGATTACATTCTACTTTTTGCAAATAAATAACCTCTAATTTATCGATAAAAGAAATGTGAGCGGTTTCACCGAGATTTTCAACAAGCCGGCTTAGGACGGGGTAAGATTCACGGTAAACATCCATATTACTATTTACGATACTGCTTAACGATAGAAGTGACAGCCCTAAACGATATTTTTTTGTTTCAGGATCTTTGTAAACAAAGCCTTCGCTTGCCAGAGTTGCCATGGTACGGCTCACAGTGCTTTTGTTTAGTCCGAGTGAGGTAGAAATATCGCTCACCTTTTTTTCTGGCTCATCCATCGAAAAGCTTTTTAAAATTCTAAGCGCATTTTTAACGGAGGATAGATAAATATCCTCTGGGTTTTTAGATTCCAAGTGATCACTCCTCTGTTTCAATATAGAAAACAATGTTGTTCTATAGTACGCAATATAGCAGAAAGTTTATAAAA
>JAANMP010000104.1 GCA_011250595.1 Bacillus sp. MM2020_1 | reverse complement strand
GTAAATACGATCGTGAATAGTATAAATGGTCTTCCATTGCTTTTATCGCTTTTGCTTCATCCTTATCCAAAATCGCTTCAATTACATCACTTAATCCTATTAATATATATTTTTTATCTTCTTCTGGAATATTCGGTGTATTTTTTTGATAGGTCAAAATGATTGCATTCATGATGGCTTCTGTTAATGGATTATATGTACATTTTGCTAGTAAAAAATGCACAGAAGTATCGATTTGCAACATTTCTTGTACACTTAGGTCCTTACTGCGGAATTCATTTAAGCAACTTTCTAAAAATATCAAATCTTTTTTTGTCCTCCTTAAAGCAGCTAGACCAGCAGAGGGAATTTCTATCATTTTTCTTAATTCAAAAATATCTGTATGCGTGATCGTTTTGGAATGGAGCGAAAGCATAATTAACTCATAGATATTGTTGCTTACATCTTCTGGTAGAAAATCACTAACTTTATAACCACCTAACTGACTGTCAAAGGGTTTAATAATTTGACTATCTACTAGATAATTAAAGGCTTCCTTCATCGTAGGTCTACTTACACCAAACTGCTTACTAAGACTTAGTTGTGAAGGGAGCATTTCACCGGGTTTAATCTTTCCCTCAATAATCATTTTTTTTACAGAATTAGCAATCTGTTCAGGAATCGATAATAATTCAACATCATTGGAGGACATCATAAAAACATTCACACTCCCGTGTTTGTTCTATCATTTGAAATCTCATAATTCTACTGTCCACATGTAAAATAAACTGTAAGTTTTACTTACAAGAGAATGAAAAGGTTTATAATATTTATCTTGTAAATCTTGAGGCTGTAAAAATTTATTACAATGGAACTGCTAGGGTGGAAAGTTTTATTACAGCAAAATGGGTTGATTGATGACGAAATGTTTTGTAAATTTAGAATACATAAATGATGTCAAACAAATTGGCGACACATATGGATTGCAGGTATAGTAGTTTTATCCTTTTAAGTTTCAGAAAATTATAATAATTTAAAATAATTCTATTGGAGAGATGTTATCATGTCAATAACAAATTCAATTGAAATCATGAAAAACGAAATCATGAATCAGCGTTGGAAAAAACTTGAAAAGGAAATGGAGGTTTCTGATTTAGATGCTGTTGTGATTTATGGAAAAGGGATTATCACTCAATATGGAAATTTGTATTATTTTAGCGGCTATTATCCCATTTTAAGACATGGCTTTATCATAAAAATCAAAGGTAAAGAGCCTATCGTCTATTATAACACGAGAGCTGATTATTTTTTAGCAAAAGAAAATGGCTCCATCAAAGATGTTCGTTATGTTGGGACGGGTGATGTTATTCAAGCCGAAGATCCACTGCTAATCGAAATTGCTAATGTCATTAATGCCACTTCACCTAATAGAGTGAGCATTGTTGGTTTAAAAGAAAGTATGAATATCAAACAATATGAGTATTTAATGAATCATATTAAAGCTGAAATTGTCGATGGGACGGGAATGCTGGCTAAAATCAAAAGTTATAAATCACAAGAAGAAATTGAAATGGTCAAGAATTCGTTTGCCCTTGCTGAAAAAAGTTTTGCTGCTTTCAAGGAAGTAATCCAACCCGGAAAAACTTGTACAGAAATTGCCGGAGAAGTAGAAAAGATTGCTAGAGGAAGCGGAGCGATTGACACCTTAGTATTTATTGAAGAGGGGCCATTTTTTCTTCGAAAACCAACTAACAAAATCATTAGTGAAAATGCTCTCGTTACTTGTTATGTAGAACTAATTGATGAAAATGGGTACTGGGTTGAAAAAGGCGGTCTCATTGCGGTTGGCGAAATTAGTACTGATATGAAGCAACTTGCTGATGCATGTGTTAGAGCAATGGAGGAAGTGAAAAAGACAATTAAACCTGGAAAAACGGTTGCAGACATTGCCAATGCGATTCATAAGCATATCGATCACCTTGATGTCAAAATTGGAATTTGGCATGGACATGGTGTAGGTGTTGACCATGATTTACCAGTTATAAGTGATAGCGGAAAAGAAGTGATAGAAGAAGGAATGGTGTTAAGTGTTCATCCGAATTTTGCAAATGCAACAGAAGAATTCGGTGCGAGTATCGCGGATGTCTTTATCGTAACAAAAGATGGCGCAGACTCCTTAAGTAAGCTTCCATATATGACTTATTTAACTCAAAAGGAGAGTGAAAGAATTGGATAAATTCACAATTGGGATTGATGTTGGTGGTACGTTTACTGATTTATTATTGATCAATAGTAATACAAAAGAACAAATCATTGATAAAACATCTTCCACTCCAGAGGATCCGTCTATTGGGGTAACAAATGGACTAAACAATCTAGCTGCTAAATTAGGGATTACGATCCAAGAACTATTAGAAAATACAACCTTAATTGTCCACGGTACAACGGTTACTACTAATGCCGTTTTAACAAGTAACGGAGCGAAAACAGGATTATTGACAACTAAAGGTTTCCGCGATTGTTTACAAATGAGAAGAGGAGTTCGTAGTAGACAACATTTATACAATAATAAGTATACCGCTCCGCAGGCCTTAGTGACGAGAGATTTAATTGTAGGGATTGATGAGCGCTCAGATGCTGATGGAAATATTGTGAAAGGGATTGATGAGAAAGAAATCATCGAAGCCTTGGATTGGTTTAAAGAAGAAGGAGTTGAATCGATTGCAATCTGTTATATGCATTCCTATGCCAATCAGGAAAACGAAATAGAAACAAAAAGAATCGTTGAAAAGTATATGCCTGAAGCGTATGTCACCATTTCAACGGATGTATCTTCAGTCATCCGGTTATATAACCGTGTAAGCACTTCTGCCATGAATGCCTATGTTGGTCCGATTTTAAAAGATTATATGGATAAACTAATGGAAAAGCTCGAAGCAAAAGGTTTTACAAATGGGGAACTTTTGATCATGCAATCCAATGGCGGGGTTACCAATCCTATTACCGTTTCGAAATTACCAGCAACGACCGTATTATCTGGCCCTGCGGCTGGTCCTGTCTCTGGAAGTGCTTTTGCAAAAGCGTCGGGATTTGATAAAGCAATTGTCATTGATATGGGTGGTACCTCCTTTGAAGCCTCGATTATTGAAAATGGAGAAGTCAATATTCGTAAAGAGGGCGAAATCAATCGAAATCTCATCTCTTTACCCATGGTATCGATTCATACGATTGGATCAGGAGGCGGAAGTATCGCTTGGATTGATTCAGGTGGGTTACTGCAGGTAGGGCCACAAAGTGCTGGAGCCTCTCCAGGTCCGGCATGTTATGTAAGGGGGGGGATTCTTCCAACATGTTCAGATGCCAACTTACTATTAGGCTATTTAAATCCAGATTTCTTCCTGGGCGGTGGAATGTCATTAGATAGGGAGCTAGCTACGAAGGCTATCCAAAAAAATATCGCAGATCCTTTAAATATGAGTGTAGAAGAAGCAGCTTTTGGAATCTATCAAATTTCGAATTTGAATATGGCTAATGGAGTAAAAGAGGTAACGATCCAAAATGGGCAGGATCCTCGAAACTTCCCACTCGTGGTAGCAGGTGGAGCAGGACCAATTCATGCTGCGATGATTGCTAGAGAACTGGAAATTACCGAAATCATCATCCCTACCTTCTCATCAGTCCTTTGTGCCGTGGGGATGCTTGCCTCTCAATTACGACATGATTATGTGAAAAGCTTCCATAGAAGATGGGACAGCGCCAGTTTCTCAGATATTATTTCCATCCTTGCTGAGGATAAGCAGGAAGGTACGAAGGCATTAATTTCTGAAGGGGTTTCGGGAGAAAAGCAAATTGTTAAGGTCGGCTTAGATATAAGATATGTCGGACAGCATTATGAGGTAACGATTGAAGTCGATGAGGATAGCGTCTTAAAAAATCATAAAAATTTGGCAGAAAATGAGTTTCATAAAGAACATGAAAAGTGCTATGGTTTCAATTTAAGAGGACATGAAATGGAAATAATTAATATCCGCTTATCATGTCGTGGAGATTTTGTCCAATTTTCACCAAGAACAATTGAAGCAATGGCTCCAGAGGAAGAACTTGCTGTGAAACAGTATCGTAAAATGTTTGATCCGGTTCAAAAATCAATGGTAGAAGTCCCGGTATATGACGGGGATCATATGAAGGCGAGTGCTGAAGTCGCTGGTCCGGCTATTGTGGAATTGACGACAACAACAATTATTGTTCCTAGTGAATTCCAAATGAAATTAGATGAAAATGGTAACTTTATCATGAAAGATACAGGTTCTCAAATGAAGGTTTCTAATCTTTTGTTTGCTGCCAGTAATAATTAAGGAGGAATGAGAATGGATTCCATTTTAGTATCAGTAATTTCTAATAGATTAAAAGCAATCGGAAGACAAATGGGAGCGGTTATTGAAAGAAGTGCTCATTCACCCTTGCTGGTTGAAGGAAGAGACTTCTCATTAGGTATCTATACAGCTGATGGAGTTTTAATTGAACAAACCGAGTATATCCCAATCTTAGGCTATGCGGCCGCACCTGGAGTAAAAGCAGTGGTAGAGTATTTTAGAGGTGATATTGATGAAGGAGATGTATTTCTTCATAATGATACGTTCACAGGCGGCAATCAAAACTCCGACTGGAAAGTCTTGAAACCTGTCTTTCATGAGGGAGAATTATTTGGCTGGACCGTTATTACGGCCCATCAAGCAGATGTTGGCGGAGCAGTACCGGGTTCTTATAATCCGTATGCAACGGATTTATGGCAGGAAGGAATTCGCATAACACCTTTACGAATTTTCAGCAAAGGGAAAAAGCTGAAAGATGTATGGGATTTAGTGATGGGGAATGTCAGGCTCCAGGTTGTGGGGGATGATATTCTCGCAATGGTAGGAGGCTGTACAGTAGGTGAAAAAGAACTGGTGAAGCTGCTTGATCAATATAGTGTGAAAATTGTCAATAAAGCCATTTCTGAAATCTTTGATTCTACTGAAAAAATGGCAAAGTCTATCATTAAGACTATTCCAAACGGGGTTTATGAAGGGGAATGGTTAGTGGTTGATGATGGCTTTGACCATGAAGCGGAGATGAAAATTAAAGTTACCGTTAAGGTCGAAGACGAACATATGCATTTTGATTTCACTGGAACGTCACCACAGACGAAGGGATATGTAAATGCTCCAGTTCCTGTTACGATTTCTTCTGTCATGATTTCCTTTTTCATGCTTACAGAACAAGATATTGCTCATAATGAGGCGATTCAAAGATGTATTTCCATCCATGTTCCTGAAGGGACCATGCTAAATCCTGTGTTTCCGGCTGCCTCCGGATTTGGAAACCATTTAAGTGATCAAATTTGTTCGGCAATATTTATTGCTCTCTCCAAAGCCTTGTCTGAACATGTGACAGCAGGTTGGAATTCACTGTTATGCGCGATTTTAAACGGAACAGATGAACGCACGCAGTATCCTTTCGTTGACATTTTATTAAATGGATGTAAAGGGGGAAGCGGTGGGACAAAAGGCGCAGACGGGTATGACCATATAGGGTTAATTGCTTCAGGGGGTGCTTTAGCAGCACAAGATCCGGAGATGTTTGAGTTGACCATGCCTTTAACTCTACACAAATATGAATTTTCGACAGACTCCTGCGGTGCAGGAGAGTGGCGAGGCGGCTTAGGGGTCGAAGTGGAGTTCACGATTAATGCTGACGGTGTCCAAGCAAGTGTGTTTGGCGACGGTGGAGATGAAGATACAGCCGCCCCTGGTATTTTAGGTGGAACAAATGGTGCCGTGAATTCTATTACTCTCCACTATCCGGATGGTACAAAATACAGCAGTTTTACAAAAGATTTGATCTCTGATATTCCAAAAGGTACTGTTTATCGACAATTTGCAGGGGGAGGCGGTGGGTACGGTGACCCTTTAAACCGTCCCGCTGAACTAGTGGCAAAAGAGGTTCGCTATGGATATATTTCAAAAGAGTTTGCCAAAGAAAAATATGGAGTTGTGATAAACAATGAAAAGAAAGGCGAAATAGAAAAGTTATTAAGATGAATATGCAATATAACAGACATGAAACCTTGATAGACCAAAATGTTCTATCAAGGTTTACTAGTAATCTTAAAGATATTAGTGTTGTTATTTTGCTTGTTTTACCAGACTTTACCTAACAGAACTAGATTCGTTGAAATGAGTTATTACGAATAAAAATAGATCGTTTCTTAAATATAGGAGGAAACCTAATGAAACTAAAGTTGATGATCTTATTTATGTTTAGCATATTATTCATTTCTGCATGTGGAAAAACAAATTCTAGTGAAACGGTTTCGGGAACAAAAGAAAAATCCTCTGGAATTAAAATTGGGGTATCCATTCCTTTAGAAGCCAACAATTCGATTAAGACTTGGTATAAAGCAATTCAGGCCAGAGCAGATGTTTATGGTTTTGAAGTAATGGGCATTGATGCCCAAGGGGACGCAAGCAAACAATCTAGTGATATTAATACTTTACTAGGGCAGGACATTGATGCATTAATTGTATGGCCATTAGATTCTAAGGCGCTGCAACCAGCTTTAGATCGAGTAGCACAAAAGAATATTCCGATGTTTGGCATTGATTTTAATGTGCAAAAAGGTGGAGACGACTATAGTATGGTTAACCAAATAATTCTTGGACGTGAAGCTGCTGCCATTACAGTTGCGAAATTATTCGCGGACTCATATTCAGAGGCTGAAGCGGCAGGTATAGGCTTTGCCATTCCTGTGCCGGGAAATCTATTTGTTATGGATAAATATAAATCTGAACTTAAAAACTATGATAATTTAACCTTTGTCGGACAACAGGATAACCCTTCTGATAATATTGCCGGTGCTGAACCTCTAATGAAAAATTTACTAACGGCCAATCCAAATATTAAAACTGTTTTCTCATATAACGATGAAAGTGCCATCGGAGCATCACTGGCTATCAGTAATGCAGGGGGCAAATTGTATTCAGAGGACAACAAAGAAGGAATTATGGTCGTTGGTTTTAATGCCGAACAAGGCGGCATTCAAGCAGTGAAAAGTGGCAAAATGTATGCAACCTTTAATATTAATCCTGTAAAAAGTGGTGCAATTCAAGTAGATTTTATAAACGAATATATCGTTGAAAAAAAACAAAATTCGATTGCCAAAGAATTGATTGTTCCATCACCATTAATTAATCCGTCCAATGTCAAGGAGTTTGTTTCCTGGGTTGAAGAATTAGAGCTAGTAAAAGATCGTAATTATGATGCATTAAAAGAAAGTGGTGCAGAATGATTCACGATCAAAACAGTAGGATTGCCTTAGAAATCAAAAATATTACGAAGCATTATCCAGGCGTGGTGGCATTAAATAATATTTCGATGAATATGGAATGGGGAACCATCCATGGGATCGCTGGTGAAAATGGATCTGGTAAATCTACCTTATTAAGGATTATTAGCGGGATGGAGAAGCAGGACCAGGGTGAGGTCGTCTTTGACGGCCACCCCCTGAAAGAATCTTATAAACATCTTCAGCAAAACGTGGCTATGGTTACGCAAGAACCCTCTTTAGTGAACACTCTGTCTGTTGCGGAAAATATCTCCATGGGGAAACGACGCGAATTCAAACTGTTTGTGAATTGGAAAAAGTATAAAGAAGTTGCAACAGAATACCTTGAAAAATTGGGTGTTTCAGAAATCGATTTGGATAGTCCTGTTGAAAACTTATCACCTGATAAACAACAATTAATACTAATCGCACGAGCCTTAGCCTCAAATCCTAGAGTTTTATTACTTGATGAAGCAACTAGCTCCTTATCAGAGGATCAGACAATGACCCTATTTACGGTATTAGATAAGCTAAAAGCCAAGGGGCTATCGATTATCTTTATCTCGCATCGGTTAAAAGAATATATTCGCTTATGTGATGAGGTCACCGTCTTAAGAGATTCCAAATATATTTGTAACTTGAAAAAATCAGAGCTGAGTGAACAATCAATTGTGACTTCGATGGTGGGGAGAGAATTAAAAGAGTATTACCCTGAAAAAGTGTCGACTCCTTCTGAAGAGTATGCCATTGTTTTTCATGATTTCCATTGCCGTCAAGTACGAAACGTATCGTTTTCTATTAAAAAAGGGGAAGTCTTTGTGCTTGCGGGATTAGATGGTTGTGGCAGAAGTGAGTTGTTAAAAGGTTTATTTGGAGTGCTGCCCTCAAAAGGGAGATTAGAGGTTAACGGTGAGCCTTCTACCTTTAAAAATCCTAGACAGGCGATTGAGAAGGGATTTTCTTATATCCCTGGTGAGAGGAAGGTGGAAGGAATTGTTGCCGAAATGTCGATTATGGAAAATGCGATGATTAGTTATCGTAGTCAAGAAGCCTCCTGGAGATGGATTGGGCGGAAAACTGAAAAAGACATGTTTCTCCAAATGAAGAAAAATATAAGAATTAAGGCTCCTTCGATTCACGCTCTTATCAAAACCTTATCAGGGGGCAATCAGCAAAAGGTTGTGTTAGCACGTGCCTTGGCGTTAAACCCCAAATTTCTCTTATTAGAAGAACCAACAAGAGGTATTGATGTGGGGGCGAAAGCAGAAATTTATAAATTACTTCGTGAATTAACATTGCAAGGAGTAACCGTCATTGTCTCAACCTCTGAACTGCCAGAAGCAATCGGAATTGCTGATCGAATTGGGGTTATGTTTCGAGGATGCTTACAGAAAATTTTGCAACAGGAGGACATGACGGAGGAAATGGTCATGTACTATGCGACAGGCAATTAAGATCCATTTGGAGGTGTGGTATGGATAATGTTGTAGTGGAACAAAAATTACAAAAACGAAATCATTCTATCAAAAGGAATGTCTTTAAACTAGTAGGAATTGGGCCCCTCTTAGTCTTACTTTGTATCATTATGAGTCTATTGAATCCCTCTTTTCTTACAGTAAATAATTGGGCTAATTTATTAAATTCCATTTCAGCTATCTGGATTATGGCGATGGCCATGACCTTGGTGTTAATATCGGGTGGATTTGATTTATCAGTGGGGGCAACCTTAGCCTTTAGCGGGTTAATTCTTGTCAACTTAGTGGTTGCTGGTGTTCCAGAATTAGTAAGTATTGTAATTACATTAGTAGCCATACTATTCATCGGGATGATCACAAATGGGTTTTTAATAGGAAAATTAGGCTTGAACTTTTTTGTGGTCACTCTTGGTACCATGTCCTTGTTTCGCGGCACGGTTTATGTGTGGACGGATGGTCAAACCCAGTATGCCGACACCCTTCCGATTGTTCATTTTCTAGGAAATGGCTCTATTGGACCGATTCCCGTTCCAATCATGATCATGTTGGCTATTTTTCTCTTGACCCATCTCTTTTTAACATACACTCAATTCGGCAGAGCGATTTATGTCGTGGGTGGAAATGCAACTGCTGCAAAATTGTCAGGAATCAAGGTATCGTTCATCCTTATTGGTGTATATGGCATTAGTGCTTTATATGCTGGTATTGCAGGGATCATTAATACAGGTAAGTTAGACTCTGTTTCGCCTACCATTGGCTCGGGGATGGAGTTATTAGTAGCAGCTGCTGTTCTGTTAGGCGGTACCTCATTTAAAGGGGGAGAAGGGACCGTAATGGGTACGACATTAGGTGTTCTATTTATCGGTGTCCTTCAAAATGGATTAAGCCTATCCGGCATTTCCTCCTATTGGCAAGAAGTCATCACAGGGGCCATTCTCATCTTCGCCATCCTATTAAACTATTTTAAAGTAAAACAAGTCTAATAAGGTATTGGTTAGGAATTTTTAAGTGAAGATTATTTACAATATATTCATTTTAGTAAATAAGAGGCATTAATTGAGCCGGAAACTATCGATTAGTATTCCGGCTTTTGTTGGTTATTCAGTAATTTGTTGATGGTAAAAAATTATCGAAAAGTCTAAGATGTTGTTCCATCTTCTCAGCAGCAAGATCGGGTTTTTTCTGTTCGATGGCTTCATAAATTTCATATAATTGCGTGATTAATTTCTCTCTTAGTTCAGTTGGACAATCAGCTTGTGTTAAATACTTGCTTAAAGATAGAGTGATTCCTTCAATGGTTATAATAACCATTCGATTATGGGTAGCTTTAGCAATCGCCTGGTGAAATTTATAATCCTGTTCATAAAAGAGTTTGCTGGGAGCAGTGGCATCCATAGTTGGCAGGGACTCTTTTAACATTTTCAAATCGTCCTCTGTCCGTCTTAAAGCTGCAAGAGAACAGGACTTAAGTTCGACTGTATCTCTTACTTCTAGGACTTCATCGATTGTCATACCTTCAAGACTTAGGGAAAGGGTAATATAATCACTAATATCGTTAATAAGTGCATTAAGATCAATTTCAGCAACGAAATGACCTCCTTTTGCTCCTGACTTTGTCACAATTAATTTGGATGCAGCTAATATTTTAATAGCATCACGAATAGTCGGTCTACTGACTTGAAATTGATTGGCTAACTCTTGCTCTGCCGGCAGTTTGTCTCCGGGACTTAATTCTTTGTTAATAATCGCAGCTCTTATTTGGTCTGCAATTTGTTCAGATAAGGTTAATAGTTTTTTATTTTTTATTTTCATCATTCATCCCACACTCATTATATTTTTTGAAAAATTTATTGTAAGAATTTATTACATGAATCTGATGT
>JAANMP010000103.1 GCA_011250595.1 Bacillus sp. MM2020_1 | reverse complement strand
CTGTAATATAGTGTGTATATTTTTTACAGTTATCACTTTTAATATAGTAAATACGTAGGAATAAATATGCAGTTTACATCCGAACAAGAACTACTGGATTTCACCCAACATATTGTTGGTAAGACCTTCAGCGAACTAGATAAACTCCATCTACTTAATAAGACAGCAGATAAAGGTGCATTAGGGAAAGTCGTTGAAACGGGGTTTTTTGGATATGCGCTCAATAATGATATTGAAGCTGATTTTAACACGCTAGGGATTGAATTAAAAGTATCCGGATTTTGAGACCAATAAGAACGGAACAATCCGTGAGAAGGAACGAATTTCCCTTAGTATGATTGACTACCACCGGATCATTCATGAGACATTTCAATTCAGTAAATTAATTTCAAAAAATAAGAAGCTGCTCATT
Source organism: Bacillus sp. MM2020_1 (assembly GCA_011250595.1). Taxonomy (GTDB): domain Bacteria; phylum Bacillota; class Bacilli; order Bacillales; family Cytobacillaceae; genus Neobacillus. The sequence goes on along the minus strand of JAANMP010000103.1, from coordinate 10,893 downwards.
ATTAGGTATGAGTACATTAGAGGGTTCCTTATAATGACTTTTTTACTTAGGATTTTCAGCTCTATAATATGGAAACAGATTTACACATCCTTGAAAAGGATTTTACGATTATTAAGAATAAGGTACTTAATGGTGATGCACATCTTTTATCAGAGGGTGATATCTCCTACTTAGGAGCAGCGACGAAGTCTTCTTCCTCAAAGAAAACTCGAACACAACCATGTTCATAGATTCCAGCAAAGCCAAGAGCGTTTTCGTTAAAACAAGGCTATCTTACAGGGATTCTACGTGAAAAGGATAAAACGATTAATCCTGTCATTCCAACTATCCTGAATGTCATTGACTGTATGAAACAGGAGCTTGGGCCTTATTTTGGTTTAACACAGCTGAGCATCTACGAGAAAATTACAGGAAAGATAATCACTGATAACATTCCGAAAAACCTAGGAAAAATGATTTCAGATATACTAATAGGACAAGATGAAGAGCTTGCAGAAAAGCATGATCTGTTCTCAAAGACTACTTACACTCACAAACCTCCAAGATAAAAAAGAATTAGTTCCATTATACTAAAACTTATATACAAATCGGGCATTTTTTCACGAAAAATGACAATCACATGAATTTCAAATGCAAAACAGGACTTTTTACACACAAATAGCCCCCCTGAATCTTCAGGAGAGCATATTCTGTTTATAACAACGTCTTCCTAAAACCACTTGCCTTATAATCTCGCGTATCAAAATCCTTCACAAACGAAGAAATCCTAATCTCTGGGTGTTTAGGAGCATAATAATACATAAATACCTCTTGCTTTGCTCGGGTTAGGGAAACATATAAAATCCGTTTTTCCTTTTCCTCAAGTTCATTCTTATCTGAATCAAAATCCGATGATTTTGATTTTGATTGCCTAACTTTATTTAAGCTTTCTACCTCGTCTTTATGAGGATAATGTTGTTTATCGACTTCTAGAATAAACACATAATCAAACTCTAATCCTTTTGTTGCCTTTGCCTCAATTAAATACACTTCGGCCCCATGCTGGCGGTTGTTTTTCACCACATTTTCATCATAACGTTCGATATACGTTTTAAGCTGTAAATTCCCTAAATAGTTTTTAAGGTGATTCTCGTCTTGTTCCTTATGCCGTCGATGAATAATCGCGAATGTACGCTCTGGATAATCCTGATAGATTCTTCTAATTTTCGTACTAATTTCATTCAGCATGCCTTCAAAGGTTTTAAAGGCTTTAATCTGTGGTTTTTCGCCAGGGCGTGGAAAATACTTCTCATCATCATACTTAGAATCTTCACTAGATCGATTAAACTTCAAGGAATTCGCAAGTTTCATGATTGGGTAGGTCGAACGCCAATTTCTCTTTAGCACAACATTATTTCCGCTAGTGATGTTTATTCCTAACGCTCGATAGGAAAACGGACTGCTTTTATAAATACGTTGCCTCTCATCTCCACTAAAGGATAATGTACCTTGGTTTAGGGCCACCAACACGCGCAGCTGCATCGGTTGAAGGTCTTGAACCTCGTCAATAAATATATGATCATACATTTGACCTTTTTTAAACAAGTGAAAATACTTCATGATGAGTAACGCATAATCCTCAGGGTCGACACGGTTGTAGAAGTTGACACGCTGGTCCTCTTGATAATATTCAAACAATTTAAAGATAGTTGAACGTTGTTTCACCGTTAAATGCGGAAGTTGACCACGTCCGACACGATCACACATTAAATAATCTTCCTCGGTAATAAATCCATTTCCCTTCATCCAAGCGAACTCTTGTGATAAGAATGAGGTATTCTGTGTATTTTTAATTGTATGGATTGCTGGTAGCTCCTTAAACTCGTCAGTATCAAGCAAATCCATTAATCGCAGAATCCTAGCTCTAACTTCATCCTCACCTCGATTGATACCCTTATGATTTGTACGAAACTTCCGTAACTTAATATCAATAGATTTTAATAAACGATGAGCTAATTCATGAAAAGTGAAAAAATCAACTCGATGATTATGTTCCTGCAACTCCATGTAATACTCCGACTGCTTAAAGCGTTTTTCAGCATCTTTCACAAGCTCCTCACTGTAGGAGACAAACAAGAAGCTCTTCCCGATTTCCTCAGACATTTTTTGCATCATTCTAAATAAAAGGGTAATACTTTTTCCACTTCCTGCGGTACCCTTCACAAGTAAATGAGTGGATGTCATTTTAGCGACCTTTAACTGTTCATCGCTTAGCTCAATATTGCGTAGAAACTGTTTGGTTTCGTTTGTGATTTCATGTGCCGTGCTAGGAATTGATGACAATGCCTCATTTAAAAGATTAAACGCCTCACTAACATTCTTTTCAAGCTCCCCTTTATCAAGAAGCGTCTGTGTCATTGTCATCCCATCCTTTCTTTGAAATGTCAACTGCATAATAGGCCTCTTCGCAATACTCAGCATGTGGGCAAAGCTTACAAAATTCAGAAGGATTGGCTATAGGTAAAATATTTTCTCTAATTGCAATTTGGGTTGCAAGCTCATTTCTCTCACGCCTTTTTCCTTTTACTAACGCATATGAGGTTCTCCAGCGTTCACTTTGGAATGCACCACGATGGGTTAAATATTGAAAATACATCGTACTTTCAGGATACTCAACATCCTCATACTTCAACCGATTGCTCAGACCATATTTACGCATGCTTTGAACTAGATTTTGCTCCATATTGGTGTCCACGATTGCACGCAGACGGATCTCACTCATATATGGAAACAAAATCTTTAACAGCCCCATAATTTCCATTTTCGTTTTTCCTATGGAAGCATATAGCTTCACTACATTTCCAATTAAAAAGCCCTGATGAAAAGTACTTTCATAGGTCGAAAAGCGGTCAGCCACACTACTATAGTAAAAGCGACGCTTACATAAATTCATCTCCACAAATTCTTCATTCGGATACGAGAGAAGCTCTTCAATTACTTTAGCCTTTTGCGCCTCAGCTGGCCTAATACATGCCTTTATATAATGAAACGGATCCTCCTCACTCACAGGAGCATTTTGTAGGTCTAATAATTGAACATAAATCGACCTGTCGAGGTTCTCAAAATCATTCCAGTTTCTAATCCATGAGAGCTGTATCTTTCCCATGTAACAAAGTCCTGTGTAGAACAAGTACTTTGAAAAAGAAAGCTCGTACTTTTTTCGGAATAAATACATATTGGCTGCTGGATGATTGAGTCTTTCTAATAAAGTTTCAGACAATGGCCATGGCATTGGTGTTTGTCCATTCGGAAAATGCTTTTCATCCATCCCACATACATGGAGAACATTTTCCGGATTTCTATAAATAATCCCATCCATGGATTGCATCTTTTGAATCCTGATATTCTTTTCATCCTCTGGCGGTTCCTCGAAATCCTCTTCATCCGTATCCTTTAGACCCGTTTTTAAAAAGACAATAATTGCATCAGATAAATCGGCTATATGATAGGCATGATTTGTACGACCTGGACGAATTAACATATCCTCAAGCTGTGAAACTAGCTTTTTCTCTGTCTTCCCAAGGAGAGAATCCCTTGTTTCATGATTATCGAGTAGCTGCTTAATTCGATTAAAATGTACCTTAATGGTCACCCGCTCTTCTTCAATATTCATTAACCATTTTGCATCTTGAACAAGCTTTTTAATAAACTCTTCAATGATGGTTAAATCCTTGTACTTCACAGATAAGAAAGAAAAGCGAAGTACCGGATTTACACGAACTGCTTTAAAATGGTCACCGCTTTTTAATTTATTTTTACGAATAGGACCAGAAGATAATCGCTTTGCAGCTTTTAAATTTTCAAGAAAGGTAATCCAATCTTCAACAGTTTGACAAGTTTCAAAGTAAGGGAGAATTGATTTTAACTGTTTCGTATAATGCCTTGCGTTCTGCCCATTGTATTCGAGCCAGCCTGAAGCAAAGCAATCAGCTAACATTGAGCCCGTTAAAAAATAATCCTGCTTCACTTCATTCCAAATAGAATGGAGATGAAGTAAATATTGGCCAATCGGATAAGAGAGAAAATGGCGTTCCTCAATGAACATATCAGGTTTAAATTCTATTAATCTCTCAGTCAATTCATCTTGATTTGGCGAAATATAATGAGAGTCCTCCTCAATGTCTTGTACAAAATCAATCATGTATTCATATGGTTTTTGTGTAACAGTTGGTATTAGTAGCTTTTCATAGCTTCCCTCAAAAGCAGACGCAAACATCGTACTTGCCGCTGAAGGTTCTTCTGATTCCGTGAGCTGCCAATTCTCTTTAGAAACCCAACCATGATTCACTGAGAAATTCTCCTCTAAAAAAGAAAAAATTGCAGGATAATCTTTATGATAAAGATTTATGAACACAAGATTAAGCCCCTGCTCCTTCCACCTACTAAACACATAATGCTGTACAGGTGTGATAAAGTAAAATCCATGAAGAACAACGGTGTTTTCTGACGTATTAAGAAGTGACTTTATGTTATCTAAGTCACCTAAATTTTCCGCCGCTTCATCCATATAAGACTTAAAAATTGGGAGCATCTTTTCCCATACATCACAAAAAACAAGCTCTTCTCGTTTTTGCCAAAGTGGTCGGAGTTGATTTGGTCTAAGGCCAATCTCCGTTAAGTTTCTCATCGTAATTAAGACATTCAACTGATTTCTCTTAAAAGATTGGATAATCTTTCCCGAGCTGTCCTCATTCCACGTTCTAAGAAGGTCTGCTAGCTCTGCGTATTGCTCAAAGCGTTTATCCACATCATTCCATTCTGGGTAAAACTGCTGAATAACCTCAGTTGCTGATAAAAAATCGGATTCAAGATTTCTTTTAAGCCCGTTCTTTAATGACTGTGTCGCACAAATATGAGGACAAGTTTTGAACGGTGCATATTCAGGCAGCTCATGAAAGGTATAAGGGTTTTCATACATGATGACATCTACTTTTCCATTCATCTTTTCTCCTCCTAACGTGTTTTTCGTAATAGCTTCGACCATGTCATATTATAGTTATCATTTTTTAAATTACGAATAATGATTAGCTCATTTTTTGCACGGGTCATTGCTACATATAATAGCCTTGTTTCCTCTTGAATCGATTCCGTATCATCGTGTGAATTTAACAGTTCAAAATACTCATTTTTTCGTTCTTCATAGCCTTGCTTATTAATAAACCATCCGACTTTCTCACGGTTGTCATCAAAGATAATTTTGCTAAACGACGTAGTAAACGGCCGTTCTGTAAAAGGGATAATCACCGTATGATATTCAAGACCCTTCGCTCGGTGGGCTGTTAGGATATGAACATGATCAATTTCTGTATCCATGCCTTCTACAGTCATTTCTTCTTCATCACGGTTGGTGGCAATTTGTACACGCAGCCAGCTTTCAATTTTCTGAAGAGAGACAAATTCAGCTGAAAAAGCTTGATGTAGCTTTTCAAATAACTTCCCTACATTTAACTGATATTTCTTCGTATCATTAATCGCCTGCTTCTGAAGCTGCATAGGTGTATAATCATCTGAAAGTAACTTTGACAGTTCATCCACACGACGAGAGTAAATCCAATTATAGGGTTGTCTTTCTTCAATAATGGTTCGTAGAACAGATAAAACTGGCTGGTAGGTTAAAAGACGTTGATAGCGGTCAAACGGAAAAGTGGTTGCTTCCTTCAGCTTATTTACAGCATCTTCTTGGGACCCCTTTCTATTTACAAGATCATGAAGTAAATACTCCTTCCCTTGTCCATATGGACCATCTAAAAGGTTGCTTAAATACTTGCCATCAGAAGGATAAAGCAGAGCAAGGACTAATGAATGAAAATGACGAACCGCCTTTGACGTAAAGAACCCCCCACCAACTTCAAGCTTAGTTAACATCTTTTGACCTCTACACCATTCGTCAACAAGTCGTGCTTCCTCAATGGTTCTCGTTAATACTGCTAGCTTTTCACGCTTTTCTCCTTCAGGCTTTGATTGGTTTATCTCGACTATCCTCTTAAAGCAATCTACTACTCTAGGTAGAATATAAAGTCTCATATTTGTTTTCGTTTCCTCGCGCTTCGATTCAATCCTTAATGGTTCCTCTTCCTCACCAGTTCTCATTCCTACTAAACGGTCACTACTTTCTTCGTCATCCACAGCATAGTCTAAATATCCCTTTTCTCCCCAGTCGGAAAAATACGTGTCCATTTGTTCTAAGAGTTGCTTTGTTGTACGATAGTTTTTCTTCAAGAAATACTTATCGTCATCAATAAAGATGTCACGTTGTCCTAACTTCTCTTTTAATATTTTAAAAGCAGTATGGTTTGCCCCTCTAAAGCGGTAAATGGACTGTTTTATATCACCAACGACAAATAAAGAGGCAGCAAACGCTTCCTGGATTGTTGCAATTAAACGAATTTGAATATCATCACTATCCTGAAACTCATCCACAAACAAATGAGAGATTGGCTGACTTAGATTTTTAAACGCCGTTACCCCATGCTTTTCTCGGATGTCATCAATTTGCCTAGTCAAATCACTCATCGTAACAGCATTTAACTGATTCTTTTCTCCTTGAAAACGATGTTCCACATCTCGAATAACTGTTTGCAGGAGATTATTCATACGCTCATTTCCAATGGTAGCCTTACCGAAATCTGTTTTATCAAGGATCTCAGTGGTAGAAAAACCCTTTTGCTCAAACTTCTCCGAAAAATCATAAATAGTATCAATTAGTTCATAAAGCTTTAATGGAGAAATTAGTGTTTCAATCGTCCCAAATGCTTGAGTGAGCTCTTTTTCAAAAAAGCGATTAAGCTCCTCCTCAATCCATTTCTTTTTCTCCTGCTTAAAACTTCGAAGCGCTACATTTAATCCAAAACCACCAAGTGAACCTACTTCCTTTAATAACGACTTAGAAAAGGAGTGGATTGTTTGAATTCTGATATCGGCTGAATGCTCAATCAGTCTTAAAATGTCTTGGTTTCCGGTCGCTTGGAAACGGAAAAACAAGCTTTCACGCAGCTTGTTGTACATGTTACGAGCAGCCTCTCTAGTAAATGTAATCATCACAATCTCAGCAGGTTTAAGCTTTGCAGCTAGAAGTAGGTAGAGAATTCGATCAATCATCACAGTGGTCTTACCAGTTCCAGCCCCTGCCTTAACCATAATATTTTCATCAAAGAGGGCATGCTCAATGACAAACTGCTCGACATTAAATTGAGGAAAGGACTTCGCAATGTGTTCGATAGTGTTCAGCGATTGCCCATCAATTACTTCAAGTACCTCAGTAATGGTTATATCCTCTTTGTGAATCTGCAATAGCTTTGCTCTGAGAAATTTTTCAACATTGTACGCAGTAGAGATTATTTCAAAATTTGAGTCTGAGAAAAGAAGTACTTTTACTCCTTTTGCTAACAGCCCAAAGATTTCATCAAGCTTTTCTTTAATGGAAGTATTATTTGCGTATAATACATACGAGTATTGAATCGTTCCGCTCATTACCAAAATCCTCCCTTGCAGGAAATTTGTCACTCTATCTATTTTACTAGATTACCATTTCGTTGGTAAATACAAAATATTTCTATTTTCTAAATATTATTTCATATAGTAGCACTCTTTTTTATGTGCTCCAATCCAGTTGTCTCAATTATGGGATTTCGATATTCACTAACTGGTTATAAACTAATATATATCTAATGCCAAGTCATTGATATACTACTATTAATAATTGTTATTCGATATATTGGAGGAGTGGATTGATTTGAGTAGTGTCTATAATACTAAGGAGAAAGTACATAAAAGAGCATTAGAAGCGGTTGGAAAGACGCTTGGAGAAATCGATGTAAAGAGCACTAAGAATGTGAAAAATAAATCTTATCCAGGCAATGTAATAGAGCAAGTCTGGTTTGACCATCCTGCAGATAATTATGCCGAACCTGATTTTCCAGAAGCTGGTGTAGAATTAAAAGTTACCCCCATAGATAAACAAACAAAAAATGTTAGAAAGAAAAAAGTCACAAAATTTATTGCAGGGGAGAGACTTGTTTTAAATAAAATTAATTACCAAAATGAATATGGTAAATCATTTGAACAAAGCTCATTTTGGCATAAGAATAAGCTAATTGAATTAATTCAATATTATAGACGTGATGTATCGCATAAGGAAAAAATTTCTAGCGGAGAAATGATTGAAGATAAGACAAAATTTCGAGTATTATATGCGAACCTACTTTCAATGACAGAGTTAAAAGATTTTGGCTTGCCTAAAGATACTGTAATTGAAATATCTGAGAAAGATTTAGAAATCATCAAGCAAGACTGGAAAAAAATATCCGAATATATAAACTCTGGTAAAGCTGAACAATTATCAGAAGGGCTTACAAATTATCTAGGAGCATGTACAAAGTCAACAACTGTTGGTGATTTTACAAAGCAGAAGCATACAGATGTTCCTGCAAAACCTAGAGCCTATTCATTTAAATCAAAATTCATTAATGAACTTATAAATAATCATATTATTGGACAAGATCATACCGAAGCAATTAATAGTATTGTGAAAGATGTTAGTGAGCTAGGAAAGAAAACTCTTGAGGAAATTATTGTCTCCCGTTTTACTCCCTATTACGGTATGAAACAAAGTGAATTGATTCAAAAATTTGGTATCGAAGTTGGTAAAAGTCAGACACCAAAAAATATAAATAACATGATAATCCGTGGAATTCTTAATTTGCCTACCACTACGGATGAAGTCACAGCAGAAGAAATTGAAAAAGCAGAAATTAGTTTAAAAACGGTTCCTTTAAGGATGGGGCAACCAAAAGAACATTTTAAATTTATGGGAATTCCATCATTTCTTGAATTAGTTAACGAATCTTGGGAGGATTCAAGAGTTTATGATTTCTTAGATAGAAAAAAATTTCTACTACTAGTCTTTAATGATTTTAATAAAAAGAAAAACGAAAAAAACCCTGAGAATATTATTTTTGTAGGCGCTAAATTTTGGAATATGCCAATTCCTGATATAGATGGGCCAGTAAAAAGAGTTTGGAAAACGGAGGTAGAAAAACTAAAAAACGGTGTTGAACTAACTTTTACCAAAAATGAAAATAATGGAATCAGAATAAATAATAATTTCATTAAACCATCCCTTGAAGATATTTTACTTCTTCGCCCAGATGCCAATGTTGCTCAATACAGATCAACATACTATAAAGACGTTGTAGCTAAAGGGATTCCTAAAAAGCAATTAATGAATAATTCTATGAAATTACCTCACCCAGCAAAATGGATAAATCGCCCAGAGAGTGAAAAAGAAAATTTTGCAGATGATTATATGACAAAACAAGCTTGGTGGTTAAGTAAAGAATATATATATGAGCAAATTAAAAATTTGTTATAGAATAATGCTTTAATCTATCAACTTTTCAAATTACTGTCAAATCACATTCTAAAAACAGTTTAACCGTTGATAAAACTGAAAAAATTGTCGTGACTGCGTGGGAATAGAACCCACCAGACCTCAAGCAGTTTTGAAGACTGTGGAGGACACCAGTACCCCATTCAGCCCCTATTTCTTCAGTTATATCAAGGGGTCTCTGCAGTCTCTTGATAGTTTTTTAGACCGTTTTCCCTCAACCTCTACAGTCTCAATTCTAGAATAAATATTTGCTTAAGACAATAAATAATATTATCCAATATTAAATTAAAAGCCACTAAAATGGCACCTCTGTCCTTCCTATAATGCTAGGGTTTCACTAATGTACTTTACTTTTACGTCTTCCTCGTCCATATATTCCACCACTCAAATTATCCTTTTAATAGCATATTCTTCATTTGATGACTCATCGGCAATTAGCTCCCCAGCAAGATCGAGTAGCTGCATTTTAATTCTAGAATTAATTAATTTAGCTTCTAGTAATTCAATCGTAAAAATCCCTCATTATATATATTTATTCCTATAAGAAACAAATCTGGATGACTTATTTTAGTTCTAATGCATTAAAGTCTATAAAGAAAGGCTGCAAATGATGACAGCTTAATCCTTTAATGCACAAATTTGAATTGAAGAAGACACGAACTGATTCGAACTTGATTAAGTATCGTTTAATTACCTAATGTTGACTGCACTATACCCTTCATTTGCCGTATAATTTCTCCAACATCAGACGGTAATTTATAACTCAAATCAATTGTATGAACACTTATTTTTATCTCTTTATTTTTTATAGTAGTATTGAAAAACTCAGGTAAAGTCGCTTTGTTACTTTCTAGAAGTGGGTATAATATAACTATATTTGGGCAAGAAAATTCCCTTGCATATGCATACATTTGATATATGTCTTCTTGGGAAATTCCAAAATTCCTTTTAGAGTAATTTAGCATTTTCCACTTTGTATCAATTATTAACTTTGTTTGTTTTGTTAAAACATCATTTATAACTATATCGGGTATTAGCCTGAAGTAATTATTTCTTTTATTATCATGTAGCAAGTATCTAGAACTTTTATTAATTTTAAATTCAAGAGTTTCTCCTAAGATTTCATTGCTGTATAGTTTTAATATTTGCCTTATGAATAGTTCAAATATTTTATTCATATCAAAAAGCAAATTATAAGTTGTTACACCTCCTGAATAAAAATCGGGAAGACAATCTTTCCAGAACATCTTACTCATTTCAATAATTCCCTTATAAGAACTGTAAATTCTGGTTAAGACTACCTTATTAAAGTCCTCAATATTAAAAATACGCTCATCAACTTCTAAATAATAATTTTTAAGTACAACTAATTTTTTTTTGTTTTCATAAGAAGCAGAGACCTGGGATAATTTTATTATTGTCGCCTTTATTATTCTATTAATAAGGTTATTATTGGAGTATTCATC
>JAANMP010000102.1 GCA_011250595.1 Bacillus sp. MM2020_1 | reverse complement strand
ACTAGGATAAAATTACTCTTAATAACTATTAAAAACGGAGTTGAAGGATTTTGATTAAATTAACCAAATTTCTAAAACCATTTCAATTAGCCATTTATCTGGTTTTAGGCCTCGTGCTCTTACAGTCCTTGTCAGAGCTTTACTTGCCAACCTTAATGGCCGATATCGTTGACAAAGGTGTAGTGACTGGCGATACAAATTATATATGGAAAATCGGCGGTTTCATGCTGCTTGTTGCAGCAGGAGGCATGATTTGTTCGATTGCTGCGAGTTTTTACTCAGCAAAAGCAGCTTCAGGCTTTGGAAGGTTATTGCGGAGCAAGATTTTCGCACACGTCGGGAATTTTTCGTTACATGAGTTTGATAAACTCGGAACTGCCTCATTAATTACCAGAACAACTAACGATATTACCCAAATCCAGCAGGTATTAGTGATGATGTTACGTATGATGGCGATGGCACCGATGATGTGTATTGGTGGGATCATTATGGCCTATTCCAAGGATGCCAAGCTAACTTTAGTTCTTGCGGTCGCTTTGCCCATCCTCGTGCTGGCAATCGTGGTTATTGCTAGAAAAGGGATCCCACTTTTTAAAGCGATGCAAGTCAAATTAGATAATCTCAATCGTGTTTTACGAGAAAACTTAACAGGTATTCGTGTCATTCGTTCTTTTAATCGAGTCGACCATGAGAAGAAGCGTTTTAATGAAGCGAACTGGGATTTAACACAAACAGCGATTAAGGTTAATAAAATCATGGCGGCCATGATGCCGATTATGATGATTGTGTTAAACCTCTCGACTGTAGCGATTGTCTGGTTTGGCGGACTGCGCATTAGCAATGGCCATATGCAGGTCGGTGATATGATGGCGTTTATTCAATATGCGATGCAAATTATGTTCTCGTTCATTATGCTGTCGATGATGTTTGTGATGATCCCAAGAGCATCCGTATCTGCGGTCCGAATCAATGAAGTTCTTGAAACCGTAGCAGATATTAAGGATTCATCCACGCCGTTATCAGGAGATGGCGTAATAGGGCATGTAGAATTCCAGGATGTAACTTTCAGCTATCCTGGAGCAGAAATGCCTGCTATTTCTAATATTTCCTTTTCAATGAGGCCGGGTGAAGTGACAGCGATTATTGGTGGAACAGGCTCAGGAAAGTCAACATTGATTAACTTGATTCCGCGCTTTTATGATGTCGACAGTGGAAAAGTCCTTGTCGATGGGATTGATGTTAGGGAAATGGCCCAAGAACAGCTTAGGAAAAAAATTGGGTTTGTCCCCCAGCAATCCGTGCTTTTTACTGGGACTATTGCTGAAAATATTCGTTATGGTAAAGAAACGGCAACGACAGAAGAGGTGGAACATGCAGCTGAAGTTGCTCAGGCGAAAGAATTTATTGCCAATATGCCAGAAGGGTTTGATGCGGTAATCGCCCAAGGGGGAACAAATGTTTCCGGCGGGCAGAAACAACGATTATCGATTGCGAGAGCCCTCGTTCGAAAGCCAGAAATCTATATATTCGATGACAGCTTTTCCGCATTAGACTTTAAAACAGATGCCAAACTTCGCACAGCCTTAAAAGCAGAAACTGGTAATTCCACTGTATTAATCGTAGCACAACGAGTAACCACAATTATGGATGCCGATCAGATTATTGTCCTAGATAACGGCGAAATTACCGGAATTGGCAAACACAAGGAATTGATGAAATCGAGTGCGGTTTACCGTGAAATTGTCATGTCACAGCTGTCAGAGGAGGAAATCGCATGAGTAAGAATCAAAAATTCGAACCAGAGTCCGGACCACGCAAACCCGGCCCAGGTCCAGGCGGGGGATTTGGCCCGATGGGAATGGGTATGCCAGTCCAAAAAGCAAAGAACTTTAAAGGAACCTTAAATCGATTAATCAGCTATTTAAAACCTTTTAAATTACAGCTATTTTCTGTATTAGTTACTGCAATTATTAGTACCATCTTTGCGATCGTCAGCCCGAAAATTATGGGGAAAGCAACAACCAAATTATTTGAAGGCTTGATGATGAAGCTGAAGGGTGTCCCCGGAGCCAAAATAGATTTTGATTATATCGGTCAAATTATTATCTTACTCATTGGTCTCTATATATTGAGTGCAATTTTCGCCTATTTACAGCAATACATCATGGCAGGTGTCGCTCAAAAAACAGTGTATAATCTCCGAAAAGAAGTAGAGGAAAAGCTTAACCGGCTGCCGTTAAAATACTTTGATTCACGTACCCATGGTGAGATTCTCAGCCGAGCGGTCAATGATGTCGATAATATTAGCACGACCTTACAGCAAAGCTTAACCCAATTGATTACCTCTGTAGTTACTATTATCGGAGTAATCATCATGATGCTATCAATCAGTCCATTGATGACATTGATTGTGATTGTAACCCTGCCACTAAGTGGTGTGGCGATTGCAAAAATCGCAAAAAAGTCACAGCTCTATTTTAAAGGGCAGCAAAAATCACTAGGCCAGCTTAATGGTCATGTGGAAGAAATGTACACAGGGCATAAGGTAGTCAAAGTATTTGGACATGAGCAGAAATCGATTGAAACATTTGAAGGAATTAATGAAACTCTCTACCAATCCGCATGGAAGGCCCAATTTGTATCTGGGATGATTATGCCACTCATGTCATTTATTAATAATATTGGCTATGTTCTGGTCTCCGTCGTGGGTGGAATCCTGGTAACGAAAAAAGCGATTGAAATTGGTGATATTCAGGCCTTTATTCAATATGCGCGGCAATTTTCCCAGCCAATAGCCCAAACAGCATCGATTGCCAATGTCATTCAATCAACCATCGCAAGTGCGGAACGTGTGTTCGAAATCTTAGATGAAACGGAAGAGGTCCCAGAAGCGGTTCATGCGAAAGTGATTTCTGCTCCAAAGGGTGAAGTAACTTTTGAACAGGTTACTTTCGGCTACGAGGAAAATGAAATCTTAATTAAAGATATGCAAATTGATGTGAAATCTGGCCAGACAGTTGCGATTGTCGGACCAACAGGGGCAGGGAAGACCACACTTATTAATTTGTTGATGCGATTCTACGAGCTTAATTCCGGTCGAATTTTAATTGATGGAATTGATACTAGAGATCTTAAAAGGGAACACCTGAGGAGCTTATTTGGGATGGTTTTGCAGGATACTTGGCTATTTAATAGTACGATTTATGATAATATCGCCTATGGAAGGGAAGGGGCGACAAAAGAGGAAGTGGTGGCAGCGGCTCGTGCAGCCAACGCAGACCATTTTATCCGAACTCTTCCGGAAGGGTATGAAACGATTTTGAACGAGGAAGCATCCAATATTTCTCAAGGCCAAAAGCAACTGTTAACCATTGCCAGGGCGATACTCGCTAATCCAGCGATTCTGATTCTTGACGAAGCAACAAGCAGTGTTGATACCCGGACAGAGGTACAAATTCAAAAGGCGATGAACCATCTAATGAAAGGGAGGACCAGCTTTGTTATCGCCCACAGATTGTCAACGATTCGTGAGGCAGATTTAATCCTTGTTATGAATAATGGAAGTGTGATTGAAAAAGGAAATCATCTTGAATTACTTGAAAAAGGCGGATTTTATGCAGATTTGTATAATAGTCAGTTTAGTGGAAGTAATTTAATGAAAGATGTAGGATAAAAGAATGCGTTTAGAGAGCTATTAGCTGTCTGAACGCTTTATTTAATTCGGGAAAATGAATAAAAATTTCGCTGCGTCTCATTATCTTAAGTATACTTAGGAATTGAGATATTTCGCATTTTTGTTTACATAATAATATTATGTAAACTGATAAAATAGAAAAAAGAACCGCCATAATGATGACAGTCCTAATATTTATTCTATTTGTTCTTTGGGCATATCCATCTTATCAACTGCAATTTTTAAATCATCATTCTTAATGTGCGTGTAGATCATCGTTGTTTGGATAGATGAATGGCCTAATTGCCGTCTTAATTTCGGAACATCATTGATTTCAGCATGGTATCTGGTCGCAAACGAATGACGCAGTTTATGTACGGATAATGAGGGTTTACCAAATGCGGTTGCATATTTTTCAATGAGATTTTCAACGGCTCTAGCTTTTAATCTTCGTGATTTTACTTTCGGACCCGTTGGTCCACTAACAAATAATGCCTTTTCATTTTTATCAACGTTGTATTTGGCAGTTCTGACTGCTAAATAATCTTGGAGGTCAGCCATAGCCACTTGACTAAAATAAACGAATTGTTCTTTATTTCCTTTGCGAATAACCCTAACACAGTACTTTTTAAAATCAATATCATCTAGTTCAATACCAATTAACTCGGAAAGACGAAGTCCAGAACCAAGAATTAACGATATAATAGCTGTATCACGTTCTTTATTCAATTGATGAAAGTTAAATAACTTTTTATTTTCTTTATTTAAATCGCCGTAATCATTGGCAACAAAGAGGCGAAACTTCTCATATTCATCGCCAAGAAGAATTTTACCTTCCATTTTAGTTGCCTTCGTTTCCATACTGTCTTTTACTTCATTAAATTCGATTTTCGCCATGACATTACGATTCATATAAGGCTTTAGGTCTGGTGTTTCAGCAATATTTTGCAAGTAATTAAATAATGATTTTAACGCCGATAATTTCCGATTAACGGTTAGCTCTTTATTACTTAATTGATAATGGAGATAGTTTAAGAAACTTTCAATCTCTAAAACGGTCATTTGCTCAAGTCGTTCTAATGGAATATCTTTAACGGTGCCTGACACCAATTGTTCGTTGATCATCCAGTTAAAGAAGATCTTATAGTCATGACAATAATTGAATAAGGATGCCGTCGAAAGCTTACGTAATTTATGATTGATGTATTCGTCAACATACCAAGGAAGTTCGTTAAGGATCGTTTGTAGTTTTTGAAATTGTTGCTGCTTATTTTGATTTACCATAAAAATCACCCCACTTCTATATTTTACTAAAATGAGTTAATTGCGTCAAATTTATATTTTACGCAGTTATCTGAAAGAAGGATCAGGAACACGAACTCTTATTAAAACTTCCATTGTCCTCTTATATTTTTTTTGATCTGCCAATTTCATGTTGTGTTTTAAGGTACTCCCTATTCTTATCCTACTTAATGAATATTAAGAGTGAACAAAATCTCCCGCATTCTAAAAAACTCCCTTCTTAATAAATAAGAAAGGAGTTTTTTTGCTAATTCACTAATCCAGCTCGGTCGTATCTAACTGCAAATAAGAAGTAACAGGCACGACATAAACCCCCTTTGCTTAACAAGTCATCTAAAATCCGACCTTCCTTATTTTATGGAAGGTCGGCTCCGTTTCCTACTACACTCTATCAGGCATTAACCTAATACATGGATTTTTCAAGTATATAATTTTTATTTATTATTGATTTGCTTTTTAAGCATTTAGATTTTTATCTTTTGTCATTTGAACTTATCTTCTAAAACCATCCTCATACTGTTTTGGAACAGTCGTTTCTTTTTTCAATGTAGCTGCAGCTTCTAATGCCCAATGAGGGTTACGTAACATGCCTCGGCCAACAGCTACTAGGTCTGCTTCTTTATTTCCGATAACAGCATTTGCCAGCGTAGGGTCGTCTAATCTTCCAACTGCGATGACCGGCACATTAAGAGCTTTTTTAATATCGGTAGCTAAAGGCACTTGATACGCTGCATGTGTACCAGGTCTCCCTCCAGCACCAATAGGACCTTCACCTCCTGAAGAGATGTCAAACATATCTACGCCTGCTTTTTGATATTCTTTTGCAAACTCGATACTTTCGTTAATGCCATATCCGCCTTCTACATATTCTTTCGCAGATATACGCATGATTAATGGCATATTTTCTGGCATCTCACCTTTAGCTACTTCAACAATTTCTCGGCCAAACTTAGTGAGATCCTTTCCATACTCATCTTCTCGTTTATTCGTTAATGCAGAGTGGAATTGATGAATTAAATATCCATGCGCACCATGAATCTCAATAGCATCTACGCCTGCTTTCACAGCGCGCTCTACAGCCTTACGAAACTTCTCGACCATTTCTTTCACTTCAGCTATTGAAAGAGCTCTAGGTGTTTTTGATTTTTCATCAAATGGAATAGCCGAAGGAGCAACTGGTACTTCCGCATCTTCTGCCTTACGACCAGCGTGAGCAATTTGAATTCCCACTTTAGCACCATAACGATGACAAGCTTCAACAATTCGTGCTAAAGCAGGGATTTGCTCGTCCGACCACAATCCTAAGTCGTAATCTGAAATACGGCCATCGGGCTCTACGTCTGTCATTTCAATCATGATAAAACCAGCACCACCGATTGCCCGATTTACATAGTGCAAGTAATGCCAGTCAGTAGCAATTCCATCTTTCTTTTCAACCGAATATTGGCACATTGGAGGCATCATAATACGGTTTTTTAACTCTAATCCTTTAAACTTATAAGTGCTGAATAAATGTTCCATTCTAAAAACTCCTTTTTATGAAATTATCGAATTAATGCTGTAAAAATATATGATTCCCTCGTGTATTTTTATAGAAGTAACACAATAAATAAACCATTCTTGATTTCTGCATAATTATATATCTAGAAAAATCGATTAATGTTTTATTTTAAAACAGAAATCACACAACTTAGATTTCTGTTTTAAAATATTCAGCTAACTGACCAATAACTTCTTCATTTCGTCTGTAATAGGTCCATTGACCATAACGAACAGATTCAAGCAGACCAGCTTTCTGCATCATATTTAAGTAGTGAGAAACTGTAGATTGAGAAACCTTGGCTTTTTCTTGAATATCTCCTACACATACTCCCCCTTCCATACTTACCTCCTTTGGTAGGTGAGCGCCCTGTTTAGGAAAATGTTTCTCCGGTTCCTTCAACCACTTTAAAATGTTGAGTCGAGTTTCATTTGATAGTGCCTTAAATACATCGATTGTTTTCATGTTCAGTATTATATATCGAGATACTTCGATATGTCAAGATATATATCTTTTTATTCAGCTTGTTGCAATTTCTGCTTATCCAAGTACCGTTGATTTAAAAATTCTTATTTATCCCTAACATATAGGATTAGCAGTACAGCATATCTTTTTATTGGTACAAAATCCGTGTATATATGGAGGATTCCTGTGGTCGTAAAGTATAAAGGGAATTGGATACCGACAAAAACGGTAGCAGAAATGGTTAATACCCATTACGATGTTCTCATTGTCGGTTCAGGACCAGGAGGGGGAGCCACACTTTATCGCTTGTGTGAGCTTTGGAAAAACCAAGGGGCAAAAAAGATTGGAATTATTGAAAAAGGAGATAAATTATTTCATTCACACTCGCTCAACATTCCTACTCAAAACTTTAATACCGCTCGAGATGTGTTGCTTTCTGACAATTCAACATCCATTGGTGACCGTTTACCTCAGTTTTCTGGTGCAAGAATGATTTACGCCCTTGGAGGCAGGTCATTGTTTTGGAATGCAGCTACTCCAAGACCGATTCAATCTGAACTAAATAATTGGCCGATTCATCGTCAGGAATTAAATGTCTATTACGGCATGGCTGAGAAATTATTGCAAGTTACAAGGGATTACGCTAAGGGCTCATCCATGCAAAATATACTATTAAAGCGGCTTCATTCAAACGGTATTCTCGAAGCAGGTGATCTGCCCTTTGCCTTTGATATGACACCATCCCGGCAAGGTGAGGTTCATTCAAATTCTTGGTATAGTTCTATCAATGCCCTGGCTGCTGCCCAGTTTGACCGCCCCTTTGATCTCGCTGTAAATGCTTATGCCTCCAGAATTCATACAGTAAATGGGAGAGTTTCTGGTGTCGAGGTAATTACAGCCGACAAGAAAGCCAATACGATTCGAGCCAAAAATGTGATTGTATCTGCAAGCACTTTGGAAACTCCTCGGTTATTACTTAACTCTGGAATCCCTGGTCCTGCCATTGGGCGGTATTTAACAGGGCATGTATCTTTAATTGCTATAGGGACGATCAGTCGAAGACAGTTCTCTGATAACCTTGGCAATTTAGCAATTTTGAAATTTGAAACAAGAGAGGATCCATATCAAATTCAGATTCTTGGACCTGATCAATATTTTTCATATCAGCAATTTGAAGATAAAGCATTAAAAGATCAGCTCATGGTTGTCTTCGCCTCCTTCGGAAGAGTTGAGCCTCGGGCTGAGAATCGAGTGTATATCGATCCATCTGCAAAAGATGAATTCGGAGTACCATTGCAGCAGGTTCAATACTCTTTAAGTAACAAGGACCGGCAAACAGCAGATCATATAGCTCAGGGAATTAGACAGTCGGCGTCTGCAATGGTCGTTACGCTTGATGAGTCCACTTTATCTCTCCGCCCGCCTGGGGCCGATATGCATGAGGCTAGCACATGCAGAATGGGTGATGATCCAGCGACATCCGGGACAAACCGCCATGGGCAAGTACATGGTGTGCAAGGATTATTTGTTGCCGATAATAGTGTCCTTCCAACTCTAACAGCAGCAGGTCCAACGCTATCAAATACAGCTTTAGCTATAAGACTAGCAGACCATATTGTCCGTCAGTCCAGATAAAACATTTCTAACTCAATATTTTTTACCGAAACAAAAAAAGGGAAGGAACATTTTGTTCTTAACCCTTTTTACATATAGGAAATTAATATCCGATTATCTTCTATTCTTACTTTGTTATGTTAAATCAATGGTAAGCTGTTTCATCAGTTTCTTGTTAATGGATATATAAAAATTAGTGGTTACCTTTCTTCAACTCTTCCATCCGCATGGCGTGCGAATCTTCCTGACTCACGCTTATTTACAGGATCTGGACGGTCCCATGGCCAGCCGCCAAATTGTGTATTTTGATAATCCTTGAAAGCATCGCGAATTTCCTGCTCAGTATTCATGACAAACGGTCCATAGGATACGACAGGTTCTTGTATCGGCTCACCCTCTAGTAGCAGCATATAACTCTCAGATGATCCATTTGTAATCGTAATTTCCTGATTACCAGCAAGCTTTACACGATGGTACGTTTCAATCGCTGTTCCGTCTATATTTAGTGTATCTCCCTGATAATAGTATATATTTCTCGTCATTGTCGCTGAAACTGACGGCAGGGTGAAGACTGCTTCCGGCTCCATATGAATAAGGTAGATCCCCACATGATGATTTTTATCGTTTGCCCAAGAAGCAGAGTTTGGTTCTAAACTAGACTTGCCCACCACACTACCGGCAATCAGTCTAACGGTCGTTTTCTGTCCATTAGCAGCAGCCGATTGTACTTCAGGTATATCCTCAGACCATAACATTTTATATTCAGGATCAGCGAATTTATCTTTTGCAGGTAGATTCAGCCAGATCTGAAAGAATTCAAGTGGATTGCCTTTGTCCTGATGGACGAGAGGAAACATTTCAGTATGCTGGGCCCCCTTTCCTGCCGTCATCCATTGAACATCCCCATTCCCAAATCGTCCTACGGACCCATATGAATCAAAATGATCAACCAAACCTTCAAGAACGACTGTTACCGTTTCAAAACCTCTGTGGGGATGTACAGGAAATCCCGGAACCGTTGTGCCATGATACATTCTAAAACCATCACGCAACGTAAAATCCTCGCCAAGATTTCTGCCTTCCAATGATACGTTAGGACCCTGCTGGTCATTTCCTGAGGGATACGCATCTTTATGATGTACTGTCATAAGGAACGGGTCTTCTGTCTCCCATGGAAATCCCAATTTTTGTATTTTCATAATTTTGCTATTCACTTCTATTTCTCCCCTTTAATAGCCACCCTGTTGTGGAATAATTTTATTCTTTGATGATTTCCTTTGTACTTCTCACTGTATCAATTGGGCGAACCAATTTTTCTATTTCTGCACGTTTAGGCTCTAAGAATGGAGGTAAAGATAATTTTTCCCCCAGTGTTTCATAAGGTTCATCTCCCATAAAACCAGGACCATCTGTAGCAAACTCAAATAAAATTTGTGGTGCAACTCTTACATACAACGATTCAAAAAAGTGACGATTTACATAACCGGATGTATGGAATCCAAAACCATTCATTCGTTCAATCCATTCTTCTAAAACAGAGCGATCCTCTACACGTAATGCGGCATGATGAACCGTACCAAAACCTTGTCGGGCTTCAGGAAGAACGGCATTATATTCTACAATCACTGATGCCCCATTCCCGCCTTCTCCCACTTCAAATAAATGGAATGATCCTTCTTTATCTGTCTCTTTAAATAATAGAACTTTTTCCATCATTTCTTTAAAATAATCAAAGTTCGCAATACGGACAAAAACAGGTCCTAAACCAGTAATGGCATTTTCCAGTGGAATTGGACCTTTTTTCCAAGGTGTACCAGATTCCGCACCCTTATTGAATTCATCTGAAATCAATTGATAGTGCTGATCATCAAAATCAACAAAAGAAAGAGTTTTCTTGCCAAATTGCTCTTTGATTCCAGTATGTTGCACCTCTAAACGATCAAAACGTTTTACCCAATAGTCTAATGATTTATCACTCGGTACACGGAACGATGTCTTTGAAATCTCGTTTGTACCATGTACGCCTTTCGGAATGCCGGGGAAATCAAAGAACGTCATGTCTGTTCCGGCACTTCCTTTATCATCGGCAAAGAATAAATGATAGGTTTGTATATCATCTTGATTTACCGTTTTCTTAACTAAACGCATACCTAAAACATAGGTGAAAAATTCATAGTTCTTTTCCGCACTGCTTGTAATAGCTGTTACATGGTGTATTCCTTTGAGATGGTTCATTTAATATTCCCCCCAAGATTTAATTTAAGATTAATGGTCGTAATTTTTCTTCGATCTCTTTTCGGTTTGGTTCCAAAAATGATGGAAGTGATAGTTTTTCCCCCATTGTTTCCATTGGTTCATCTGTCGCAAATCCCGGTGTATCCTATAGTAAAATCGTGTAATAAACAAACAGATATTTTAGAATAAAAATGCATCTAAAGCATATTGACCGGGACCGATCAGAGCTACACCAATAGCAACTGCAAGTAAAGTTAGGTTATATTCATATCCATTAGCTGTTGACCATAATCCGTTTGGAGCATGCACTTTTACGATAGCCATTACCATAGTTCCTGCTATTATTATTCCTGCAAGTGGGGTTAAAAGTCCTAATGTAAATAAGATCCCCCCAATAAGTTCTGCCAATCCTGCGAAAAGAGCCATAGTTACCCCAGGTTTCATGCCAATGGATTCAAACCAACCTCCTGTACCTTTTAAACCATAACCACCGAACCAACCAAACAATTTTTGAGCACCGTGACCCACAAATAGTAAACCAACTACCAAACGAATGACTAATAAACCAATATTTATCATCTTAAAATCCTCCTAAATATTATTTATCTCGAATTCGAGACATTTTATTAAAAAAATGAAAGTATAAACCTTATTCTTTACTTTTTTTAAAAGCTGCACAAGTGACTCTGCCTCAT
>JAANMP010000101.1 GCA_011250595.1 Bacillus sp. MM2020_1 | reverse complement strand
CAATAATACAATAAAGGTTAACCCTTATATTTTTTTCTATATTGAACTTTCTTTGTAAAAATTAGTTTTGAAATTACTCGTTGTAAATTCGCATACAGAGTATAAAGGGATTTGTTGAATATCGGAAGCTGTTGGAAAAATAGTCTGAAATAAAAAATTATCCTGACTATGAAGGGCTGTTGAAGCGCATTGGATCCCTTCTAGATTGAATAAATAGATCCTGTTATCCTCATTCCCTGCATATAACAGCGTCTCCACATCTCTACGGAAGACGATAAGATTTGCTTTGCCCCCTAAATTTCGATGAGTTAATTCTAGTGAAGTTTTCGGATCAAACTGTTCATTCAATTTCTGTACAAAATATTGATACCCTACCTCACTATCTGATGTTCCTTCCAATTCATGGGTATAACGGGCACGAAATTGATGGTGATTGGTAAAATATCCATTATGTGTAAAAGTTAGTGAATGTTCTTCATTCAAATATGGTTGCGCATTGTGAAAAGAAATGGATTTCATTAAACTAGGTTTACGTAAATGAACAAGATATTCCTTTGCCTGAATCCCTCTTAGAGTTTGAGATGCAAGTTTATCTTTCTTAATTCCTTCAACAGCTCGATATCTTCGTATCTCCCCACTTTCGGATTTCCAAGCCACCCCCCAGCCAAAACCAGCAATTCCATATTCCTCAAGCAGCTTTGCATAATGGAGAACCCATTCTATTGGAATGGTTTCATCACATTTTACAGTTAATAGCTCACACATTCTTACACCTCTAACATTATTTTATTTATCTTGGTTTGACAGGTTGCATTCCCATAAGGGGGATAGGCAAATCCCCACAAATGGAAATTACTATTATTTCATAATCCGAGGTTGAATGGTTTGATTCCATGGTTTCCACAAATCAAGTTTTGAAAGAACTTCCATAATTTGAGCATAATCCTCACGATTTATGGAGAGCCAATCTGAATCTTGCTCATCTGAATAAATACTTCTGTCCATTACAGCAGCGTTACGAATCTTATCTGCCAACTCCTCGTAAATCTGAATGTTTTTTTGGAGACGCTGAATTTGTTTAATAAATTCAACGTCTGTAATCGGCTGAGTGTGCATATATCTTTTCACCATAATACTCACACCTTTATTTTTATCGTAGGAGCAGGAATTAGAAAATTTCAAAATATTCCCGATGCTCCCACTCGGTCACAACATTTTGATAATCCTCCACCTTCTCCTGTTCCACATAAGTCATATATCGGGAAATCTCATTTTCTTTCATCTTAATAATGTAATCCACAAACAACTGACTCATTTTATTTTGAAAAAGTGTACTTTCGCGTAATGAGTCTACTGCTTCTTGCAGACTTCTTGGAATCGACTCGCGTTCGTCCAAATAAGCTTCATCGCTCGCTGCTCCCGGATCCAATCGATTTTCAATGCCGTCAAGTCCGGCGAAAATCTGCGAAGCAAAATATAGATAAGGGTTCGCCGCCGGTTCTCCCGCTCTATTTTCAAAATGAGTGCTCTTATCTCCGTAGCCTCCCAGAACGCGAATCATTGTGCCGCGATTGTCCACACCCCAGCCAGCACGGTCCGGAGCTAATGAATTGGGTTTAAACCGCTTATAACCATTTACGGTCGGCGTTGTAAACACAGTAGATGCCCGAGCATGTTTGAGAATCCCGGCAATATATTGTTTGCCAAGGACAGATAGTGATTCAGTCTGCACTTCAGGGATAAACAGATTCTCACCTGTTTCAATATCCACGAGAGATTGGTGCAAATGCCAACCGCTTGAGAAAAAGCCCGGAATGGAAGGGCGGCACATAAAGGTCGCAATGTACCCGTGTCTGCGGCAAATTTGTTTAACTGCTGTCCTAAACAGTAGCATCACATCCGCTGCAGCAATCCCTCGCATCGGCGCAAAGGTCACTTCAATTTGACTTGGCCCCCATTCATCTTCAATGGTCCGTAAC
This sequence comes from Bacillus sp. MM2020_1, assembly GCA_011250595.1. Classification (GTDB taxonomy): domain Bacteria; phylum Bacillota; class Bacilli; order Bacillales; family Cytobacillaceae; genus Neobacillus. Next base: position 9,676 of record JAANMP010000101.1, on the reverse strand, counting down.
GGGAGCCCAAGATCTTCCAAGTTGGCCACTATTACCTGCAGGATATCATCAATTTCATCGTTATGTGCTTCCAGCTGATACTGGTAACCTCTTGCCACTGGTCTAACCTTCGGCGGTTCGCCCGGGCTTCCAGGTGCCCCTAATAACTCCGGATTGATCTCATCATCCACAATTTTCGTTAAGGAAAACTCGACTTCCAGACCTGACATTAAATCGTAGCCTTTTTCATTCAATTCTTTTAATGCTTTACGACAAACCTGACGGCTATCAAATGGCAGCGGAGCACCCGTTTTTAAATAGGCATCACATAAGATCCAGCCCGTTTGCGGTGCCCACGGCAGCACGCGGAATGTAATTGGGTCCGGTACAAGTGCATAGTTCGGACAGCCAGTCATTTCCTCTAAATCAAAGCCGCCGCCTTTCACAAATGGATTAAAGACAATCGCATTGGCCGTATCAAAAAAGAGCGGACCTGTATTAAAATCAATGCCATCCTTTAGTGCTCCCAGAAAAGCAGGAATGGTCAAGGTTTTCGCTCTAGAGATGCCGTGTTGATCAGACCATGCTACTCGAATCAAACGCAGATTTTTTTCCTGAATCGATGCATGAATTTTTTCAACGGCGGCAATTTGCTCACTGCTCCATAATTGATGACGAGAGATAAACCCATCGTGACTTACAAGCATGGTTTTATTCATATTTCCATCTCCTTTTATAAAAATTTTTAATATTCAGTTATTTTTAAAGCACAAAAGTCAGATTCTCATGACCTTGATCGGAATCAAGTAAATTGACCTGTTTCACATCAATCTTCCATACGCCGATTTCCTTTTTCAGACGGTAGCCGTACCAACCGGAATATCCTTTCTGTTTGCCGGTCCGCAACTCGTTCAGCATAAAATTCGCCCTCACTCTGAGTTGATCTTCCCCGCCATCCTGCCAAACTTCTACATTACTAATCATACGAATTGTTCGCGAAGGAGGAATTTGCGACCAGGCATAGCCAGTTCGCAATCGGTAAATACGGTCCTCTAGACGCCTGCGGTCGTCAAATGCTAAAGAAACTTCCTGCAGTGGATTCCCGCCCCCGGGTGTAATCGGGACCCAATAAAGGCACTCAGAACTAAACAAGTCCAGCCAATCTTCCATCTCCCCTACATCAAGGAGGCGAGCCTCACGATACAGGAAGCGCTCTATCTCAAGATGCGTTTCCTGTGAGGCATAGCCCGCTTCATTTTCCCAGTCTTTTATGCTGTCTATTAAATTTGTATAGTAATCTTCATTTATATAATAGGAAACTTTTGAACTATCTTTTGTATTCATGACGACACCCCTTTCAATCATTTTCTGACAGCCTGAATCTCTGCCCCTTCACTCATCAGCCTTTTCCACTCCTGAAAATAATTGCGGATATGCAATTCGTCTGTAACCGGTCCTGAAATCACACCACGTTCATCTACCATTTGCCGCCCCGGCACTCCTAGTCCCCTACCGATATGAATCCACTCTACTTCCGGAATCGTCAAGCCCAGATGACACTCTTCAAAATTGGTCATGTCGTCCGGCTCTCCAAAAGCTGGAAAATCTTCTTGCGTCCGCATCCTTAGCTGATTGATTTCTTCCGGCAGACCTTCAACCGTTGTTGAGTACCAGGATAACTCTGTTTTATCGACGTCATACGGCTGAATCACCTGAATTTGATTGCCGATTAACAGGAGATTCGGGAAAATATTAAGATTCATTTGCGCTCCGATTGCTTGATCCAGTAATGAATCCGCCTCTTCCTGATAGCGCTCCCTGATAACTGCTTCAAAGACCTCCCTGCCCGGCTGCGGACGCTGTTGTTTCCAATAATCACCCGGATTTTTATAATTTGGGCGCTGATCAATGAGAGTATGGCCGTTACCGAGATATTGAACATTCATATCACTGTAATCCGGATTATTGGCAAAATACGTCATATCCTTATTTTCTCCCATTCTTCCGCCCATCTCGAGCAGGGAACGGTGCGAGAACATGACATGATATCCGTCAGCCGCGTTATCGTACGTTAATTTCCAATTCCCTTTATAAACCATGCGGTGTGGATTCCCTACTACCAGCCTTTTTCCATCATAGCGATCAAGCCACTGGTCCATATAGTCCCGAGCAGGACCTAAATAATCAATTAAGCTAGGAGCCTGCAGATTTAATGTACCGAAAATAAAGCCGCGATAACTTTCGACCCGTACTTGTTTCAAGCCCAAGTCCCTTTTATCAAAATCTTCTCCATAAGCTTTCGGCCATGGAACTCCGGCAAGGTCTCCGTTGTTCTTAAAATTCCAGCCATGATACGGACATGTGAACAACCTGGCTGAACCACGGTGAGTGCGGCAGACAGTAGCGCCACGGTGCGTACAGCGATTAAACAAAGCCCGGAACTTGCCACTTTCATCCCTATTCACAATAATCGGACGTTTACCTAAGTAGCCGGTTTTATAGTCATTGACATTCGGGATTTCACTTTCATGAGCTAAATAAACCCAAGTCATACCAAAGATATTGGTCATTTCCTGTGCAAATATTTCCGGATCGGTATATAACTTCTGATGTACCCGATCCGGTTGAATGAGCTCATCCAATTTATTTTTTTCCATCCTCATCATCCTCCATTTTATCTAAATCTCTACCTGATTCTCCTCTGGCATTGTAGACTGAATTTTCAGTAAACTTAGTCCGGTATAAAGTGCAAATGCTATTGGAGTTGCGATAATAAATGGAACCCCAAACCAATTTAATTGATAAAAGACCATGCCAATAATTGTACTAACAACAAGCGTCAAAAGTCCCTTCCAATTAACAGATGGTATATTGGCAAGATTCTCAATGCCCTGTTTTCCGATTTTCATTTTTCCCCTAATGACATAGTAGTCCGTTAACACAATCGTTACCCAGACACATAACAGCACACTGCCAAATGTTAAAAAGGCTTCAATATAATGAAGAATGTTTCCAAAGATAAACAGAAGCGAGATAATATTCGCCAACACCACCATCACAGCCCGGCCCGGACGCCAATTGAAACCGGTATCGAAAAGGTTAACTAGCGCAAGTGCCCCTTCATAGGAATTCCCAACCTGTACCTTGGACTGGGAAAAAATAATCGTCAAAAGCCCCCAAACACCGCCGCCTAGTACAAGCATAATCCCCGGATTGGTAATAGCTGCCATCCCGGCTGCTCCCGGGTCCATTCCTTGGTTTAAAAAATAATCCATAGTCATTTGATAGCCAAAGTATGTGATTATGGCGCCAAACACCATGGTCACACCATATAAAGAAAAGTTTGAAACCACACTGATTTTTACAACATCTTTGGATGATTTGGAGAATCTGGTAAAATCCGCAACCACGATTGCTAATAAACCGGCTAGCACAATGGTAGCATTCAAGGCTATCGCAAACCCTTGGCTAACTGTCATGTTAGGAATCAAGATACCGTGGGTTATTGCTTCTAATAATGATCCATTATTCATTAGGAGATACACCATAAATAGCAACATTAGAAAAAGGAGAGGAATCATGATCTCAGCAACGCGGGAAACTAATTTATTTCCAAATAATGAGAGGACAATCCAAATGCTAGTCATGATTAAATAAAAGATTAATTTAACAGAAAAGGTAGGTTCAATATCAAAGTAGAAGAGCAGAGAATTTCCAATTAAAACACTTTCCATACCAAGGAATCCGATAATCATAAACGCCCATATTAATGACCCGAATGCGGAACCCCTAGTTCCAAAAGCATAGGCCCGGGAAATGATATTACTCGAATAACCATCCCGAAAGGAAATGATGCCTAATGATATGGTAAAAAAAGTACTGACCAAAAAAGCAATAAAAGCTGCCAACATCCCCATCCAAAATCCGGCCATATAGGTGATCAGACCCCCGGTAAGTAATACGGCAAGACTGGAACCAATCCCAGCTCCAACTGCTGCCAGTTCTTTCCAAGGTCTTCTCATCTCAGCAGGAACTGCCTCTAGGGAATAGTCCTCCATTATGTTTTCTAAATTTTTTGACATACATTCCGCCTCCATCCTTATTACATATCCCGGTCTATCCTTGCAAGGAGCCCTCTCAACTATAAAAACCTGAAAGTGCAACCCCTCTTCGGGACAGACACGGTAAAGATTTGGTAAAGATGTTCCTCCCTATGCCAACATTTGCTTTCTTAATTTTCCAGTACCTTCAAAATTCACGTTACCTGTCGCAGCATCAATTTCGACCCCATATTCTTTCCTTGCTTTATCAATTGATAGCAATCCAGCCATGACTTCTTCCTGAACTTTTTGTGGATCACGTAATACTGGAGAGCCGTAACCGCCTCCACCTCCGCAGTACATTTCCAACCATGTTCCTTTTGGTACCTGAAAAACCATATCTTTAGAGCCTACCTTCTGTGTGCGGCCATCCGGGAAATGCAAGATGTAGTCATTGCTTGTCCCTGATCCTCCGCCAAACAAACCATTTGGTACTTGGGCCCCTTCATATTCCATGCCGTCACCGAGCGTACCTACAGAATTGCTTTCCCCATCAATGCGCATTTTGACATACGTACCGTACCCACCGCTGTATTGCCCCGCACCTGCAGAATCAGGCAGATACTCATACGCTTCCATGAAGAAAGGATCTTTAATTTCTAACATCTCCGGATCCTGGGAACGCATGCAGCCGGCTGCGCCGGCAAAGCCGATGCCGTTAAAGCCGTCATAACCTGCCAAAGCCCCCTGACCGCCTTTTGCCATGAAGCCAAAGTCAAAGTATGGTTCATTTTTGCGAGGATCAGTTCCTGAGAATACCGGCGGACATGCTTTACACCAGCCGGCCGTAACTTGATCCGGAACAGCCTCCTTTAAGGCATTCATTATCGCTTCAAGGAGAATATCAGCAATTTGATTTCCAACAATCGTGGCCGCTGGGAAGTTAGGATTTAGAATGCTTCCTTTTGGAAAATAGCATTCTAATGAAGAAAACAATCCTTCATTCGAAGCAATCTCCGTGCCTGGATTAATCAGCATTAAATAAGCAATCGCGCACGCTGCTTTTGCCCCAGCCGGAGGCATATTGGTAAAGCCGGGCGCTTGTTTATCTGTGCCGGTAAAATCCATTTTCACTTTCCCATCGTCAATGGTAATTTTAACAGCAATCTTATACTTCTTTAATGGATCCACACCGTCAGACACCATATAACTTTCACCATAATACGTTCCCGGTTTCCATTTACGGACGATTTCCTTCGTCTGCTTTTCAGTTGCTTCTATTATATAGTCCAAATGGCTGCGGAATGTTTCCAGACCATATTTTTCAATGATATTTAACAGACCGCGTTCACCAATATTGCTGGCCCCAATCATTGCTTTGACATCTTCCTCCACAATTTTGACACGCGTATTTGCGAACAGCATTTTCCATACATCCGGTATGATCTTGCCTTTTTTCACAATTCTCAACCCTGGAATTCTGATCGCTTCCTGCCACACTTCGGTATGCTGTGGATTATAGCCACCCGGAGTAGCGCCGCCAAGATCAGACAAATGACCTTTACTAACTGTCCAGCCAACTAGTTCATCTTGATAAAAAACCGGCTTATAAATACCAACATCATGAGTTTGATTACCGCCCTCATAGACATCATTATGAACGATCACATCACCCGGATAGAGGTTACCTTTAAACGACTCCATAATATACGGCAAGACCGGCTGAGCGCCAAAACCTATAATTGGAATATTCGCACTCTGTTCCATCATTCTTGTTTTATGATCAAATAATCCAGTCACAAAATCGCCGGCTTCATTGAAAACAGGTGAACGTGATGTTTGTTGAAGCACCTTTGCCATATCATGTGTAACTGCGTTTAAGCGGCGTTGAATAACGGAAGCCAAAATTGGATTAATACCGGCTTTAGTGCTTTCACTCATATACGACACCTCTTTTCTCTTCAATAAAGTGCTGAATTGATTCCTCAGAAGTTTCTTTACTATGCATAATATAATTATCATTTTTATCGACGATAACATTAAAGAAATCCGAAACAATGATAGTGGTCACTTTTTGCTCAATGATTGCCGGGCCGATAACCACATTACCGTGAACAAGGGCATCTCCGTCATAGACAGGCGATTCCACTAATTTACCGTCCTGCCCAAGCGACATTGGCCGGTTTCCTTTATAGGCGTGTTCAGGGGATTGACCATGAAATTCCACGTGTTTCATATTCGGCTTTTGCGTAATTCCTAAAGCAGAAAGATTGAAGTTCATAATTTCAATTTCCATTTCAGGTGTGCTGTAGCCGAATAATTGATCATGCCACTTGTGAAACTTATCTTCAATCGCGGTAATCGTCAGTGTTCTCATTTCTTCCGCAATGAATGGGACATTTACCTGGAAGTATTGACCTTTATACATCATGTCAAGACTGTAATGGAATTGCATGTCTTCTTCTTTGACGCCATCTTCCCTCAGTTCTTGGGTGCCCTGCACTTCCAGGTGATGGAATGTATCCAACACTTCTACCAGTGTGGTAGTTTTCGTTGATGTACGGAATACTTTGACAAAGTCATGGCGTAAATCTGACATCAGCATGCCGGCGGCACAGAAAATGGAAGATTCTTTCGGAACAATTACAAGTGTACTTTCCAACTCTTCAGCGATAGCCGCAGCATGCAGCGGTCCTGCTCCTCCGGCACATACAAGCGGAAACTCCCGTGGGTCATAACCCCTTTTTGTGGTTATTTCACGGATTCCGTTGGCCATATTGACATTAACCATATCAATGATGCCTTGTGCTGCTTCTTCAATCGAAATGCCCAATTTATCAGCTACCTGGGTTTTTATGGCCCTTTTTGCTGCCTCTAAATTCAGTTTCATTTTCCCGCCAAGGAAATAACCTGGATTTAAATAGCCGAGAACTAAATTGGCATCTGTAACTGTGGGTAATTCCGCCCCAAATCCATAGCAGGCAGGTCCCGGATGAGCACCAGCACTTTTCGGACCTACATGAAGCAAGCCTCCATCATCAACCCAGGCAATCGAACCCCCGCCGGAGCCGATGGTATGAATATCAACAGTCGGCAGGCTGATCGGCCAATCGGCAATTTCTCCTTCAGTACGGATTAACGGGTAACCATCTTTTACAAGGGCCACGTCAAAACTGGTGCCGCCCATATCCATTGTTAATGCATCCCCGATCCCGTGAGGTTTTATATACCAGCTGCCGGCAACCGGCGCTGACGCAGGACCTGATAAAAGCGTGTTGGCTGCTCTGGCAATCGTAGCTTGAGGAGTTGCTACTCCTCCATTTGATTGCATGATTAACAACGTACCATTAAAATGGAGATCTTCTAATTTCTGAGTCAAATTCGTTAAGTATTCTTTAATGATAGGGCCGATATATGAATTCAATACCGTTGTACTACTTCTATCGTATAAGCGGGAACGTGGAACAAGTTCACTAGAAATCGTAACATAAAGATCAGGCAATTTTTCTCTCACCATTTCGCCGGCTCTTTTTTCATGCTCAGCATTTGCATAAGAATGCATAAAGCTAATCGCAACCGCTTCTACGCCTTGCTCGCGGATATAATCGATCGCATCATGAATATCCTGCTCGGATAAAGGGGTCACTTCCTGTCCGGTATAATCCATTCTCTCTACAATCCCTATTCGTAAATGGCGGGGTACAAAAGGTTTTGGCGAAATATACTGGTTGTTATAGGCATCAGGCCGTAACCCTTGACGCATCTCAAGAACATCTCGGAAGCCCTTAGTTGTTAACAGCGCCGTTTTTACTCCTGAATAAGTAAGAGCCGCATTTGTGCCGACCGTTGTCCCATGGACGATCAGTTCGATCTGTTGAATAAACTGTTGAAGTTCCATGTTATGATCCTGAGCCATTTCAGTGAGTCCATTAAAAAATCCGATGGTGGGATCGTTTGGAGTGGACAATGTTTTGTAAACGGTTGAGTTACCTAACGGGTCAGTCAGTAAAAAGTCAGTAAATGTTCCTCCTACGTCAATGCCAATGCGGTATTTCATTATGTCACCTTCCCTTTATTAAAACTACTTCATGATTGCGAGTAGATAATCGTTTTGCACCATTTTCTGTGATAATAAATACATCAGACATATAAGCTGATTTTTTCATGTCAGGATTCATGATTTGAGGATGGAAGCTGATGACCATTCCTTCTTTTAAATATAAGAGCGGTTCATCTTCTTCACCGGGAACCTCTACACCAATAAAGGAAGTTCCCGTCTGCCGTGCAACAAAAGGCCGTTCGATGACATCCATTCCAATTCCATGTCCGGTCAGGTGTCCGCATACAGTTCCAGCTTCGGCAGCCATTTTTTCCAGTTCTTCCTGAATATCTGTCACTTTTACACCCGGCTTCATCGTTTTTTCCGCATAGTCAATTCCTTTAGCTACCAAGCGAGCCAGTCTTTCCATTTCTTCGTCACGATGTCCGAAACAAAACATCCGGGAGTGCTCTACCCAGTGTCCGCTCGGTCCAGTTATTTCAAGCGAAACTATTAAATAATCATTCTCTTTAATCACGCGTGGACGTGGATTTAAAAAGATGGGCTCGACTGCACCGGGTTCTTCACTAGACAAGGTCAGGAAAAGTGTGTCCTTAGCTCCTAGGGCATGAACGGTTGAATAAGCAATGGAAACTGCTTCTTCTTCTGTCATTCCAGGACGAATATGTTTAATGATGCTGTCAAAACCTGCTTCGATAATTCGATTAGCTTCTTTCACACCTTCAATTTCCATTTTACTTTTGATAGAGCGAACTTCTTCAAAAGCAACACTGGCATCTACCCATTGAATCTCAGGAAGCTCTTGTTTTAGATAGGTGTAATCTTCTAATTTCATCGTATTATTTAAACCGATAACACCGACAACTCCATCCGTAATGTTGTTTTGTTTTAACATTCTGACAACTTCGAGTATTTCATGGTCTTTTGGAAAAAGCGTATCCGGAACCCTCCGGTCCGTACACCAGTGTAAGCCGGAAGGAAGAATTTGATGCTGTGCTTCCTCTAACACTAGCCCATAGCCATAACGGTGAATTAAATGGTTATCAAACAAATAACGCAACGAACCTTTTTTTCCAAGATAGGAATCAGCTACGAAGATCATCCCTTTATAGCCTTTTTCTTTTAAAATGGATCTTACTCGACTTAATCGATGTTCTCTTTCTGATTTTTCAATAGAAATAATCAATATTTAGACCTCCTTTTCAAATATTACCAAAATTCATAATTTTATGATAACTTTTCACTTTAACTTTGTAAACACATTTAATTGTCAATTATTTTTACCTTTAAACAGAATGCACATTTATTGATCAAAACTTTCCGATTCCTATTCCCTTCATTCAGTAACCTCTGTAATATATAGTTGACTCCTGGTAAATAGCCTACAAACATATTTTTTTCGTTCGCCATATGACCTTTTTCCAAATAAAAGTAAGCAAATCGATTGATTTTAATTTCTGTGAATCATATAATTCTTATATATTTACTTCAAATGTATATTATTTTTACATTTAGCTCTATTATGAACTATTAATTCATTTTTCTATAATGATTGAATTAATAGATAACTTACGTATTCACAATTTTTTTCAAAACA
>JAANMP010000100.1 GCA_011250595.1 Bacillus sp. MM2020_1 | reverse complement strand
GTATTATATTCTTATTTTTATTATAAAATAAATTGGTATAGACAACTATATAATGGTGATGCTAAGATTTAGATATAACCTGAAAGGAAGTATCAAAGATGATTCCAAATGATAATCATATTTTGCTAAAGGGTATACGGGTTTATTCACAAGAAAAAATAATAGAAGATGGATATATTAAAATAAAAAATCAAAAAATCATTGAAATTGGGTCATCATCTGAGCTATCTAATAAGGACAACAATAATGTGGTTGAACTTCCTGCCCATTTTAATGCAGTTCCAGGTTTTATCGATGTTCATATCCACGGTGTGGCTGGTGCCGACACAATGGATGCTACTAAGGGAGCACTGGACACAATGGTCATGACCCTACCGAAAGAAGGAACCACAAGTTTTTTAGCCACAACAATGACTCAAGAGGGAAAACAAATTGAAAATGCTTTAATAAATACTGGGAAATACATTAAAGAACAACAATCTCCAGGAAAATCTGAAATAATCGGAGTTCATCTTGAAGGGCCGTTTGTAAATTCTACAATGGCAGGAGCACAGCCGATTCAACATATAATCGACCCAGATATTGCTTTACTTAAAGAATGGCAAAAGTTGTCCAACGAAACGATTAAACTTGTCACGCTGGCTCCTGAAAGGCCAGGAGGATTAGATATGGTTCGATATCTAAAGGCAAATGGAATCATTGCATCGATCGGTCATACAGATGCAACTTATGATGAGGTTAACGAAGCCATTGAGGCTGGTGCAAATCATGTCACCCATCTTTTCAATCAAATGAGGGGGCTTCATCATCGCGAACCTGGTGTAGTGGGGGCAGCTTTTCTACGTGAAGAATTAAAAGCTGAAATTATCGTTGATGGAGTACATGTCCGTCCAGAAATGGTTAATCTTGCATTCAAACAAAAGCAAAGTGATGGATTAATTTTAATAACTGACTCGATGCGGGCAAAGTGTTTGAAAAATGGTAAGTATGATCTTGGCGGTCAAGAGGTCACCGTAAAAAATGGAAAAGCAATCCTTGAGGATGGAACCCTTGCTGGAAGCATTTTGAAAATGGGGCATGCAGTGAAAAATATCATCGCTTTCACTGGCTGTTCACTTGGTGAGGCCATTGAAATGGTTTCAGTGAACCCTGCAAAGCAACTGGGAATTTATGATCGGAAAGGCAGTATTTCTGTTGGAAAAGATGCGGACATTGTTATTTTAGATGAAGAAATGGAAGTTTATATGACCCTATGCCGTGGATCACTTGCTTTTAAAAGGGAGGAAAACTCAAAATGAGGGTTATTGAAGTAAAAGATTATCAACAAATGAGTAATAGGGCTGCGGAATATATAATCCAAAAGGTAGTTCAGAATCCAAGTATTAAACTTGGATTAGCAACTGGCGGAACCCCAATGGGGACCTACAAAAGCTTAATTGAGGATCACCAAAAAAACGGGACGTCTTATCAGCAAGTAACCACTTTTAATCTGGACGAGTATATCGGGCTATCAGGTAATAATAAAAATAGCTATCGGTATTTTATGAATGACCAGCTTTTTAATTATATTGATATCAATAAAGCTAAAACAAATATCCCGAGCGGTATTGCTTCTGACTTTCAAGAAGAATGCCATCGATATGAAGACTTAATTTATAAGCATGGTGGGGTTGATTTGCAAATTCTCGGGATTGGCAGTAATGGGCATATTGGATTCAATGAACCAGGAACTTCGTTTGGCTCTAAAACGCATATTGTCAACTTAGCACCGTCTACCATTCAAGCAAATGCAAGATTCTTTAGCAGGATCGAAGAGGTTCCAACTAAAGCAATTACAATGGGGATTTCGACCATTTTGAAAAGCAAAGAAATTCTTCTTCTAGTTTCAGGGGAACAGAAAAAAGATGCACTTTTTAGACTTTTGAATGGAGAAATCAATGAAAGTTTTCCTGCATCCGTGTTGAAAAATCATCCGTATGTTACAATTATTGCAGATAAAGTGGCAATAGCTGATTTAAAGGTAAACTGTTAATAGAAATTCATGATTCTCTTTTAACAGTTTACCTTAATGTAATGTAAAGATGGCTATTTCAAGGAAAGGATGCAGTTGGAGGAAAATGATTAATAAGAATTCTCCCATTCCAATTTATTATCAAATTGAGGAATATATCAAAGAATTAATTGAAAACGGCGAATTGCGACCTGGTGATTCTCTCCCTCCGGAAAGAGAATATGCTGAAAAATATCAAATTAGCCGTATGACAGTTAGACAAGCCTTTACTCAGTTAGTAAATGAGGGATACTTGTTTCGGTTGCAAGGAAAGGGAACTTTTGTTGCAGAAAGAAAAATTGAACAGCCCCTCCAAGGTTTGACAAGCTTCACAGAAGATATGAAAGCAAGAGGATTAGAACCGGGAAGCCAATTAATTCATTTTGAAATTATTCCTGCGACAAGACAAATTGCAGGACAGCTTTTGATTTCTGAATATGGACCTGTATATGAAATCAAGCGGATTCGCATGGCAGACAGTGTTCCCATGGCCTTAGAAACAAATTATATTTCAGCGAATCTTGTCAAAGGACTAACAGAAGAAATTGTGAATAGATCCTTATACTCGCACATTGAAGGGCATTTAGACCTAAAAATTAATAGTGCATCACAGATTATTGAATCCTCAATTGCCAGCCAAAGTGAGGCGAATTATTTGAAAATTAGCAGTGGAGCACCAGTTATGCTAATCCAAAGAAATACGTTTCTAAACGATAATACCCCTCTTGAATTCGTTAAATCTGTTTATCGTGCAGATCGTTACAAGTTTATGATTCAGATGAAACGCTGATAGCATAAATTGGAGGTTATTTAATATGTACAATCTATACTTCCATGAGCTTAAAGAATTATTAAGCTCAATTGAAAGAGATGAAAATGAAAGCCTCAAAATAGCTGCAGAGAAAGTCGCTCAGTGCATCCAAAAAGATGGAATCGTTCATGTCTTTGGCTGCGGACATTCCCATATCCTAGCGGAAGAATTATTTTACCGAGCTGGTGGACTAGTGCCAATAAACCCAATCCTTATTGAAGATTTAATGCTTCATAAAGGGGCTGTTCGTTCGTCCCAATTAGAAAAAGAAAATGATTTTGCAGAACAATTTATGACCAATGTAATGATTCAGCCTCAAGATATTGTCATTGTTGTATCAACCTCAGGCAGGAACCCCGTGCCTATAGATGTTGCCGAAATTGCTAAAAATAAGGGTGCGTTTGTAATTGGAATTACATCATTTGTATATACACAAAATGTGACCTCAAGACATAAAAATGGTAAGTATTTGTATTATACAACCGACCTTGCTATTGATAATCATATTAAGGTGGGGGATGCCTTAATGGAGTACGAGAATCTTGACATAAGCTTTGGGTCTGGATCAACGGTCGTTGGAATAGCAATTGTGAATGGAATAATGGTAGAAGCCATCAGTCTAATGATTGAAAATAATTTTGAACCGCCAATTTTTAAAAGTGGCAATGCTGATAGTGCAGAAGAACATAATCGCGAACTTATTAACAAATATAAGGGTCGGATTCCAATGTTAGAAAAATAAACCTCTTAATAAGAATAAGTTTGTTAACGAAGCCGACAGTTGCATTTGTTGGTTTTTTTTATGGGAAAGTAGGCAGTCCGATACTTAAATACGTTTATTTTCCATCAATACTTTCTTTGAAAAACATCAAAACTAAGAGAGCAACAAGATTTTCAAGAGGAGGTATTTCGATTGATAAAAAAACCTGTGGGGTTACTGTTAACAGCGGTCTTAACAATGGGACTTGCTGCTTGTAATAACAATGATAAGAATGATATTAATAATCAGGCAACTAATCGTGTCGGAATGAACACCAATACGAGAGATAACACCCCATACATGGATGTACGTAATGGGAGAGATGATGGGATTGACCATAATGGTCCATTAACTGAGGATTATACGAACACTAATAACAGTCAATCCGATACTGATAGAAATTTCTATAATAAAAATCGGAAAAAGATGATTAGAAATAACAATGATGATATGATTTCTGCCTATCAGACATCATTGAACAGTAACCAATATCCTCATACTAGAGCGGTATTGATCCAGGATGCTAAATACCAGTATATTACTATCGACCCAAGAAATTGGGCGTTTCAGCAGATACAACCTTATATCCAGCAGCAAAGACCGACAGGACAGGCACCGGCAGGGCAGCCTGCACCAACAGGGCAACCAGCGCCAATTCATCAAACAGTACCAAAGCAAACAACACCAGCACCAGTACCAAAGCAAACAACACCAACAAGACAAGCAACACCAGCTCCAAAACAGACAACTCAAACGCAAAATGCTCCAACAACTGGAACTGTTAGTCAATACGTACAACAAGTAATTGACTTAACTAATGCACAACGAAGTAAAAACGGACTGCCAGCATTAAAGGCAGATACCCAGCTAAACAGTGTCGCTCAGAAAAAATCACTGGATATGCAGCAAAAAAATTATTTCTCACATACAAGCCCTACGTATGGATCTCCATTTGACATGATGAGGGACTTTGGTGTGACCTATAAATCTGCAGGTGAAAACATTGCTCAAGGACAACGTACACCACAAGAGGTAGTAACTGCCTGGATGAACAGTGAAGGGCACCGCAAAAATATTTTAAGTTCAAATTATACTCATATTGGGGTAGGATTTGAAGAGACAGGCAAACACTGGACCCAAATGTTTATCGGAAAATAAAAACAAACAAACCGGCAAAAGTTTACCTTTTGTCGGTTTGTTTTAACTGATAATATTTTCACTTTTCATAATGGAAGAGATGGTTGGAAATTTAAAATAAAACGTGGTTCCTACTCCTATTTCACTTTCAGCCCAAATGGTTCCATCCATTGCACGAGCAATGCTATAGACCACCATCATCCCCAAGCCTGTTCCATTTTTTCCTTTTGTTGAATAAAAGGGTTCCCCTAATCGCTCCAACTGTTCAATGGTCATTCCAACACCTGTGTCTTTCACACCAATGGTCACGAAGTTTTTACTGTACTCAGTGGTTATTGTTAAATAACCTCCATTAGGCATGGATTCAATTGCGTTCTTAAGGACATTCACAAAGCATTGCCGAAACTTCTGGCGATCCCCTTTTATGAACCCAATAACGGAAAAGTCCGTATTAACCTCGACTGAATTTTGGTTCGCTATTGGCTGAAGTATATTTATGATTTGACGTAATTCACTTTTTACATTTAGTTCTTCAAATGCCTCAAGTGATGGCTTGGCAAAGGTTAAATAGTCTTGAATAACCCGTTCAGCAGAAATTAACTCCTCTTTTACAATCGATAAATATTCTTTCCGTTTTTGTCTAGAAAGGTAATCATCTTGCAGGAGCTGAACAAATCCGCTGGCAGCTGTTAATGGATTTCGAATTTCATGGGAAATGGCCGCACCCATTTGTTCAACTGCTTTTAACTTTTCAGCTTTAATTAGCTCCTGTTGCATTTCATTATTTCTTCTGACAAATTCAATTCCATATGAAATGATCCCAATTCCGAGTGAGGGAATGAACAGGAACGCTGTCCAAGCATCCAGCCAATTAGAATGGGGATGGGCGAAACTCGTCCCAATGACTATCAATATGCCGAGGGATATTCCTAAACATACGGTCACGAAAATGCGGCGTGCGGGCACTTGCTTTAAAAACCATGGATATAATCGCCAAAATACTACTGTGAGAGGTGCATAAAGCATCATTGTTAAATAAAAGCCTAAATCAAAGCCATAGAAACCTCTTATGATAATAATTGATCCAATTAGAATCGGGCCAATTCCAATGTATAGGGCACCTAATACAAGAGGAATAATCCTTAAATCATATCTGGCAGAAGGAATCGGATTGTATGAGAATTGAATACATAACCATAACATAGCAATAAAAAAAATCGTAAGTGAGGGCTTAGAAATGGTGATTTTTTTACAATTGTCGAAAAAAATCAAACAAAAAAACAAAATGATGATATATATTGAAAGGTTCAAAAAAAGATGTTTCGTAATTTCCATTAACATCACCATCCATAAAGGGCTGATAGGAAAATTTTACTTGTATATTCCTCATTATACAACAAAATGTGCAAAATATTTAGAAAAATATGTTTAAATTTGATAAAAAAAGGAAGGCCTGTTTATTTACAAGCCTTCCAAACATAAATGAGAAGATGAAATTGTGTTTCTACCTTTTGTTTTAGATAAATATAATGCCGAATCAGCCATTTGGATTAATGCCTGAGGTTTTTCAAAAGATGTTGGAACCATTGTGGCTATTCCAATACTTAGGGTAACAATATCAGCAATCTCAGAATTAATATGAGGGATTTTGAGTATTTTAATTGTCTCTTGAATTTGATATGCAATTTTCATCCCTTCCTCGATGGTTATGGAAGGGGAAATGAGAGCAAATTCCTCTCCGCCATAACGGCAAAAAGTATAATGGGAGTTAACAGCCATTTGATTGTTAATAGCTTGTGCAATGGATTGTAAGCAAAAATCACCGGTTAAATGGCCATAAGTATCATTGTATTTCTTAAAGTAGTCAATATCGAACATAATCAAGGTGATTGGCGAATGGGTTGTAACAGAATTCGCCCATTCTTTGTCAAGCGTTTCATCAAAATATCTTCGATTGGCTATCCCTGTTAGACCATCCATATAGGAGAGACGATTTAGCAATTCATTTGCTTCTTGTAATTTTTGTTCCGTTAGTTTTCGATCGGTAATATTTCTTGAAACGATAATCACTTTTTTGCTTCCATCTTCCTCAAAATGGACACTTTTAAGAGTGGATTCAATCCAAACGTAATCTCCCATATTTGTCCGGTATCGGTAGGTTGATTCAGCCACACCCTTGTGAAGTGCTTTTTCAAACATCTTTTTTGTATACTCAATATCTTCAGGATGAATAAAATCATCCATCCTTTTACCAAGAAGTTCAGGATATTCAAAATGGATAATTTCTTTAACTGCAGGTGAAATGTATATATATTCGGCTTTTTCATTGTGCATGGTAATCATATCGCTTGAATATTCAGCTAGGAGTCGGAATCTCTCTTCCGTTTCCTTCAATTTTAGTACATTCTGTTTTAATTGAGTCTGTACTCTATACGAATTAACCACGAAAATAAAAAAATGATAGGCAAAAAAACCACCAATGAGGGATATAATACTATGTATGATTAAAACATTTTGAAGGACATGTGAATTATCAATTCTAATCATAAAAATGATGGAAATAATAAACAACCCGAATAAATTCATTAGGAAAGCTTTAAGGGTTCTTGAAATATTTATATTTGAAAGGCCCCCACAAAGTATCCCTGTCAATATCGCTCCGAACGATCCCAGAACTGACGATTCATTAATGCCAAAAAGAATGATTCTTCCTGCTGCAATCAGAATTGCAGCCAGCAACCCGGGTATATAACCACCAAAGATTGCAGCGATAACAATGGCCAAATGGCGTAAATCTGCAATAGTACTTGAATTTATTTGAATGCTAAATGCCATTAATACATTTCCTAAAATTCCAAAACAAAGGCCCCAATAGAGTTTGGTGGAAAGTGGTGAGGAAGTGTGTAATGGCTTATCTTTAAATAACACTCCCATAATAGAAAAGGAAGCAATTAATAGTGTGGCATTTGAGACAAAATCCTTTAACATGAAGACTCTCCTGGTATTGTGAATGACTTTCCTTGTTCTATTGAAAAATATTAAATATCTAATTCATGCAACTTTCCAATTATACAATGAATTTGATATTTATGACAAAGATAGATAATAAAAAAGGCTTCCTTCTATTAAAGGAAACCCAATGTCATTTTTAGCCTAGATTGTGACAGACTTACGTATGAATTCTTTTGCTGCAAGCCGGGCGTTTTCTTGTCCTGTTGCAAGAATTTCAGGTACCTTAAGCGGATTAATATCAAATCCTTCAGTAATAACAGAATCCATTACCCCAATCCCCAAGAAACGAAGAGCGATTTTTAAATAACGATCACCCGATTCCAACGCTTCCATAGGAGTACCAGTATACTGTCCACCTCTTGTTTGAAGGTGAATGGCCTTTTTATTTGTTAAAAGTCCTTTTGGCCCATTCACGGTATGAGCAAATGTTTTACCAGCAATAAATAGATTATCAATAAATGCTTTTAAAATGGCGGGGGAGTTTAAATTCCACATTGGAGAAACAAAGACAAAGTAATCATAACTGATAAACTCATTAGCGAGAGTATGCATTTTAAGTATTTTTTCTCGTTCAATCTCTGAAAGTTGATCTAAGGTATATCCGTAACCGGCTAATTTCCCCCTCGCAGAAACTAAATCGGCGTCCATTTGCGGAAATTCTAAGGAAAATAAATCAATTTTCTTAATCTCAACGTCGGGACGCTCTTGTTGGAAAGACTCAAGGAAGGCTTCCCCTATTTTAAGTCCCTTTGACTTCTCGATCCCTTTTGGATTCGCAGTTACATAAAGTAATTTCTCCATAAAATACACGACCTTTTTTATATATTTAGTTCAATATATTTATTATAAAAAAAATAACTTTGCTCAGTAATGAACAATAAGTGACGTTCTTGAACAATACGTGTCGGACTTTTGGTTCAAAACGAAACCACTAGATTACTTAAAGAAAAGGGGCTCAAAATATTTGGAATTTTTTTTTATTAAACGCTTACAAAAATCTGTTGACTGTGTAAATAGTCGGTGATAATATACAACTATACCAATTAATTAGTTCATTAAACTAATTAACAAAGTGCACTAATATTTTTTTTTAAAATGTTTGAAAGGGATTTCAAAGTACTAAAGGTTCAAAGAGTTTAAATGATTTAAAGGTATAGGTTGTAGGGGTAAATTACAAAAATAAATGCATAATGGAGGGGTCAAAAATGAGTCAAACAGCAAAAAAAGCAGCTGTAGTACAAGGTTCAACAAATGAATTTAGAAAGTTTGGAATGAAAGACAAACTTGGTTATATGTTTGGTGACTGGGGGAACGATTTCTTCTTTATTCTAGTAGCCGCATTTTTAATGGTTTTCTATACGGATGTTTATCATTTGAATCCGGCTGTAGTCGGCGGACTATTCTTTGCTGCACGTCTGTGGGATGCCTTTGCAGATGTTTCGTGGGGGCGCTTTATTGACACAAGAAAAGCAGGGAAAAACGGAAAATTTAAACCATGGATTTTAAGAATGTCATTTCCACTCGTTATTGTTGGTGTGTTAATGTTTGTTCACATCCCAGGAATGTCTAATGGTTTTTATCTTGCATATGCATATGTAACCTACATTTTATGGGGAACATTATACAGTACAGTTAATATTCCTTATGGCTCAATGGCTTCTGTAATCACAGGCGATCCTGTAGAACGTACGGCATTGTCAAGCTGGAGAACAATGGGTGGTAGCTTAGCAGGCTTAATCATAAACGTTGTTGGACCAATGATTTTGTTTGTTGATAATAAAGCAGATGCGAATCGATTCCTCTTAGGTGCAATCATTTTCGGTGTTCTTGCACTCGCTTGTTATATGGCTTGTTATAAATTATCTGTTGAACGTATTGTAATTGATGAAACAAATAAACCAAAAGCGAACTTTGGCAAAACGGTAAAAGGTCTTGGTAAAAACAAACCACTCATTGTGTTCCTTATCCTTTCTTTACTGTTCATAATTTGCTTCATGTTAATTAGTACTGTAAACGTGTATTTATTTAAAGATTACTTTGGAAACGCTAAAGCATTGAGTATGGTTGGTCTTCTTCAATCGATAGCTGTATTTGTAGGTATGCCAATGGTAAAACCGTTAGTTTCAAAATTTGGTAAAAAAGAAGTGGCTTCTGGCGGTTTATTACTTGCTACTCTTGTATACACGGTTCTATATTTCCTTCCCAACTTAACAGCAACACAATTTATCGGAGTTTTAACCGTTGGAATGTTTGGTTATAGTTTCTTCAACCTTGTTATTTGGGCTTTCGTTACTGACGTTATTGATTATCATGAGTATTTAACTGGTTTACGTGAAGATGGAACCGTTTACTCAATTTATTCTATGGCACGTAAAGTCGGACAAGCTGTTGCCGGTGGTGTGGGCGGTGCAGCGATTGCAGCAGTTGGTTACACTGCAGGTGCCGAAAAACAAACAAGTGAAGCTCTACAAGGAATTCATACACTAGGTACGCTAGTACCTGCAATTGTACTTGGTGTAGTGTTCCTAATGATCGTATTCTTGTATCCATTAAACAAACAGCGTACAGCACAACTTGCAGCTGATTTAGCTGAAAAGAGAAAAGGCTAAAATTAAATAGGTAAATAAAGGCTCCGATTTCATACGAATCGGAGCCTTTTCTGTTATGTTATGAACTTCATTATTGATTTTTGCTAAATATATAGATATTAATGTGATGAACTAGATGATAACCGCTTACAAATTATTATTGACGAAATTTGTCGACGGTGGTATTCTATCAATGCAGACAATTTGTTAGTTTAATAAACAAATTAAAAAAACCTTTTCAGGCTCAAAATTCAAACCCTATATTTTTTATCTAGTTTTGAAAAGGGTTACAGTTCAAACACATTTAATAAATAAAGAAGGAAGAAGGAGTCATGATGGAGAATAGTGCCCAAAAAAAATTAACCTTAAAAGAAAAAGTCTCCTACGGTTTAGGTGATGTGGGTAACGGATTTATGTTTGATATGGGGCAAATTTATTTGCTGAAGTTCTATACAGATATTCTTGGAATCTCGGCTTATTGGGGCGGCCTAGTATTTTTAGTATCGAAGATTTTTGATGCATTTGCAGATTCCTCGGTAGGTGCTTTTATAGATAAACGGAAGGTAGGGAAACGAGGTAAGTTCCGGCCGTTCATTTTATTTGGATCGATTCCGCTTGCCATTATGACGGTCATTTCTTTCATGGCACCTCACTTTTCAGATACAGGAAAAATTGCTTTTGCTTTTATAACCTATATGGCCTTTGGGTTGTCGTATTCCATTGTTAATATTCCTTATGGATCACTGGCAGCTTCCATGACCCAAGATTCTGTAGACCGAGCATCTCTTGGATCCTTCCGAGCTATTGGGAGCCAATTTGCAATGCTTATTTCCGGGATGGTTGTTATCCCAATTGTTTTATATTTTCCGGATCAAAAATTAGGATATACCGTAGGAATCGGTTCGATGGCGTTAATCGGGATAATATTCCATTATATTTGCTATCGTAATACAAATGAAAATGTTGTTAGGGTGCCTAAAAAAGAAGAAGAAAAGGTTCCGATGTCAAAGCTCTTCAAATTATTGCTAAGTAATAGACCGCTAATTGCCCTATGTTTCGTTTGTTTGTTTATGGTTGCGGGGAGTAACCTGCGCACAGCTGTTCAGTTATATTACTTACAATATAATTTAGGTAATCCAGGTCTTATGTCTTTGCTTTCATTTACTAGTATTGGAATCGCTGTCATTGGTTCATTTTTTATTCCAGCACTTGTTAAAAGACTTGGAAAAAAGAAAACATTTATTATCGGTCTTTTTATTGGAATTGCCGCAGATGTTGCCAACTTTGTTCTACCAGCTAACGTACCGACTTTCATAATATTACTTACAATTGGAAGCCTAGGTCTTAGCTTTGCACTAGGTTTACCATGGGTAATGGTTGCGGATGCAGTGGATTATCACGAATGGAAAACAGGACAACGGACAGAAGGGATTGTATATTCAAGTTACAGTTTCTTCCGGAAACTAGCACAGGCGCTAGCTGGTTTTATTCCTGGCGTTGCCCTTGGATTAATCGGTTATGTTCCAAATGCAGAGCAAACAGCAGGCACACTCCTTGGTATAAAAGGATTAATGTTCTTAGTTCCAGCCGGACTAAACTTAATTGCAGCAGTTATCTTAATTGTTCTGTATAATTTAACTGAGGATCTTTATAAAAAGATTGTTGATGAACTTAAAGATAAACAAAAGGTTAATGATAATTTAAAAAGTGCCTAATAACATCGGAAAAACCCCTTTTAGAAAAAGCTAAAGGGGTTTTTGTTCTATAAGGAGTGATCATCAATAGATGAGTGCGCTTCCAATTTGATTGGTTTTTATATCATAGGGTAAATTTAACATCGGGACATCCAGAAATTGTTTGATAGCAAGTGCACATGCCCCAAGGACACAAGATTTATTTCCGATAGTAGAGATCATTAATTCACGATAATGACTGATTGAAGAATTTAGATTCTTGGTAATTTTATTAAGAGAGTCTGGATAGATTCGCAGCAGTTCACTGTCAAGGACGAGCACATCAGGATTATACATATTAATCATATTATTCAATCCGATCGATAGATAGAAGATGAACTGTTCCATCATTTCATGTACTTCCTCGTCGTCTTCATCAAGCCAAGTTTGAATGTGTTCGTAGGTAAGGTTCTCAATTTGTCTTTTTTCAGACAGATTTTCAAATATAACTGTTTCTGACGCATATTTTTCCCAGCAGCCCTTATTTCCACAATTACAGGGTTTACCTCCAGGTACAACAATCATATGACCAATTTCGCCGGCATAGCCTTCATTGCCTCGGAAAAAATCATCGTTCATCATCATACCGAGACCGATACCCGAATAGAGGGTAGTACATAGCAGATTGTCTGTTTCATGATGTATATAAACACGCTCTGCAAAAGAGCTTAGATTTGCATTATTCTCAAGATGAATCGGCAGATCGATTTCTCTTTCTAAATCACTTATTAAGTTGATACCATGCCAGTTAAACCGTGGAACATAATGAATGATTTCATCTTTTCCGACCAGTCCATGGATGGCGATTACAACTCCGACTATGCCATAACGACTGTCATTGAATTCAGTTTTGTACTTCTTAATTTGTTCAACCAAAAGATGATAAATTTCTGTATATTCCACTGTACTAATTCTAATAATATGGGATGTAACAGGACAGCCAAGAAGATCTGTTAATGTAAATGATATTTGACCAAAATCAAGATCAATACCAAGCGCATAGCCAGCTTGTCCGTTTAAAGAGAGCATAATTGGTTTCCTTCCAACTGTGAAATGTTCGAGATGAGTCTCTATAATTAGCCCCTCCGCTAACAAATCAGCAACTTGTGCAGAGATAGTGGCTCTGGTTAAGTTTGTGCTTTTGGAAAGATCCGCTCTTGAGATCATTCCTTCTTTAATAATTTCTCTAATAATTAAAGAGCGATTAATTTTCTTTATATATGCCGCATCACCGGTAACCATTTATATTCATATCCTCCATTTCGGACTATACTTGTGTATATTACTATTATATCAGTTCTTTCATTAAATGGTCGTTATTATTC